>CALBWA010000022.1 GCA_937969505.1 uncultured Erythrobacter sp. | reverse complement strand
GCTGCTCGAGCGGGGATTGCCGAAAAGGTTGGACGTTCCACCATCATCGCAACGCTATGGCGGCGAGACTGAACCGTTGGTGACCAGTGAGATCGAATTAAAACCTGCGCGGTTCAATTCGCCCATTACGGCCATCACCCGGCCATAGTCCAACGTCCGGTCCGCCCGCAGCACAATGACCGGCGCATTGGCCGATGATCCGGGATCGATTTGCAGCAGAGCATCAGGAAATCCGCCCGTGGGAATGCGGGTATCATCGACATAAATGACCCCGGCTTCGTCAATCGCGATGGTCACTTGATCGGGCGTCTGATCGATCGGATTGGCGCGGCTGTCGGGCAATTCCACCGGCACGCCAGAGGCCAGCAACGGCGCTGTCACCATGAAGATGATCAGCAACACCAGCATCACATCGACAAAGGGCGTAACGTTGATCTCGGCCATGGGGGCGCGGCGCGACCGGCGCGATTTGCGTCCTGTTGAGGCCAAACCCATCGCCATTATGCCTCATTTCCTTGTATTACGCACGCCCCTCCGCGCGCGCGATTTCCTCGCTCATGCGACCTTTGCTCGCGTCGCTGCGGGCGGGCGGTCGCCCTTGCGGCTGCTTCGCAGCCGATGATGGATAAAGCCACCACCTTCATCACACTTTATCCAATTCGCGGCTGAGGCTGGCGTGGAAGCGATCGGCAAAGCGCTGCAGCGAGGCTTCGAACCGGTTCACCCGGTGACTGAATCGGTTGTAGGCAATCACCGCCGGGATCGCGGCAAACAGACCGATGGCGGTCGCGAACAAGGCCTCGGAAATGCCCGGCGCGACCACGGCGAGCGAGGAGCTTTCCTGCGCGCCGATCTGGAAAAAGCTGTTCATGATGCCCCACACCGTGCCGAACAATCCGACAAAGGGCGCAACTGCGCCAGTGGTGGCAAGAAAGTTGAGCCGGTCGGCCAATTCGTCAGCTTCCTGGGCGACCTGGCTTTCCATTGCGCTGGCCGTGCGGTGCCGGGTGCCAACCCGGTCGACAGGAGGTTTCGCCGTCGAGCTTTTCCATTCGTCCATGGCCCGCGATGCAATGCGTGCCGAAGGGATGTCGCCGCGCGCCCGCTTGCCCAGCAAGCGATCATAATCCTCGCTTTCCCAGAACTCTTCTTCGTAATCACGCGTCCGCCGTTCGATCCGGCCCATCCTGAGCGAGAACGAGACGATGATCGTCCACACCCACAGACTGGCCAGTATCAGGCCGAGCATGACCGCTTGCACGACGATATCGGCCTGCAAAAACAGGTCGAGCGGATCGAGCCGGGTCGCATTGCCAGCAAGCCCGAGGATGGCGGATGAAGTCATGTGTTTGTGTCTTCCATAAACGATGCAAAGGCGGCCCGCCATTCCGGCGGCTGGCGGCGGGGGCGGCCATCGGGGGCAATAAAGCCAACCCGCAATGTCGCCTCGCTTAACACTTCATGTTCGCCGCTGAAATTCCTGATTGCGCGTTGCTGCATCCGGCAGCTGGCTGCACCCAGTTCGGTGCATATTGTTTCAATCACCACATCATCATCCAGCTTCGCAGGACGCAGATACCGCAGATTGATCTCAGACACGGCATAGGCGCCCTCACCTTGCTCAATCGCGGCCCGCTGATCAATATCGAGCATCCGCAACAGGTCGGACCGGGCGCGTTCGAACCAGCGCAGGTAATTGGCGTGATAGGTGATCCCGGAAAGGTCGGTGTCTTCGTAATAGACCCGCACTGCATAAAGGTGGCGCGCACCATCGAAACAGCCGCCGGGAGGATTGGGAGCGATCATCGCCGCGTGTCTTAGCCTAGCGTGGATTCGCTGGGAAGCGGGGTTTTGAGCGGTTCAGACTTATGGCGATGAAACGTGGCTTATTCGAGTCTGCTTGTTTGAGAGTTCCTCGACCCTATCAAGTCTGCGAGCGGCCAGTCGGCCTTGCGGCCCCGTCGGGCCCGTCCTCCGCAACCAAGCCTCTTGTGCAGAACAGGTCGACGCCAATGGCGTCGCAAGCGCGACTGCGCGCCGGCCGGTTAGGCCGAAAGCCAAGGCTTACCGACGTTCGCCGCACGGCGCTTGAGGGTCAAACTAATTCGCGATCATCGGACCCAGTGGCTGCCCGCCAAAGATGTGGACATGCAGATGCGGCACTTCCTGCCCACCATGAGCGCCGATGTTGGCCATCATCCGATAACCCGGCTCAACCAACCCTTTCATCCGGGCAACCTCGCCCACAGCGCGAACAAAACCGGCAATTTCTTCAGCTGATGCATGAGCGGAAAAATCGTCCCAGCTCACATATCGCCCCTTGGGGATCACCAGAGTGTGAATTTCCGCCTGCGGATTGATGTCCTCGAACGCATAGGCGTGATCATCTTCATACACTTTGGTCGAAGGGATTTCGCTGCGCAGGATCTTGGCGAAGATATTGTCGTCATCATAGCGTTGCGTGGCATCGATTGGCATGACTATTGGTTCCTGCTGGCTTTTTCGACCAATCCTGATGTTCCCTCGCGCCGGTCGAGTTCGGCCATGACATCACTCAACACGACCCCCTTGGCTTGCAGCAAGACGATCAGGTGGAACAGCAGATCGGCACTTTCACCGATAAGATCATCACGGCTTTGAGCAAGCGCGGCAATGATGGTCTCCGTCGCCTCTTCGCCCAGTTTTTTGGCGATGGTTTCCAGCCCCTTGGCATTGAGCTTGGCGACATAGCTGGAGTCCGGTGAGGCGGTGGCGCGCTCGGCGATGGTCTGTTCAAGGCGCTTTAGTGTGTCAGCCACTTTGCATACTCGTCATTGCGAGCGCCCAAGGCGCGCGGCAATCCAGAATTGTTCTGGTCTGCTTCTGGATCGGTTCGCTACGCTCGCGAAGCCGAAAATTCAACGCTCTGTTGATTTCATAACGCCCGCGCGGGCAATCCGGCGGCGCGCAATGCCGCGTGCGCATCGGCGATCGAATGTTTGCCGAAATGGAAGATCGATGCGGCCAGCACTGCGCTCGCCCCGCCCTCCCGGACACCTTCGACCAGATGGTCAAGATTGCCGACCCCGCCACTGGCCACCACCGGGATGCTTACGGCATCGGCAATCGTGCGGGTCAGCTCAAGATCATATCCCGCCTGCGTGCCGTCGCCATCCATAGAGGTGACGAGCAACTCGCCTGCGCCCAACTCGGCCACTTTGACGGCATACTCAACGGCATCGATACCGGTCGGCTTCCGGCCGCCATGCGTGAAAATTTCCCAGGTGCCCTCGCCCGTCTTACGCGCATCGACACTGGCCACGACACATTGGCTGCCGAATTTCTCGGCGATTTCGGCGACCAGTTCGGGCCGGGCCACGGCGGCTGAATTGATCGCCACCTTGTCTGCACCGGCCAGCAGCAGCGCGCGCGCATCGTCAACCGATCGGACGCCGCCGCCAACAGTCAGCGGCATGAAGCAGACCTCTGCTGTCCGCCGGACGATATCCAGCAAGGTCCCGCGCCCTTCATGGCTGGCGGAAATGTCCAGGAAGCACAATTCGTCAGCGCCCGCTGCATCATAGGCAGTGGCTTGCTCGACCGGATCGCCAGCGTCCTTCAGATCGACGAAATTGACGCCCTTGACCACGCGGCCATCGGCCACATCAAGACACGGGATGACGCGGACGCGAACGGTCATTCGCGCGAGCCCATCGCAATGGCAGCGGCCAAATCAAGCCGCCCTTCGTAAAGAGCGCGGCCGGTAATCACACCTTCGATCCCCTCATGCGCGTTGAGCGAAAGGATGTGGATGTCATCCAGCCCCTTGACCCCGCCGCTGGCAATCACAGGAATGTCCACCCGGCGCGCCAGATCCAGCGTCGCATCGATGTTCACGCCCTTGAGCAAGCCATCACGGCCAATGTCGGTGAACAGCAGGCTGGCGACACCGGCATCCTCAAACCGGCGGGCCAAATCCACCACCGGAACATCGGACACATCGGCCCAGCCCTCGGTCGCGACCATGCCGTCCTTCGCATCCACCGCCACCACGATGCCGCCTTCCCATTCCCGCGCCATGTCCTTGACGAATTCGGGGTTTTTGAGCGCCGCCGAGCCCATGACTATGCGGGCCACGCCCAGCTTGAACCAGCCTTCGACTGCGGCTGCATCACGAATGCCCCCGCCCAATTGGACATAGCCGGGAAAGGCCTCGACAATGGCTTCCACCGCATCGCGATTTTCCGTGCGACCGGCAAAACTGCCGTCAAGATCGACGACATGAAGATGCTGCGCGCCTGCTTCGGCAAAGATCATTGCCTGGGCTGCCGGATTGTCACCATAGACGGTGGCACGATCCATATCGCCCTCGGCCAGGCGGACCACTTCGCCGCCCTTCAGGTCAATTGCAGGGAAGACAATCACGGTTTCCACTCCAGAAATCGAGAGAGCAACTCCAACCCGTAGGACTGGCTCTTCTCGGGATGAAATTGCACCCCTACTACAGTTTCGCTCGCAACCGCCGCGACCAGGCCTTGGCCGTGATCGGTCATGGCGCAGACATGGGCCGGGTCATGCGCGGCGAAGTGATAGGAGTGGAGAAAATACGCTTCGCCCTGCTCGATCAACGCATGACCGCGTGCATGCGGCAGCAGGGCCACGTCGTTCCAGCCCATGTGCGGCACCTTGATCGCCGGATCTTTCGCCTCGATCCGGACCACTTCGCCAGCAATCCAGCCGAGCCCCAGAGCCTCGCCATGCTCCAACCCGCGATCGGCCAGCAGTTGCATCCCGACGCAGATGCCGAGAAAAGGTGTTGCCTGGCTGCGAACGCGCTCTTCCAAAGCTTCGACCATGCCGATCTGGCTGCGCAACCCTTGCGCGCACGCCTTGAAAGAACCCACGCCGGGCAGGACGATGCGGTCTGCCTTGCGCACAACATCAGGGTCAGCGGTAACTTCAACCGATGCGCCTGCGGCCTTCAGTGCATTGTGGACGGAATGCAGATTGCCAGCGCCGTAATCGATCAGGATGGTCTTGGAGTTCATTGCGAGAAAGGGGATGCCTCGGCTGCGCAGCAGCCGCAAGGGCGACTGCCCGCCCGCAGCGACGCGCCCGCAGGGCGTGTGAGCGAGGATACCGCGCGCCCGAATGGGCGTCGCGCAAACAAAAACCTAACCACCAAGCTGCCCCTTGGTGCTCGGGATGGCCCCGCCCTTGCGCGGATCGCTTTCCACCGCGATCCGCATCGCACGGGCAAATCCCTTGTAAATGCTCTCGCAAATGTGGTGATTGTTGGTGCCGTAAAGCAGCTCGATATGCAGCGTGATGCCAGCGGTCTGAGCGACAGAGTGGAACCAGTGTTCGACCAGCTCGGTGTCCCATTCGCCCAGCTTTTCCTGAGTGAAGCCCGCCTTCCACACGAAATAGGGGCGTCCGGAAATATCGAGAGCGACCCGGGCAAGCGTTTCATCCATCGGTGAGTACGCAGAGCCATAACGGCCAATTCCGGCCTTGTCGCCCAAGGCCTGGGCAATCGCCTGGCCAAGCGCGAGCGCGCTGTCTTCAGTGGTGTGGTGCTGGTCGATGTGCAGGTCGCCATCCACCTTCATCGTGACATCGATCAGCGAATGCTTGGAAAACTGTTCCACCATATGATCGAGAAAGCCGATCCCGGTGGAAATGTCATAGCTGCCGGTACCATCCAGATTGATGGCAACCTCTATTGCGGTTTCGGCGGTCTTACGTTCGATACGGGCGTTTCGCATAGGGGCGCTATAGTTCGCCTGTGGCCATGCGCAAGCATTGGAATCGCTCTGGTGCCGCCAACAATATTGCTGTGATTGCACGCGATTAAGCGCTTGACCCACGCCCCGGTCAGCGCCACCTAGCAACTATTATGAGTGATGATGCACCAGACAGCCTGATCCCCTATGACGAAATCGTACAGGAAGCGCTGCGTGCGGTGGTCGGCAGGGTGCTGGGTGAAATTGTCGAGGGCGGCAGCGAATTGCCCGGCAATCACCACTTCTATATTACTTTCAAGACCGGCGCTGCGGGCGTGTCCATCCCCCCCCATCTGCGCGAGCGTTTCCCCGATGAAATGACCATCGTGCTGCAGAACAAGTTCTGGGAACTTGACGTGCGCGAGGATGGATTTTCGGTCGGCCTCAGCTTCAACCAGATCCCAGCCAAGCTTTCCATCCCCTATGCTGCGATTACGGCCTTCGTCGATCCAGCAGTGGATTTCGGTCTGCAGTTTCAGGCAACCGTTGCCGATCTGGCTCCGGAAGAGCATGACGATGCCGAAAATGATGCCCCGGAACGGCCCGATAGGACAAGCGTTGAAGGTGAGGAAGACGGCTCCAATGTGGTTACCGTCGATTTCGGTCGTAAAGACTGATCAGCGCCGGCCTGTCTGGCTGGATGCAGACAACCGGGGATAATGATGGCGACAAGCAAGATCAAAAAAGCCAGAAAATCGCGGGCTGTCGAAGTCACTGACGAGCAGGAAGGCCGCGTCAATGCGATGACCGGCCCCAGCACCGATCCGGCGACCAATCTTCTGATTGCCGATCTGGTCATTCGCGGAATCACCCGAATTACGCGAAAAACCATGCACAAGGGTATCCTGCGCAAAAGCTACAGTCCGCAAAAGGCAGAACAATTAAGCGAAGCGCGCTCTATTGTTTCAACTCTGGCGCTTTACGGCATGTCGCGCATCGCCACCAAATCGGTCCCCGGTGCTCTGCTGGTCAGCGGCGGTTTGCTGGCAAAGACGCTGTATGACCGCGGCAAGTCCAAACGTCTGGTCAAGGAGCCGGGCGAACCGGGTCCAGCCGATGCCTTGGTTGTCACCGATCCTGATCCGGCTGAAGAAAAGCAGCCGTAATTCATCCCGCCCCCTTGATTATCCCCCTGCAATTGCGCCAACAGCATGCATGGCTGAAAACGACCAACTTCATCGCCGCGGATTGATGTTCATCCTGTCGTCCCCCTCCGGGGCCGGCAAGACCACGATTTCTCGCAAGATTTTGGAAGCCGACAACGAGATCAAACTGTCAGTTTCAGTCACCACACGGCCGATGCGTCCGGGGGAAGAAGACGGAGTGCATTATTACTTCGTCGATGATGCCGAATTCGACGAGATGATCGAGGAAGATGACTTCTACGAATGGGCCCCTGTTTTCGGTCATCGTTATGGCACGCCCAAGGGACGCATTCGTAATGCCCTGAAAGATGGGCAGGACTTCATGTTCGACATCGACTGGCAGGGCACGCAGCAGCTCTATCAAAAGGATCAGCAAGACGTTGTCCGCGTCTTCATTCTACCGCCCAGCATTGATGAATTGCGCCGCCGTCTTGAAGCGCGCGCGCAAGACAGCGAAGACGTGATCGACAGCCGGATGGAGCGCGCCCGGGCTGAAATCAGCCACTGGGATGCTTATGACTATGTCGTCATCAATGATAATGTCGATGTCTGCTTCGACAAGGTTCGCGAAATCCTCAGCGCGGAACGCATGAAGCGCCAGCGGCAAACCGGACTGATACCGTTCGTGCGCGAATTGATGGACTGAACGACTTGTTCCGGCGCGGCATGGTGCGCGGCGTCCCAATCGTCACTAGATCGTGTTGTCCTGTTCCAACTGGTCGAGCAATTCCTGCAATTGCTCTCCTATAATGGCGTTGCTGTCTCCGCCCCCGAAGCTGAGCGCGCCGCTGGAAAAGGTGGTCCCGAAAGTGTCGCGAAGGGTCTTTGTCTGCAGCATTCCTGATGCGATCTCGCGCACACTCACATCATCCAGAGAGTGGATGAAAGTCGCCCACACCAGATCTTGAGCGATGGCATATCGCGCATCCAGCGCCGAATCGAAATTGGCCTGCATCAGCCGCATCAGGGCTTCGGCAGGCAGTGACTCTGCAGGCGCAATCGGGGTCATAATTCGCATCCGGCCGTTGGTGACGTCAGTGACCACCAGCAATTGGGTATCGTCGATCGTAAGCTCCCAATTGTTCCCTTGGCGTTTGGCACCGGAATCGATTGCGGCCACTACCTGAGCGATATTGTCGAGCGCTTCCATCCGCTCTGGGGGAATCTCGGCGTCACCATCCGGCGTCACCACAGGTGGAGGCGCGCCATTCTCTTCCGCTTGTCTTGCTGCCTCAATGTCGGAGAAATCATCCGCGGGCGGCGCCTCGTCCGTTTGATCAGCCGACTGCGCAATTGCGATGACGCTGCCTGCTGAAAGGGCCATGCCGGTTGCGGCAACCAGCAATACTGTCTTTGAAAATTTGCGCATCGAAGATCCCTTGTGCAGCTGTGTGCCTGATTAATACTTCGCACAAACTGCCCAAAAGTTACTCCGGTCGTCACCCACCCTACATTTCCATTCGGCAACCTTGCGCCTTCAGGATGGGGCGCAGCTCGCGATAGGCGGCGGGCGTATCCATCAGCGGGATATAGGGATGCAGGTGATGCACGATGTGATATTGCATGCCCATCGACAGGATATTCCCGACCTTTGATCGCCAGTTTTTGGTGTCGCGATAGCGCCCGGTTCCCATGCCTGGGCTGTGCGGTGCCCAGGAGAGGAAGAATATCAGATAGATCGAGGCCAACTGGGTGGGTAGCCACCACAGCAGGAATGCCTCCAGCGCATAGCCACTCCAGGCAAGTGCGATCAAAATTCCAATGTGTCCCAGTTTGTAGACTATCGTCAGCAAGATGAGGTCGGGCCGCCCAGCTCTTGCAGCCGAGGCCAGATAATCATCGCCGCGCTTGGCGTTGGGTTGCCGGTGTTTGATAGCCGACCAGATCGCCTGCCACGGCCCGTCCGCATGACTGGTAATATCAACGTCCAGATCAGGATCGTTGGTGTGCCGATGATGATCCAGATGCGTCACCCTCAGCAGTTCAAATGGAAGGACTATCATCCAGCTTGTTGCATGGCCCATCAGCTCGTTCAGCCAGTGCCACTTCGTGCCCGGCCTCCCGATGATATAGTGTTGGGCATCATGGGTCGGCAGATAAACCAGTGACAGGCTGATCGTGGCCAGCACAAAACCCAGCCACAGCGGGATCGCTTCAAAAATTACCAGCGGCCACAGGCTGAGCCACACAAGCAGGTTGCCAAACGCCCAGGCGACAATTCCCCAAGGGACCTTGCCGGAATATTTGCGGGCAATCTGCAGCTCCAGCTTGCGCAACTGCCCTTGATTCAGCTGGCTGAGATCCGCCGGGACAATCGCCTTAGCTGCACTGCTCATAGCCACCGCCCCGTAATCGTGGCGAACAATCCCCACAGCCCGCCAATAACAAAGCCTAGCGAAAGTGGAGGTAGGTCAAACGGTGTTGGCAGGGCCAATGCCTGCATGGCAGCGGCAATTACCGGTGCGAGAAATCCAAGGCCGAAAATTAGCGGCAACAGTTTCATGACCCATGTCAGTGCGAATTGCATGGCGTTGTCCTCAAGATCAAACCGCTGCGACCCGATTGATGCTACCCTTTATCCCTTGCCGGAGGGATCATTGAACAGATTGGGCAGCAAGGCGTTCACAATGCCGCCATCCACTGTCAGTGTTTCGCCAACCACATAATCGCCTGCCCGGCTGCACAGATAAATTGCCGCCGCTGCCATATCTTCTGCTGTACCGATCCGCTTGGCCGGAATATTGGCTGCCGAGGCATCTGGCGCGTGCTTGGCGGCCTGGTTCATTTCGCTGACGAAAGCACCGGGCGCGATCGTGCTGACCACGATATTGTCCTGAATCAGGCGCGCGGCCATCCGGCGGGTCAGTTGGATGACGCCAGCCTTCGACGCCTGATAGGCATAGGTTTCCCAAGGGTTGATCCGCTGGCCATCAATGGACGAGACATGGATCACCTTGGCCGGTTTGTCCTTGCTTCCGGCAGCCACCAGAAGATTGTGCAGCTTTTGCGTCAGGAAGAAAGGCGTTTTGACGTTGAGGTCCATCGTGCGGTGCCAGCCGGCCTCGCTGAATTCGAGATAATCCTGGCCCCAGGCAGCACCTGCATTGTTGATCAGAATGTCGAGCTTGTCCTCGCGCTTGGTGATCTCGTCTGCGACATGCTGCATACCGTCCATCTGGCTGAGGTCAGCCTGAATGCCGATCACTTTATCATCGCCAAACTCGGCGATGGTGGCATCCATCTGCTCAACCTTGCGCGCCGAGATATAGACACGTGCGCATCCCGCCGCGAGCAGTCCTTCGACAAACATCTTGCCGATCCCGCGCGAACCACCGGTGACCAGAGCAACGCGGCCATTGAGACCGAAAAGTGAATTGAGATCCATTTTGGTTATTCCTCTTAATATCCGCTCAGTTCAGCAACGCGATTGGCGTGGTAGTAGGCGTCGCCCATAAATTCCTGCAAAGCGCGGTCACGCTTCATATACAGGCCGATGTCATATTCATCAGTCATGCCGATGCCGCCATGCATCTGCACGCCTTCTTGCACCGCCAGACCGGCGGTTTTGGCAACCTTGGCCTTGGCAACAGAGATCATGAGATCCGCCTTTTCACTGCCAGCATCGAGCAATTGCTGTGCCTTGATCACGGCAGCACGAGCGATTTCAACTTCGGAATACAGATGCGCTGCACGGTGCTGCAAGGCTTGGAATTCACCGATCAGCTTGCCGAACTGCTTGCGCTGCTTGAGATAATCGACCGTCATATCCATCGCGCCGCGGGCAACCCCAACCCCTTCGGCAGCGGCGCCGACCCGGCCCGCCATCAGCATTTTGTTGAGCACCGCCCGGCCCCCGTCAACCTCGCCAATCACAGCATCGCCATCCAGTTCGACACCGGTAAACGTAACATGCGAGGCGATTGAGCTGTCGACCAGTCGAACGGGTTCCTGATCCATATTCGCGGCATCCTTGGGCACAGCGAACAGGGTTATGCCGTCCTCATCCGTGTCAGCCCCTGAAGTGCGCGCGGCGACAACGATCATGTCGGCGGCCACCGCCTGAATGACAAAACTTTTTTTGCCCGACAGCTTGAAACCATTGCCGGATCGCTCTGCTTGCGTTGCAATACGCTCGGGCCGGTGTTTGGCGCCTTCGTCCACGGCAACGGCAAACACGCTTTCACCCGAAATCAGCCCGGGCAAATAGCGCTGCTTCGCACTGTCACCGGCTGCACCCAGTGCAGTCGCGGCCATCACGGAACTGGCAAGGAACGGCGATGGGGTAAGGTTGCGACCGATTTCTTCGAGCACAATGCCAGCCTCGACATGGCCCATACCAAGTCCGCCATCCTCTTCAGCCACCAGCATTCCGGCAAAGCCCATTTCGCCAAACTTGCTCCACAGCGCATGGCCAAACCCATCGGGGCAGTCACGGTCGCGATAGTGGCGCAGTTGTTTGGTGATGGCGCCTTCATCAGCCATGAACTGGCTGGCTGTTTCGGCGAGCATCGCCTGATCGTCATCGTGATAAAGAGGCATGGATCATTATCCTGATATTGAAGTAATGTGCGGGTCCAAGGCGGGCCCCGAACCGATGAGGCGCTAAGCGGTCAGCCGCCCGGCAGATCGAGAATGCGCTTGGAAATCACATTGAGCATGACTTCCGAAGTTCCGCCTTCGATCGAATTGGCCTTGGTGCGCAACCAGCTGCGCGATGGTTTGCCGCCACTGGTTTCATCGCTGTCCCATTCCAGGCTGCGCGATCCTCCGACGCTCATCATCAATTCATGCCGCCGCTTGTTTAACTCGGTACCGACATATTTCATCATGTTGGGCTGAGCGGGATGTCCCTTGCCCGCTTTCATCTCGTCCATGAATTTTTCCGCCATGGCGGTAAAGGCAAGCGCATCGACATCGAACAAAGCCAGCTCGCCGCGCAAAATCGGATCGATCGGGCCGCCAGACTTTTCGGCATGTCGGCTCATCGCCGGACCGATCGCAGCGGTGCGTTCTCCGCCACCCATGCCGGAAATCATCTCGCGCTCATGACCCAGCAGATATTTTGCAACATCCCAGCCGCGATTGATCTCGCCGACATGGCCAGGGCAGTCCTCGCCATAGCTCTTAGGGACGGACACATCATCAAAAAAGGTTTCGCAAAAGGGACTTTCACCGCTGATCAGTTTGATCGGCTTGGTGGAGACACCTTGGTTCGCCATGTCGAACAGCATGAAGGTAATACCCTGATACTTGTTCTGCTTGTCGGTTCGCACAAGGCAGAAAATCCAGTCACACTTGTCCGCGTAGGAAGTCCAGATCTTCTGACCGTTGACGACCCAGTGATCGCCCTGATCTTCACCGAATGTTTGCATCGAGACGAGGTCAGAGCCCGATCCCGGCTCAGAATAACCCTGGCACCAACGGATTTCACCGCGGGCGATCTCTGTCAGGAAACGCTTCTTTTGCCCCTCAGTGCCGAATTGCAGCAAGGCGGGACCAAGCATCCAGATGCCGAAGCTGGACAATGGAGGGCGCGCGCCAAGGCGGCTCATTTCCTGTCGCAATATTTTCGCCTCTGCAGCGTTCAACCCAGCCCCGCCGTAAGCCTTTGGCCACGCCGGTACGGTATAGCCTTTATCCCGGCACACTTCGAACCAGGCCTGCTGGGCGTCGTTCTTGAAAGTGGCGTTGCGCCCGCCCCAATACACATCGTCATCATCGCGCACCGGTTGGCGCATCTGTGTTGGACAATTAGCCTCCAGCCACGTCCGGGTTTCCTCTCGGAAGCTTGCCAGTTCTGCTGTTTCGGACATGGATCGACTCTCCTCTGGGACATGCAACTTGACGCTTACGTTAGGGTGATTCGCATGCTCGCTGCAAGGAGCTTTCACGTATGCCCCCATGCCGTAGCGTCACAACATGAGGCGTTGACGCGCGGGCCGCGCGGCCTAGGCTAGTGCCAATAAATATGGAGAGGATTATGCAGCAAACCGAAGCGACACTTGCCTGTCGGCGCACCTTTTCATGAGTTTTGTTTCCGGCCCCCTGCCGATGCGCCTCAAGCTTATCCATGGCTTTGGTGCGGTGGCCTTTGGGGTGAAGGATATTGGTTTCCAATTCTTCCTGCTGTTTTTCTACAGCCAGGTTCTGGGCATGGATGCTGGCCTGGTCAGTCTGGCGCTGTTGTGCGCGCTGCTGATTGATGCCGTTGTTGATCCCATCCTGGGAAACTTGTCAGACCGGACCTACACGAAATGGGGCAGACGTTTGCCATGGCTCTATGCCGCCCCCATTCCGCTGGCGATTGCATGGGTGATGATGTGGTCCCCGCCAGGCGGTGAAGCACCGTCATTCCTGGGTCTGCTGGGCATTGCGGTGGTCGTGCGCGTATTGCTGTCGGCCTGCGAAGTGCCGTCGATCTCCCTCCTTCCTGAAATTACGAGCGACTATGACGAGCGGACAACCCTGTTCCGGTTTCGCTATATCTCAGGATGGCTGGGCGGGATCCTGATGATGGTGCTGGCCTATACGGTGTTCATGCCGGGCGAGGACGGCCTGTTGAACCGGGACGGCTACACCGGATGGGCGATTGCCGGCGGGTGCCTGATCATTTTATCGGTGATGGGTTCGGCCCTGGGCCAGCACAGGCTGGTGGCCCATCTCCCCGCAACCAAACCGGAACCCTTCACCATAAAAGGCTGCTTTGAGGAGATCTTTGAGGCCTTCCGAGAAAAGGCGTTTCTGATCTTTGCAGCAGGCGGCTTGGCGGCCTATGTCAATCAGGGCCTGACCTTCTCGCTGACCAATTACATCACGCTCTATGTCTGGCGGATGGACACAGCCCCGGTTCCCTTCCTGCCTGACGGTGTAAGCGCGCTCAGCCTGTATCCGCTGGCGCTGTTCATATCGGCAATAATGATGTTTTTCATTGTTGGCCCCATGCACAGGCATTTTGGCAAACCGAAAAGTGCCGCGCTCTCAGCGCTTGGAACGGCAGCTTTCACATTGTTGCCATATATGGCGCTGTTTGCCGGGATCTGGCCTCCGCTGGACACCGCTCTTTCCGGCCTGATGCTGCTGGGCTTGCTGATCATTGGTAACACGCTGGGCATCGTCGTGCTGATTTCCGCAAGCTCGATGATTGCAGAGATTGTCGAAGCCTATCTCGAACGCACAGGCAGACGGGCGGAAGGCGCGTTCTATTCAGGCAATTGGCTGATCCAGAAATGCGCCACTGGCCTGGGCATTTTTCTGACCGGACAAGTGTTGTCTTTCATCGATTTTTCGCGCGATGCCGCCCCTGGGGAAGTGCCCGATGCAACAATCAGCAGCCTGATCTTGTTTTATGCCGTGGCGACAACCCTGCTGATGGCAACTGCCGCGTTCTGGCTTGGCCGTTTCCCGATCTCCAGAGAAGATCACGAAGCGCGCCTGGCATCAGGCATTACCGGACAATCAGCAACCACCACACCGCCACCTGCCCAATGACAAATACCCAGCGCCTATCAAACTGACAACTTGGCGCGGCGTGCGCGCTCTGCCACTGAGCAGGGCAATAGATTCGAACGATTTTTAGAGATTAGAGAGGACCACCCCCATGGATTTTCAACCGACAGAACGCCAGCAATACTGGCGCGACCGTGTACGTGATTTCATCGAAACGCGTGTGCGACCCGCCGTCGATACCTACAAGGCGCAGGATGCGGAAGGCGACCGGTGGAAAGTCATCCAGGTGGTCGAGGACCTGAAGAAAGAGGCCAAGGCGGCCGGCATCTGGAACCTGTTCATGCCTCCGCGCAATGACGGGCACCACCATGTCGAAGAAAGTTTCGAGTTTGACGGCCCCGGCCTCACCAATCTGGAATACGCCCTGTGCGCGGAAGAAATGGGCCGCATCGGCTTTGCTTCCGAAGTGTTCAATTGTTCTGCACCTGACACTGGCAATATGGAAGTCTTCCACCGCTACGGCACGCGCGAGCAGAAGGACAAATGGCTCGCCCCTCTGATGAATGGCGAGATTCGTTCCGCCTTCCTGATGACCGAGCCCTTCACTGCCAGCTCTGACGCAACCAACATCGAAACCCGCATTGAACGCGATGGTGATGAATACGTTATCAATGGCCGCAAATGGTGGTCATCGGGCGTTGGCGATCCGCGCTGCAAGGTCGCCATTGTCATGGGCAAGACCGATTTCGAAGCCAAGCGCCACGCGCAGCAGAGCATGGTGCTGATGGATATGGACACACCCGGCGTGAACATCCTGCGACACTTGCCAGTGTTCGGTTACGATGATGCGCCGCACGGCCATATGGAAGTGGAACTGAAGGATGTTCGCGTTCCGGTGTCCAGCATGCTGCTGGGCGAAGGACGCGGGTTTGAGATTGCGCAAGGGCGGCTTGGCCCTGGCCGTATCCACCACTGCATGCGCACCATTGGCGTTGCCGAAGAAGCGCTGGCCAAGATGTGCCGCCGGCTTCAGGAGCGCGAAGCCTTTGGCAAGCCGATCTACAAGCATTCGGTCTGGGAAGAGCGCGTGGCGCAGGCCCGCATTGATATCGACATGACTCGACTTCTCTGCCTGAAGGCGGCCGACATGATGGACAAGGTTGGCAACAAATCGGCCAAGCAGGAAATTGCCATGATCAAGGTGCAGGCCCCGAACATGGCGCTGCGCATCATCGACAATGCAATCCAGGCCCATGGCGGCGGCGGTGTGTCGGACGATTACGGCCTTGCCAATGCTTATGCCCATCAGCGTACGCTGCGTCTGGCCGATGGCCCCGACGAAGTGCACGCACGGTCCATTGCCCGGATGGAATTTGCCAAGCACATGCCCCAGGAAGGCCCGACCGCCAACGCTTTGCGCGACGGTGGGGCACCAGCTGCCAATGACACGTTCAGTTCAGGCGACATGGGTGCGACCCGTTAGGGCGCGACCTGCTAAGGAGAGACGATCATGGCGAAAGCAGCCATTCTGGAAAAACCAGGCGAGGGTCTGGTCATCGGTGATGTGGAAATGGCCGATCCGGGCCCGCATGAGGTTCTGATTGACACAAAGGCTTGCGGCCTGTGCCATTCGGACCTGCACTTCATTGATGGGTCTTACCCGCACCCTCTGCCCGCCATTCCGGGGCATGAGGCAGCCGGCGTGGTTCGCGCGGTTGGCAGCGAAGTCAGAACGGTTCAACCCGGTGATCACGTCGTTTCCTGTCTGTCGGCGTTTTGCGGGACCTGCGAGTTCTGCGTGACAGGCCGGATGGCATTGTGTCTGGGTGCTGCAACCCGGCGCGATTCCGATGCAACACCGCGCATCGCTCGCACCAACGGGGAGCCGGTGATGCAGATGCTCAATCTGTCGGCCTTCTCCGAACAGATGCTGATCCATGAAAACGCCTGCGTTTCGATTGACAAGGACATGCCGCTCGACCGTGCAGCATTGCTGGGCTGTGCAGTCACTACGGGGGCCGGGACGATCTTCAATGCAGCCAATGTGACGCCGGGGGAAACCGTGGCAGTTGTCGGCTGCGGCGGGGTCGGTCTTGCCGCTATAAATGCCGCCAAGATTGCCGGAGCAGGAAAGGTGATCGCGGTCGATCCGCTGGCGGAAAAGCGCGAACTGGCCAAGGTTCTGGGCGCAACCCATGCCGTCGATGCAATGGCAGATGACGCTGTAAAGCAAATCCATGAGATTTCTGGCGGAGGGGTGCATTACGGTATCGAAGCGGTCGGACGTCAGGCCTCTGCCGATCTGGCGGTCGCTTCGCTCCGGCGTGGCGGCACGGCCATAATCCTGGGGATGATGCCGCTCGACTGCAAAGTCGGCCTCAGCGCAATGGATTTGCTCTCGGGCAAGAAACTTCAAGGCGCGATCATGGGTGAAAACCATTTCCCGGTTGATCTGCCCCGTCTGGTGGACTTCTACCTGCGCGGGCTGCTTGACCTGGATACGATTATTGCTGAACGCATCTCGCTCGATCAGATCAATGACGGGTTTGCAAAGATGCGCGAGGGGCACTCGGCGCGCAGCGTGGTGGTGTTCGACTGATGACCGAA
Source organism: uncultured Erythrobacter sp. (assembly GCA_937969505.1). Classification (GTDB taxonomy): domain Bacteria; phylum Pseudomonadota; class Alphaproteobacteria; order Sphingomonadales; family Sphingomonadaceae; genus Erythrobacter. Next base: position 18,530 of record CALBWA010000022.1, on the reverse strand, counting down.
AACAGCGAAAACCCGATCGATTACGAGAAGGAAATGGTCGGCACCGTCGAAGTGTCTGACAAGGACAAGCTAGATCTGGATGCACTGACCGCATGGTTTGAAGCCAATGTGGAAGGCTATGCCGGCCCCTTGAGCTACACCAAGTTCAAGGGCGGACAGTCCAATCCGACCTATCGGATCGATACGCCCGGCGCTTCCTACGTTCTGCGGCGCCAGCCCTTCGGCAAATTGCTCCCCAGCGCCCATGCGGTTGACCGCGAATACAAGGCGATGACTGCGCTTGGGCCGATCGGTTTTCCGGTCCCGAAAACCTATGGCCTGTGCGAGGATCCCGATGTGCTGGGGTCAAAGTTCTTCGTCATGTCATTGGCTGATGGCCGGAGCTTGTGGAACGGGGCTCTGCCCAACTCCACGCGCGATGAACGGCGCGAAATCTACTTCGCGATGATCGACACCATCGCCGATCTTCATCTGGCCGACATCGATGCCATAGGGATGCAGGACTTCGGCAAGCGAGAGGATTACTGCGCCCGGCAGATCAACCGCTGGTCCAAGCAGTACAAACTGTCCGAAACCGAAACGATACCGGAAATGGACCGGTTGATCGAATGGTTGCCCGAAACGATCCCGGCCCAGCATGCCAGCAGCGTGGTGCATGGCGATTACCGGCTCGACAACATGATTTTTCACAAGACGGAAAACCGCGTCATTGCGGTGCTCGATTGGGAACTGTCGACGCTGGGCGATCCCATTGCAGATTTCAGCTATCTGATGCTGAACTGGTACAACCCGGCCGATGGCAGAGCAGGTCTGGGCGGCCTCGACATAGCTGGATTGGGTATTCCAAGCGTCGAAGAAGCGGTTGAGCGTTATGTCGCCCGCACCGGTTTTCCGGTCCCGCCGATGGAGTGGTATTTCTCTTACAATCTGTTTCGGCTCGCCGGGATCATGCAGGGGATCAAGAAACGCGTCATCGATGGCACTGCATCGTCGGCTCATGCCAAACAGATGAGCGAGCGGGTCAAGCCACTGGTCGAGAATGCCTATCGCTTCGCGCAGGCCGCCGGATTGAAGTGAGTCGCCAGACCCGGCCTGCCTCCTAAAAGCGGGCGTCCCAACTCACCACCGCACCGACATCATCAGGACCGGTGGAGTAGTGGCCCGGATCGCGGCGATAGAACAGGCTCGCCCCGGCCCAGCCGAAAACAAGCGGCCCGCGCCAGGTCAACTCGCTCATCAATTCGCGGCCTTGCGGTGACAGGTTCAGCCGCTGCACACCAAACTGCGCGGTTTCAGTAGCATAATCGTAGGAGACCGGCAGGTTGAGATCGAGGCCCCCACCACTGACACGCAAGGGCTGGCTGATCCGTAGGCCCATACTGTCGCCAGACATCAACATGTCCCGCTTGGCCAGATCAAGTGACCAGGCATTGCTGTGCAACTGAGAACTGCCGCTGATAACCGTCGTGCTCTGCGGTAAGGTCACCCCCCGACGGTAGGTACCGCCCAACTGCCAACCATGGCCAAGTTCACCCCGTGCAGAACCATCGAAAAAGACGGTTTGCGCGCCGCCATTACCGATCGAGCTGTGGAAATGGGCTCCAAGCACGGTCTGGCTTTCCGAAAGCCACGTCATCCCCAGCGTGGTCTCGATACCGCTCAGGGGACGATCAAGCACAATTCCCATACTGGTGGTCGGCCGCTGATCCCCCTGCACCAGCACAGTCTCCTGCACACGCCTCGTATTGCCCAGCCAGGCATCCCCGGCCTCGCCATGCAGGGTCAATCCCCAGGGACCGGCCTGGTGGCGCACTGCGAAAGAGACATGGGTGCGCCCGATGAAGCCATCGTCATTCTCTGCTGAAGGTGCGATCATGAAGGCTGGCCGGTTGATCGTCTGGCTGTCCTGGCGCAATTGCGCAGCAATGCCGCCTGATCCCTGAGCATAGGCGAAGCCGATCTGCGTGTCGGGCGAAATTCGCGCCGCGATGCGCCCGGCCAGAACGCGCGCATTTGCCGCCTCCTCTGACGACAATTGCAAGGGCTCGGCCCACTTCAGCCCGGCAGCGCGAGTGCCCTCACCTACGGTAAAGGCCACTGTCATGGCTTCGTTGCTCGAAGTCAGTGACCGGCCACTGCGTTGCACGGCACCGCGCAGCCGAGGGGTCACCACGGCACCCCGAACCCGGCTCGACAGATCATAGCCATAGGCGCGTCCATATTGGTCAAGAACAATTGTCTGCAGCCCCTGGCCTGCGTCTTGCCCGCCAGTCCCGGAATTTGGCCCTCCAACTGAACCGCCAATAGCGTCGAACGCATCACCCATAGCGGCCGATCCGACGGCAATATCCTCTGTCAGCGCGAGCACGTTATCGGTCCCGGCAATGGTGGTCGTGCCACGCGGCGCAAACGCAGCCGCGATGTCGAGGATACCCGCACCAAATACCGCATCGGTCCCGGTGGCTCCGGCATCGCGCGCGCTATCGAGCAGAATCTCGACAATCTCGGTACCGGTCAGATTGGGAAACGCCTGCGACAACAGAGCCACTGCTCCGGCCACCTGAGGGGCAGCAAAGCTGGTGCCCGAAAACAGGGTCACGAATTGCTGACCGGCGGCATTAGTTGTGATAAAGATTTCACCATCGTCATAAACGCAGCAAATCACTTCTCCCCGTGCGGAGATGAAGGTCGACGCGCCTGACCCGGCACGGTTACTGAAGTCCGAAAATTGGCCATCGGCATCGACGGATCCGACAACGATGACATTGCCATTACCGGCATCAACCAGGCTGGTTGCGAAAGGATCAGGCTGATCGGGGTCGATCTGCGGGTCAGACCCGTCTCCGCCATTGCCCGCAGCCACAACCACCACGACACCTGCAGTCGCGGCACGCCCCACTGCATCCAGCAGCACCTGCGTGGCGGCGCCACCGCCCAGGCTCAGGTTGATGACATCAGCACCCGAATTGACTGCCAGATCAATACCGGCAGCAATGTCGCGATCATCGAACAGGCAACCGAGGGAGGAATCTTCGGGCGTGTCGACCCCGCAGCTGCCCGGATCGTCACTGCGAATGGCCAGCACCTGCGCGTCAAAAGCTGTGCCTACAATCCCTGTATCATCAAGTGCGGCCGCCGCCACCAATGCCACATTTGTCCCGTGATCATCCTCGGCCTCAATCGTGCGATTGCTGGCAACGTCAGCAGAATCAGGGTGTATGCGGCCAGCGAATTCGGGGCTGTCGATATCGATACCGGTATCGACGATGGCAATGATCGATCCCTCTCCAGTAAAGCCGTCCGTCCAGGCTGAAACGGCATTATGGAATTCGGGCCCGTCCGACTGACGCACTTCCGGCGTATCGAAGCTGGCCGTCGGGGTGGGCGATGGGGATGGTGTGGGAGACGGTGTCGGCGTGGGTGTGGGTGTTGGTGTGGGGGCCGGATTAGGAGTCGTGGTGACCGGCACACCGCCCCCGCTCCCTCCGCAAGCTGTTACAAGAGCGCATGCGGACACGGCCGCCAGCATTTGGCACGCAACACCGCGGCTGTTGCGATTGGATCGGGGTAAGACAAAAGGCATTGCGACCGTCCTTTACTGCGCCTCCGCTGAAGACATTACCTAAGTGCAAGGTTACCGTCACGGCAAGAATTTGTCCCCGATCCCTCTTGGCTTTGCGACGAGTGGGGGCTAGCAGCGCGCTCAAACGCAGTTAAAGCCAGAGTGGAGCCACCAGACATGTCGAACGAACTCAAACAGTCCATCGAAGCGGCATGGGAGCGGCGAGCAGAGATCACCCCCAGCGATACTGACGTACACGCTCAGGTCGAACAGGCGCTGGCCATGCTCGACAGCGGCTCTGCACGCGTTGCCGAGCCTGATGGCGCCGGTGGCTGGCAGGTCAATCAATGGTTGAAAAAGGCGGTCTTGCTGTCCTTCCGGCTGAATGACAATGTCGTAATGCAAGCCGGGTCGGGCGGAGAGCCAGCTTTTGACAAGGTTCCCAGCAAATTTGCCGGATGGGGTGAAAACCGTTTTCGTGATGCAGGGTTTCGCGTGGTGCCTGGCGCAGTCGCTCGGCGCGGCAGCCATATCGCAAAGGGTGTCGTTCTGATGCCAAGCTTCGTCAATATTGGCGCCTATGTCGATGAAGGCACTATGGTCGATACCTGGGCCACTGTCGGATCGTGCGCCCAGATTGGCAAGAACGTCCACATCTCTGGTGGTGCGGGCATTGGCGGGGTTCTGGAACCGCTTCAGGCCGAACCAGTGATCATTGGCGATGGCGCTTTCATTGGCGCACGCAGCGAAGTGGCTGAAGGGGTACAGGTGGGCGAAGGCGCTGTCCTGTCCATGGGTGTGTACCTCGGCGCATCGACCAAGATCGTGGATCGGGCCACTGGCGAAATCCATCTCGGCAAAGTGCCCCCCTATGCCGTGGTTGTACCGGGATCGATGCCGGGCAAGCCGTTGCCGGACGGAAGCATGGGACCATCGCTTTACTGCGCAGTTATCGTGAAGACAGTTGACGCGCAGACCCGCGCCAAGACCGGTATCAATGACCTCTTGCGCGACTGAGCCAGCGCCACTTTGCCGGAACATTCCCCCGGCAAGGCCGTTTCATTCCATATCCCCGCAAGGGAAAGATTTACGAAACGGGAGCATGGAATGCACAAGCAAGGCGACGAAATACACGTAGACGATGTGGAAGCGACCGGCGCGCGCGGCGATGGCCGGGTCCGCACGATTCTGATCGTCGGAACCTTACTTGCTATCGGCCTCTTGACTATCATCTGGATGTCGGGTGCGCTGAGTTCCGATGGCGTGAACCCGGATGTCGATGCCACTGTGGACGCACCCACAGTTACCGAAGCACAGGGCGCAGATGCGGTCGTGGCAGCACCGGCCACCGATCTGCTGGTGGATGATGCAGACGACATTCAAGCGGTAGACATTACCGAATAAACCGGCGTGTTGAGAGGGGCCGGACGGGCCTCATCGACAATTTGCAATCGGAACCCAAGGCCGGGATGCTCATTGTTATTCCATATAGAAAGGAGATTAACATGAGCAATTCCAACAGCTTCCGTACTGATCAATACGTCAAGTGGAATTGGGGTGATGGTGAAGGCAAGGGCCAGATCACCGATCGCTTCGAACGCGAAGTTACCCGGACCCTGCAAGGTTCCGAAGTGACCAAAGACGGTGATGAGGACAACCCTGCCTATCTGATTCAGCAGGACGATGGCGACAAAGTGCTCAAACGCGGCAGCGAGCTGTCCGCATGGGACAAGGATTGATTTCAGTCAGGGCATGAAAAAATCACGTCCCGGTTGTGTCAGGCATAGCGCCAAAATATTCGCGGACGAAAATGGGGGCGGCGCGCTCTTGCGACCCGCGCCGCCGCCCAATCTGATCCAATCAGGTGAGGTGCTTTGAGACAGCAGCCGTCATCTTGAACATGGAAATCTGCTCGGTGCCGATAACGGCGCCCAGCTTGGCATCGGGATTGATCTGACGCTTGTCATTTGCGTCCTGCAGATTGTGTCCCTTGATGTAGTCCCACACCTTTGAAGTAACCTGTGCGCGGGTCATCGGACCCTTGCCCACGACTTCTTCGAGTTGAGGGGAAACCTGCACCGGTTTCTGAAGTGCATTGTTCTTGCCAGCCATAATTTTTCCTTTCCTATTATAGGGCTAGTTGTCAGTCGATTTCGTCATCTTCGTCCCAGTCGCCTTCATCCTCCTGTGACCGGGTGTAAGGGGCCACCAGCACGGAGCTGGCGATGACGTGCCCTTCCATCTCTGCAAAAAGTTTGTCGCGGCTTGCGCCTGGCATCAAGGTGAGCGGCAGATCGAGCGCAAACAGCTGAAAAACGAATTGGTGGGTCTCATCCTCGGGCAAGGCAGGCAGGAGCCATTCGGAATTTCCCCGTGCATTCTTGCCAACACGCGGAGGAACTTCGCCTTCCAGCAGCTTTCCACGCTGACCGGGAAGCCCCCATATCAGCCAGTGGCAGGTCGGCTTGGCGTCAGTGCCGGTGGCATCTTCGACGATTACCACAAGTTCCTGCGTACCAGGTGGCGGTGCTGTCCATTCCAGAGGCGGCGCAACTGCATCCTCCTCGTCAGCGGTAAAACAGGGGTCCAGTTCCTCGCCCGGATCAAATGCAGGGCTGGTCAGTTTAAAACCGCCCCGGCCATAGCCGCGCTCATCAGCCAGCTTCGCAATGGCGAGACCAGGGTGCTGCGCTGCTGCGCCAAGGGGCGCGCTCAACCACGCGGGCATTGTCGACACGAAAAACTTCCTCCTCAATCGTGGCAATAATTCTACGCCCTTCGCAATGATGTTGCGAGGCACTGCAAGACGAAATGCGATGGTTTTCCCCGTAAACCGCGCAAATTCGCTCGGAAATTGCTCTTAAATTGTGCTGAGCGCCCACTGGCGGGGCCTGTTGGCCGCAGATTTGCCTCTGATTTCCCCCGACTCTGCGCAGATTGAGGGGGATTAAACCGCAAAATCGCTGATCTGAAATTGCAGCAAACGCGTTATCGCGCCATTCATACAGCATTGCCCAAGTATAGAAGCATTCACAGCAGACGCATTTCAGGAGAATTTATGTCGGGCCCTGGTCGCACAGCCCTTTCGATCACTCTGGCGTTGGCGCTGGCCGCCTGCGGTGGAGGCGGGGACAGTTCACCTGCGCCGAGTACAGGTGGCGGCGGAGGAACCCCGACGCCTACGCCACCTGCGACAAGCCAGTGCTCCGTACTCGACAGGCAGGATTGGTCGCTCGGCGTCATTGATGAATGGTATTTGTTCCCTGACCTGCTCGACCGCGGTGTTGCGCCGGCCAACTTCAGCACCGTACAGGACTATATAGACGCCCTGGTTGCCCCTGCCAGGGCCCGCGGAGTTGACCGCGGTTTCACCTTCATCACTTCAAAGAGCGAGGAAGAAGCGTTGATCGCATCCGGTTCCAGTGCAGGCTTTGGCGTGCGTCTGGGCTATGACACGGCCAACAATCGCGTGTTCGTGCTGGAAGCTTATGAAGATGCGCCCGGCCTGCAGTCGGGGTTGGATCGCGGCACCGAATTGCTGGCGATCGGAACCAGCAGCAGCGAATTGCAACTGGTGTCCTCGCTCATGGCCTCTGGCGGCCCGCAAGCCGTTATCAACGCGCTTGGCCCATCCGACGCTGGCGTGACACGAGTGATCCGCTTCCAAACCGCCACTGGAGTTGTGAACGAAACCAGCATAACCAAGGCCGACTTCTCGCTGGACCCGATCTCGGACCGTTATGGTGTACAAATTTTCGACGATGCGGGAAAAAAGGTTGGTTACCTCAATCTGCGAACCTTTATCGTCTCCACAGCCGCGGACGATTTGCGCGCGGCCTTTGGTCAGTTCCGCAGCGAAGGCGTGACCGAGCTGATCATCGACCTGCGTTATAACGGCGGGGGACTCGTCAGCGTGGCTGAACTTTTTGGAGATTTGCTAGGGGCAGATAATGTCGGACAGGTCTTTAGCCGCACAGTGCTGAGGGATTCGAAATCCGACAATAATGATACCGAGTTCTTCCAGGCAGAGCCCAATGCCATTGCCCCCACCAAGATTGCATTCATCGGGCGCGGCGGAACCGCATCAGCCAGCGAGTTGGTGATCAATTCCATGATCCCCTATCTCGGAGACAATCTGGCGCTGATCGGCACCGACACTTTTGGCAAGCCGGTGGGGCAGTTCGGTTTCGATCGTGATGTCTGCGATGATCGTCTTCGTGTGACGACATTCAAGACTGACAATGCCGATGGACAGGGCGACTACTTCAATGGTCTGGCAGATTTCATATCCAATACGTGTCAGGCAAATGATGACATCTTTACGCCGTTTGGTGACCCGACCGAGGCGTCCACTGCACGAGCGCTGGATTTTCTTGCCGGCAGGACCTGCACTCCGATTGCGGGCGGATCTTCGCGCACCACACAAAGCGTAAGACCGCAACAATTGCTGTTGCAGCCCGACCGCCCCAATGCGGCTCAGTTCGAAATTCCCGGTCTGTTTTAACCCGCGCCGGCTTATTCAGCGGCCTGACGATTCGCCTGATCAGCTTCGTTTTGCGACTGATCGAGCAAGGACAATGCTCTGTCGATCACGTCGTCGGAATGGGCAGGCTTGGCAATCAGCACAGCATCAAGCTCGCGAATGCGTTCATTATGGCGATCAAGGTCGCCTGAATGGAGGATGTAAGGAATTCCCCGCAGGTCAAGCTGACGTGCCACAGGAAAGCAGGTCGACTGCGGACTCAAGGTTACATCAAGCACGGCCACGTCAATTCTTGCAGTATCGTCATCAAGCAGGGCCATGGCTTCCTCGACCGTGGTGGCAGAACGAACTGTGCATCCACGATCCTCGGCGGCAAATTCCAGATCCATAAGGATCATCAGCTCATCTTCCAGAACCATGATGTTGACGGGATCGGCCATCAGCTTTTCCCCACAGGAATGCGCAACGTGGCGTGCAGTCCGCCTAATTCCCAGCGGCGCTCAATCGTGCCTGAACATGTCTGAAGCATGCGATTGACAATTGCGCTGCCCACACCATCGGTAATGGCCGGAGCATCCACCGGTGCACCGCCGCTTTCCTGCCAGGTGATGAGCAGCGTTTCGCTTGGCGTATCGATCGACCAATCGACTTCAACCTTGCCAGTCTCACCGGCCCAAGCACCATACTTCGCTGCATTGGCTGCAAGTTCGTGCAGAACCAGTCCGATGATTGATACTATCCCAAAAGGAACGCGCGGATTGTCCCCATGCATGACCAAGCGCGAGGTGTCTGCACTGTACGGGCCAAGCACCGCCGAAATGGCTTGGCCAGCATCAATCGAGCCGACCGATGCTTCGTCCAGAGTGGTTTCATAAGCCCGGCCAAGCGCCTGTATGCGGGCGTTGATTTCGTCGGCCTCGCTGCGAATGCCCCGCATTCTGCCGGTGACGTTAACAATGCTGGAAATGACCGCGAACATGTTTTTCATCCGGTGCGACAATTCGCGCGCCATCTCGCGAGCATGCCGCTCTTCTGCCCGGGCTGCTCGAACGCCGGAGACATCCCACTGACTGCCAAAGAAATAGATCAGCTCACCTTGATCATTATAGATTGGCCCCAGGTGCAAGGCGTTCCAGAAACTTGTGCCGTTCTTTCGGTAGTTCAACAGCTCCACCACCACCACTTGTTCGTTGACGATGGCATCGCGAATGCGGGCAATGGGTTCGGGATCCGTGTCAGGACCTTGCAGGAAACGGCAGTTGTTTCCGATAATCTCTTCTTCACTATAGCCGGTCAGCGCACGAAAGGCGCGGTTTGCGAAAACGATAGGCAAGTCTTCGTGGTTGGGATCGCACAGGCAGATCGCCATACGGGTCTGCGCCATGGCCTGTTCAAACAGGACCCCTGACGAGCCAGAAAACTGCTCTGACGCGTGCCCGTCGCGAAACCGCTCGGGCGCATCGTCAAAGGCCAATCGGGCCTGGTCCCCCAAGCGGAGGTTGCGAGGATCGTCGGTATTCAATTAAATTCCTTCTGGGCCATAATGTGCTAGCCCTTTGGAATATTAACCCACAGTCGCTGATGGCGTTCCCCGCCCACCAGTCCGTTTGTGTCCGATATGAAGCGAAGTGACCGAATTTCAGCAGGATAGGTTCAGAAGAAAAATTATGACTGGCACACGCAAATATACCGATTTTGGGGAATTCTGGCCATTTTATCTGCAAGAACACAGCAAGCCGCAAACCCGCGCGCTGCACTATATCGGCACCACCATAGTTGTTCTGATTGCAGTTGCTGCCGCCATCACAGGACGCTGGCTTTTGCTCGCAGCGATGCCGCTGGCAGGATATTTTTTCGCTTGGGTTGCGCATTTCACGGTCGAGAAAAACCGTCCGGCCACCTTCACCTATCCGCTGTGGTCGCTGGCTGCCGATTTCAAGATGTGGTTCCTCTGGCTCACCGGCAGACTGGGCCCAGAATTGCGCAAGGCAGGTCTGGGATCCGACGCATCATAGCTGATCAGGTACCGTTTCGAAGGATGGGATGTCGCCCAGCTCGACCCAGTCCTGCGCGCTTTTGGTATAGCAGTGGAAGCTGGGTTTAAGGCCCGACGGATCATCCAGCGTGCCCGCTTTCACGAAGATCAAGCCAGGCGGGTGTTCAACAATGCTGAACAAAGGCGATCCGCAATCGCCACAAAACTGGCGCTTTACCGTTGCGCCACTGTCGCCAGTATCATCAAAGGTTTTTACGGTTCCTTCGACCGATACGGCACCCTCAGGAACTGCGATAATGATCGACATGGCACTGCCCGCCTGACGCTGGCAGTTCTTGCAATGGCAAGTCACGCACATCACCGGATCGGTGCTCAGTTTGTATCGAATTGCCCCGCACAGGCAGCCGCCAGTTGAACCCATCGTATCTGAACCCCTTGCCGTTTCTGTCACTACCAACGGGATAAAGGCAGGTATTGGGCATGGCACCTACCGGAATGATCAAGTTTTATGGGCTCTCGCTGCCGGTAAAGGGTTTGGTATCGGTGTAGCCACAGCCAAACAGCGTATCTTCGCCCCACCTTATGGTGGCGGTAAACGGATAGACGCGGTCACTCATTGCGTCATTGCATTGTCCCGGCGTGACAGCGATTTGCATCGCCTGTCCATCCAGAGTGCCGGAAATGCCAAGACCGCCGTTTCCGGAAAACCGCGAAGCTAGAGTTTCGCGGCCTTCGGGATGATCAGGATTTGAGTAATTGAGTGTTTCGCCCTGAATCTGGATCGTCCAGAAGGGTTCTGTGCCAACCAGAGTGATTGCCTCGCCTGGCCCGATACCGGCATAGATTTCGCCATCCACCTGCCCTGTCTGGTCTGATCCACAACTGGCCAGAACCAAACCGAAAGCAAGGCCAACGGCCAATTTTGATGTGAGTCGGATCATCACCTGTCCTGAGCCTGGTTCCAACAATAGATCGCGGGAGGCATAGCGGAACAGTGGCTTGCCAGAAAAGGCTTCAGTTCGGGGAAATGAGAGCTTCTTCTTCGCGGCGCGCGGCACGTTCACGGTCGGCCTGTTCGCGATTGGTCGCAACGCGTTCCGCTTGTTGGGCAAGGCCGCGCCAGGTCTTTTCCGCGCGCAGACAGCGTTCGCGCACATTGTCCAACGTTGCGCGTTTGGCCTCTGCGGCAGCTTCATTGGCGCGTGCGTCGTAAAATTCAAAAGTCTGGGCCATGGTGGAGGCGGCTCCGTATCAGCTGAGGGTTTGGAAAGCGGGCGGAAAAGGGTGGCCGCGCCGCCCGATACTGCGCTGGTGCGCAAGCTTCAGGGCAACGCGGCCAATCTTTTGTCAGTCTGCAGCAGACAGGTTTACAGCGCTTTCCTTGCCGTTGCGTCCCTGCTCGATTTCGTAGTTGAGACGCTGCTCTTTATCGAGCGAGGTCATGCCGGCAGCCTGAACGGCAGTGATGTGTACGAAGCTGTCGTTCGAACCATCGTCAGGCTGAATAAAGCCATAGCCCTTGTCGGCATTGAAGAATTTTACGGTTCCAGTCTTGGACATGGATGTTTCCTTTCAAGAAACGATATTGTCCCGCTGCGAAAGTGCAGCAGGGTAGTGCGTCAAATCGTCAGATGAAAGGAAGTCGTCGTCTGGTTTTCACCGGCGCCATAGGGCGGTAGGCAGGAAGCAAATCTCGAAGTCCGTCGCAAATTTCGACGTCGGCAGACCTTCTGTTAGCAGCAAATTGCGCAAATGCCTAATTTTGTTTCGATTTGCCTCATTCCAGCCTGCCCGTGCGCAAAGATTGCAAGACCCGATGCAGCGATCTAGGCTTGCCCGGTAAGCCAGAGCAGCACTCATAAGGAGAGAACGCAATGAGCGAAACCAGACTGCAAGGGCATTGCCTGTGCGGCGCTGTCTCTGTGTGCATTGAGCCGGCCAAAGACCACATCGAGGCCTGTCACTGCGAGATGTGTCGACGCTGGTGCGGCAGCGCTTATCTGGCTGTTCAGACCGGAGACAACCCCGAGATTGGCGGCGGCGAACATATCGGCAGGTACCAGTCTTCCAACTGGGCCGAGCGTGGCTTTTGCACCCGATGCGGTAGCAATCTGTATTACAAGTTTCTGCCCACTGGCAGCTATTCGTTCCTTGCCGGGCTTTTTGATGACGTGGGCGACAGAATACTGGGCGAGGAGATATTCACCGACGAACAACCCGCCTATTACAGCTTTGAACAGGACACCACGCGTAAGACTGGCGAGGAAATCATTGCCGAAGCTGAAGAGGCTGGGTTTACCTTCGAGTGAACTGCAATCGACACGAAAAAGGCGAGCCCGGAAATATCCGGTACCCGCCCATTTTTCAGATCCTTAACGCTCAGCTTATGCCGGCATCAGAACCGTATCGATCACATGGATCGTACCATTTGACGCTTCAACATCTGTCGCAGTCACAGTCGAGGTCCCACCAGCGGCATCGGTCAGAACGACATTGCCGTCCACCACGGTTGCAGTCAGCGTTCCGCCGCCAACGGTTTCAATTTCATAGCCATCGTCACCGGCATCAGTGATCGCCTGAGTCAGCGTGGCGGCATCAACCTTACCTTCAACAACGTGATAGGTCAGGATGCTGCCCAGTGTATCGGTGTCAGTGGTGGTCAGCGTTTCCACAGTACCTTCAGGCAGCTTGGCAAAAGCATCATTTGTCGGTGCAAACACGGTGAATGGACCTTCGCCCGACAGGGTTTCGCCCAATTCGGCTGCGGTCACAGCAGCCACTAGCGTGCTGAAATCTTCATTGCCCTGGGCAACTTCTACGATCGTGCCTGCCGCGTCATCAGCTACGGCCGTTGCATCTGCTGCATAATCTTCGGTTGCGGTGTCTTCGGCAGGTTCAGCACAGGCAACAAGTGCAAGCGAGGCCGCCGAAGCGAGCGCGAGTGAAAGCTTCTTCATGAGTAATCCTTATTCTGCCACCTCGCCGTGTTGGGGGAGCGAGCCGGTCACATAGTTTGTCAGCGCCTGCACAATAGCCTGCGCATGTCCCGTCATAATGGTGCAGCGCACACTTGGTTCCGAAGTAGCTGCAACCGCAATCCCTTGGCGCGATCCCGGGCTTGCCGCGACGAGCGGCACACTCTAGCCCCCGGTTCATGGAAAGCGCAGATGATCCCGCCGCCTTCACGATCCTGGTGGATGCCGATGCCTGTCCGGTGAAGGAGGAGGTCTATCGCGTTGCCAAGCGGTTCGATGCCCGTGTCCGCGTGGTCAGCAATTCTCCCTTCCGTATTCCCGACAGTCCGCTGGTCAAGCGTGTGCTGGTGTCCGACAGTTTTGACGCGGCCGACGACTGGATCGCAGAGCGCGCCGGCCCGCGGACCCTGGTCGTCACGGGTGACATCCTGCTGGCCGATCGCTGCCTTAAGGCCGGGGCCAAAGTCCTGGGCCACAACGGCCGCGCCTTCGACAGCGCGAGCATCGGATCGGCCATCGCAACCAGAGCGATCATGGAGGATCTGCGCGCCGGTGCCGGCAGCGATCTTGGCGGCTCAGGAGGCGGCGGCCCGCCTCCGTTCAGCAAGGCCGACCGATCGCGTTTCCTCCAGTCGCTCGACACGATGCTGGTGCAATTGCAGCGCGGCGCATAGCCCCCGCGCACCCGCATCTGAAATCAGATCACCTTGTCAGGCCGGGCGTCGTGCTTGTGCTTCGCGCCCTTTCCGAAATGCCGTTCCAGCCGCTGCGCCAGCGTGTTGCCGGCAATCCGCGCTGCCGCATCAACGTCGCTTGCCCGACCGGTCACGCCGATCGGCTTTTCACCGCGAATACGCGCCTCGATCGTGCAGTGTTTGTCATCCGCCCCGCCCTTGCGCGCATTGTCATCGCCAACATGCACTTCGAGCCGGGTCAGCTTGTCTTCAAACCGGGCAAGTCTGTGGCGGAGCTGGTTTTCGATCCGCTCGGCGACATTTTCCGTCCCCATGACAGAGCTGTCAGAGTTGAACTGAAATTGCATATCGGACATTGGCGAAGGCTCCTGTTCAAATGATACCATATACCATTTGATATGGGGTCAGTTGCGCCGAATTCCATGGCTTTCGCCGCAGATTCATGCCGGATGATCGCGATTGTTTGATGGCCGCTATTGCCGGGTGATCACCTCGGTCAGATTGGCAACCGTGATGCCGAACTTGCGGATCTTCATCTCGTTGACGCAGCTTTTCCCGTCGGCTGCCACGGTCAGCACCTGATTGACCTTCAGCCCGCCTTCCAGCTTGTAGGACAGCGTCGTGACATTGCCCTTCACCGTTCCGGTGACCGGGCTGGTTGCATCGCTGATTGTCCCGCTGACCTTGCCCGCGGCATCCTGTTGCAGACGCCAGGTTCGCTTGCGCACCGGATCATCGCCGATTTCCACCGTTTGTTTGATCACCAGCGATCCATCGGGCTGCAATGTTCCGTTGCTGACCACGCGGGTCGTTTTGCGCGAGGACATCATTTCCTTGATCGTGCCCTTGCTCACAGTGGTTCCGGTGAAGAACGCCACCGGTCCGGAATTCGCCGCTGGCGTGCTGGCCGCTGCTGCTGGAGCTGGAGCTGCTGCCTGCAACGCTGCCGGGGCCAGCGCCAGCACCATGGCTGCGCCTGCAAAGTTCTTGATGTGCCTGTTCATGTCAATCTGCGTCCCTGATGCGAACCGCTGTCGGCGTTGCGGGCACGATCCGGTGGGGCCGTGCGCCGATCGAGCGATTCCTCGAAGCTGTGTCTCGGCCGAACTGATAGACTTGTAAAGCTGTATGGAAGCTGCACGGTCCACGATGGCCAGAGAATTTGGCAAACCTGACACAATTGACAGCGTGTCACCCGGCATCAGGCCACGCAAACCCCCAGAGTTCAGGCGTTTCTGCGCCGTTTTGCGAAGTTGACAGGTCTCCAACCCGATCACGCGTCTGGCCCATCCGGCACATACCAGTCAGGGGCGATGCCATCCCCCTGCAGATCATCGCCCGCATTTGCACGTTCATTGGCACAATCGTCCGGATCATTGCCGTCATAGTCATCATAATCGTCATAGTCGTCATCGTACGCGTCGAGAACTTCGTCAGGGTCATAGGGGCCGGCAAAGGCCAGCCTTTGTTGTTCCGCCCAGGTTTCCGGACCCTGTTCGACCCGGTCCAGCAATTTGCCAAACTCGCCATCGCTGTAGGCAAAGCCGGGATGGGTTGAAGGCATATAGGGCAGCGCAAACTTGTCGCGCATCATCAGCAGAGCCACTGTCAGCCGTTCGTCATAGCGGCGCGATGTGCCGACCAATTCGCCGCGATAGAAATGGGGCACTTCCACCCCGTGCAGGGCGCGCTCCATCGCCGCCTCTACCAGCACATCGAACCGGCATTGCAGCGCCGCCTGCCACGCCAGGTCAAAGGGCTCGCCCTTCAGCCGCGCGCGCAGAGCATAGGGTGACTGGCGCGACATGCCCGCCTCCCGCGCCGCCGCCGCGACTGAGTGGGAGGCGGCCAGCGCGCGCAAAAATGTGGACTGGCGCTGAGGCGTCCAGCCATCATGGCGCGTAGTTTTGTGAGAGGTGGCTGTTTGCGGGTGAAGGACGTCGCGGGACGTGTCTGGATTGCTCATCCCACCGTATCATGCACAAAAGTGCCGAGTAGGAAAATGTTGCGTCGGGCTAGGGCTGGAATCGGCTATCCCGAGATTACCGCAGGGGCACACGACACCGACAGAACACAGGGCGCTGGTGGAGAAATTGGTTCCTGCCGATTAATCAACGTGACCGTTATCCAGAACTTGTTCCAGGTTGACGGCCAAAGCATTTGCCGAGGAAACCAACTAACCCTTACTTCTCTGCATTCACTGAAACCCGTGCAACCACTTTTATCTCTACCAAGGCACCCGGGATATAGAGCGCGTCGATATCAATCGCGGTCCATGCGGTGAACGGCGCCTTGAGGTAACGATGCTTTACCGTGACGAAGGCCGTGCCAGATGCGGCCAGATCGGTGTGGAAGCTGGTCACATCGACCACGTCTTCCCAGCTGGAACCGGCTCGCTCCAACGTCCGGCCAATGGTCTGGAACGCCTCTTCAATGGCTTCCTCATCGCTCTGCCCTTCTTTGGCAGGGCCGGCAATCACACCAGAGATGTAGACCGTGCCGCGATCAATCACAGCCTCGGAAAAGCCGAACTGTTCGTGCAGTGCCTTGGCCGCTGCATCCTCAGGCATGAGCACCTGTTTGGGTTCCTGCGCGTTAGCTGAAGCAGTCGCGGCAAGTGCCGCCAGTGTCAGGCTGGATAGTGCGATTTTCATTCGGTTTTCCCTTCGGTTGCATCGACAATTTCCGGTTCAGGTTCGGGCAGTTCCTCGATCACCTCCGGTGCCGCTTCGGCGCATTCAGCATCGTCTGCCGTTTCTGCAGGCCCAACATCATCATCGCTCTCAAGCCGGGCTTTCCGCCGCACATCATACAAGAAGTAGAGCGATCCCAACATGATCAGAGTCCCCACCACCGCCGAAATGTTGCTCGGGGCAAAGAGCTGGTCGAACCGGATGATCTTGAGCGGGCCGCGATCAGGATCGAGATAGATGCGCGGAAAGAAGGTGCTGCCCATCGCAGCGAAAACAACGGCCCCGTAAAGCGTAGACAAGTTGAACACCACGAAGACGATGGAGGCGAGCCATGCCTGGAAGCGCGATAGTTGGGCGCCAATGGTATATGCCATGACGAGAAATCCGGTCACAACGGTGATGGTGATGCCGCCACTGATTAGGCTCAACTCGAAGTATTTGGCGGCGACGGAGAATAGCTCAAGCCGCATAAGTTCAGGATCGATCATGGCACCACCCCCCGTTTGCCTTATCTCAAATAGGTCGACTCTTCTGCCTTAACATACAAATCCCCGCGATCGCGGTACTTCTCGCTCATTTCTTCAAAGCCCCATAACCAGCAGCGCCATGGCCACCATGCAGCTCAGCGTCCTGATGTGATTAAGCCGGGTCCAGCGGGTGAGGTACTCGCGCCAGACGGCCTTGCCCGCCTCGCTTGACGGGTCGGCTGCCTCCAGCCGGTCGTTGAGCGGCACATTGCCCACCACCGTCACCACGAACATGCCGATCACATAGATCGCGCCGCCCGCCATTATCTTGGGCGCCGCAGTCCCGCCAATCATGCCGAGTGCGCCCAGCACAACCAGCGCCGCGCAGGCCAGCGTGCTGAGGAAAAACAGCGGCAAGAACGCGCTGCGCACAATCACGCGGTTGATGGATTGCATGGCGCGGGCGCCCGGCTCCTCACCCAGTTCCGCAAGCGAGCGCATCACGAAAACCGAGAAGGTGAAATAGACCCCGGCCATAATCCCGGCTGATAGCACCGCAAACCACGTGATCAGTTCCAAGGTTAGGGTCATTTCCTTTACCCCTCATCAGGCAGATAAAGCTTCTGGCCCATATCTTTGTACTTCTCGCTCATCTCTTCCATGCCGCGCAGGGCAGCTTGTTTGCTCGCCTCGGCTGCATCCGCGCCCGACTGGGTCGCCTCAAGGAAGCTGTCAGGATCAGAGTTCTGCTTGCTGGCGAAGTCGCGCACCTCTTGCGAAATCTTCATCGAGCAGAATTTGGGCCCGCACATGGAGCAGAAATGCGCGGTCTTCGCGCCCTCTGCCGGCAGGGTCTGATCGTGATATTGCTCGGCCGTTTCCGGGTCGAGCGACAGGTTGAACTGATCGCGCCAGCGGAATTCAAAGCGCGCCTTGGACAAGGCATCATCGCGCACCTTGGCGGCCGGATGCCCCTTGGCCAGATCGGCGGCATGGGCGGCGAGCTTGTAAGTGATCACGCCGACTTTCACATCGTCGCGGTCGGGCAGGCCAAGGTGTTCTTTGGGCGTGACGTAGCAAAGCATCGCGGTGCCATACCACCCGATCTGTGCCGCCCCGATGCCGCTGGTGATGTGGTCATAACCGGGAGCAATATCGGTGACGAGCGGGCCAAGCGTGTAGAAGGGCGCTTCGCCGCACACTTCCAGCTGTTTGGTCATGTTTTCCTTGATCTTGTTCATGGGCACATGGCCCGGCCCCTCGATCATCACCTGCACGTCTTGTTTCCAGGCGCGGTGGGTCAGCTCGCCCAGCGTGTAAAGCTCGGCAAATTGGGCCTCGTCATTGGCATCGGCAATAGAGCCGGGGCGCAAGCCATCACCCAGCGAATAGGCGATGTCATAGGCCTTCATGATCTCGGTGATGTCGTCAAAATGCTCGTACAGGAAGCTTTCCTTGTGATGCGCGAGGCACCATTTCGCCATGATCGAACCACCGCGGCTTACGATGCCGGTGACGCGGTCCGCAGCCATCGGGACGAAGGGCAGGCGAACGCCGGCATGGATGGTGAAATAGTCGACGCCCTGTTCGGCTTGCTCGATCAACGTGTCGCGGAAAATCTCCCAATTGAGGTCTTCGGCCACGCCGCCAACCTTCTCC
>CALBWA010000021.1 GCA_937969505.1 uncultured Erythrobacter sp. | reverse complement strand
CCACATCATAGCGTTGCCCTTGCACCGCCTCGCCAAAGGAAGGATCGATCCCGGACAGGGCCTGCAATTTTGCCTCCAGCGCCTGAACGCAATCTTCGTCAGCCGAAAGGTCACAGGTCTCGCTGGTGCGGAAATATTGATCGCCATTGGCATCGGCGATGGTCGACGGTCGGCGATTGGCATCGATCAAGCCGATCAGTTCCAGACACAGATCCTGGCCCAAGAATTCGCGCTGCTGGAACAATTCCAACTTGGCGTTCGGAACCCTTTGAACCCGCGCCTGGCCCATCAAATATTCAGCTGAAGAATCACTTGCGAGGGATGCTGTTTGGTCCACTTGGCAAGAATACGCAGACGCTGCCTTCGGGCAAGCGCGAAATAAAATTACGTTTGCACGACGCAATGACAGTTTTCGCTTCCAAATAGGTCCACACTATGCAATTGGCTCGCCGCTGCTGAGGCTGCCCTTGACGGGATTGCTAAGGCAGGTAACAGCCCCGGTTACACGGCCATCCAAGGACGGCGGCCGGGGCATGTGGCGACCGTAGCTCAGTTGGTTAGAGCGCCGGTTTGTGGTACCGGAGGTCGGGGATTCGAGCTCCCTCGGTCGCCCCATTTTTCCCTGCTGTCTGGCCAAGTGCACAAACAGTAAGGCGATAGCGACAATGACTGCTTTCTGGACAGAACCAGACTATGACGATCACGAGCTGGTTCAGCTCGTGCGCGATCCAGTGTCGGGTCTTACTGCGATTATCGCGGTGCATTCCACCCATTGCGGGCCGGGCGCTGGCGGCACACGGTTCTGGCATTATGCAGAGCCGCGCGCAGCAATGCGCGATGCTCTGCGCCTTAGCCGCGGGATGAGCTACAAGAATGCCATGGCAGGTCTGCCCATGGGCGGCGGCAAGGCTGTGATCCTGGCCGGTTCCGACAAGGTGAAGTCGCCTGAAATGCTCGCTGCCTTTGGTGATGCTGTCGAAGCATTGGGCGGCAAATATGTCACCGCCGAAGATGTAGGGATATCTGAAGCGGATATGGTTGCAGTGTCCAAGCGAACCTCGCATGTCTCCGGCCTGCCGGTGCAGGGCGACAATGCAGCTGGCGGTGATCCCGGACCGTTCACGGCCATGGGCATCTATCTCGGCATCAAAGCCGCAGTGCGCCACAAATTGGGCAAGTACAGCGTCGAGGGCGTCCATGTCGCGATCCAGGGCACCGGCAGCGTTGGCGGCGGTGTCGCCAAATTGCTGGCAAAGGATGGCGCAAAACTGACGCTGGCCGACATTCAGGAAGACCGGACCAAGGCGCTTGCGGCAGAATTGGGTGCGCAAACCGTTGCAGCGGACGCCGTGATGGGTGTGGCCTGCGATGTGTTCAGCCCCAATGCGCTGGGCGCGATCCTTGATGACGAAGGGATTGCCCGGCTGGAGGCGCCCATTGTCGCCGGCGGCGCAAACAATCAGCTTGCCCGGTCCGGCCATGGTGCTGCTCTGGCTGAGCGTGGCATTCTTTACGCGCCCGACTATGTCATCAATGCTGGCGGTATTATCAGCGTGGCGATGGAGTATCTGTGCCGTCAGCATGGCGATCCATGCGATATCAACGAAGTGCGCAAGCGGATCGCGCAGATACCCGGGCGCTTGGAAGAGATCTGGCAAGCCAGCGATTCCAGCGGGATATCGCCCGATGTGGTGGCTGACCGCATGGCTCAGAAATTGATCGGGCGGTAGGCGCAAGCGCTCTTGCGAAAATTGCAGTCTTGCCCGGCGCTGGTGCGGCTGTATTACGCTTGGTAACGGTCCGATCCATGCACGGTTTTGCCAATCCCACCCGGTTCCTTTCGCTTGCGAAATGGCTCACCCCGCTCCTGCTGCTCAGCGGGATCGTTTTGGTGGCAGGTTCGCTTGCGTGGGGCTTGTTCATGGTGCCGCCTGACCGGCTGATGGGTGAGACCGTGCGGATCCTTTTCATCCACGTTCCCTCCGCATGGCTGGGAATGGGCGGATGGATGGCGATTGCTATCTCCAGCCTGATGTTTCTGGTGTGGCGTCACCCGCTGGCAGCGCTTGCCGCACGTGCGGCTGCCGTGCCGGGCATGGTGTTTACCGCCATCTGTCTTGCCACCGGATCAATCTGGGGGCGGCCCACCTGGGGCACATGGTGGGAATGGGATGGCCGGTTGACCAGCATGCTGGTGCTGCTGTTTCTTTACGCTGGATACATTGCTCTGGCGCAAGCTGTTGCGCGCGATGGTGGATCGTCGCGGATTCCTGCCATCTTCGGCCTGCTCGGTGCCATCAATATTCCGATTATCAATCGCTCCGTCGTATGGTGGAATTCGATCCACCAGCCGCCCAGCATCACTATCGGTAAGAGCGCGATCGACATCGCTTATCTGATCCCGCTCGGTGTCGCTGTGCTGGGCTTCTCCCTTCTGTTTGGTGGAGTAGTACTGGCCCGCATGCGTGCCTTGCTGGCTGATGTGCAGACCGAAGCGCGCCTGCGCCGCATGGCGCTGGATGGATGAGGGGGCACGGCGGATGAGAGAAGGTCTGGACCAATGGGAGTTTGTCCTCCTCGCCCATGCCGTTGGCCTTGGCGCAATGCTGGTCATGCTTGGCTGGAGCTGGCTATCCATGCGCCGGGCAGAGGCACGGCGTGACCAGGTGCGCAATCAGGTGAAACGCAAATGAGCGGATTGAAAGCCAAGCATCAGCGCCTGATCCTGGTCGCCATTGCTCTGATTGCCATCATTGGAGCTGGATTGCTTGCAGCATGGGGTTTGCGCAACCAAGCCAACTATTTTTATCTGCCCGATCAATTGGTTGCAGCTCCGCCGTCCGTGGGTCAACCGGTCCGTCTGGGGGGCATGGTGGCGGACGGTTCGATCGAGACGCTGGCCGATGGCATTACCGTGTCCTTCATCGTAACCGATCAGGAGGACGCGCGCGTGCCGGTGCGCTTCAGTGGTATTCTGCCCGATCTGTTCGTCGAAGGGTCTGGCGTTGTGGCCGAAGGGAGCCTGAACGAGCAAGGCGTCTTCATCGCTGATAATCTGCTGGCCAAGCATGATGAAAATTACGTGCCGCGCGAATTGCAGGAAATGAGCGAGCATCAGGCCGCCCGCATGGCTGAAGAAACCACTGTGGGCCTCGAATGATTGCAGAGCTGGGCCATGCCGCATTGTGGCTGTGCGCTGCGCTTGCGGCGCTGCAATTGTTCGGCGGAGCCTTGGCGCAACGCGGGGCGCAGGCGGCAGATGTGGCCGCATTGGTGCGCCCGGCCGCCATGGCGCAGGCGCTGCTCGCCGGTTTTGCTTTTTGCTGCCTGTTATGGGTGTTTGCGATCACCGATCTGTCGGTCAAACTTGTGGCGACCAATTCGCACAGCTTGAAGCCGATGATCTTCAAACTGTCCGGATCGTGGGGCAATCACGAAGGATCAATGTTGCTGTGGGTCGCTGTGATGGCGATGGCGGGCGGATTGATTGCGCTGGTTGAAAAACGCTTGCCGGAAAAAACCATGCAGGCGACACTTGCCGCCCAAGGCTTCGTTGCGTTGGGTTTCTATGCATTCCTGCTGCTCAGTTCCAACCCGTTTGAACGTCTGCCAGTGCCCGCAGCAGAGGGGCAGGGACTCAATCCGCTGTTGCAGGACATTGGCCTCGCCTTCCATCCACCCACGCTTTATTTCGGCTATGTAGGCTTGTCGGTCGCCTTCAGCTTTGCCGTCGGTGCGCTGGTTACGCGCCAGGTGACGCCAGATTTTGCCCGCGCAATGCGGCCTTGGGTTCTGGCGGCATGGGTTTTCCTGACGCTGGGCATCACGGCCGGCAGCTATTGGGCCTATTACGAGCTTGGCTGGGGTGGATACTGGTTCTGGGACCCGGTTGAAAACGCTTCGCTTCTGCCGTGGCTGGCTGCCACAGCTTTGTTGCACTCAGCCAGCGTTCTGGCGGCGCGCGATGCGCTGCGGACATGGACAATCATGCTGGGCGTGGTTGCCTTTTCGATGAGCATGCTGGGCACGTTTCTGGTTCGCTCGGGTCTGCTCACCAGTGTGCATGCCTTCGCAGTCGATCCCGAACGCGGCACCTTCATCCTTATCCTTCTGGCGTTGTATATTGGCGGGGCACTGCTGCTGTTTGCTTTGAGAGCTGGCCATGTGCGTGAAGGCGAACGGTTCCAGCTGACGAGCCGCGAAGGGGCGCTGGTGTTCAACAATGTGATGCTCAGCGTCATTCTAGGCGTCGTTCTGCTGGGGACAATGTACCCGCTCTTGACCGAGGCGTTCGATGTGCGCGTGTCGGTCGGTCCGCCCTATTTCAATCCCTTTGGCGCTGTGTTTGCTATTCCGATGTTTCTGGTGATGATGGTTGGTCCCATGCTGCGTTGGCGCAGGGACAGCGCGCGCCGGATACAGCGCCCCGTGCTGATTATCGCGGTATTGGTGTTTGTCGCCGCCGTGTTGGCGTTGATCCTGGGCGATATGAGCATTCTGGCATTGCTCGGCTTTGCCATGGCGGCTGGTCTTGCTGTTGCCAGTTTCATGCCGTTGAGAGGGCGCAAGCTGGCCCGCGTGCCCATCGCGACATGGGGCATGGTGTTGGCGCATTTCGGTATCGCCGTCTCTTTGTTCGGCATGGCCAGCGAAAGCGCATTTACAACAGAGCGTCTGGCTGCGGTCGAGCAGGGCGGCAGCGTTGATGTTGGCGGATGGACAGTCACTCTGGCCGGGGTTGATCCGGTGGCTGGCCCCAACTGGACGGCGATGGAGGCGCGCCTTGTGGCCCAGCGCGGGGAGAGTGACCCCATCATCATGACCCCTCAATCGCGCAATTTCTGGGCTCCGCAGATGCAAACCACTGAAAGCGCGCTAGCGACGCGCCTCGATGGTCAATTGTACGCGGTGCTGGGCAATCAGGCCGATGACGGGCGCTGGCAGGTTCGGCTGTGGTGGAAGCCTTTTGTGACCTTCATCTGGTATGGCGGCCTGCTGATAGCGTTGGGCGGTGTGCTGGCTATCATTGGCCGGGTGTTGGAAGATTTGAAGCGCCGCAGCGTGCGTGCACGAGCGGACGAGCGGCGCGCAGATCGCCGCGAACAGGGGTACGCCTGATGCGCTGGACTTTGTGGGTACCCTTGGCACTGTTCACCTTTTTCCTGGGGCTTGCTGGCTATCAGCTGACCCAGCCCAAGGATGAATTCATTCCCTCCACCATGGTCGGCAAGCCCTTACCAGAGTTTTCGCTTGAACCGATGCTGGAGGGCGCACCTGGGGTTTCCACCGCAGATTTTCAGGACGGCCAACCGCGTCTGCTCAACGTCTGGGCTAGCTGGTGTCTGCCCTGCATTGCCGAGGCACCGCATCTTGATGCGCTAAAGGAAGAAGGCGCGCAGATCGTGGGCGTCGCGATCCGTGATACGCCGGAGAATGTGGCGCGTTTCCTTGACCAGCACGGCAATCCCTATTCCCGCATTGGCTCTGATCCGATATCGGCTATTCAGCTGGAGATCGGCTCGTCAGGTGTTCCTGAAACATTCGTGATCGATGGTGCTGGGATCATCCGTTATCAGCATATCGGTGATGTGCGCGAGCGTGATGTGCCCATCCTGCTCGATCAATTGGAGAAGGCACGGTGATGGCTTTTCGGGTCATTCTGGCGTCGGCGCTGTGCCTGGTGTCGCTGATCATCCAACCGATCGGACCCGCTGCGTCGCCAGCGAACGCTCAAGACAGTCTGCCACCTGCTCCCTATGCCTATCAGCAGCTGGATAATCCTGCGCAGGAACAGGCTGCGATGGAATTGATGCATTCGCTGCGGTGTCTGACCTGTCAGAGCCAGTCGATCGCTGACAGCGACGCTCCCCTGGCGGGCGATATGCGCCATCAGGTCCGCACCCGCATTCTGGCAGGCGAGGAGCCCGAGGTGATCCGCGCGTGGCTGGTCGAACGCTATGGCGACTACGTCAGCTATGATCCGCAGATCAGCGCGTCCACCTGGCCCCTGTTCGCAGTTCCATTGGTCCTGCTGCTGCTCGCCGGAATTATCCTGTTCAAACGCCTGGGTCGGCGCGAGAGCCAAGAGCATAGCGACCCCGGTTCATGAGCTGGCTTCCGATCATAGTGCTGGCCGGCATCACTTTTTTCGTCGCTGCTTTTGCTCTGCAACTCCCGCGCAGAGGGTGGACCCTGTTTGCTGCAACATTGCTCTTCGGCCTTGCCGGCTATGCAACGCAGGGCGATCCGCATTTGCCCGCCGCACCGCGAGAGGCCAATGTCGAGGCCGCCCGGTCTGGCGATGCCATGGTCGAGGCGCGTCGTGCATTGTTTGACCCAGCATCTCCGCGTCCTTCCTACCTCACCGTGTCCGACGGCTTTGCTCGCAAAGGCCGGTTCGAAAATGCCGCTCAACTGCTGCGCAAGGGGCTGGCAGAAAACCCGGACCATGGCGAAGGCTGGCTGGCCCTTGGCAATGCTCTGGTGGAACATGCAGATGGTCAGATGACCCCGGCGGCGGTCGATGCCTATGGCCGGGCAGAGGCCACATTGCCGGGAAATCCGGGGCCTGCCTATTTCCTCGGGCTGGGGCTGTTGCGATCGGGCCAGCCGCAAGAAGCGCTGAAAATCTGGCAGCAAATGCTCGACAATGCGCCTGCCGACGCGCAGTGGCGCCCGGATCTGGAAGCCCGGATTGAACTTTTGACCCGGGCGATTGCTGCAATTCAGGCTCAACCCCGACCTTGATGGTGCAGGTGCAGGCTGGGATGCTACTGCCACTCGCGGCTTGCTAGCGCCATGTCCGGGTGCTAAGCGCCGCCGCCTTGCGACAGGGATGGCAAAAATATTTGCCGCGGGGTTTGCATGGGCAGTACCGGAACAGCATCGGGAAATCCTGATAATATGAGTGAAAACACAGCGCCAGCATCAACCCCGCAACACAGCGGGAAGGCAGGCCACCAGGGAACCAAGGCCGCACTGGCCGTAGGTGCCATTGGTGTCGTGTTTGGCGATATTGGTACCAGCCCGCTCTATGCCTTTCGCGAAACCTTTGTCGGGCCGCACCCGCTGGCCTTGGACGAGGCGCATGTGCTGGGCGTTATCAGCCTGATCTTCTGGTCGATGACGCTGGTTGTTGCGATCCAGTACGTCACGATCCTGATGCGCGCTGATAACAAGGGGCAGGGCGGTTCGCTTGCTCTGGTTGCGCTTATCTCCAGCCATATCAGCAAGTCGAAATTTGGCTGGCTGGCGGTGCTGCTCGGGGTCTTTGCCACCTCGCTATTCTATGGCGACAGCATGATCACGCCTGCCATTTCGGTGCTGTCGGCGGTCGAAGGGCTGACCGTAGTCGACCAGGGGCTGGAACCCTTCGTCATTCCGATTGCCCTTGCCTTGCTGGTGTTCCTGTTTGTCCTGCAAAAGCGCGGTACGGCCAAGGTCGGGGCTTTGTTCGCGCCGGTCATGATCGTCTATTTCACGGTCATTGCATCGATGGGCGCGTGGCAGATCATCCAGACACCGGGTATTTTATGGGCGCTCAACCCCTATCACGCGGTCAATTTCTTCATTCTTGACGGCTGGCTTGCCTTTCTCGCTCTGGGCTCTGTCGTCCTTGCGGTGACGGGGTCAGAGGCGCTGTATTCCGACATGGGTCATTTCGGCAGAGGACCAATGCGCCTGTCATGGTTCGGCTTTGTCATGCCATGCCTGCTGCTCAATTATTTCGGGCAGGGCGCGATGATTATCGGCCTGCCGCCTGAACAGGCCGCCCAAGCGATCCAGAGCCCGTTCTTCTTCCTGGCGAATGAGGAATGGCGACTGCCATTGGTCTTCCTTGCCACCTTCGCGACTTTCATTGCCAGCCAGGCGGTGATCTCCGGCGCGTTCTCTATCACCCATCAGGCGATCCAGATGGGCTATATCCCCCGTCTGTCGATCCGCCACACGAGTGAGACTGAGGGCGGCCAGATTTACATTCCCGTGGTCAATTGGGCATTGATGATTGCAGTCATCATCCTGGTGCTGACCTTCCAGAATTCCTCCAACCTCGCCAGCGCCTATGGCATTGCCGTGACCGGCGCTGTCACCATCGACACGCTGCTGATGGGCGTGCTGTTCGTCGGCGTGTGGAAGTGGAAATGGTGGTACGCTGCACCCGTCGTCGCTCTGTTCCTGATCGTGGATGGTGCTTATTTCGCCGCCAACCTCACCAAGGTTCCTGATGGTGGCTGGTTCCCGCTGATGGTTGGCTTCGTCGCTTTCCTGCTGCTCACCACTTGGGCCCGTGGCCGCAAGCTGATGCGTGAACGGATGAGCGAAGTTGCCCTGCCGATGGAAATCTTTGCCAAATCGGCCAACAATTCAGCCACCCGTGTGCCCGGCACGGCCATCTTCATGGCCTCTGCAACGGCCGGTGTCCCTTCCGCACTGCTTCATAACATCAAGCACAACAAGGTGCTGCACGAACGCGTTGTGATTCTGACGGTCAACATCACCGATGAACCCTATGTCGATCCGGCGAGCCGGTGCGAATACACCGATATGGGCGACGGGTTTTACCGTGGCGTGCTGAATTATGGTTTCATGGAAGAGACCAATGTTCCGCAAGGGCTCAAGCAAATGGAGCAATGTGGCGGCGAGTTCGAGATGATGCAGACCAGTTTCTTCCTGTCACGGCAGACCCTATTGGCGAGCGACAATCCGGGAATGCCGATCTGGCGAGAGAAGATTTTCGCCTGGATGCTGCGCAATTCCGCCACTGCCATGGAATTCTTCCGATTGCCCACCAACCGCGTGGTCGAACTGGGCAGCCAGGTCGAGATTTAGCGCAGTTTAAGGCGCACGATCATTTCCAACAAAGTTGACACATGCGACAGGCTGTCACCCGACTTCAGGGCGATATGTCCGTTCTAATTCAGCTATATATGCGTTGCTGGCGAAGTTGACACTTGTCCAACCCGAAACGCGAATTTTTATGCAGTTGTCAAAGAGCCGCCGGGATCATGACGCGGTTTGTGCAAGTAGGAAAATGATGCCTGAGCAGCCTGCCTTCTTGCGCCTGACACCCGCACAAGGCGTGGCCTTTCGTCACAATCAGACCGGATCAAAGCGTTTCTGCGACAGCAACACCCTCACGATCAATCTCGATCAGATAGGGCGCAATGAAACCGGCATAATCATCCTTGCGCTGTTGGGGCAGATCCTTCCAACCGGAGATCAAACCACGGCAATTCACATGGCCGCACTCACACGGACCCGGGAAGTGTTCGATTCTGTAGTTGCGCATGGCATAATCGTATGTAGCTTCGTCTTCGGCTGCGATATCGGACATTGCGACAATGTTATGTCCGCCAGTCTCATTCAGAATGATACCGCAATTCGGGTCGCATGAATGGTTGAATTTGGAACTGAAACCTTTGTGAAATACAAATTCGGTCTTGCTGATTTGCGAGGCATGCGAATGATTGGCGATCGGGGCATGATCCAGCACTCCGACATGAAGGATGTCGCCTTTGCGGAAGGATTGCAGTGCAAATATGCCTAGGCCGCGGCCGTTTGTGGTCCGCTCTTCGATAATGGCGTTCATGTTCGATTCCTCGGTTGCTAAGGGGGTGGCGGGCGCGCGCGCCAGCGACGCAGGTACCTGTCTTGCAACAGGGTACTGCGCAACGCCGAGCGTCTCTCGGGCATTCTGAAGCAATTGTTCTTGATAAGAGATGCGGCCAAATTCCGCTTCGGCCACATCTGCTGTTCCAGCATGCATGACGGCGATTTGGTGGTCGAAAAGAAGTCTGTTGAGATTCAATTTGTGCTCCCCCCTAATGCGGGAGCGCGCTTGTCTCTCAGTTGAAGAGGCGCATCATAACGTACTCTCAATAGCTTCAAGATGGTGACGAATGGTGCCCAATACAAGTTGAGAGCCATAATGCGCTGGATTTGACTTTCGGTAATGGCACTGGTTCGAACGCGGCATGGCCATTCGCATTCCCAATCGCCAGGCCCGCAGGCTCTGGCTCAACCTGCAAGGTCTGGCCAAGCCCCCTGTCGGCAATTCGGATATCCTCGGGATCATCAGGCAATTGGGTTTCGTCCAGCTCGACAGCATCCGCAATGTCACCAGGGCGCATCACCACATCCTGTGGAGCCGCAACCAGGCTTATCGCGAACCGATGCTGGGTCGGTTGCTGGCCGAAGACCGGTCCATCTTTGAACATTTTACCCATGATGCCTCTGTCCTTCCGATGGAATTCTATCCCGTGTGGACCCGGCGATTTGCCCGGATGGAGGCTCATTTCAACCGGTCAGAGGCCTATCGGACGGCACGGAGCAATGGCGATCATGACGCGATCAAGCAGCGGATCGAGGCAGAAGGCCCTTTGTCGACCCATGCCTTTGAC
This sequence comes from uncultured Erythrobacter sp., assembly GCA_937969505.1. GTDB lineage: Bacteria > Pseudomonadota > Alphaproteobacteria > Sphingomonadales > Sphingomonadaceae > Erythrobacter. The sequence goes on along the minus strand of CALBWA010000021.1, from coordinate 28,842 downwards.
AGCAAACTTTCTGGCAAGAAGGAAATGTGGGCGCGGCCGCCGCACAAACAGGCGCTGGATCACATGTGGTACAACGGCGAGTTGGCCACATCCCACCGCGCCAATTTCGTCAAATATTACGATCTGAAAGAGCGCGTGATCCCCGCACCGCTCAGGCGCGCAGAATTGTCGGACGGGCGTAAGATTGACTGGCTCTGCCGGGGCGCGCTCGACCGGCTTGGCTTTGCCTCTTTGGGCGAGATGAGGCGGTTCTGGGACGCGGTCAGCACGGCAGAGGTCAAGGCGTGGATGGCCAGTGCCACTGATGAATTGCAGGAAGTGCAGGTTGAAACGGCAGCGGGCGATTGGCTGACCTGCTTTGCGCCCGCCCATCTGGACCACATGCTGGGTGATGCCCTTGCGCCCACATCGCGGCTGCGCATCATCAACCCGTTCGACCCTGTGGTGCGCGACCGCCGCCGCTTGCAGCAATTGTTCGGCTTTGACTATCGGATCGAGATTTTCGTGCCGCCAGCCAAGCGGCAGTGGGGGTATTACGTCTATCCCTTGCTGGAAGGAGATCGCTTTGTCGGCCGGATCGAGCTTAAGTCCGATCGCAAGGCAGGCATCATCGAAGTCCGGCAATTATGGGCCGAGCCGGCCGTCAAATGGACCGGTGCCCGCGGAGCAAAGCTGGATGCAGAACTGCACCGGCTGGCGCGGCTTGTCGGCGCAGACACTGTAAGCTGGGCATGTTCCCGGCATCCGTCGGTGCCCGGATAGGTCCGCGGCCGCGCTGGCAGTCTATTCCGCTGGCGGTTCGTTTTTGAGCACTTCGTCTTCCTGTCCCACATCGAGCCCGTGCTTCATCAGCATCGGAATCTGGCTGAAGGTGAACAGGAAGCTCAAGGGCATGAACACCCAGAATTTGGCCCACAGCCAGCCTTCAAAATCGAGATAGGCGCGCAACCCCTCGTTCAACGCGGCCAGAACCAGGAAAAATACGCCCCAATTACGCGACAGTTTCAGCCAGCCCTCGTCAGTCAGGCCTTCAAAGGCAGCCTCCAACAGGATTTTGAGCAGCGCCTTGCCGCGCCAGAAGCCGATCAGCAGCGCGATGCCGAAGAAGCTGTAAATGATGGTTGGTTTCAGCTGGACGAAAACCGGATCACCAAAGAAAATCGTCAGCGCGCCAAAGCCGACGATGAGCGCGGTCGAAAACCACAGCATGGGTGAAACCTTGCCCAGCCGCCACTTGGACACCGCCAGGGCGATCACCGCGGCGACCATGAAGGCCAGCGTCCCTTTGATCACGGCGGCGACTTCGGCAATCGGCTCGCTCTCGGCGGGAGAGAACCACTTGTAAACGGCGAGGAAGACCACCAGTGGCCCGTAATCCACCGCCACACTCAGCCAGCCTGATCCCTTTTTCTTCGTCTCTGCTTCAGCCATCAGGCAACCCCTGCAATCACGCGTGCCACCAGATCAGGATCGAACGGGCGCAAATCTTCCATCTTCTCGCCCACGCCAATGGCATGGATGGGCAAGCCATATTGTTCTGCCGCCGCCACCAGAACACCGCCGCGTGCGGTGCCGTCCAGCTTGGTCATGATCAAGCCGGTCACCCCGGCCACTTCCTTGAACACGTCGATCTGGGCCAGCGCATTCTGGCCATTGGTGGCATCGAGCACCAGCACCACATCATGCGGAGCCTCTTCATTGAGTTTGCCCAGAACGCGGCGAATCTTGGAAAGTTCCTCCATCAGCTCGCGCTTGTTCTGCAGCCGCCCGGCGGTGTCGACAACCAGCGCGTCAATCCCGGTATCGGTGGCCTGCTTGACCGCGTCGAACACGATGGAGGCTGGATCGCCGCCCTCTGGTCCGCGAACCAGATCAACGCCCGCGCGCTCTGCCCAAGTCGCCAGCTGGCCGATTGCAGCGGCGCGGAAGGTGTCCCCTGCGGCCAAAAGAACGCCGTAATCATCCTCTGTGAACAGGTGCGCAAGTTTGGCGATTGTGGTCGTCTTGCCCGATCCATTGACCCCGATCACCAGGATGACCTGAGGGCGGGGGAATGCAGTGATTTCCAGCGGCTTTGCCACCGGACGTAGGATCTCAGCGATTTCCTCGGCGACGGCTTCCTTCAGATCGCGTTCGGATATTTCGAGGCCAAACCGCTTTTCGCGCAAGCGTTCGCGAATGCGTGCTGCAGCCGATGGGCCGAGATCTGACAGGATCAGCGCATCTTCCACATCATCCAGCGTTGCATCATCCAGTTTGGCCGTGCTGACGACGCTGGTCAGGTTTTCGGTCAGCCGCTCCGACGTCTTGCGAAAACCGCCAAACAGGCGGTCGCTCCATGACGAACGGGGGCTTTCTTGCTCGCTCATGAGAGCATGCCTTCCTCAAATTGTGTGGGGCTGATGCGGCAAATGGTCCCTGGTGCAACGCTTTGCGGCAGAGCGACCCGGGCAAAGCATGGCGAATAACCGGTGCCGTCGCGTTCGGCCAGCACGGACAATTGCCTACCGATCAATTGCGAAAGCCAGTTGGTGCGAGTCTCAGCGACCTGAGCGCGCAATTGCGCTGCACGCTGCTTGATAAGGGCGCGATCCAGCTGCGGCATCCGCGCAGCAGGGGTGCCGGGGCGCGGCGAGTAGGGGAAGATATGGCCGTGGACGATGCCCAGCTCGCGAATGATCGACAGGTTCGCCTGATGGTGGTCATCATTCTCCGTCGGAAAGCCGGCGATCAGATCTGCGCCAATGGCCAGTTCTGGACGACGGGCTTTGAGGCGATTGACAAGATCGACCGGATCGCGGCGCAAATGGCGGCGCTTCATGCGCTTGAGGATCAGGTCATGGCCATGCTGCATGGAGAGATGCAAATGCGGCATCATGCGTGGATGGCTGGCGAACAGGTCAAACAATTCTTCATCGATTTCAATGCCATCGAGTGAAGACATGCGAAGCCGCTTGAGCTCGGGGAAGCGCTCCAGAATGCGGCCGACCAGATGGCCCAGCGGTGTGGCCTGTGGTAGGTCGTGCCCCCAGCTGGTGACATCGACGCCGGTCAGCACGATCTCTGGCGCGCCCTGTTCCAGATGCCGTTCAACCTGGCTCAGCACTTCTGAAACCGGCAGAGAGCGGCTTGTGCCGCGACCTTGCGGGATCACGCAAAAGGTGCAGGCATGATCGCACCCGTTTTGCACCGCGATGAAGGCGCGAGTGCGCGCCGGGACAAAGGGTGGGGCGCTTGCCGGCACATTCCAGGCGCGCGGATCAAGCTTGCTGGTGTTGGCGATCAACCCGTCAACTTCCGGCATTTGCGCGATTTGGTCGCGCTCGATATCGGCAGCGCATCCGGTCACCATCAGGCGTGCATCGGGCCGAGCCCGGCGGGCCTTGCGAATGGCCTGACGTGTCTGGCGGACCGCCTCGGACGTCACTGCGCAGCTGTTGATGACGACAACATTATCCTCACCTGCAAGCATCGCTTTCATCTGCTCGCTTTCGGCAATGTTGAGCCGGCAGCCGAGCGAAATCACGTCCGCACCACCTGCCACTTTCGAAGCGCTGCGGGTCATGCGTAATCGTCCCATTCAAAGCTTCCGCGAAAGCTTTCGGTGGCAGGACCGCTCATCATGATGGTGCCCCCCTTTTCCCAGGCGATTTCCAGATCGCCGCCGGGCAGGGACACGGTAACCGGGCTTTGGACCAGGCCGCGATTGATTGCCGCAACCGCCGTTGCGCAGGCGCCTGTGCCGCATGCACGGGTCAGGCCCGCGCCGCGTTCCCACACACGCAGACGCAGATGATTGCCGGAGACATGCTGGGCCACATTGACGTTGACGCGATTGGGAAACAGCGGGTCATTTTCGATCTGAGGGCCAAGTTCGGCCAGATCAACGCCATTGCTGTCATTGACGAAGAAGATCACATGCGGATTGCCCACATTGACCGATGCGGGTGCTTCCAATGGCCCCCAGGATACCGGCATGGTGGCGGTATCCATTGCGTAATCGAGCGGGATATCCTGCCAGTCAAAACGCGGTGCGCCCATATCGACCCGAGCGCCGCCGCTGGACGGTTCGAGGGCAATAACGCCGCCGCCGGTCATGACGCGGGCAGGCTGGCCATGCAGCAAAGCAACCGCGCGCGAGGCATTGCCGCAGGATTCCACTTCGCCGCCATCGGCATTGTAGATACGCATGGCAAAGTCTGCGTCCAGCTTGCTTTCAATACTCTCCAGCACGATCAACTGGTCGCAGCCGATGCCGGTGTTGCGGTCTGCCAAGGCTGCCGCCATCGCCGCTGTCATCGCGGGCAGGGCAGCTTCGCGGCCATCGAGCATGACAAAATCATTGCCCAGTCCGTGCATCTTGGTGAAGGAAACGCGCATAGCGGCTCGCGCTCTATGCGTATGCGAGTAAATCGTCCAGTTTTTCGCGCATGGTGCGCCGACTTGTCAGCGCTTGGACATCTGCCGGGCGAGAGGCGCCGTATCGTCAACATCCGCCGCGTCTGTTCCGACGTCGTCTGCTGCCTGTGCGCTATCGCTGGCAACCTCAACGTCAGTGCTCAGCTGGCCGGTTTCCTGCAACCGTTCCAGAACCTGCCTTCCGGTTTCGGGCTGACCGTACAAATACCCCTGACCTTTTAAATGACCCATGGAACGCAAGGTGTCGAGAATTTGCTTGTCCTCGATGCCTTCTGCCGTGATCGGCATCTTGAGACCTTGTCCCAATGACACGATCGCATCGACAATCTTTGAACTGGCATCGGCATTGCGCAGCTCGCTGATGAAGCTGCGATCGATCTTGATCCGGTCAAACGGCAGCGAGCGCAACTGTTCGAGACTGGAATAACCGGTGCCAAAGTCATCGAGGCTGACCTGAACGCCTTGATTGCGCAGGCTGCTGATCATCGAACGCACCATGCCGACATTTTCATGCAGGCAGCTTTCGGTAATCTCGATCTCCAGCCGATTGGGCGGGAACTTGCAGGCGACCAAAAGACGCAGAAGTTTTTGCGAGAACCAAGGATCGCGCATTTGCACGGGTGAAATGTTGACCGACAGTGTCAGCGCCGGGTCCCACTTGCGAGCATCGGCAAAGGCTTGCGTCATCAGTTTATCCGACATTTCGCCTATAACGCCGATTTCTTCTGCGATAGGGATGAAAACTTCAGGGCTGACAAGGCCAAGCGTGGGTGAATTCCACCGCGCCAGCATTTCAAAGCCAACAAGTTCGCCTGTTTCCAGATCGATCTGCTGTTCGTAATAGGGCACGAATTCGCCCGCAGCCACGCCGCGGCGAATCCCGGTCTCCAACTCGTTGCGAAACCGAAGCTCATTCTCCATCGATGCCTCGAACCAGAAATAGCGGTTCTTGCCCTGTTTCTTGGCCTGATACATGGCGATATCAGCGCGGTGCATCAGCGCTTCTGCATCGTGGTTGTGCAGCGGATCTGCTTTGTCAGCTGCAATTTCGCCGTCGCTTGCCGCACCAATGGACATGGTCACGTCCACGATCACGCCATCAATATCCATCGTTGAACCCACCGTGTCGAACAGCCGAATAATCAGGTCATCGACTGTGCCAGGTTTGTTGCGGTCATAAGCCATGACGAAGGCAAATTCATCGCCGCCCAAACGGGCGAGCAAGGCATCCTTGGGGAGCCGGTCGCGCAGGCGATCAGCGATCTTTGTCAGCACCCGGTCACCCACCGAATGGCCATTCATATCATTGATCTGCTTGAAATTATCGAGGTCAATCATGACGAAGGCCAAGGCTTGACCTCGAGCAATGCTGTTGTGACGCAAGAGATCGGTCGCTTCGGCCATGCTGCGACGGTTGAGGCATCCGGTTAGTGGATCTGTCTGGGCGAGTTGGTGGGCCGTTTCCTCTGCCTTGCGGCGCTCTGCAATCTCGCTCATCAATTCGCGATAGCGGCGCCAGCCAAAAATGATCAGTGCAATGTTCAGAAGCAGAGCGTTGACGAGCAGGTGATCCGGAGAGCCTCCCTCGCCAAAAATGGCGCGCGCGACGCTGGGCAAAACGCTGCTGCCGGTGGCAATAAATAACAGGATTGCAGCAATGGCGATCCCCAGCGCGATCAAATCGCGATCAGCATTGCGGATTTTTCCTGTTTCGCTGTCTTGGCTCATATTGTTTTCATCGACCAGCAGCCGATCCCGTCCCCAATTCGTCCATTTCAGCTTCCGCTATGACCCAACGTGATAAAGATCGGGTTAATTGCGTGGCAAAGCCGCAGCAGGGGTTGGCACGTAAGCGGGCGCAGCGTTAAGGACTGCAGCCAAGCACTATTCAGGAGATTGGACCTTGTCGCGTTACTGGCTGATGAAATCCGAACCGTTCAAATATGGTTGGGACGATCTGATCGCGGAAAAGGAGGGGACCTGGGACGGGGTTCGCAACCACCGCGCAAAGAACAATCTGGCCGCGATGAAAGTGGGCGAGGAAGCCTTCTTCTACCACTCGCGAGAAGGGCTGGAGATTGTTGGCGTGGTGACTATCTCGGTCGATGGAATCATGGATCCGACCGATCCCGAACAGAAATGGGCCGCAGTAAAGATCAAGCCGAAATCCAAGCTCAATCAGCCGGTCACGCTCAAGCAGATCAAGGCCGAGCCGCGGCTGGCCGATTGCGAATTGGTCCGCCTGTCGCGTCTGTCCGTGGCAGAGATCACGCCCGAGGAATGGGATATTATCGTGGAAATGGGTGGCGGGCTGTCAGGCGAGATTTAGCCCACTTGTTGCCTAGCGGTTGCGCAGCCCGCTGATGGTTGCGCCGCTGGCGGCAAGCTGCTCGATATCAATCACGCAATGGATCAGGCGCAGGCCCGTGCGGCCCTTCGCCTCGGTCAGGGCAGCTTGAAACTGCGCCGTTGTTTCGGCCCGGGCCGACCATGCGCCGAAGGCCGCGCCCAGAGCGGCGAAATCGGGATTGGCCAGATGTGTGGCCGAAACGCGTCCGGGAAATTCGCGCTCCTGATGCATGCGGATCGTGCCATAGGCGCTGTTGTCCACCACCAGCACAATCATGTCGCAGCCGTGCTGAACAGCGGTCGCCAGCTCCTGACCGTTCATCAGGAAATCGCCATCTCCGGCCAGCGCCACCACGGTGCGGTCGGGGAAGCGCCGCGCTGCGGCAATCGCCGCTGGCACGCCATATCCCATTGCGCCTGCTGTCGGGGCCAATTGCGTGGGGAAACCATCATAGCGCCAGAACCGATGCCACCATCCGGAAAAATTGCCTGCCCCGTTACAGATAATGCTGTCGGAAGGCAGCTGATCGCGCATGAAACTGACGCAGGCCCCCATGTCGAGCGGGAAGTCGGTCGGTGCCGGTGTTGCCCAATCCTCCCATTCGCGCTGGGCCTTGGCCCCTGCATCAAAGGGTATGATCGTTCCATCGTCCCATAACGCCGCGCTTTCGGCGAATTCATCCATGGCGCAGCACAGAGCAAGATCGGTCTGGTAAACCCGGTTCAATTCTTCCGGATCGGGGTGGACATGGATCAGCGTCTGACCCGGATGTTCAGGCGTTGGTACGCTGTATCCATCGGTGGTTGCCTCTCCCAATCGGGCGCCCACCGCAAGGATCAGATCGGCTTGCTGCACACGCGCGATCAGCTTGGGATTGGGGCCATAGCCCAGATTGCCGGCATAGACATGGGATCGTGGCGAAATGGCATCCTGTCGGCGGAAAGCGGTCGCGACGGGCAGGCCGATCCGCTCGGCGAAGGCCTGGAAATGCTCGCGCGCCTTGTGGTTCCACCCGGCACCGCCAATAATGGCAATCGGGCTGGCCGCATCGCCGATCATGGCCATCATCGCCTGCATCGCATCAGGGCAGGGGGCCTGCGCCGGGCGAGCGATTGCCGGGCGGGGGGAGACGGTCACCACTTCACTCAACATATCTTCGGGCAGAGCGAGGACCACGGGGCCGGGCCTGCCGCTGATCGCAGTGGCATAGGCGCGAGCGATATACTCAGGCACGCGCGCAGGATCATCGATGGTCGCGGCCCATTTGCAGATTGGACCGAAGAAAGCGGGAAAGTCGACTTCCTGAAATCCTTCACGATCGCGCATGGGGCGGGCGACATCCCCCACGAAAAGGATCATTGGCTGCGAATCCTGATGTGCAACATGCACCCCGATGCTGGCATTGGTGGCACCCGGACCGCGCGTGACAAAGGCTATACCGGGCTGACCGGTCATCGTGCCATCGGCACAGGCCATGAAGGCTGCCCCGCCTTCCTGCCGGCAAGTGACCAGATCGACCGAAGGGCGATCATGCAGCGCATCGAGGACAGGTAGAAAGCTCTCTCCCGGCACGGTAAAAATGCGCTCGCAGCCTTGCTCGATCAAACAGTCGGCCAGCAATTCGGCAGCGGTTCTGGAGGAGGCATCGCGGCGTGTGTCTGTCATTTGTGGCCCATACCTGCGGCGCGCTGCCGTGGCAATCGGGCACCGCGCCCATGGGGGTCGGAAAGGCAACACAATGAACGGACGTGATTAATGTCCCACCTTGCGACAGCCAGCATTTCTGGGCGAGACAATGGTTAGAATCGGGTTAACGTCGAACCCATGCGTAGATCACTTGTTCTAACTGACGAGAAAAGTCGCCACCCGTTTCTGGCGACACTTCCACCCCATGTCCGCAAAGTGGAAGGGATGAGCGAGGCGGAAACGATCTGGCGATTGACCCAGCAGGATATCCGAGGATTCGCCAGCGTTTACGTTGCCGTTTTCGCAGCAGTTCTGGTGTTTATCGCCTGATTATCCAGCGGGCTTGGCAGCGGTTTCAGCGTTATGAAGCCGTTTGCCAAGCCACGCGGACACAATGCACATCGCTGCGCTCAGCAGCAATTGCTCGGCGATCGGTATGCCTACGATATTGAGGCTCATCGCGATCAGCGCTCCAGTTACCATGGCCCCGGAATTGACGATGTTGTTTGCCGCAATCGTGCGAGCGGCCTGGTCCGGCGCAACGCGCGTGGTCAGGAAAGCGTAAAGCGGCACCACGAACATGCCGCCGGCAATCGCGATGCCCAGAAGACACAGCAGCAAGAGCGAGGCCATCGGCCAGCTCAAAAATTCCATCACGCCCAGCAACTGGGTTGGCTGGTCGGCCTGCCACAAACGGCAAGCGCCGTAAAAGGCGACGACAAACACGCCCATGGCAATGACCGAGACGGGGGCATAGCGGGCTGAAACCGTGCCCTTGAGCAGCGCATTGATCGACACCGATCCGATCGCAATCCCGACCGAGAATACGGCGAGGAACAGGCTGGCCACTTCTTTGCTAGCCATCAGCGTGTTCTTGGCCAGTGGCGGGAACTGGATCGTCAGAACCGCGCCAATCGTCCAGAAGAAACTGATTGCGATGATGGCATAGAAGATTTGTGGATCATCCATCGTCGAACGGATGAGATTGCGCGACGCGCGCCACACGTTCCAATCCAGCTTGGACACGGTGCCCATCGGCGGTGCTGCGGGTATCTGGCGGCTTGAGATATAGCCGATCACGGCCGTGAGGATGATCCCGATGGCGGCCCATTGCACATCAATCCACCCTGCCAGAATTGTGCCGGCCAGGATCGCGATATAAGTTCCGGCCTCGACCAGACCGGTACCGGCCAGAACTTCATCCTTTTTCAAATGCTGGGGAAGGATGGCGTATTTGATCGGCCCGAGGAAGGTGGACTGAATGCCGGTCAGCAGAAGGGCAAACAGCAGCAGCGGAATGGCAACAGCGTCGACCATAATGCCTTGCCAGGCCATATAGAGCCCAATCGCACCGATGATCATCAGCCCTATTTCGCACAGCTTCACTGTGCGGATGATTTTGGCCTTGTCCCGCATATCGGCCAATTGCCCGGCCACGGCCGACAGCAGGAAATAAGGCAGCATGAACAGGCCGGTGGCAACAGCGCTGAAAATCCCTTCCTGGCTTTCGTCATTATAGACCGAATACACCACAAACAGGACCATCGCGGTCTTGTACAGGTTGTCATTGAAGGCATTGAGCAACTGCGTGCAAAACAGCGGCAGGAACCGTCGACGGTGAAGCAGATGCGTGGTCGTCGTCATGTTGTCGCGCGAATGCGGCGTCCCCTCTTTTGCGCATGTTTAAACGATGCTGGGCAGTGAACAAGCGAATCTAGCACCTTTTGCCCGGCAGCTTCCCGCGCTAGGGGAGCATACATGCTGACTTTGCCCAATCTGCTGACGCTGTCGCGCATATTTGCGGTGCCGTTCCTGGCTTTCCTGCTGTGGTGGCCCGAATGGCAGCTGGGTTATCTGCTGGCATATGGACTGTATTGCCTGATGGGGATCACCGATTATTTCGATGGTTATCTCGCCCGGTCAAGCGGAGCGGTCTCCAAACTGGGCATTTTTCTCGATCCGATTGCGGACAAGATCATGGTGGCTGCCGTCATTCTGGTGCTGACGGCGCAGGGGTGGTTGCGCGGGCCGCTGGTGGGTGACTTTCACGTCATTGCCGGGCTGATTATTCTGGTGCGCGAAATAGCGGTGTCGGGTCTGCGCGAATTTCTTGGCGGGATTCAGGTGTCAGTGCCGGTATCGAAACTCGCCAAATGGAAAACGACCTTGCAAATGGTGGCTCTGGGCTCGCTCATTTTGGCTGGCGGTCTGCCGGACTGGAACTTTTATGCGCTGGACCGGGTCTTCAACATTCCTCACACCGTCGGCATCTGGACCCTGTGGGGGGCAGCCATACTGACCCTCATTACGGGTTGGGACTATCTGCGGGTCGGTGTTCGCCACATGGACTGATGCGGCAAGCTGCGCGCAACATTGTTCAAGCCATTTCGGGAAATATTTCGTGCGAGGTGTGAAACCAAACGCGGGTTTCCCACGTAAATACCATGTGGAGGGGGGCGATAAAGAGGCCCCCGATGCAGACGCAAAAGTTCGCTACGTATAAACACCTTGTCAACTTATCGGCCGTAGACAGGTCGACATGAGTGCAACACTTTCATCTTTTCTCGGCCTGTTCTTCAAGGCTGGATTTCTCGCCCTGATTTTCAATGAAGTGCGCGGAGTTATTCTGGCTGTGCCAGTGCTTTACGCCATGTATCAATCGGGCGGATCGGCTATGGCGATCTGGTTGGGCGTTTGCTCACTTGGCGGCATTGCCTTGTCGGTGATCGTACCGATCATTGCGGCCCGCAAGCTGAAGCGCGTGGCCGAAGACCGCGGTTTGATCCCGGTCACTGCATAAGAATTAGGACCTGACGCTCTGGGCGTTTACGGATATTTGACATCATCCGGACTTGAATTCCTCTGCCAGCAATTTGAATTCTTCCCCGCGCGGCGAATTCTTGCGCCATATCAAAGCGATTTCACGGCTTGAATTCGCCGCTTTCAAAGGCCGCGCAATCACGTCGGTTCCATTGAGAATTCCGGCCTCGATCGCCATTTCCGGCAACATTGTCAGTCCCAGATCATTGTCCACCATCTGCACCAGTGTGTGCAGGCTGGTGCCAATCATCGTAGCTGATGCGCGCAGTTCGGGCCGATTGCAGGCCGCCAGCGCGTGTTCCTTCAGGCAATGGCCGTCTTCCAGCAGCAGCAAGCGGCCTTCATCAATCATGGACGAAGATATTGTCGCGGGCGGGTCGCGCGGGTCATCCTTGGGAAACGCGACATACAGCTGATCCTTTGCGATGGAGGCTTGTTCCACCTCACCCGTCGCAAAGGGCAGGGCGAGCAGCACGCAATCGACCCGGCCATGATGCAGCGATTCGACAGCATCGGCGCTGGTTTCCTCGCGCAGAAACAGTTTCAATTCGGGCCGGTCCTTGCGCAATCGCGGCAAGATGCGCGGCAACATGAACGGGGCAATGGTCGGGATTACGCTCATCCGCACAGTGCCGACCAACGGCTTGCCCGCGGCCTGGACCAGATCGCTCAGTTCCTCCGCCTCGCGCAGCAGCCGGTGTGCCTTGGCCACGACCTGCTCACCCAGCGCAGTAAAGCGGACCACGCGGCGGCTGCGTTCGACCAAGGTTACGCCAAGCAGCGATTCCAGTTCCCTGATCCCTGCCGACAGGGTCGACTGGGAGACATAGCTTGCCTCTGCCGCACGGCCGAAATGGCCATGTTCGAACAGCGCAACCAGATATTGCAGCTGTTTGATGGTGGGCAGATATGTGCTCAAGCGGTGATGCCTCTCATGGGACAGCCCTCATTGTGAAGCGTGCTCTTGCTCGGCATCGGTGCTTTCGTCCGGTGCGCTATCTGCGCTGTCGGGTTCTTTGGTGGCGGGTTCGTTGGAGGCGGGCTCTTTATCCTCCGCCAGGCCTTCTTCCATCGAGGCATGCATATCATCGATATGGGTCATCAGCAGCTTGCCATCTCGCACGGCAAAGGCCAGCCGGCCTTCAACCAGTTCCAGCGCGTCGCGGCCGAACACGTCATACCGCCAGCCTTTCAGGATCGGCAGATCGCGCAGCCCGGCGGCCAGCGCTTCCATCTCGTCTGCCTTGGTTAAAAGGCGCGCTGCCACATCAATTTCGCGCGCCCTGATCTTCAGCAACAGCTTGAGCAGATCGGCCACAAGGGCGCCTTCCTTGCCCAGCGGAGCACCGCGCTTCATTTTTTCCGGCATTTCCGACTTGTCGAGCGGTTGCGCCTTTTCCAGCACGCTCATCAACCGGTCGCCAATGTCATTGTCCCGCCATGCGCCAGACAGCCCGCGCACCTTGGCAAGGTCGGCCTGCTTGCGCGGGGGGTGGCTGGCGATGTCGGCCAGCGTTTCGTCGCGCATGATCCGGCCGCGCGGTATATTCTTGTGCTGCGCCTCACCTTCACGCCATGCGGCAAGCGCTTTCAACCGGCCCAGAACCTGCGGATTGCGCCCCTGCGAGCGGATGCGCCGCCACGCCATTGACGGGTCGGTAATGTAATTGGACGGATCGGCCAGCTTTTCCATCTCGGCATTCAGCCATCCGCCACGATCTGTCTTGATCAACTTTTTCAGGATCATCGGGAAGATCTTTGACAGATGGGTAACGTCGCCAATCGCATATTCGATTTGCCGATCGGTCAGCGGCCGGCGGCTCCAATCGGTAAAGCGCGCGCCCTTGTCGACGGTAAAGCCCAGCCAACTTTCCACCAGATTGGCGTAGCCGATCTGTTCGGACTGGCTGATCGCCATCATGGCGATTTGCGTGTCGAATATGGGGTGCGGGGTCTTGCCCGTCATGTTGACGATGATTTCAACGTCCTGCCCGCCCGCATGGAAGACTTTGAGCACGTCTTCATTCTCGCACATCAGGTCGAGCAGCGGGGCAAGATCAATCCCGTCTGCCAGTGGGTCGATGGCGGCGGCTTCCTCCTCATTGGCGATCTGCACCAGGCACAGTTCAGGCCAATAGGTGTTCTCGCGCATGAATTCGGTGTCGATGGTGACAAATTCCGACTTCGCCAGACGCTCGCACAATTGCTCAAGCTCGGCAGTGGTGGTGATCAGATCATGTATCTTCATTCTGGTCTTTTCTGTTGGTCGGGCGGAGTACCGCCCCTCGGCCTTGTGGCCAATATGTTGATCCCTGGCGGCAATGTGTGTGCACGGCTGCCTGCAATTCCGGCGTGGTAAAACCATGCTGGCTTGACAAATCGCTGTGCTTGCCCTGTTAGCGCGCGCGATATTCGGTTAGAGCGACGCGTAATTTGCGCCGCGCCAAACCTTGGTTGCGCGCCTTAGCGCCATAGCTCCGAAAATGGAAAGATTGTAGATGCACGCCTATCGTACCCACAACTGCGCACAATTGTCGGCCAAGGACACGGGCGAAACCGTCCGCCTGTCAGGCTGGATCCACCGCAAACGCGACCATGGCGGCGTCCTGTTTATCGATCTGCGCGACCATTATGGCATGACCCAGATCGTCGCGGACGAGGATTCGCCTGCATTGGCTGCGCTGGAAAAGCTGCGCGCTGAAAGCGTGGTGACCATCGATGGCGAGGTGAAGGCGCGCACGCCCGAAACCGTCAACACCGATCTGCCAACCGGCGAGATCGAAGTCTTCGCCCGCTCAATCACAGTGCAAAGTGCAGCTGAAGAACTGCCGATGCCGGTTGCTGGCGAGCAGGAATATCCCGAAGACATCCGTCTGCGGTATCGCTTCCTCGATTTGCGGCGCGAAACCATGCATCGCAACATCATGCTGCGCAGCCAGGTGATCACTTCGCTGCGTCAGCGCATGATCGATCAGGGCTTTACCGAGTTTCAGACCCCGATATTGACTGCATCGTCACCTGAGGGCGCGCGCGATTTTCTGGTGCCCAGCAGGATGCATCCGGGCAATTTCTATGCGCTGCCCCAGGCGCCGCAGATGTTCAAGCAGATGCTGATGGTGTCAGGTTTTGACCGGTATTTCCAGATTGCCCCATGCTTCCGCGACGAAGATCTGCGTGCCGATCGCAGTCTGGAGTTTTACCAGCTCGATTTTGAAATGAGCTTTGTCACGCAGGAAGACGTGTTTCAGGCGCTGGAGCCCGTGCTGGCGGGCGTGTTCGCCGAATTTGCCGATGGCAAGAGCGTGACCGCGAGCGGGGATTTTCCGCGCATCCCCTATGCCGAAGCGATGCTGAAGTATGGCAGTGACAAGCCTGACCTGCGCAATCCGCTGATTATCTCTGACGTGACCAGCCACTTTGAAAAGAGCGGATTTGGCCTGTTCGAGAAGATTGTAGGCGGGGGCGGCGTGGTCCGCGTGGTGCCCGCGCCAAACACCAATGAGAAGAGCCGTAAGTTCTTTGATGATATGAACAATTGGGCTCGCGGCGAGGGATTTGCCGGCCTTGGCTATGTCACGCGCAAGGGCGGCGAGTTCGGCGGCCCGATTGCCAAGAACCACGGCCCCGACCTGATGGCCCAGCTGTATGACGAGCTGGGGCTTGGCCCGGATGACGGCCTGTTCTTTGCAGCTGGCAAGGAAAAGGATGCGGCCAAGCTGGCCGGTGCTGCGCGCACGCAGGTGGGCGAACAGCTGGGGCTGATTGAAGAAAATTGCTTCAAATTCTGCTGGATCGTCGATTTCCCGATGTTCGAATATGACGAGGAAGCCAAAAAGGTTGATTTCAGCCACAACCCTTTCTCGATGCCGCAGGGCGAGATGGAAGCGCTGGAAACGATGGACCCGCTAACCATCAAGGCGTGGCAATATGACATTGTCTGCAATGGCTACGAATTGTCCTCTGGCGCGATCCGGAACCACAAGCCGGAAATCATGTATAAGGCATTCGAGATTGCCGGATATGACAAGGCGACAGTTGACCGCGAATTTTCCGGCATGATCGAGGCGTTCAAACTGGGCGCGCCGCCTCATGGCGGTTCGGCCCCCGGCATTGACCGGATCGTGATGCTGCTGGCTGGCGAGGAAGCTATCCGCGAAGTGATCGCCTTCCCGATGAACCAGAAGGGTCAGGATTTGATGATGGGCGCTCCGTCAAAAGCCGAGCCGGTTCAATTGCGCGAGCTCATGTTGCGCACAATCGAGCCGCCCAAGACAGACCCTGCCGCCTGACGCCTGCACATGCAAAAAGCGCCCGGATCGCTCCGGACGCTTTTCGTTTGCTTGAATTGAGTGGCTGGTGGAGCCTGCCTGACCAATCGCGTGGATCGATCGCGGCTCAACACCGGATAGCTGGCACAACTAGTCGTTTGTTACGACTTCGCATCGCGAGCGGCGCCATGCCATTGAGCCACCCAATCAATCATGCGGTTTACGCGTATTGACGTTCAATCATGTCGCCAAAACGTTCGCCTTGCTGCACTTCCTTATAGGCAGTCTGGATGACCGTAAGTGCCGAGGGATCAATATCCGCGACATCATCTTCCAGCGCATCGCGGAACTTCCCGACGAGATAGTCTTCGCCTTCTTCCACGCGTTCGGCTGCTGCTTCGTCGCCGTCTTCAAAAGCATCGGCAATGCTGAGAAAGCTTTGGTGCATGGATGCCAGAGTGCTGGATGAGGAGATTGGCTCCTCGCCTTCCATCTTCAGCGCCTCGTTCAACTGGTTCAGTGTGCGCGAGCGCTCGTCAATGCGGCTGCTCAGCGCCTCCTTCAAGCTCGGGCTGGTCGCCTTGTCGGCGGCTTTGCGATAGCCTTCAATGGAATCATAAGTGGTTTGGGTAAGTGTCTTAAGAGTTTCAACTGTCTGTGACATGGTGTCCTGGATAGTTTGTTTTACTTCCGCTTGGCCGAATGCGTCGCGGTTTCAATAACTTAACGGCTCGCCTTGCCAATTGATCCGAAGTGTTAGACCAGCCGGACGTCAGCTGCGGTGAGCCGAGGAAAAGACCAAGATCCGCGTGTTGCAGACCAAAACATGGTCATCTTGCCGGGAAATTTCGCAGGTTTCAGCCCAATTCCGATAGGAATGCAGCGACATTATTTCCCAGAGCATCAATCCGGTAACCGCCTTCCATGATGATGACGCCGGGCAGCCCGGCCTGTGCAATCTGGCTGCCCATCGCCTGCATATCGTCTGTGGTTAGCGCGAAATGGGAAATGGGGTCCTGCGCAAAGGTATCAGCGCCGTAGCTGATGACCAAAAACTTCGCCCCGAAGTGAGCGATTGTGTCCAGCGCCTTGGCAAGGGCAGGCTGATACTGTGCCCACTGCGTGCCGCGCGCCAGGGGAAGGTTCAGTGTTGTTCCCAACCCATCGTGAGCCCCGCATTCATCTGCGTGCCCCCAGAAATAGGGATAATCGCATTTTGGGTCGGCATGGATGGACGCAAATATGATATCCGGATCGGTGTAGAAAATGTCCTGCGTGCCATTTCCATGGTGGTAATCGACATCCAGCACCGCGACAGGACCAAGACCCAGAGCATGCGCCCGGCGGGCTGCGATGGCCGCATTGTTGAGATAGCAATATCCGCCGTAATAATCAGCTCCGGCATGGTGACCGGGCGGGCGGCACAGGGCAAAGGCGCGCCGGGCATCTCCTGCGTGGACAGCCTCAACTGCGCTGATCGCACATTGGGCGCTCCAATAGGCTGCCTCCCATGTGCCGGCTGCAATGGGGGATGCGGCATCAAAGCCAAACGCGCCCAGTTTGGCATCGATGCGTGTATGGTCCAGCTTGCGCCGGGCACGAATGGGGAAGGCATAGCCAATCGCGTCCCCTTCGCGGCCCGCTTCGCGCCATTCGCCATACGCATTGCGCAGGAAGGTTAGATATGCCTTGTCATGGACAGCCTCGATTACGGCCGCGCCGTGATCGTCCGGGGGTCTGACCGTATTGATTGCTGAAAGGATGGAGACGAGCCGTTCGGGACATTCGGCGTAATCCATCCACGCGCCATTGTTAAGTTCGCGCATGGGGGCATGGTTCATCTGATGGTCGCTGTAGAATGTGAGCATCGGTTCCTGTTGTCCCTGATCGCTGGTAATCTTGCAGGTTGTGCGTAACTTTAGATGCGTATTTGTCGAAGGTATGTCTATGAAAACAACTCGTCGCGCAGCCATTGCGGGCAGTCTTGCCAGCACAATTGTCGCTCATCCGCTGGTCGGATGTGCCAGACCCGCCATTCCGCAGGGAGCAACCAGGCTCACCATTCTGGGCACGATCCATTCGACTCACCGGCAAAGCCAGTCCTATTCGCTCGACGTTTTCCGAGATGCGATCATCAAGGCGAAGCCGGACGTTATACTGACGGAAATCCCGCCGGATCGCATTGCAGAGGCCAAGCGTAGCTTTGCTGAAACGGGCGAAGTTACCGAACCAAGAACAAGGGTCTTTCCCGAATACACCGATGTCATTTTTCCACTGACGCGCGATATGGATTTCCAGATCGTTGGTACGGCTGGCTGGACTCAGGCGATTGCCGACAATCGGCAGGCCGCGCTCAAACGCATTGAAAACGATCCGACGCGCGCAGATCAATGGACACAGCATTTGGCTGCCCGGCGCGCCTACCCGCGCAACCTGGCCGGGCGCGGGGATGATCCGCTGTTCATTCATACAGACGAGTATGACGGACTGGTGGAAGCAGCGCAGACACCCTATCAGCGTTACTTCGACCAGGATCTGGGCGCTGGTGGCTGGACGCAGATCAACACGGCTCATACTGATCTCATCAATCGCACATTGGACGACATTTCCGGACAAGGACTGAACGCGCTTGTCACCTTTGGAAGCTGGCACAAATATATGATCAAGCGGTCTGTTATTCAGCGCGATGACATCCATCTTGAAGATGCACAGGCGCTGTTCGTCTGATTTATCAACTGAGGAAAATGGCTATCATGGAGCCGCAAATGCTTCAGACACTGTCAGCGCGGCGCATTATCGCCCCTTGCGCTCTTGCGCGGCGTTGATTAGGGCCAATGGCAATACATTAACCCCCCAATTCAAGAGGGAACTAGAATGAGTGATACTCCTGATCGCGTACAGAAAATTGTCGTTGAACACCTTGGTGTGGAAGCCGACAAGGTAACGCAAGAAGCCAGCTTTATTGACGATCTGGGCGCAGACAGCCTCGACATTGTTGAGCTGGTAATGGCATTCGAAGAAGAATTCGGTGTCGAAATCCCCGATGATGCGGCTGAAAAGATCGCCACTGTCGGTGATGCAACCAAATATATTGAAGAGCACAAGGGCTGAGGCCTTTTTGCTGGATCTGCTACCTTGTGTAGCGGCTCTTAACAGGCCCGGGCCCCTTTTGCGGGCCGGGCCTGTGGCATTTTTGCGGAGGATAGAATGCGGCGTGTCGTTGTAACCGGACTTGGCCTTGTCACCCCCTTGGGCGGCGATGTCGAGACGAGTTGGAAAAACCTGATTGCAGGAACCAGCGGTGCCGGGCCGATCACCCGTTTTGATGCCTCCAACCAGAAATGCCAGATCGCCTGTGAGGTGAAGCCGGCTGATCATGAATATGGCTTCGACCCGGACAAGCGGGTGGACCATAAGGTTCAAAGACAAGTCGATCCGTTCATCGTCTATGGAATTGATGCCGCTGGCCAGGCGTTGGAACACGCCGGGTTGGAGGAAATGAGCGAAGAGATGAAACTGCGGACCGGTTGCTCGATCGGCTCTGGCATTGGCGGATTGCCGGGTATCGAGATTGAATCGGTCAATTTGCACGAACGCGGACCGGGCCGGGTCTCTCCGCACTTCGTTCATGGGCGGCTTATCAATCTGATCTCAGGCCAGGTGTCGATCAAATATGGCCTGATGGGCCCCAACCATGCCGTGGTTACGGCCTGCTCCACGGGCGCGCATTCGATCGGCGATGCTGCACGGATGATCAAGGATGACGATGCCGACATTATGCTGGCAGGCGGTGCAGAAGGCACGATCAACCCGCTTGGTGTGGCCGGGTTTGCCCAGGCACGCGCCCTGAACATGAGCATGAATGATCGCCCTACCGAGGCCAGCCGCCCCTATGACAAGGACCGTGACGGCTTTGTCATGGGCGAGGGTGCAGGCGTTGTCGTTCTGGAAGAATATGAACACGCCAAGGCACGCGGCGCGACGATCTATGCCGAAGTGACAGGCTATGGCCTGTCGGGCGATGCCTATCACGTCACGGCGCCGCATCCCGAAGGCAAGGGTGCCGAACTGGCCATGCGCATGGCGCTGAAAAAGGCCGGCCTGAATGCTGGCGACATCGATTATGTCAATGCACACGGCACATCGACCATGGCCGACACGATCGAACTGGCAGCGGTCAAGCGCGTGCTGGGCGATGATCTGTCGGGCGCTTCAATGAGCTCGACCAAATCAGCCATCGGCCACTTGCTGGGCGGTGCCGGTGCGGTCGAGGCGATTTTCTGCATTCTGGCCATGCGCGATCAGATCGTGCCGCCCACGCTCAACCTTCGGACGCCTGACGAAGGCACCGAAGGCGTTGATCTGGTGCCGCTAACGGCCAAGAAACGCGAAGTGCGCGCTGTGCTCAACAACAGCTTTGGCTTTGGCGGAACCAATGCCTCGCTCATCATGCAGAAAGTCGACTAGGCATGAAGCGGAAGGGCTGCCTCATCGCGGTCATTCTCGCAGCTCTGGCCGGAATTGCCGTAGTCTTGGCTGGCGGGATGTTCGGCTCTGCCAGCATTGAAGAGGACACGGCTTTCACCATTTCCAGCGGTTCCAGCCTGACCTCAGTCGCTCGAAAACTGCAGGAAGAAGGCCATATCACTTCGGCTGATGGTTTCTTGCTGCGGGCCAAACTGCTGGGCGGGGACGAGGCGATCCAGGCTGGCGAATTTGCTCTGACGCCGCAAATGGATCAGGGCGACATTCTGGCTGTATTCCAGAGCGGGGATGTGATCCGCCGCTTCATCACAATTCCCGAAGGCATGCCGTCCATTCTCGTTATGGAACGTCTGATGGCAGAAGAATTGTTGACCGGAGAAGTGGCCGTACCAGCCGAAGGTTCGGTTCTGCCCGACACCTATGATTTCGAGCGCGGAGAGAGCCGTCAGGCTGTGCTGTCGCGCATGCAGGATGCCATGACAGCCTATCTTGCCGAAGCCTGGCCCAAACGCAGCGCGGATACAGCGGTCGACAGTGTCGCCGATGCCGTCATTCTGGCCTCGATTATCGAGAAGGAAACCGCTGTTGCAGAGGAACGGCGCATGATCGCCGGGGTCATGTCCAACCGGCTACGCATCAACATGCAGATGGGGGCAGATGCGACCACTATCTATCCGATCACCAAGGGCAAGCCGCTGGGCCGCGAGATCCGGGTTTCCGAATTGCGTGATCCCAACCCTTACAACACGCGCGCGATCGCCGGCCTGCCGATCGGTCCGATCACCAATCCGGGGCGCGAGGCCATCGCCGCTGCGCTCGACCCGGCTGAAACCGATGCGCTTTACTATGTGGCAGATGGCAGCGGCGGACACGCCTTTGCCCGGACGCTGGAGGAACATAACGCCAATGTGCGCAAATGGCGCGCATTCCGGCTTGAGAACGGCATTTAGCAGCGATGGATGATGCGCCCATCATCCTGACCGCACAATTGCCGCCCGATCTGCACCGCTGGGCGACACGGCTGCGCGATGCCCACTTTCCGCCAGAGCGCAATTATCTTGAAGCGCATGTAACGCTGTTCCACGCCCTCCCTCCTCAATGCGCGGAGGAGCTAAGCGATGTGTGCAAGCACCTCACCAGCGAACTTGCTCCGGTTGATGCCCGGCTGGTTGGAGTGATGCCGCTGGGCAAGGGCACTGCGCTGAAGCTGGAAAGCGAGGGCATCCTGCATTTGCGTGACCATATCGCCGATCATTTTCACGGTCTGCTGACGGGTCAGGACCAGCACCGTCCGCGGCTCCATGTGACGGTCCAGAACAAGGTGACGATCGAAGAAGCAAGGGCGCTGCAAGAGCATCTTGAACCCGTAATTGAGCCGCGCAGCTTTGCCTTCCATGGCCTTGCGCTGCATCGCTATCGCAGGGGACCATGGGAATTGATGGGTAGGTTTGCCTTCAGGGGTCGCGAAAAGGTTTAAACGGTGTTGACCGCAGGCCGGTGCGCCCCTAAATGCGCCGCCTTGCCTCCCTCGAATTGCGAGCGATGGCGATTGGTGCGGCGGAGTAGCTCAGGTGGTTAGAGCAGCGGAATCATAATCCGCGTGTCGGGGGTTCAAGTCCCTCCTCCGCTACCAACCAAACTCTTGATTTATCTTGATTGTTTTCAAGTCTGCGCCAGTCAGAGTGCAATTGGAATGTTGCACAGTGTTGCGAGCATTTCCGCCATTTCTCGCCGGTTTCCGATCAATTCCGGCTAGTCCGCGCAACTTATAGGCGACATGGAATCCGGTCGCTATAACGCCTGTTCAATTTGCGCGATTTTATGTCGGACTTTGGCGAAGTGTTGATATGTCGGCTTAAGCGTAGGGGGACATCAAATCTCTCTGTTCTTCAAACTGGACACCAGCAATGATCTTTGTCTGTAACGCAAATACAGTTTCTCGCCCGCACGTGCGGAGGTTTCACCAAAGTAGAGCGAAATAGAGAGCGCATGGTTGTCTTTGTCTGTCGGTAGCTCGAAGGCGTCATTGAAATTCCCAATTGATTTAGGAAAATATTTGTCGCTTGGGCGGGCAGCGGTTAAGCCAACTACTGCAATTACTCAGGCGGAACATGCAGCTATTCAATCGCAAGACTATCGCGCGCCACATCGGACGAGCTGAGCCGCCTGATCCAGCAAAGCTCGCTATCTTGTGAGATTGGGCTGCAACGATTGATGACGGATCGATCAACCAACAGAAGGAAACCGCGCTGCATGGCAATTTCAAACAACGAATTGTTTGCGAAGTGTTGGGCTATGCTGATTTCAATGAAAGCGGCTCTTGGACAGTTGACGTGGAAACCCAGATTGGAGCTGGTTCAGTCGATCTAGCGCTTGGCCAATTTGCCAAAGACAAGAAGGCTATCCTTGCCCCTTTCGAGTTGAAGGGCGCGAAAACGAGAGACCTCGATGCCATCATGCCGGGGCGCGCCAAAAGCCCGGTCGATCAGGCGTGGGAATATGCCAGCAACAATGTGGGCAGCAAATGGGTGCTGGTCTCCAACTATCTTGAAATCCGGCTCTACAGCTATGCGGACGGGCGGCAATTCTTCGAAAGTTTTGACCTCGCCAAACTTCACCAGCCAGATGAATATCAACGCTTTGCCTTGTTGCTATGCGCCGACAACCTGCTTTCAGGCGAAACGGCTAGTTTGCTTACTGAAAGCCGCGCCGAAGATAAAGACATCACCGATGCGCTTTACACCGATTACAAGATGCTGCGCTCCAGTCTGATTGGGGCAGTGCGAGCGGCCAAAGCGGATATCGAGCCGTTAGAGGCGATTGGCGTTGGCCAGACCATTCTGGACCGGGTGCTGTTTATTGCCTTTGCCGAAGATAACGGTCTTGTCCCTGATGACAGCCTGCTCAACGCTTTCGAGCACAATGATCCCTACAATCCTAAACCCGTCTGGGAGAACTTCCTGGGCCTGTTCAGCGCCATCGATCAGGGATCGGACCAGCTCAATATCCCGCGCTACAATGGCGGCCTGTTCGCGCGTGATCCCATCATCCGCTCGCTGACCATTCCAGATGAGATATGCGAAGGGTTCAAACGGCTTGGCGCGTATGATTTTGCGAGCGAAATCTCTGTCACTGTGCTGGGTCATATTTTCGAGCAATCGATTGCCGATGTCGAACAATTGCAGGCCGAGGCGCTGGGCGAAGCGCCAACCGAAAAGAGGGCAAGCGGCACGAGCGGGCGGCGCAAACGCGATGGTGTGGTCTACACGCCTGACTATGTGGCGCGCTTTATTGTCGAGCAAACGCTGGGCACCCATTGCCGCAAAATCTTTGATGGCATTTTGGCCGAATATGCCGCCAAGGGCGCAAAGGCCGATGATGAAGAAATCAAGTGGAAGCGCAAAGGCGCTGAAAATGAAGCGTGGGAAGCGTATCGCCAACAGCTAACAAGCTTGCGAATTGTTGATCCAGCCTGCGGCTCTGGCGTGTTTCTGGTGATTGCGTTTGATTGGATGAAGGCTGAGCTTGAGCGAGTGAACGGCAAGCTCGCTGCACTAACGGGCGGTCGCGACCTTTTCGATCCGGACAGTGAAATCCTGACAAACAATCTGTTCGGCGTGGATGTGAACTCAGAAAGCGTGGAGATCGCCAAACTCTCGCTTTGGATCAAGACCGCACGGCGCGGCAAAGTGCTCGACAGCTTGGATGGCAGTTTGCGTGTGGGCGACAGCCTGATCGAAGATAGCTCCTACGCTTACCGCGAGCATGGCTTTGTCTGGAAAGAGGCCTTTCCCGATGTGTTCGCCGAAGGCGGATTTGATGTGGTCCTGGGCAATCCGCCCTATGTCCGACAGGAATTGCTGAAGGAGCTTAAGCCCTACCTCAAAGACCGCTTCGAAGTATTCCACGGAGTCGCTGATCTTTATGCTTACTTCTTCGAGCGAGGCGTGCGTATCCTGAAACCGGGCGGGCGGCTCGGCTATATCAGCTCGGCCACTTTCTTTAAGGTTGATGCTGGAAAGCATTTACGCAACTTTCTGCGCAAGAATGCGAAGCTCGAGAGTTTGCTAAACTTCGGTGACAACCAAGTCTTTGAGGGGGTAACAGCATACCCAGTCATCTTGACATTGCAGGCAGCTCTCCCGGAAAGCGGCCATGAATTTCATTTTTGGAACATTGATCAGATGCCCTCAGGGAGCTTTGGAGAGGCTTTCTCGGACGCAAAAGCTCCATTTCTCCAAAGTCATTTGGGCGCTGGGTTTTGGCAATTTGAATCCCCAGAGTTGGCCCGGCTGCGATCCAAGCTTACCTCTGGCAAAACATGCTTAGGTGAGCTCGTTTCCGAAGCGACGAGAGGAATAACGACCGGCCGTAATCCTGCTTTTCTAGTTGATGGTAATGTTCGAAACGAGCTGGTTTCCAAAAACCCTGCAAGCGCAGACATTTTGAAACCTTGGATAGGCGGAAGGGATATCGAAAGATGGCGAGTTGAAGCTCGCGATGTCTGGCTCATTCTTTTCGAACGCGGATGGACAGACAGGATATTTGGGCGCGCAGACGAAGCTACACAATGGCAAAAACTGAAAGTCAAATACCCCGAGGTGTGCGAGTTGCTTTCAACACATGAAACCGCTTGCAGGAAACGATCTGATCAAGGGGACTATTGGTGGGAACTCCGAGCCTGTAGTTTTTATGATCGGTTCAGTGAGAGAAAGATTCTCTCCACAAAAATCTCTAGTCGTCCCACATTTGCAGCCGACTCCTCAGGTGGTTTTCTTGGCAACACGTCATATTTTATGACAGCCGGAGCCGAAACCGACTTCTTGCTTGGCTTACTGAACTCATCTGTTGCTGAGATATTCCTACCAGACCTCTTCACTCCTAAAGAGGGAGGTTTTTTTGAGATCCAGCCGAAAGGCTTAGGCAAGCTTCCAATCCCCCATGCCACGCCAGACCAGAGGGAAGCTCTCGGCAAACTCGCGGAAGCCGCTCAGACCGCCGCTGAACTGCGTTACGCGCTCCAGCTGAGCATCACCCGCCGCATCCCTGATCTTGCCGCCGACACGGCATCCGCAAAGCTATCTAGCAAGTTGAAAGAATGGTGGTTGCTGTCCGACTTCGCCGCATTCCAAAAAGAGGTCAAAAAGAGCCTCAAAGCCGAAGTCCCATTAAAAGACCGTAACGATTGGCAAGACTGGATTGCCGAAACCAAAGCGCGCATCGATCAACTCAGCGCCGAAATCGCGCAGGCGGAAAGCGCGATCAACGCGCAGGTCTATGCCCTGTTCAACCTCACTCAGGACGAAATCGAATTGCTGGAAGCGAATATATAGACACCCGGGCTTCCATTAGGCTGTATTAGACTGTTAATACAGCCTAATGGGTGGTTATGGATCAGGGCGACAATACGGAAGGCCAACGGCAGACGCTTCGCGGCGCATCGATCTGGCGTGGATGATGCGAAAGGACATGGTGCGGGCGGGCAATGAAACCTCTGGAACGATCTATTGGAATAGTGGCGGCAATCCTGCCGGAAGCATCAGTTATCGGGCTGATATGCGTGCCCCCGAATATTCAAATCTCTTTCTAACCTACACAAGGGAGGAGGGTCACGAACAGGAGGAAGTCAAACAAGCTGTTCGGCTAGTCTACACCGAGCCAAATTTTGGCGGCAAGAGGTGGTGGATGATCTGCCCTTACAATGGCTCGCGCATCGGAAAGCTGTACTTGCCACCTCAAGGTGACAGGTTTGCATCACGCGGGGCCTGGAAATTGGGGTATCATTCTCAACGAATTCCGAGAAAGGACGCGATTTTCGAGCGCTTATTCCGGTTGCAAAAGAAGCTGGGGTGTCAGCAAGGTTGGGGTAACTACCCCACACGACCAAAAGGAATGCATAAGCGCACTTACGACCGGTTGCTTCATGAGTTCGATTATCTTGACGACCTTTGTTCGGTCGAAATGATGGCGGCGATTGGCCTCATTCAACGTTTGGACGCCCGATAAATCTCAAAAATTTTCCGAATTTTCTAGTTTCTTTTGGCAAGTCATCGAGGCAATTCTGACCGCATCGACCAACGGGCCATCGGGCCAAGCGATATCGAACTTGCTTAGTTCCGCTTGCTCAACGTGTTCTGATCCTATCTGAACCTTGGTGAGACCTGAGCGAAAAGGGCATAGGACTACTACCCCTGCCTCTGGACACTCAATGAGTAATCCGATGGCAAAGGCAGTCCGGCCACTTTGCGTTTTAATCGGTGAAGCCTGAACCTCGGAGCCGACCGTCGCTTAAGGGCGCTTCTGGT
The DNA here is from genome assembly GCA_937969505.1 of uncultured Erythrobacter sp. Taxonomy (GTDB): domain Bacteria; phylum Pseudomonadota; class Alphaproteobacteria; order Sphingomonadales; family Sphingomonadaceae; genus Erythrobacter. The sequence goes on along the minus strand of CALBWA010000021.1, from coordinate 2,509 downwards.
CGTTAGGCCGCCAGATGCTTAGCAGTTGCTTTCGGGGCTTTCCTAGACCCCGCCGGTCGCCCCTCTGCCTTTCGGACTGGGCTTTCCAATTTGACCGAACCCCTTCTGGTGTTGGGATACTGCTTGACTGCCAGAGTTTCTAACCAACCCAGCCAAGCAGGAAGCTATTCACATCTCAGAGCGAAATGCTGCTTCGAGTTCTGAACGCCTGAAATACATCGAGCGCCCTTTACGTATAACTGGCAGATGGCCCTGCTCGACCAAGTGATAAACTTGACGTTGCGAGATCATTCCACCGGTTTCCGCTTCAACAGACTTTGCTCCTTTGATGAGGTCATTTGCAAGCATTGTTCTTCCTTTGTGCACAGCTAAGTTACGACTGTATCCAAAATGACCTTTACAGTTGCATTGACTCCGCGCAAGAGGATAGGGCTACACCCGTAACCAAATCGGGGGATAACGCGGGTGAAACTTACTTATCGGCAACTGGAGGCAATCTTGGCGGCGTATTTGGGGGTTCATCCCGATAAGGTCTCAACCTTTCGATCACGTATGAAGCAACTTCAAAGGTTGGAGTTCCCGCACGGCGTGAACATTGGGCGGGGTGTTCGAATGACTTATACTGCCGAACACCTCTTGCAACTTGCTGTCGCATTTGAGGTGTTGGGAACAGGTTTGGCAGCGAAGGCCGCAACAGATCTGGTAACTTTGTATTGGGATCGGTTCCAAGCTGCATTCGGTCGCGCACACTCTCGCTTAGGGTATCGCGAAGACTTTGAGACTTTTGTCTGTGTAGCTGGGCAACCACCTGTGGCACGGGATGGTTCGCGAGAAGACATCGTCTCAGTGCATGATCTTACTTCGTTGACAGAGCAGGTGCTCTGTTTCCCAAGACCAGAGACAGCATCGCGGGCGGGGATGCAGATATTGAGAGCCGACTATTTGCTAGAGCGGGTCAATCGGCTTGCCGGTGATGTAGGGCAAGTTCACCGCCCTAAGTGGTCACCTGAGTACGGCGAATGGTCCAAGAAGCGGGATGAAGGTCAACAGCTTTGGGACTACGCCGATGGTGGTCCTCCGGTGCCTTTCTGAAGAGGGATTGATATGACAGCTATACGCAAACGCGATTGGACTTCACCCAAAGGCCTCAAGAAGAGCGCCTGGCTGGTGGATTACAAGGACCAGAACGGCAAGCGACGTGCTCGTCAATTCTCGACGAAGAAAGAGGCAGCCGCCTATGCTGATCGCGCAAGGGATGAGATCAGGCAGGGTAGACACACGCACGACCGAGATAGCATCACGGTTGCGGTTGCAGCCGATCTCTGGATAGCGGCTGCCGATGCTGAAGGTCTAGAGCGCAGCACGATCAAGCGTTATCGTGAATTGGCGCGGCTGCATATCGTGCCCAAGTTTGGAGAATTGAAGCTGTCCCAGCTTTCAAAGACTCAACTAATCGAATGGCGGCAAGATTTGCTGATGGCGCAATCGAGGTCGATGGCCAGCAAAATCATTCGTGCCCTTTCAGCGATCCTCAGTAATGCGATGCAAATTGGCGCGATCAGCCAGAATATTGCTTCGGACGTGAAAGTCGGAAAGATGAAGCGCGAGGCCGAGCGAGTTGAGCCGCCAGCGCGGGCTGATCTCAAGAAATTGATCGCAGCGGCAACCGATGATGAGCGGCCATTTATTCTGACCGCTATCACAATGGGCTTGCGATCCTCTGAGCTGCGCGGCCTATGCTGGCGCGATATTGATCTGAATGCAGAATCTTTGACCGTCCGTCTGCGCGCCGATGAATGGGGACAGTTAGGTTCTCCCAAGAGTGAGGCAGGGCGGCGCACTATCCCTATGCCGCCACAGCTTGTCGCTGAGCTGAAGAAGTGGAAGCTGCGATGCAAACCGACAAAGATCGGGCTGGTGTTCCCCAGCAACGCAGGAACGCCAATGCGCCATAACAACATCCTGCGGCGCATGTACTTTCCGTTGCAGGTTAGGGCTGGGCTGGGGCGTCCTAAACTAGATAAGAATGGCCAACTGGTTCTGGATGACGATGCTAGTCCGATTTTGACGGGTAAGTATCGGTTCCACGCCTTACGCCATGCAGCTGCCAGCGGCTGGATCGCCAGCAAAATTGACCTGAAGCGTTTGCAGGTCTGGATTGGCCATGAGAGCATCCAGCTAACGCTTGACACTTATGGGCACTTGCTGGCTGATCAGGAGCGTGACGCAGAATTGGCCACGCTCGCTAGCCGGGATCTCTTCGCTTGATTGCCGACCGTCCGCAAACGACCCAATCTCGGTCATAAAATACAAACACGCCAATGACCAAAAGCGGACGCAGTTTGTGCTGGCCCCTTATGTCGTATACTGGGGGTGGAAGCGGAAATCCCATCTCCGCAGCCCAGATGCCTTGCTAGCCGCGAGCTTAGTTCGCAGCTTTGTATAGTCCGGTTCGCAACTGGAAATTTGCCTAAATCAGTCCGCGAGGATGCCTTGGATCGCGAGGCCT
>CALBWA010000020.1 GCA_937969505.1 uncultured Erythrobacter sp. | reverse complement strand
GGCAGGTTCCCACGCGTTACGCACCCGTGCGCCACTAACCCCGAAGGGTTCGTTCGACTTGCATGTGTTAGGCATGCCGCCAGCGTTCGTTCTGAGCCAGGATCAAACTCTCAAGTTTGTGTCACATACCAAGCAAGCACGATCCGAAGATCGCTAACCTGCAAAGCATGAGCTTCAAGGAGCCGATACCTGCACTGTCAAACGTAATGGATACGAATGAACATGCATCATCGCAAATCACCTGTGGAGGTGATAAGGATGTGGCAATCGGCTTAAATTTAACAGGTATCCGGAGCCTTAAAACCCCCGGACCTGGCGCCGTCGCCCACATGTCCCTTCATCAAAAACTAACAATGTCAAAGAGCCATCCAACATAAGAAGCGGACAACAAATGATCCCCGATTTGCACCGGGGGCCGGTTGTCCGTTTATGTTGGCGACCGATTGCTGCGAAGGCGGTGGAAACCGTCAGCGCCGCGTCGGTGAGAGGGCATATATGGGGACGCTCGGATTCGGTCAACGCCTTTTTGCAATTTTATTTCAAAGAGTTTCGAAAATGACGGTTTTCTGCGGGTTTCAGAGCGCTGATTGGACGTGGTTTGCGTTTGAACACATCATCCTGGATGCGGTTCAGGGTGTAAATCAGGTTGCAATGCAGCAAAAAGATGCCTGAATCGCGTCGCTTGCATGGTGAATCGCGCGAACGATGATCGTCCTTAATCGGGAATCAGAGCCGGAATGCGTTTCACATCAGCCAATCAGCCTCCTGGCGATACGATTCGGGATTCGCGCGCATCGATGGTATAGGTGTGTCGGGGCACAAAGATGCTCAAAGCAATACCAATCGGCCTTGCCTTAATAAGGGCGCGGCAAATAACGGGTGAGGAAACATGTCGAACATCTGGATCGCGGGAGCCCCCGCCTTGGCAATGGCCATCACAGTTGCGCAGCCGGTGGTGGATCAGAAAGTCGTGCCCAGCATCGCGCCGACCATTGGCGAAGCCGGCACTGAAGTCATAGATCTGGAAGAGGAGCGCAACGAGCGCATGACGATTCCGGTGACTATCGATGGCGCCGGGCCATACAACTTCATGATCGACACTGGGTCACAGGCAACCGTGGTCACGCATGAGATCAACAATTCCCTCGGCCTTGAGTCGCTTGGCATGGCCACCTTGGTCGGCATGGCCAGCCGCCGCTCGGTTGAATTGGTCGAACTCGACAATCTGGAAGTGGGCGAGCGCACCTTCCACAATCTCGCAGCGCCCGTGCTCGAACGCCGGCATGTCGGTGCGGACGGCATCATCGGGCTCGACAGCTTGCAGGATCTGCGGGTCATGATCGATTTCCGTAATGATACGATCGCGGTTGCTGACGTTGAGAGCGACTTCAGCCGGAAGGGTTTCGAGATTGTCGTGCGCGCGCGGCACAAACTTGGCCAATTGCTGATTACTGACGCAGTCATTGAAGGTGTTCGCGCCACGGTTATCATCGACACCGGAGCGCAGACCAGCCTTGGCAATTTTGCCTTGCGTGACAGGATCAGGGCAAAGCGTGCGCAAGACATAACTACAACTGACGTAAACGGCGTCTCGATGATCGGGCAATTATCCTATGCTCGTACCGTGACAATCCAGAACATAACCATGCGCGATGTCCCGATTGCCTATGCTGACGCACCTGCATTTGAAGCGCTGGGCCTGAAAGACAAGCCTGTCCTATCCATAGGCATGCAGCATCTCCGAATGTTTGACCGGGTTGCGATCGACTTTTCCAAGCAGCGCATCTTGTTTGACCTGCCTCGCGATGTTGAGCGCAAGTTCCGCAAGAGGCACGCCACGCGCCTCTGACCGTATCGGTCCAATTGCGCCACGCTGCGCGCGGTGAGCAGCTTTCACAGAGCGACCGCTTGCCAATTGCCTAGCGTGCGCCCACATCAACTTCCTGATGCCGCCCTATACTGGAGATAACCGCCCACTGGAGGCTGATGGCTGGCATACCCTCAGGCGGTTTCTTCCCTATCTGTGGCCGCGTGATCATCCTTCCTTAAGAGCGCGCATTGTCATCGCTCTTATACTGGTACTGTTTGCCAAGGGTGTGACCCTCGCCCTGCCCTACGCCTATCGCAATGCGGTCGACACCATGTCCGGCAGCGAGGCGGCGAGCGAAGCGGTATCGGTCGCGATGGCGCTGGTCCTGGCATATGGACTGGGCCGCTTTACCAGCGTCACCTTCGACAACATCCGTAACATTGTGTTTGAACGAGTCGGCCAGGTCGCAACGCTGACGCTGGCGCAGGATGTGTTCCATCGTCTCCACCGCCTCAGTCTGCGTTTTCATCTGTCGCGCCGGACGGGCGAAGTCACCAAGATCATAGAGCGCGGGACCAAGAGCATCGACACGATGCTCTACTTCCTCTTGTTCAACATCGCGCCGACGGCGTTCGAGCTGATTGCGGTCGGCGTCATCTTTTACCTCAATTTCGGGATTGAACTGGTTATCGCAACAGCAATCACCGTGATTGCCTACATCGCCATCACTCGCTGGATCACCGAATGGCGGACCAAGCTGCGCCGCAAGATGAATGACCTTGATGGCAAGGCGCTTGATCGGGCAGTGGATTCGCTGCTCAATTACGAAACGGTCAAATACTTCAACGCCGAGAGCCGCGAAGAGGCGCGCTATGGCGAGGCTGCCCAATCCTACGCGCGCGCTGCTCTGAAATCGGAAAACTCGCTTGGGCTCCTTAATATCGCGCAGTCAGCAATTACCAATCTGCTGATGGGCGGTGCCATGGCCTATAGCGTATGGGGGTGGAGCCAAGGTCGCTTTTCGGTTGGCGATCTGGTGTTTGTAAACACCTATCTGTTGCAGCTTTTCCGTCCGCTTGATCTGCTAGGCTTTGTGTATCGCTCCATCCGCCAGGGCCTGGTCGATATGGGTGCCATGTTCAAGCTGATCGACACAGAGGTTGAGGTGCAGGATAAGCCGGGTGCCCCGGCCCTGCTGGTTCAACGGGCGGCAATCCGGTTCGATAATGTCCAGTTCCGTTATGATGATGGCCGCGAAATCCTCAAAGGCCTGAGCTTTGATGTGCCTGCTGGATCGCAAACCGCCATTGTCGGCCCATCGGGAGCGGGCAAAAGCACTATCGCGCGGCTTCTGTTCCGTTTTTACGATCCGCAATCAGGCCGCATCCTGATCGATGGACAGGACATTGCCATGGTCACACAGGACAGCGTGCGCGCCGCCATCGGGATCGTCCCGCAAGACAGCGTCCTGTTCAACGACACGCTGCGCTACAATATAGCTTATGGCAGCGACGGCGCTAGCGAGGCAGATGTGCTGCGCGCCAGCCGCGATGCAGCCATCATGCCTTTTATTGATGCTCAACCTCAGGGGCTGGAAACCGAGGTCGGGGAGCGCGGATTGAAGCTGTCGGGCGGCGAGAAGCAGCGCGTTGCTATCGCCCGAACGCTGGTTAAAAACCCGCCCATCCTGTTGCTGGACGAAGCGACCAGCGCGCTCGACAGCCGGACAGAGCAAGACATACTTGCAACGCTGCGCCGGATTGCTCAGGATCGCACGACAATTGCCATCGCCCACCGCCTGTCCACCATTGCGGACGCGGACAACATTCTGGTGCTGGATCAAGGCCAGCTGGCCGAACAGGGCCGTCATGCACAGCTGCTGGCCAAGGGCGGCCTGTATGCGGAAATGTGGAACCGGCAACAGACCGAAGATGAAAGCGATACTGGCGCAGAAACGCTGACTGAAGCCGAGGCAAAGTCAGCCACATAAAACGCGATCAAGACGGGTCGATTGCGCAGTATTGGCGAGCTATCCGTCCCGGACTCAGGCCACGGCCAGCTTGCATTGTGCATTGCAACAAGTATGTGCCCCCTTTGCAATAATGTGACGGGCACAATTCTGCCTGCACCAATCAGGCCATAAGTACATGATCGACACCACTGCATTTCGCCGGGATTGGCTGACCAATCCACGCACGGAAATCCTCGCCGGGATAGTGGTTGCACTGGCGCTCATTCCCGAAGCCATTGGCTTTTCAATCATTGCCGGGGTTGATCCGCGAGTAGGCCTTTACGCGTCGATTACGATTGCCATGGTCATTGCGTTTACCGGCGGACGGCCGGGCATGATCAGCGCGGCCACTGCAGCGGTGGCTGTTGTAGTTGTGCCTCTGGTGCGCGATCATGGCGTGGAATATCTGTTCGCCGCGACGATCCTGATGGGCATTTTCCAAGGGATTGCAGCGTTGCTGCGGCTCGACCTTCTGATGCAATTTGTCAGCCGATCGGTCATCACCGGCTTCGTCAATGCGCTCGCGATCCTGATCTTCATGGCGCAATTGCCGCAGCTGATTGATGTACCCTTTGTTACCTACCCGCTGATCGCTGGCGCACTGGCAATCATTTACCTGCTGCCGCGGTTGACCACTGCCGTGCCATCACCATTGGTGGCCATCATCGTGCTGGGCGCAATCACCATTGGCCTGGACATGAACGTCAATACGGTCAGCGATATGGGCGAGCTGCCCGAAGGTCTGCCCTATTTCGTCTGGCCGGATGTTCCGCTGACTTGGGAAACCCTCCGGATCATCGCACCTTATTCAGCCACCATGGCCGCAGTCGGCCTGCTTGAATCCTTGCTGACGGCGCAGATTGTCGACGACATGACCCACACGACGTCAAACAAGCGACGCGAGAGTGCCGGACAAGGCGTCGCCAATATCGCGGCGGCCATGTTCGGCGGCATGGGTGGCTGCGCGATGATAGGTCAATCCGTAATCAACGTCACAAGCGGCGGGCGTGGGAGACTTTCATGCTTCACCGCCGGCCTGACCCTGCTGATCCTGTTGTGGCTGCTCGGCCCGATTGTCGGACAGATCCCGATGGCAGCGCTGGTCGCAGTCATGATCATGGTCTCGATCGGGACTTTCTCGTGGAACTCGATCCCCAACCTCAAACGTCACCCTTGGCAGAGTTCGGTCGTAATGGTCGCAACTGTGATCACCGTGGTTGCCACGCACAATCTGGCGCTGGGCGTGCTGGTGGGCGTTCTGCTGTCGGGTATCTTCTTCACGCAAAAGGTGATGGGCATGTTTACCGTCACCCGCCACGTAGAGAATGAAACTGCAATCTATACCGCCACCGGACAGATATTCTTTGCCAGCGTCGACCGTTTCACTGCTGCACTCGGCCCGGAAAGCACTCAGCCTGACCCGGCTCCGCATGTGGTCATCGATGTTTCGGCCGCGCACTTCTGGGATATCTCGGCGATTGATGCATTGGACAAGGTGGTCGAGCGGATGCGCCGCAATGGCCGCAGTGTCGAAGTGACCGGCCTCAACACCGCCAGTGCCGACTTGGTTGACCGCTTTGCCTTGACCGACAAAACCGGGGTGGAAATCGGGCTTGCTCCCCACCCCTGATTGAGCGTTTAACCAGCCGGTTTGACTAGGCTTGCCGACGACAGGTCCAGCTGATCTGCTGTGATCACCTCGACATCGGGACGGTTTTCACGAAGGTCATCGAGAAACTGATCAGCATCGCCGACGATGACCAAAGTTGCTTTGTCAGGATCAACATAATTCTGCGCCGCTGCGCTGGCCGCATTGCTGTCGACGGAGGCCAGCGCCTCTGCGTAGCGAGCCGCTTCACCAGGGCTCAACCCTTGCTGCAACAAGCCTGCAACAATTGAGTTGAAGCCACCGCTGGTTTCAAGCGACCGATCATGACGACCAGTCAGATAAAGCCTGCGCTTGTGGAGCAAATCTTCAGCCAACGGTTCTGCGCCAAGCCGGGTAAACTCATTCAGAAAAACCTCAGCCACCTCGTCCGCGGTTTCATTTGTGGTCTGAGCACTGGCCTGCAGGATTGAGGCGTCCGTGCGATCAGCAAAACCCGACCCCGAGCCGTAGCTGAGCGAGCGTTTGGTCCGGATTTCTTCAAACAACCGGCCACTCGAACCACCGCCAAGGACACTGTTGGCCAATTGCAGGGCATAATAATCGCCATCGTTTCGCGATGGAGCGCGCATTGCTGCCAGAACCGCTGCCTGACCGGCATCCGGCATATCGATCACGATGGTGCGAACAGGTTGAACTTCGCCGCTTGCATCAATCGGAACGGCACCGGCTGGCGTTTTCACGGTCCAGTCACCGAACATGTGCTCGGCAATGCCGCGCGCCATCTCAACCTCAATGCCACCACTGACCACAATCTGCATCGCATCGGGATGGAAGTAGGCTTTTCGGTGCGCCAGCAAATCTGCGCGCGTCAGTCCGGGAAGGCTGTCGATTGTACCGCCAGCCTGGCCGCCATAGGGGGCTGCGCCATACATGGCGGTTCGCGCGACAAAACGCGCAACGCTGCCCGGCTCCTTCATCGCAATCTGTAGATTGGACATTGCGCGGCTGCGCTCCCTCTCAAATTCTGCATCCGGATAATTTGCCTCGCGAATTATGGTGGCAGCTAATTTGCCCGCCTCGGACAGATTGGCCAGCGGAGCAGTCAGGCTGAACAATGTACCATCACTGCCAGCACCCCCACCAAAACTTGCGCCCAAGCTTTCAAACCGAGCTGCAATCTGTGCCGCATCCATACCGGGCACACCCTTGTCAGCAAGGCTGGCGGCCAGATTGGCGAGACCTGCCTTGGCGCGCGGATCGGTTTTGCTGCCGCCGGGCATCAGCATTGTCACGGTGGCAATTGGCACCTCGCCCGTTTGGGCTGTGACGAGTTTGATGCCGTTGCCAAGCGTTGTCTCGACTATGTCAGGGCGGGTTACTAGCGGTGCTTCGCCGGGTCCAGGTGGCGGCATACGGTCGCTTTCGGATGCGACTTCACGGATAGCACCGCTTGCCGCGGGCAGCACTCTATATGATGGCCTCGGCGCAGGATTGGCATAGCTTGCCGGATCGTCGGGACCGGAAGAATACGTAAAGCTTACCTGCTTTTTCGGATCGAGATAGGTTTGCGAAACGCGCAGCACATCATCTGCTGTTATAGCCATGATCTGCGCCAATCGCTTGTCGGCAAAATCGGGATCACCGGAGGATACGAGACCTTCTGCCAAGGCAAAGGCCCGACCACGCGAGGTTTCACGGGCCCGCAATTCGCTTGCTATGATTTCGCTTTTGGCTTCGGCAATTTCGGCCTCGCTGACGAGCTCATTCCGGAGCGCAGATACGGCCGCATCAAGGCTTGTTCTGGCCGCGCCAATTTCATCCTCGCCAGCAACTGTCGCATAGGTGTGGAACTGGCCGGCGTCGCGATAAAGCCAGGCATTGGCCGTAACCCGCACGGCCCGGCCGCTGCGGACTAGAGCATTGTCGAGCCGGCTGTTGTCACCCCGGCTCATGATGGCCTCCAGCACTTCAAGCGCGGCTGCATCCTCATGCGTGGTGGGCGGCGCCTTCCAGATCGACCCCACGACAGGCAGCGGGACATTGGGCGCAGTGGCAGCAATGCTGCGCGGGCCATTCATTGGTGGTTCTTGCCCGTCGACCGTCAAATCGACCGGGTTCTGCCGCGGCGTAATATCGGCGAAATACTGGTCCACCAGGCTGCGCAGCCGATCCATCTCGAAATTGCCGGCAACAACCAGAACAGCGGTATCGGGGCCGTAATAGGCTTCGTAAAAGGACAGGGCGTCGTCCAGCGTTGCACTGTCCAGATCGGCAATCGTGCCGATACTCGGCCGCCGATGGGGCATGACGTCAAAAGCATTTTCAGGCAGCACGAACCGGGACATCCTGCCATAAGGCGGCGCAAGTACCCGCTGGCGCAATTCTTCTTTGACCACGCCGCGCTCGGTTTCGAAAACTTCGGTATCGACCACGACATTGGCCATCCGCTCGCGGTGGGTCCACAACATGGTTTCCAGATAGGCGGAAGGGACCTGTTCATAGTAATTGGTCCGGTCGACACCGTTTGAGGCGTTTCTGGTTCCACCAATATCAGCCGTCAGACCGTAAATCATATTGTAGGGCATATTCACGGTTTTGCGGCTGAGAATATGCTCGAACAGATGGGCAAAGCCGCTCCGCCCTTCGGGATCAAGCCGCGCACCGATCGGGTACCACATCGACGTTGTAACAGTGCTGGTCGCGGTGTCCGGCAGGGCAATGACCTGCAGACCATTGTCGAGAGTCCACATGGTGTATTCAATTTTGGGTGCAGAGAATTGGGCTTCCGAAGCACCCGCTACATCCTTATGGTCATCAGCCATCGCCGGTGATGTGAATGCAAGAGTGCCAGCTGCAACGTTGCCAAACAGAGTGTGTCTGATCATCAAATCTCGTCCCAAGAAAAATACTGCCTGCGTTAGAGCTACATTCTCGGTAGCGCTCAAGGACGCGAGGCCGAGTTCACTATCAAACACCGATATCTATCGACGTGCGGCGTGGGACAAATCAAGCAAAGCCTGAAGCGCCTCATCCTTGCGCTCTGCCGGCACAAACAGGTGATCGTGGTGGAATGCGGCCACCACATTGCAGGCGATATTTTGTGCAGCCAGTACGTTTGATACAGCAGCGGTCAGACCCACTGCCTCCAGATCAGAATGCACTTGCAAGGTAATTCGGGCAAAATCGGCGCCAGATTGTTCTAGCTCGATAACGACACCGGCGGGAACGATAGCGGTTACGCCTTCCTCCTCGCGGAAAGTGCCGATGGCCGCGCCCAAGATTGGCGGCGCAATTTCACGAGAGACCAGGACGAAACGGTACAATTGTTGATCCAGCACTGGATCCATCGATGCAATCAGTTCCGAGATGTCCGATAGGGGCATGGCGAATTTCAGAGGCTACAGGATATATTTGCTGAGGTCTGTATCGCCTGCCAGCTCGGACAAGCGTCCGCGTACATATTCAGCGTCAATCGTGATCGTCTCGCCTGCATGTTCCTCTGCTTCAAAGCTGATTTCCTCAAGCAGCTTCTCCATCACGGTCTGCAAGCGCCGAGCACCGATATTCTCGACCGTATCGTTAACCTGCGCTGCGATCTTAGCCACTTGCGCCACGGCGTCATCGGCAAATTCAAGCGTCACATCTTCGGTCCCGATCAGAGCTTTATACTGCTCAACCAGATTGGCCCGCGTTTCTCCCAAAATACGTACGAAGTCTTCTTCAGTCAGGGCGCGCAGCTCGACCCTAATCGGCAGACGGCCCTGCAATTCAGGCAGCATGTCCGAAGGCTTGGCGACGTGAAACGCACCACTGGCGATGAACAACACATGGTCAGTTTTCATCGGGCCGTATTTGGTGGCGACCGTTGTCCCTTCAATCAGCGGCAGAAGGTCGCGCTGCACACCTTCCCTGCTGACCGATCCACCACGCACATCGCTGACGGCAATCTTGTCAATTTCGTCAAGAAAAACGATCCCGTTTGTCTCGGCATTTTCAAGCGCAACCCGGGCGACATCATCCTGGTCCATGCGCTTTTCTGCTTCTTCCTCAACCAGCTTGTCCCATGCATCGGGGACCCGCAGCTTGCGCCTTTTGGTCGGCTGCTTGCCGAACGCCTTGCCCATCATATCGCTGAGATCGATCATGCCCATATTGCCGCCCATGCCGGGCAGATCCATCGACATATTGGGAGCTTCGGTCACATCGATCTCGACCTCGACCTCGTTCATCGCGTTCTGGACAATCCGCTCCCGGAAACTTTCCCGGGTTGCCTCGGAGGCATTGTCCCCCACCAGAGCATTGAGCAGGCGATCCATCGCTGCATCGCTGGCCGCTTCACGAACAGCATCGCGGCGGCGGTCTTTTTCCAGGCGGATGGCTTCCTCGACCAGATCACGAGCGATCTGCTCCACATCGCGGCCGACATAACCGACCTCTGTGAATTTGGTCGCCTCGATCTTGATGAAAGGTGCCTGCGCCAGTTTGGCCAGACGGCGGCTGATCTCTGTCTTGCCGCAGCCGGTCGGGCCAATCATGAGAATGTTCTTGGGCGTCACTTCATCGCGCAAATCGGCCCCAAGCCGTTGGCGTCGCCAGCGATTGCGCAAGGCAACAGCGACTGCGCGCTTGGCATCTTTCTGGCCGATAATGTGTTCGTCGAGGGCGGCCACAATGGCCTTGGGGGTAAGGGTGTCGGTCATAAGTCCTGAAAGGTCAGCCTGATTGTCGGATAAGGGGAACGGGGGGGATCAGATGGTCTCGACCGTGACATTGCCATTGGTGAAGACACAAATGTCGGCAGCCACCTGCATCGCCTTGCGCGCAAGAGTTTCCGCATCGTCTTCATATTCCGACAATGCGCGTCCAGCAGCCAGAGCATAATTGCCGCCCGAACCAATCGCAGCAATCCCGCCTTCAGGCTCCAGCACATCGCCATTGCCGGTCAGAACCAGCAGGCTTTCGGCATCAGCCACAATCATCAGGGCTTCCAGATTGCGCAAATATTTGTCGGTGCGCCAATCCTTGGCCAGTTCAACGGCAGCGCGCAAAAGCTGGCCCGAATATTGCTCAAGCTTCTTCTCGAGCCGTTCAAACAGAGTGAAAGCATCGGCGGTTGCGCCCGCAAACCCGGCAATGACCTTGCCACCTTCTCCGATCCGGCGAACCTTGCGGGCATTGGGTTTCATGACGGTGTTGCCCATCGAAACCTGACCATCGCCAGCGATGACTGTCTGATCACCGCGCTTGACACCGATAATCGTGGTGCCGTGCCATTGGGTGAGACCGTGAGCGGAATGTTTATCGTTCATACCCGCCATATGGTGGCTGAGGAGAAGCGATCAAGAACCGCACATTGTGCGCTTCGGTTGTCAAACGGATGCAACCCTGCCGCCTATCAGGCGGCAGGACCGCCAGCGCCAACCTGGCCAATATTGCCGAACAGATCTTCAAGGAAGCCGCGCTCTCTGCCCAAAGTTGGCGTTTCATCGCCATCAGGGCGCAAGCGCACGACCTGATCAATGCCAGTTCGTTCTGCCGAAAGGACATTGCCTGCATCATCAAACTTCACCGCAATCACTGCATGCGATTCGATGCGCGGCCGAACAAAGGGTTTGCGGCCTGTGACGGAAGAAACGTAATACCAAGTCGGATCGCCGAACTGGCTGGTGAAGGTCGGCCGCCCCAAGGTACCTTCCACCGAGCGCTGGTTATCAATGCCTGGCTGAACCGACTGGACCAGTACATTATCGACCACATAGCCCCGCGATTCGCGGATTGAACTGCACCCCGTCAGGGCAAGCCCCGCGGTTGCAATAAGGCCAAATCCAATCGCCTTGTGCATGTTCATCAATCCGCCAACCTTTTCTCGCTTTTCGATCCGAACTGTCCGCGACATATTGGCTCGGGACAGTCCAGTACCTATATTCCGCAGCAAGCCTTAATGCCATGCTTCGCACCATGCAACGCTGCCGGAACGAAGGTGTGGGCATTACCGTTTGAATTCGGGATGAACACCGCGCGTGCAGCAGCATGTCTGTTCGCAATTTCTTACTCGGGAAACACTTTCGCTTATGTCATTTCTTTCCAGACTTTTTGCCACCCAGCCTGACCCACGCGAGGCTGTTCGACCCTTGTGGCATCAGGTGATTGAGCTGGCCCGAACGCCGGATTGGTACGCTGAATGCAAGGTTTCCGACACGGTCGATGGCCGCTTCGACATGGTCACTGCCGTGCTTTCGGTCGTTTTGATCCGGGTGGAAGCGAGCGACGAATTGCGTCCCTACAGTGCCTTGATCACAGAATTGTTTGTTGAAGATATGGACGGGCAGTTGCGCGAATTGGGTACCAATGATGTGGTCGTGGGCAAACGCATGGGCAAATTGATGGCGGCCATGGGCGGTCGATTGGGAGCCTATAGAGACGCAATTGGTCAAGATGACCCCTTGGCCGGGCTGACCAGCGCAGCCGATCGAAACATTACCTTTCTGGATGACGGTTCTGCGTCATGTGTCGCTGGCAAACTGCTGGCCATGTCCACCCGGCTGGCACAGCTGGATGACGATGCGATTTTGGCGGCGGACAATCTGCAGTGACCCCATCTGAATTCTCCCGCCCGATCACGGACCGGCAACTGCCAAGCGATCCAGTCGCGATCACGGCCAATGCCGAGGAGCGCGCTGCGCTCGCGCAACGTTTCGGGATCACGGAGATTACTGATTTGCGTGCAATTGTTGAGCTGGAACCTGACGGCAAAGCGATCCTTGGGACCGGCGAATTGACCGCCGCGATAATCCAGAGCTGCTCGGTATCCGGCGATAACTTTGCAACCGACATCTTGGAACCTGTCCGCCTGCGCTTTGTTGAGGAAAGCCCCGCACTGGCCAGCGGTGATCCAGAAGAGGTCATCGAAGTTGATCTGTCTCTCGATGATCGGGACGAAATAGAATATTCAGGCGAAACCTTCGACTTGGGTGAAGCGATAGCCCAGACTTTGGGACTTGCGATTGATCCCTATGCCGAGGGGCCCGATGCCGATACTTTTCGGGCAGAGGCAGGGATTGTGGCGGAGGGGGAGCAGGACGGCCCGCTGGCCGACCTGCTCAAGGGTCTGAAAAAAGGGTAAGGTTGGGGCTCCTGTTTCTAAGCCAGGAATTTAGCCATTTCGTCTGGACACGATGACTGCGAAAGACACCCGCATTACTTGATTTGCCGTTCGGCGTGCTAATCGCGATGCAGGCTATTGTGCTGTATTCGATACACCTCGACCAAGCGATCGCAAGTCGGGTCATGGGTTTGCCGATCAAAATGCATACCGAGTTTTTTGATTATTTTGCGCGATGCCTCATACCCGCTCTGAACGATGCTGACAATGGATGGAATGTTCCGATCCGTGAAGCCAAACTCGAGCGTCGCTCGCGCTGCCTCGCTTGCGTATCCGCACCCCCAATATTTCTGCGCCAAGCGCCAACCGATCTCGACTGCAGGCATGATTTCAGGAAGAAAAGCAGGTTCTGATAGGCCGGTAAAACCGATGAAGGATTTGTCTTCCAGCAGCTCGACTGCAAACAGGCCGAAGCCTTTCTCATCCCATTCGCGCTCGAACCCCCTAACAGATTGCTCGGTTTGCTCAGGGCTGAGGGTGTTTCCTGCTCCTATGTATCGCATCACAGCAGGATCACTGCACATGGCTGCGAAGACTTGGATATCGTCAGATTGCCACCTTCGCAGCAAGAGGCGATCGGTTGTCAGTGAAATGTCGGCCATCACCCAGCATTAAGCCCAATCGAACTTCCCGGCAATTGGGCACCAGCAGCAGCTTTTTCCTGCCAGTATGTGATACAAACACAGTTGCAATCGGGCCGCTAGCAGTCGCTTTGCGCCAGCGCGGCAAAACGTCTACTCGGCTGCAGCTCTATCAAAACGGGATATCGTCGTCCAAATCATCATAGCCGCCGCCCTGATTGCCACCTTGGTTGCCGCCGCCACCGGAGCCTCCCGAGCCGCCGCCCTGATTCCAGCCGCCGCCTGATCCGCCGCCGTTTCCGCCGCCACCATAACCGCCACCTTGGCCGCCGCCGCCGCCGCTGCGTCCGTCGAGCATGGTCAATGTGCCATCAAAGCCGCGCAGCACAACTTCGGTCGAGTAGCGGTCATTGCCCTGCTGATCCTGCCATTTACGGGTTTGCAATTTGCCTTCGACAAAGACTTTGGAGCCTTTCTTCAGGTAATTTTCGACCACATTGACCAATCCTTCAGAGAAAATTGCGACCGTGTGCCATTCGGTGCGTTCCTGGCGTTCGCCCGTGTTGCGATCTTTCCAGGATTCGCTGGTGGCGATGCGCAGATTGGCAACCTTGCCGCCGTTCTGAAAGCTGCGGATTTCCGGGTCAGCTCCCAGATTTCCGATAAGCATGACTTTATTCAGTGACCCGGCCATTTCGCATTTCCTTCATATCGAACGAGCCGCGCTAAAGCCTAAGGGCGAGCGCGGACCAATAGGTGATTCCCGCAAATATGTAGGCCAAGGCGAACAAATACCCCAGCATGAAAATGGGCCATTTCCACCCATTTGTTTCGCGCCTCGTAACTGCGATGGTAGACAGGCACTGCGGGGCGAAAACAAACCATGCAAGGAAAGCCAATGCGGTGGGAAGACTCCATCGCGCGGCGATCTGGTCCCGCAACGCTGCCTCGGTTGCCTCGTCATCATCGGCATCCACCGCATAGGTTGTGGCCAGACTGGCCACGGCCACTTCGCGCGCCGCCATTGCGGGCACCAGTGCCAGCGTCATTTCGCGGTTAAAACCGATTGGTTCGAAGGCAGGCTCCATCGCAGTGGCGATCTGTCCGGCAAAACTGGCATCCAGCTGGCTCTCACCCGGATCAGCTTTGGGGAAGGTCAGCAGCAGCCACAGAACGACCGTTGCGGCGAAGATGATCGTGCCTGCCCGGCGCAGAAAGACCCAGGCGCGCTGCCACAGGCCGAGCAGTAGGTCTTTAAAGCGGGGCCATTGGTAGCGCGGCAATTCCATGATCAGCCCGCTCGCCCCGCCCTGCGTAACAGTCAGCCGCAGGATCAATGCAACCAGCATCGCCCCTACGATGCCGGCGATGTAAAGGGCAAACAGGACCAGCCCTTGCAACCCGATGCCGGGTCCGACGGTGGTGGCCGGGATGACCGCGGCAATGATGACGGCATAGACCGGGAGGCGGGCAGAGCAAGTCATCAGCGGCGCAATCAAAATTGTCGTCAGCCGGTCCTTGGGATCAGCAATGCTGCGCGTCGCCATAATGCCGGGAATGGCGCAGGCGAAACTCGACAGCAGCGGAATAAAGCTGCGCCCGGACAGGCCTACGCCTGCCATCAGACGGTCCATCAGGAACGCCGCGCGAGCCATATATCCGCTCGCCTCCATCACTAGGATAAAGGCGAACAGAATGACGATTTGAGGCAAGAACACGACCACAGAGCCAACTCCTGCGATCAGTCCTTCGGTCAGGAAGTCGCGGAAAAAACTCTCTGGCAGATTGGCCGTGACCAATCCGGATGCAGCCTCAGTCGCGCCTTCGATGATGCCGATAAACGGGTCTGCCCAGGCAAAAACCGCCTGAAACATGATGAACAGGAAGCTGAAAAGAATGAACGGCCCGATCCACGGATTGAGCAGCACCTTGTCGAGCCCCGCGTGCAGCCTGTGAGTCCCGCTTTCTGAAAGAATGGCCGCCTTGGCGATGTTCTGTGCCGCAAGGCGCCTTTCGGGCAATGTCAGCCGACCGGTGCGGCGCGTCTCCTCATTGCCGGAATGCGCAGTATCCAGCCCAGCAATGGCGGCGCGCAATTCGTCGAGGCCACGGCGACGCACTGCCACCGTTGGCACAACCGGAACGCCCAAAGCACTGCTAAGCGCCTGCGGATCGATCACCAATCCGTCACGCTTGGCAAGGTCAACCATATTCAGTGCGATGATGGTGGGTCGCCCAAGCGCAATGACCTCTTGAGCGAAGACCAGATGCTGTTCCAGATTGGCAGCATCAAGTACAATCACGATGACATCAGGAGCCGCCTGATCCGGCAACTCGCCTAGAACGACCTTGCTGGTCACTTCTTCATCTGGGCTGGTGGTCTCTGCCAGGCCATAACTGCCTGGCAAATCAAGCAATTCGGTAGTTGCGCCATCGGGCAGAGAAATGCGTCCTGCCTTTCGTTCAACCGTGACGCCGGGATAATTGGCGATTTTCTGCCGCGCACCGGTCAGTGCATTGAACAACGCGCTCTTACCTGCATTGGGATTGCCGACCAGAGCAATCGTACCAGGAGTGCTGGAATTGACCATCGTGTCAGGGCCTTCAGTCAAATTCAATATGCATGGCGGCAGCATGAGCGCGACGGACAGCTACGGTCATCCGGCCTACTGTGATCGCAACCGGATCCGATCCGCCGAATACGCCGCGATGCGCAAGCGAAACCTGTGCCCCTTCATCGAGACCAAGCGCCCGCAACCTCTGCCCCTCGGCAGCAGCGAGCTTATCCCAATCCACATGCGAAATGCGGGCTGACTTGCCCCGCGTAATTTGGTCAAGCGTCATGCACCAGCGCTGCCAGAGGCATCTGCTAATTGCAACTCATTATCATTAGTGAAAATTACGATTTCAGCGTGCGGGATATCGCAAGCGGCCAAGAAAACGGGTGACGCTGAAAGTTTCACGCTCGCGGCCGAGCCATTTGGCTTTCACCTGCTCAAACTGCATCACTCCGTCGATGCGCCGGTCCAGAAAGGCATACGTGCTCGCCTTGCCCTCGCTGTCATCGTCAACAAACACCGCGAGCGTCGCACCATAAATGCCCGCCAGAATCGTCCGCTTGGTGTAATGGTTGTAATCAGTGGCCGTATCACCAGCCAGGCGCCACATAGCGTCGGCGCTTTTCCATCCCATCCGCAGGGATTTAGGCGCATTTTGCGGCATCGCCATGATCGCCATGGCCCGGCGCAGTGCCTCTTCCAGACCGGTCACCGCTTCAAGACGGAAAGTGACCAAGGCCCGGATGCGCTCGCGAATCTTCATCTCGGCCAATTTCTCAGGCGGCAGTGCATCGACCATCGCCAGATCGATTGACGCTATCCACGCACCGATCATTTCCATCGCACCGCCGGGATAGGCCAGCTTCGCCACATCAGGATCAACCCCTGCCATCTCGGCTGCATGCAGCAAAGCGGTTTCGCTCCACCCGTCGAAAATCGCTGCCGAAGCCACTTCACCTGCCATCGCCAAACGCAGTTCGTCCAGGGTCAGATCATTCATATCCGCGGGTGCATACGGATTAGCCATCAAATACTCGGCCCGTAATTGCCACCCGTCGCGCCGGCAGCAGCGCGTTTCTCGTCGGCACGCTCAAATTCGTCCAAGATCCGCTTGTTGGCGGTTAATAGCCTCGCGTAGTCTCGCGCGGTGCGGCCCGAATTATCGGTCCGGTCAGGGTTGGCGCCTTTGTCTAGAAGCATACGAATGATGGAGGTATCGCGCCTGTGCACAGCTGCGATCAAGGGCGTTTCGCCGGATGTATCGGCCACGTCAACCCGCGCGCCGGCCTTCAACAGCGCTTCTACTGAATCGATTTCGCCGAGCGTGACAGCCAGCTGCAGCGGCATAACGCCTTTTTTGTCAGCGATATTCGGATTGGCACCGCGCTGCGTCAGAAATTTTACCCAGGTCGCATCCCGCCTAGCCGTCACGATATGCAGTGCAGTTTCGCCCGAAGTTATATCGCGGCTGTTAATCAGCACATTGCCCGGCTCGTTCAGTGCCTGGGTCACCGCGTCGCCATCGCGATCCTTGACTGCTTCGAGAAATTCGTATCCGTCAGAGAACAGTTGCGCACTTGCTGGAACGGCAAAAGCCGCACTCAAAACCGTCAAACCAACCGCCAAACTGCGCATAACGGCGCCAGCCATGCTGTTATCCTTTCACAAACACTGCCAAATAGGCCATCAACTCGCCTTGAGCCCCGATCAGTTAGCAGACGATGAACCGCGACGCCATGCCAAGCAGATATTTGAAATACACCGCAGCAATTGTTGCTTCAATTGCGTTGACCGCGTGTTCAGCGCCAAGCGAGGACAGTGCTGGTTCTGAAACGGCACAAATGGGCGCACCGCTTGAAGGTGCAGATATTGGTGGCCCGTTCGAGCTGGTCAATAAGGATGGCGAAACCGTTGTCTGGGACGATTTTGAAGGGAAATACCGGATCGTCTATTTCGGTTTCACCTATTGCCCCGATATCTGTCCCAACGATGTTCAGCGCACCATCAGGGGCCTGAACATGTTCGCACAACGTCAGCCAGAGCGCGCCAGCAGGGTCCAGCCGATCTTCATCTCGGTCGATCCGGAGCGAGATACCCCGTCCATTGTCGGCGAATTTGCTGCCGCGTTTTCGGATAATTTGATCGGACTGACTGGATCGCACGAACAAGTGAAGCAAGCGGCTGACAACTTCCGCATTTACTATGAACGTGGCCAGGACACTCCGGGGGGCGGTTATCTGGTCGATCATTCCGCCATTGTTTACCTGTTCGGCCCTGCTGGCGAACCATTGGCAACCCTGCCCGCCGATCAAGGCCCAGAGGCCGTCGCTGCAGAGCTGGCCAAATGGGTGAGTTGAGAGACCATTTCTGGGAAATGCCGCTGGAAGCATTGACCAGAGCCGAATGGGAAGCCTTGTGCGATGGCTGTGGGCGATGCTGTCTGCACAAGATCGAGGACGCCGATACAGGCGCAATCGAAGACACCAATGTTGCCTGCAAATTGCTAGATACGAGCAGCGCGCAATGCAGCGACTATCGCAATCGGAAGGCATTTGTACCGGATTGCCTGCGCCTGACTCTGAAGATTGTCCACAATGTGCCTTGGTTACCGCAAAGCTGTGCCTATCGCCTGCGCGCGCAGGGTAAGCCGCTCAAGGATTGGCATTACTTGCTCAGCGGTGACCGAGAAGCTGTCAAACGTGCCGGGGTCTCGGTTGCCGGTCGGGTTGTAAACGAACAGCAGGCCGGACCACTTGAACATCACATTGTCGAATGGGATACGCCGTGATCGACTGGCTGCAACGTGATCGCCAAGACCCCCAAATAACCCTTGGCACTATCAGCCTGCCGATTGTTTTGCGCCGCCACGCCAAGGCTCGTCGGCTGACCTTGCGACTGGCCCCTGACGGCAGCGAGGTCCGAATCACAATGCCGTCTTGGGCGCGTACTGCCGACGCACTCGACTTCGCCAAGTCGCGACAAGAATGGTTGGCCACGCAGCACGCCAAGATACCCCCTCGCGAGAGGCCAGGCCCTGGCAGCATCTTGTCTTATCGCGGGCGGCAGGTGCAGGTAGAGTGGCAAGACGGACATCCGCGAAATCCGGCTTTGACCAATGGGGTATTGCAGGTGGGTGGACCACTGTCCTCACTAGAACGAAGATTGCGGCAATGGCTTGAACGCAGCGCGCTATCCTTATTCGAAAACGATGCGCGCAATTACTGCGACTTGGCGGGGATCGATTGCCCACCCATTGCCTTATCTCGCGCGCAGAAACGCTGGGGCAGTTGTTCAGACCGGCAGCGCATCCGGCTGAACTGGCGGTTGGTGCAGGCGCCCGATTGCGTGCGCCGTTCGGTGGTCGCGCATGAAGTGGCGCATTTGATCCACTTCGATCATAGTCCGGCTTTCCACGCGCTGCTTGATCATCTGTTCGAGGGTGAGGTTACTCAGGCCGATCGCTGGCTGAAGGATAATGGGCGCAAACTCTACACCCATTTTGGCTGAAGTTACTCGGTCGTTCGCCGCGAACCGGCAAGCCAGTCGTCGCCTCTCCTCGTAACCATTCATTTACCTTGATTGGCTAGGAAACGGTCATGTTTCGGCTGGCTTTCCTTCTGGCACTGACCTGTGCCTTGCTTGCGACACTGGACACTTCAGTGGCGGCGCAAAGCCGTGGAAACGGCAATGGCAATGGAGGGGGCAATTCGCAACCGCCAGGATGCACCGCCAATGGCAACGCCAATGTACAAAATCCGAATTGCCGCGAGCTTGTCATCACGGTTGAAAGCGATGTCGACTTTGGTCGTCTCGTGTTGCTGGGTGACGGCAACGGTCGGGTCATCCTCGACCTCAACACCGGGCAGAAGACAGTGATCGGAGAAATTGATGATTTGGGCGGAATGCCCGTGCAGGGTCGTGCCATCATCATCGGAGAACCGCGCCAACCCATACGCGTCGATCTGCCAACAGAGATCGTCATGGCCGACCCGGGTGGCGGAGAAGCCATAATGCGCGACATTGTCACCGACCTGCCTGCTCTCACCACGCTCAACGGCAATGGCCAGCTGACCTTCCAGTTTTCCGGCACATTGTTCACCGACGTCGCCACCGCTTTGGGTGGCACATTGCGAGGCCGTATACCGATCACTGTTGATTACGAATAAGCCAAGCAGGTCGAGGCGGCAGAAGAACGACAGCTGAATTTGTGATCGGGACTGGCGCCCGCGCGGCGGCGTCACTATGTTATCGCAATGCCACGCAAATCCCGCTTCAATCCTGGTCCTGGTATCGCCGACTTTTGGAGCGAGTTCAGAAAACCTACGCCCTATCGTTGGCCGATCCTCGCATTTTCTGTGACGATGTCGCTTGGCTTGCTCTACGCGGTGACCAAAGAAAAATACTATTATCCGCCAGAGCGTCCGACGATTGAATACATTACCAGCTTTGAACCGAACCGCACCGACGCCGAAATCATAGCATCGAACGAGGAAAACCAGCGCGAGCAGGACGCACTGGCTGCAGAGCAAGAAGAGATCGCCGAACGCAAACGCGAGCTTTATCGTTCACTAGGACGGGCAACTGGCATCGATGTAGACGCAATTGAAGCAGAGATTGCCGCCGAGCGCGCGGCCGAGGAGGCTGAACGGGAAGCCGGCCGAACGCAGACCGAAAATCCTGATCCGGCACCTATTGCAAAGTAAGAAGACTTTGACCGTCGGCGGGAAGGCCTACTTGTTGACAAGCTGATCTTTCCTTTGACAAGCCTTGAGTCTTGTGGAAATCCGCAGACAGTTAGAAGGCGCCAGAGATGAAATATCTCTTGAGAATAGCCGGTCGCAATTGACAGAATT
The DNA here is from genome assembly GCA_937969505.1 of uncultured Erythrobacter sp. Lineage (GTDB taxonomy): Bacteria > Pseudomonadota > Alphaproteobacteria > Sphingomonadales > Sphingomonadaceae > Erythrobacter. The sequence goes on along the minus strand of CALBWA010000020.1, from coordinate 39,128 downwards.
GGGGCTCTTTTTGGGCATCCGCAAACCTTCGGTCCTGAGTTTGACTTGAAGCTTTGGCGTGATGAACCACATCAGATGGATATCGGGCTATGGCGGATACACAAGAATTCATTGATTATTACGAAGTCTTGCAGGTCAATCCTGGTTGCGATGCAAAAATTCTCGAAAAAGCCTATCACCATTTCGCATTGAAGTATCATCCAGACCATACTGGTGATGCAGACGTCAGTAAGTTTCAGGAAGTCACCGAGGCTTATAACGTTTTGCGAAACCCTGAAAAGCGGGCCGCATATAACGAGACATACGCCAAGCTGCGGGGTGACAGCTGGTTCCAGATCCCCGGTGCTGAAGAGGCTGGCGTCGAAGAAAAGTCAGCACTGGCCGATGCAGAAGCGCACAGGAAAATCCTGATGCACCTGTACAAGCGTCGGCGTGAACAAGCCGACCAGCCAGGCGTTGTGGCATATTATGTTCAGCAAATGCTAGACTGCTCCGACGAGACGTTTGAGTTTCACGTCTGGTATCTAAAATCCAAAGGCTTGATCAGCATGACCGAACAGGCTGAGCTATCGATCACTATTGACGGTGTTGATCATGTAATCTCCATGAGCCGAACAGCAGAAGCCGCCAAACTTCTGCTCGCGCAAAGCGATCGCGAGGCCGCAGGCAATGCTTAGCATTGATAGCTGAGCAGCAAGCCAACGCGGAGATTAGACGCTATTGCGTGACGTCCGCCAGAGCCTGAACAAACTTATCGATATTTCCTGCATGCAAGCCGGCGATATTGATCCGGCCCGATCCAGCCATGTATATCGCATGATCGTCGCGCAATTGCTGGACCTGCTCCTTTGATACAGGCAGCACAGCAAACAGCCCGTTCTGGGATCCCAGTGGCACAAGGTTGACGCTGCCAGCCGTGCCCGCGTCGGCCAGCATTGTGCGAACCTGACGCATCCGATCGCGCATGGTGGAAAGCTCATCCAGCCACAGCTTGGTCAACTCGGGATCGCGCAAGATGACACGAACCGCGGAACCGCCGTGGTCAGGAGGCATGGACCAGCTGGCCCGCGCTAAAGCATTTGCGTTGGAAAAGATTGCATCAAGCGCATCGGAATCCTTTGCGAGCGCGTAAAATGCACCCACGCGGTCCCGATACATGCCGAAGTTTTTATCGCAACTGTAGGCGACAAAGGCCTCCGGCACTGTGTCCAAAATCCGACGAAGGCCATACGCATCTTCATCCATGCCTTGGCCAAGCCCCTGGTAGGCGCAATCGATGATCGGGAAGATACCCTTGTCAGCTATCGCCTGCGCGATTGTATCCCATTGGTCGTGAGTGTAATCGATGCCCGTTGGGTTGTGACAAGAACCATGCAGCAAGATAGCATCTTCTGAACCAGCTTGGGCAATGGCTTCCAAAACGGCATCAACATTGGCGGTACCATCGTCATCGGCATGGCCAAATCCGATCATCTCCAGGTCGATATCATTCAGGATCTGAGCGTGATTTGGCCAACTCGGCGTGCCCATTAGCAATCGTGTGACGCCTGCCCGCTGCGCTAGTGCGACAGCCAGACGCACAGCGCCAGTTCCCCCGGGGGTTTGCATACCTTGAATTCGGCCGCCCATGGTCGGGTTATCACCAAAGATATATGGCTTGAGCGCATTGACGAATCCCATGTCGCCCTCTGGCCCGAGATAGGCCTTGGTATCCTGGGTATCGACGAGCTTCTGTTCAGCGCGTTTGATGGCCTCAAATACCGGAGTATCGCCCTGCCCAGTTCGATATACACCAACCCCCAAGTCGATCTTGTCGGGGCTGGGATCATCGGCATAGGCCTTGATCAGAGCGAGTAATGCATCGGGAGCTTGGGGTTTTAGATTTTCTAGCATGACGCAGCCCCTTTGCCGCGCATGCGCGTTGCTCGCAACAATCAATCGTCTGTTGTCGACGAAAGTTCAGCTTTGTGCGACCAAAATTCTAAACACAGTCCTGCGATGCGTGCGCTCGTTTAGCGCCCTACCGGCTCAGAATGGCAGCCAGCGCTGCTTTTTGGAAAACTTCATATAACCCGCGTTAACACCAAGTCTTAGACCAGCGCCCACACGAATAGGGATCATGACCACATCACCCTTGCGCAAGTAACTGGCATGCAAACCACCAACCACGTAGGCCTGACCTTCGCCGGCGGGATAACGTTCATACAATTCTTCACTATCATACAGATTATAGACCAGAACAAATGTATTTGCTGCGTTCGCACCAGCATCGAATCCGATTGACGGTCCAGTCCAGTACACCGGCCTTTTTCCTTCAATCTTGTGATGCAAGGTGCCAGAACCATAGCGTGCGCCAACGACGAAAGCGCCGCCTGCTTCGCGCCCGACGATATAGGCGTTGGGTTCGCCCTGCTCCTTCAGCGCCTTTTCAATGAGACTGGCCAAACCCTCTGCGCCCTTGCCAAAAACACCTTCAGCAGCGCCGATCAAATCGTCTTCGCCATAAGTTGTCTCGGTCCCGGAATATGTTTCCTGGCCGACTGTTGAGGCATCCGCGGGCAGCGGGTCGTCCACTGCTTCAGGGTTGGACCATTGCGGTGCAAGCGGCGCATCATCGACGGACGCCTGCACTGGCGGCACATAGGTTGTGCTTGCACCAGCTGAGTGCACCTGATTGGTGGACGGAGGTTCGCTGGAGCTGGCCAGATCACCATCAATGGCGTTGGCATATGCGCCGTCCGGGTCAATGCTCTCCAGCTCTTGCGCATGAACTGCACCGGCAAACATCGCGAGCGATGCTGTTGCAGCAATCGAGGCCCTTTTCAATCGTGCGATCAAATCCATCGTCTAACCCTCTCCTGGTTCGGCACGAACCGCTTCGCTGTTAACAGATTCCTTCCTTGACCAGCGGGCAATTGCCTGTCGGTGAACGGAATCGAAAATGCGGTGAAGCGAGTCTTTTGACCCTTCCATCGCAACCTTGACCGGCCTGATCACGCCCGCACAGGTATTTTTTGCAAAGACTTGGCTTGCCGCCATAGCCGCTGCTCATTATAGCGCCCCATTCGCAAGCAGAATGCTGCATGTGGAGACGTGGGTGAGTGGCTGAAACCAGTTCCCTGCTAAGGAACCATACCTACTACGGGTATCGAGGGTTCGAATCCCTCCGTCTCCGCCACCTAAACCATCCCAAGAGATCCCCGAAAGTCCCTGAAAGCCGCAGAATTCTGCGGTTTTTCGGACTTGCAATGGAATCTCAAGTTCTTATTTTGTTCTAACCCTTCCCACACTTTCTACCCACTACTGTGGGAGCAGATGTGGGAAGAGAACCAGGATGGATGGCTATGGGAAAACTTTCCGCTGCTCAGATTCGAGCTCTCACTAAACCGAGCCGCTACATGGATGGCGATGGCCTGTCGCTGCTGCTCACCGCCCCAAAAAAGGGGTATTGGGTGCTGCGCGCGACCATAAACGGGCGCCGAAGGGACATCGGCCTAGGGCCACTAGACTTAGTTACATTGGCTGAAGCCCGCGAACTCGCGATCGACATGCGCCGCGATATTCAGCGAGGCATTGATCCGATCGAAGAGCGCAAGCGCCAGAAAATCGAAATCCTCACGTTCAAGGCCGCTGCCGAGAAGGTTCACTCTGAGCACAAGGCAACATGGAAAAACGGGAAGCATCAGGATCAGTGGATCAATACACTCGAAACCTATGCCTTCCCAAAGCTTGGCGACAGACTCGTTAACGACATCGAGGGACCGCTCATCCGTGAAGTGCTCCTCGACATCTGGCTGGAAAAGCCAGAGACAGCTCGCCGCGTAAAGCAACGTATCGGCGTTGTGCTCGATTGGGCATACGCAAACGGAATGCGCGCGACCGAAGCGCCAATGCGCTCGCTCAGCCGCGCACTGCCACGACAGCCGAAGCAGGACGGCCATTTCGCTGCGATGCCCTACGAGGATGTCCCAACTTTCTTGAAGCATCTGCACAAGCGAACGAGTGTCGCACGGCTCGCGCTTGAGTTCCTGATCCTGACTGCCTCTCGATCGGGGGAAGTGCGGGGTGCTAAATGGGCGGAGATCAATCTGGACGCAAAACTCTGGACTGTCCCTGCGGAGCGGATGAAGGTTGGAAAGGAACACGTTGTTCCGCTGACTGATGCGGCAATCGACGTGCTCGAACGTGCCAGACCTTACTACGCTGAGTGCAGCAATCTGGTCTTCCCCGGTCGCAACGTCTTGCGTCCGATGTCCGACATGACGCTGCTCAAAATCCTGCGTTACGCGAAGTTGCCCTTCACCGTTCACGGCTTTCGATCTGCGTTCCGAGATTGGGCAGCAGAGAAGACCAGCTATCCCGGCGAGGTGGCGGAAACGGCACTAGCCCATACGGTCAGCAACAAAGTGGAGGCCGCCTATCGGCGTACCAACTATCTGGACAAGCGGCGAGAGCTGATGCGCGAGTGGTCAGATTTCTGCATGGGAGGGTAAAGAAGAACTCTCATGAGCACGGCGGCTTTGCGCCCCAATCCAAGACGTTCGAAGTTGGCTTCAGATAACCCAAGAGCCGAATGTCTGTTTTCAGGAAGCACTCGCAATAGCACCATCGACTGCAAGTGGGTGGAAAGCGGACAAATTTGAAAGCGCGCATTTTCCAATGGCCCTATAAATTGTCGCGGGCACCAAGTGATTTTTCAGCCCTCCAAGAATTGCTGGATCGCGATGAGCGCTGCTCGTTCATCCAGTAAAGGAGCATGGCCGCGTCCATCAATCTCAATTTGGTTACAGCGCGAACCGTGACGCTTTGCCATTTGATCAGCGGTAGCCGCGGTGAGAATATCGCTTTTCGCGCCGCGAATTATTAAACAAGGAATGCCGCTTAAGCCATCCCACATGGGCCATAAGTCGGGCGGAGCGGCGGAAGGGTCTTGTTCAGACATGCGGTGGGAAATCGCAGGGTCATAAGCAAAGGCCACGCTTCCATCTGCCCGTTCATGACAAGTGCGTTTGGCGAAGGCTTCCCAATCGGCTTCGGTAAAGCCGTCAAAGGCGCTGACGTTGATCTGCGCGCATCTTCGTGCCGCCGCCTCCCAATTGGCCATCACGCTGTCTGAGCCGACATATTCGCGAATGCGCGACAATCCCTCGGCGCTTACTTCTGGCCCGATATCATTAAGCACAATGGCTGCGATCCGCTCGCTGCGCTCCAACCCCATCAGCATTGCCATCAATCCGCCCATAGATGTGCCAATGCAGATGACGCGGTCCGTTTTGAGCTCGCTCATTAACGCCCACATATCCGCCACATAAACATCGGGCCGGTAATTGGCTGGATCGGGATCATATTGCGAAAGACCCCTGCCTCGCTGGTCGGGAACGATGACCATGCGCTCGGTGCCGAGGGCTTCAATTAGGGGCTCAAAATCGGCACTATTTCGGGTGAGACCGTGCATCATCAGCAAAGGCGGCTTGGTTTTGCCCGCACCTGACGCTGGGTAGATGCGGGCAAACAGATCCAAGCGGCCGTCGGCGCTACGATACTTCAAGCCATCAAAAGCTTTGCCTTCGGGCATTTGAGCCTCCGCTTAGAAGCGCACTTCGCCCGTGATGTAGAACCGGCGCGGGTCTCCATAGAACCCTGTCAGCGTGCCTTCGAGCCCAAGAGTTGAGGCAAAGGGCACGCCGCCTGTTCCGCCGCTTACAAAATTATATCCCGCAACGATATATTCCTTGTTGAACAGGTTCTTGCCGTGAATTCCAATGGAGAAGAGGTCGCTGTCATCGGTGTAGACAATGCTCGCGTCAACCAAGGAAAAGCCGTCTTGATCGAGGAAAGGATTGGGCGTCTCAAATTGGCTGGCATCACTGCGCAGCGATACTGATCCAAGAATATCCACCATCCCGCTGGCAACCGGCAGACCCAAGCCAAAACCCATATGCCCCGTAATGTCGGGTGTATTCTGAAACACCCGCTGGTCCGCGACATCAACGCCAAATGCATCAATGAACGTATTGTATGAAGCATCGAGCACGCCCAGCGACCAATTGATCGAGAAACGGCTACCATCTCCGGCAAAGTCTTTGCCCACCAGCGCGCTGCCTTCAAATTCGATACCGTTTACATCCGCGCTGGCCGCATTGGAGGTGATGCCGATAAAGCTATCATTGGTGCCGTCGCCGGTTGTGTCCACACCAACAGAACCTGGAATTTGCACATCCTTATAGCTGCCCAAAAAGGCCGCAATTGCGATGTTAACACGGTTGTCGAGGAGCGAGGCTTTCCAGCCCAATTCAAAGCTGTCGACCGTTTCTGGATCGAAGCTTAGGAATTCAAACTGATCGTCAAAATCAATGTCGCCATCACCGTCCAAATCTGGGGTCGCGCTGGTCTGACCACGCGGGTCAAAGCCGCCGCCTTTGAAGCCGCGTGAATAGGAGAAATAGATATTGTGATCCGGTGTCGGCTTGAAACTGATCGAAGCCCGCGGTGTGAATTCCTTGAAGGTTTCACTTCCATTAAAGTCAGATGTCACCGCTATAGGAATAGCAGCCGACGGCCCAAACAGGTCAGAAAAACCGCCGATGAATGTGGTGCGCAAGACTTGGCTCGTGCGCTTGTCATTGGTGTAACGCCCTCCGACTGAAAGGCTGAGCCGGTCCGTCAAATCATAAGTGAAATCGCCGAAGATCGACCAAGTTTTGGTTTCAACATCGCCAAGGGTCTGCGCGTTTAGACCGGGCAGTCCAATGAGGTCACCAGTATTGAACAATGCAACATCGAAGGCGGTGAATGCATTGGCATCAAGGTAGTAAGCGCCCAAGACACCAGAGAGACGGTCGCCCTCGTAGACCAGCTGCAATTCTTGGCTGAACTGATCATTTTCATATATTGCTGGCACGTCTAGATCGGCGGCAGGAAGGCTGTCGAAATCGATGGGCGAAGTCGATTTGTCTTCGCGGTAGCCAGTGATGGATTTGAGAGTCAGCGTATCGGAAAGCTCAATCGCAATGTTGAGTGCGCCGCCATAAGCTTCGACTTCTTGATCCACCACATTAAGGCCAGCGCGTGTGTCAAATACATCGTCCAGAACCGGCGCGCCTGTGAAAAGGCCTGGGATCAAGCGCGTGCCTTGGCGGGCCTCGCTATCGTCTTTTACATAATCGCCAGAGAGCCGGACAAACACCGGTCCATTGTCAAATTCCAAAGTTCCGCGCGCAGCCCAAACATCCTTATTGTAGTTTTCCGTACCAAGGTTGAGGTTGTCGCCAAATCCGCCGCGAGAGAGCCGTGCACCACTGGCGCCAATTTTGAAGCTTTCGGTGATGGGTGTCGACGCGGTCACAATCAAATCGGCCTGATTGTATGAACCATAGGTCCCGCGAACCTTCAGGCTTGGATCGTCTGGCAATTTGGCAGTCACATATTTGATCGCGCCGCCAATTGTGTTGCGGCCATACAAGGTGCCTTGTGGGCCCCGAAGAACTTCGATGCGCTCCACGTCATAGACATCAAGCACCGCTGCTTGCGGACGGTTTAGATAAACATCATCGACATAGAGACCGACGCCGGCTTCAAACCCTGCCACAGGGTCTTGCTGGCCAACACCGCGTACGAAAGCGGTCAGAGTGGTGTTCGTGCCGCGACTCACCTCGAGTGTGATGTTGGGAACAGTCTGCGCAATCTGAGTGATTTCTTGCGTTCCGCTGCGGGAAAGTTGCTCTCCGGTTAGAGCGGTTACAGAAACTGGTACATCAATCAGCCGCTCTTCTCTGCGCCGCGCCGTGACCACAATCACATTCTCATCGGCGTCGTCTTGCGCTGCTCGACCATCTTGTTGGGGCTGGGTTTGATTTTGTGCAGCAGCTGGATTGGCGAGCAAGGCAATACCGGCACAGCCAGTAAGCATAAGGGCACGAGCATAGGTTGCGTGTTTGGTCATGATGTTCTCTCCCGAAAAACTATTTTCTTAGGCTCTATTGAAAGTTGAACCACCTTTCAAGTCTAGACTTGCAAGAGGGCGTTTTCACGCTTAGGCGCTCTGCTTGGGAAGGGGCTGCGACTATGGATATGCCGAAGAGCGTTGACAGCGACGATGCTGAAGCGGACAACCAAACAACTCATAAGGTTCCGCGAACAGAGCGCGGACGCAAAACCTTGCGTAAATTGCTGGATGCCTCGGCCATCGAGTTTGGCGAAAAAGGGTTTCATGAAGCCTCGGTGAGCTCAATCACACGACGTGCCGGTGTCGCTTTGGGCAGCTTCTACACTTACTTCGACAGCAAGGACGCGCTGTTCCAAGCGCTCGTCGTTGACATGAGCGCTCAAGTCAAAAGCGCGGCTGGTGCAGCTGTTGGGGAGCTGATGAGCGAAGGCTCGCCAACCGCTTTTGATATTGAAGAGACGGCCTTATCTAGCTTTCTCGCCTTCGCGCATGAGCATAAGGAAATCTACCGAATTATTGACGAGTCTGAGTTCGTCGATCCGGCAGCTTATCGCGCCCACTACGAAGCGACCGCCGAACGCATTTACTCACGACTGCAAGATGGCGGAAGCAAAGGCGAAATGCGCGGCGACCTCCAAGAGGCTCACGCTTGGGCGATTATGGGAATGAATGTGTTCCTGGGCCTTCGATATGCGATTTGGAAAAACGAAGGCGACACTACCGACGCCGCCAAAGTCGCGCGCACAATCCTAGAGAACGGCATTGGCAAAGTGCGCTGATTGGCAAGGGCTACGGAAGACTTTCCTGAAATTGCTACAGAGAAAGACACTCTCATGACGGATGAAATTCATACTTCCTCACCCAGCCCCGCGACAGAAGATTGGGCAGGCGAGATGGGCAGAAAATGGCTCAAAAACCTCACATGCTTTGAAGATATGATCCAGCCGATCGGCGTTGCGTTGCTGGCCCGCGCGCAATATCAGCCTGACCAGACAGTGTTGGATATTGGCTTTGGCGGAGGCGCAACAAGTCTGGCGATAGCGGCGGCAGTGGCCCCTTCTGGCAAAGTCATAGGGGTCGATATTTCACCCGATCTAACAGAAGCGGCCAAAATGCGAGCGAAAATGGCCGGGATGAAAAACCTAGAATTTGTCTGCGCCGATGCGGCAAGTGTTCAGTTGAAAGATGCGCCTTATGACCGCCTGCATTCCCGCTTTGGCAGTATGTTCTTTGATGAGCCAATTGCAGCCTTTTCAAACCTACATAGCCTGTTGCGCCAAGACGGCCGCATTGATCTGGCTGTTTGGGGCCCGCCGCGCGACAATTTGTGGATGGTGGAGATGATGGGCATCGTGAAAGCACACATAGACGTTCCGCCTGCTATCCCGCGTACGCCCGGCCCCTTCGCATTTGAAGACTTGGAGTATTTAAGCGAAGTTTTGACCGATGCGGGCTTTGCGAATTTTGAGGCCGAAACTTACGAAGGGTTGCAAGCCGTGGGCGGCCCCGGCGCTACGCCGCAAGACGCCCTGAACTTCGCGCTAGGATCAATGGCCGCTGGCCGGCTTCTCAAAGAAGCGGGAGAGGACGTACTGCGCCAAGCCAGCAATGATCTGCTTTCTCTGTATGAAAAGCATCATGTGGATGGCGCGGGTGTCATGATGAAGGCCAAGGCATGGCTGATATCGGCCAGCGCATGACATCACTCGCGGACAATTCGGCCAATTGAGGAATTCAATGACAAACACGAAGATTCAGCGAGCCTCACCGCAGCCAAGAACTGTATTGGTGATGCTGCTGCTCGTCTATATTTTTAATTTCGTTGATCGCCAGATACTCGCAATTTTGGCTGCGCAAATTCAAGCCGACCTCAACCTTAGTGATGGTGAAATGGGGTTGCTCGGCGGTCTTGCCTTTGCCTTGCTCTACTCAACCTTGGCGGTTCCATTGGCGGCCTTGGCGGACCGCACAAGCCGTAGCTGGGTAATTGCCGGTTCGCTGGTGGTATGGAGCGCCTTCACTGCATTATGCGGATTGGCCCAAGGGTTCTGGCATATATTCTTGGCGAGGGTCGGAGTGGGTGTTGGAGAGGCTGGAGGTGTTGCCCCATCATATGCACTGATCGGCGATTATTTCCCGACCGAACGCCGTGCTTGGGCTTTGTCGATTTACTCTCTGGGTATTCCCATAGGATCAGCCGTTGGTGTGATGGCAGGCGGCTATATCGCGGCCACCGTCGATTGGCGCATCGCCTTCTTCGTTGTTGGTTTGGCCGGTGTTGCTCTTGCCCCGCTATTTAAGCTCTTGGTCCGCGACAAACCGCGCAAGGTGAGCAAAGGTACGCCGAATGCAACGCCAAGCTCATCACTTAAGGACACGGCGCGTTTGCTGGCCCGCAAACCGTCCTTCTGCCTTCTGTCTTTCGGCGCAGCATCCTCATCGATGCTGGGCTATGGGATCGCATTTTGGCTACCCAGCTTATTGCAGCGCACATTCAAGTTAGACCTGATTGAAACGTCGCAATTCTTTGGCGCCCTATTGTTGCTGGGCGGGGTGGCAGGCGTTCTGGGCGGAGGCTGGCTGGGAGACAGATTGGGGAGCCGCGACAAAGCGTATTACGCGTTTCTGCCGAGCGCTGCGTTTGTGGCGGGAATCCCGCTCTTTGCAGCAGGCATCCTAAGCTCCAATGCGCTGCCAGCGTTTTTCCTGTTTCTTATCCCGCAAGCACTCGCATATGTTTGGCTGGGGCCCGTTCTTTCGGCCATTCAGCATTTGGTGCAGCCAGCAGAGCGGGCGACTGCGTCTGCGCTCTTCCTGCTCATCAACAATCTCATCGGCCTTGGCGGGGGCATATATGCGCTTGGCGCGCTGTCAGATGCGCTAATGCCGATCTATCAAGATGAAGCACTGCGTTACTCAATGCTATATTCACTGTCGTTATATGGGGTTGCTGCGCTGTTGATGATGCTAGCAGGACCCTTCTTGCGGCGCGATTGGGTGGAGGATCACCAGTTAGTGGGCTGAAAAGCTATAGCGTAAGGGCGAAGCTAAGACATCCGTGCAAAATTGGCGACACCGGGGGATGGCGAGCTCTTGGCACTTGAGGTTACTTCGTCTGCTGACGGAACGAGATCGACGACTAGACTGGCAAGCTTCCCTAACTGCTCTTCGCCAAGGCGGTAGTACACCATCTTTGCGTCTTTCCGGGTTTTCACAAGGCCCGCCTTCCTCAAAACACCAAGCTGCTGAGAAAGAGCTGGCTGCCCGATGCTCGCCGCATCTTCGATCTCGCCGACATTGCGCTCGCCATCCTTTAGAACTTCCAGAATGCGAAAACGCAGCGGATGGGCAAGGGCTTTTAGTTCTTCGATCAAGCTATCGCTCATTTGCTACCCTCTTTTGCCATATCGCTTAGGAACCATGAGGTATCGTCAGTCGAGTTGTAGACTGCGTCCAAATCTTGCGCGGGAGCTTTGAGCATAGGGTCGCCTGAGTGCCAATTGGCGGGCGCTAACCCGCCTTTTGCATCGATGGCTTGCAACGCATCAAGTGTCCGTAACATCTCGGGGATCGAGCGACCGACATTGGCGGGATAGCAGGTCATCGCGCGGATAATACCTTCTGGGTCGATGAAGAACGTGGTGCGCACTGTCGCGCTATCATTGTCATTTGGGGCAACCATTCCGAACGCCCTGCCGATTACCAGTGTGGGATCTTCGACGATTGGAAAGCGGACCTCAATATCGAAGCGCTCCTTTATAAGGCGGAGCCACGCGAAGTGTGAGAATAGACTGTCGACCGACAACGCCATCAGCGCGCAATCGCGCTTTTCAAATTTCTTCGCCTCTTTAGCCAGTTCAACGAACTCCGTTGTGCAAACGGGCGTAAAGTCAGCAGGGTGCGAAAAAAGGACGAGCCACCTTCCCCTGTAAGAAGAGAGCTTAACCGGCCCAATTGTGCTTCTCGCTTCAAAGTCAGGCGGCGTATCGCCAATGCGAAGGCCAGTGCAGGGCCCGGTCGAGTTAGTATCCATACTTGGCTTATAGCGCTTGACAATTCAAAAGCAATACATATACATAATTAATGTAACTAAATTGGAGAATTGACATGAGTCGCGTAGATGGCGCCTTGCAGCTTGCTTCAGAGCAGGTCGCTCGAGCTCAGCAAGGCAAGGCTCTTCGCCCGTCAATTGCGGGCTTCTTTGACGAGGCAACGAACACTGTCAGCTATGTCGTACACGACCCTGCTACCAAAGAAGCCGCGATCATCGACTCGGTGCTGGACTATGAGGCGGCTTCGGGTCGAACTTCAAACGGATCCGCTGATCTTATCATTGAATATGTAAATTCACATAATTTGAAAGTGATATGGCTCATTGAGACCCATGCGCATGCTGATCACATTTCGGCAGCGCCCTATCTTCAAGAAAGACTTGGCGGTAAGCTCGCGATTGGGTGCGAGATCGTTCGAGTTCAGGATGTCTTCGGCAAACTGTTCAACGCAGGGACTGATTTTGAACGAGATGGGTCGCAGTTTGATCATCTGTTCGTCGATGGCGAAGTGTTTGAACTTGGTGAGCTTGAATGCATTTCCCTCCACGTGCCCGGTCACACTCCTGCCGATATGGCCTTCATAATCGGTGATGCCGCGTTCGTGGGTGATACGCTGTTCATGCCTGATTTTGGCACCGCAAGGGCAGACTTCCCAGGCGGCGATGCGAGGCAACTTTTCCAATCAATCCGCCGCCTCTTGAAGCTACCTGATGATACGCGACTTTTCCTTTGCCACGACTACAAAGCACCCGGGCGCGATGAATATGCTTGGGAAAGCAACGTCAAACAGCAACGTGAAGGCAACGTCCACGTGAAAGACGGAACTTCTGAAGACGACTTCGTCGCGATGAGAACTGCACGTGATGCTACCTTAGCAATGCCCAGCCTAATCATGCCTTCGGTCCAAGTGAACATTCGCGGCGGCCGCTTACCCGAGCCGGAAGACAACGGGGTAAGTTACATTAAGATACCGGTGAATGCGGTATGACCTTACCGGGCTTTCCTGATGCTGCCCCCTTAGCCGGACTGGGCGGCGGGGTTTTGATCGGCTTAGCTGCTGCTCTTATGCTGCTTGGCGTGGGCCGCATTGCTGGCGTGTCTGGAATTGCGGCGCAAGCGGCGGGCATCAGCGACAGCAGTCTTCCCAAATCTTCCGCCTGGATGTTTCTAGTCGGCCTTCCGATTGGAGCGGTTCTGGTGATGCTGCTGCTCGGGCGTTCAGAACCAAGTTTTGCAAGCCCCGTCATTTTGGCGATCGCTGGCGTGTTGGTCGGTGCAGGCACTCGCATCGGTAGTGGCTGCACAAGCGGACATGGTGTGTGCGGCATGAGCCGCCTCTCGCCTCGCTCACTGATAGCGACTGCGACCTTTATGCTGACAGGTATAGGGACAGTCGCTGCAATGAACGCTTTCGGTTTTGAGGTGCTTCCATGATCCAGCGTAACCTTCCTATTCTAGCTTCCGGCGTGTTGTTTGGGGCCGGGCTCACCTTGGGCGGAATGACAGACCCAGCACGAGTGCGCGGGTTTCTCGATTTGTTTGGAGATTGGGACCCGACCTTGGCATTTGTCATGGGAGGTGCGGTGATCGTCATGGCAATCGCTTGGCGATTCCAGCCCAAGTTGACGCGCCCAATCTTTGCAGATGCCTTTTCGCTTCCATCCCGGACGGATCTCACCCCGCGTTTAATAGGCGGCTCTGCCCTGTTCGGCATAGGCTGGGGTGTCGCAGGTCTGTGTCCTGGCCCCGGCATCGCAGCGCTGGTTATTGAACCTTTGTCTGCTGCAATCTTTGTTGCGGCAATGCTGGCGGGCATGTTCCTTGTGCGCCTCACAGAAGGCGCGAGCTGATGGAGATCCGTAGAGTCGGTGCAGAGTTTGCAGTTGCCCCTCAATTAAACCCTGAAGATATGGCTGACGTAGCAAGCCAAGGGTTCGCTGCGGTCATCTGCAATCGCCCGGATGGTGAAGAAGAAGGACAGCCAAGTGTCGCTGAAATGCGCGAAGCAGCGCAAGCCGCAGGCATGGCATTCCATCACCTCCCCGTTGCTGGCGGAGCTTTTCCAGACGCGGCAGCGGAAGCTTTTCGGTCTGTTCGGCGCGGCACTGTGGGACCAGTCCTAGCGTATTGCCGCACTGGCACCCGGTCCATCACACTTGAAGCGCTTGCCAATCCAGAGGGCTTGGAACCGTCAGAGCGGCTGATGCAGGCTGCTGCTGCTGGATATGATCTGACTGCGATGAGCCAAAAGCTCACTTAAGAATTTTGGGAGAGTAAAATGTCTACCTCACACAAGGTTGTCGTCGTCGGCGGCGGCGCTGCTGGGATCGCAGCAGCTGCATCTATGCTCAAGCGCCAAGCCGGTCTCGATATTGCGATCATTGAGCCCGCCGAAACCCATGCATACCAACCCGGTTGGACTATGGTTGGAGGCGGCGTTTTCGATGCGAAGACCACGGTTCGGGCCGAAGCCAGCGTCATGCCCAAAGGGGTAACTTGGCTCAAACAAGCTGCTGCTAGCTTCCAGCCTGAAGACAACCAAGTGACCCTCGCAGATGGAACGGCCATCGGCTACGAAGCGCTCGTTGTCGCACCAGGAATTCGGCTTGCTTGGGAGAAGATTGACGGTCTGGAGGAGACCCTCGGCAACAACGGTGTCACATCGAACTATCGGTATGATCTCGCGCCATACACCTGGGAATTGGTCCAAAAGCTAAAGAGCGGCCGCGCCATTTTCAGCCAGCCACCTATGCCGATCAAATGCGCAGGCGCGCCTCAGAAAGCCATGTACTTGTCCTGCGATCACTGGATGCGCAGCGGTGTTCTCAGCAATATAGATGTCGAGTTCCGTAACGCTGGCGGCGTGCTCTTTGGGGTGGCTGACTATGTCCCTGCCCTGATGGAATATATTGAAAAATATGACGTAAATACGAAATTCGGTAGCAATTTAATCTCTGTCGATGGACCAGCTCAAAAGGCAGTATTTGCAACCGAAGAAGGCGAAGTGACGCGCGATTTCGACATGCTGCATGTTGTGCCCCCGCAAGTCGCCCCGCAGTTTCTAGCTGACAGCCCTCTTGCTGCAGCAAGCGGATTCACCGATGTAGACCAGCACACATTGCAACATGTGCGTTACCCCAATGTCTTTGGGCTGGGCGATGCAGGTTCAATGCCTAATGCCAAAACAATGGCGGCGGCGCGTAAGCAAGCCCCTGTTGTGGCAGTAAATGTGCTTCAGCAACTTGCAGGCAAAGGGCCAAAGGCCGGTTATGATGGATATGGATCATGCCCGTTGACCGTTGAACGCGGCAAGATCGTGCTGGCTGAGTTTGGTTATGGTGGCAAGCTGATGCCAAGCTTCCCCGACTGGCTTGTGGACGGGACAAAACCAGCGCGGCTGTCGTGGATGCTCAAAGCCGATGCACTGCCGTGGATTTATTGGAACGGCATGCTCAAGGGTCGCGAGTGGCTCGCTGGCCCTGGTGGTTTGATCGCGCAATAGGCGCAAATCTAGGGGCAAATGCATATGCTTTCGCGCTATCTCCCGATCCTCGACTGGGGCCGGACCTATGACCGGACTGTTCTATCGAATGATCTGATGGCGGCAGTGATTGTTACGATCATGCTGATCCCGCAAAGCCTTGCCTATGCATTGCTCGCCGGACTTCCGCCCGTCGTGGGCCTATATGCATCGATCCTCCCGCTGGTGCTTTATGCGATATTTGGGACGAGCCGGACGCTGGCGGTCGGCCCGGTTGCAGTTGTATCCTTGATGACCGCATCTGCCGCAGGTGCTGTCGCCGATCAGGGAACGGCAGCCTATTTGGAGGCCGCCATTACGCTGGCGTTCCTATCGGGGATTATGCTCGCGATTTTAGGGCTATTAAGAGCTGGCTTTCTCGCCAATCTGTTGTCGCATCCTGTGATTAGTGGCTTCATCACGGCTTCGGGAATTCTGATCGCTACCAGCCAGCTCAAGCATATTCTCGGGATATCTGCGGGCGGCGACAACTGGCCTGACATGCTCGGGTCGCTCGCGGCGTCGCTGGGGACGACCAATTACTGGACGCTGGCGGTCGGCGTGCCTGTGACACTGTTTCTGTTCTGGGTTCGCAAGGGTGCGAAACCGGCTTTGCAAAGAATGGGAATGCCACCGCGCGCGGCTGATATGACAGCCAAGGCTGGGCCCGTGGTTGCTGTCGCTCTGACGATTTTGGCTGTCCTTGCTTTCGACCTGCAGGCTAAGGGCGTGAATCTCGTGGGTGCCATACCGCAAGGGTTGCCGCCTTTCGCAGTGCCTTCCACAGACCTGTCGCTGATCCAGCAGCTCTGGGTGCCAGCCCTGCTCATATCGATCATCGGTTTTGTCGAAAGCGTCTCGGTGGCGCAAACACTGGCAGCGAAGCGGCGCCAGCGCATTGCGCCGGATCAGGAGCTGATCGGTCTCGGAGCTGCCAATATCGCCAGCGCATTTTCGGGCGGATATCCGGTGACAGGCGGATTTGCCCGGTCCGCTGTCAATTTTGACGCCGGGGCAGAAACGCCTGCTGCAGGTGCCTTCACGGCCATCGGTATCGCGCTTGCCACATTGTTTCTGACACCTTTGTTGTTCAGTCTTCCGATCGCAACGCTTGCTGCGACGATTATCGTCGCGGTGCTCAGCCTGGTGGATCTCAAGACCCCGAAACTTCTGTGGCGTTACTCCAAGGCAGATTTTGCCGCGCATATGGCGACCATAGGCGTCACGCTCCTCGCCGGGGTCGAACTTGGGGTGATATCCGGTGTCGGTGTCGGCCTCATGCTCTATCTGTGGCGGGCCAGCCGTCCCCATGCTGCAATTGTCGGCCGGGTTCCGGAGACCGAACATTTCCGCAATATCGAGCGGCACAAGGTCTTTACTGTGCCGCACGTTCTCTCGATCCGCATCGATGAGGCGCTGACATATCTTAATGCCCGCTGGCTCGAGGAATATGTGCTCGAGCAGGTCGCCGATCACCCGGCAGTGCGCAGCGTAATATTGATGTGTAGCGCAGTAAACGAGATCGACGCATCGGGGCTTGAGAGCCTAGAGGCGATCAATCACCGGTTGGGCGACGGAGGTGTTGTGCTGCATCTATCCGAGGTCAAGGGGCCGGTGATGGACCGCCTGAAGCGCACGCATTTTCTGGAGGATCTGAGCGGCAATGTCTTTTTGTCCCAGGACCGGGCGTTCAGCGAAGCTCTCAAAGATGACGGCCAGGACGAAGTGTCAGACGATCCTCTTCTGGCCAGAGGAATGATCTAGTGATTGCGATCCCTGACAAAGACCAGAAATGCGGTAAGATTGAAGCATTGATTGAAAGCGGCATGGGAGTCTGTGAGAGTTGCCGGGAAATTGGCATCTCGGAAAAAACTTTTTACAGATGGAGAAACGCCCGGGCGAAGCAGGACACGCGAGCTGATCCACTCGACTAACAGGCTGGCGACGCCGTCAGCGGCGCTCGATAATTCAAGGATCCGGTCAAATTAGCGACCAGTTTTGAAAGGCAGTGGTACAATGGAAATTAATATCGGCATTGACGATCAGGGACGGGCAAAAGCATCTGATGCGCTAAAAAAACTGCTGGCCGATACCTACACGCTGTATTTGAAAACCCACGGCTACCATTGGAACGTCGAAGGGCCGCATTTCCAGCAGCTCCATCTCCAATTCATGGAGCAATATACCGAGATGTGGACCGCCGTCGACGAACTTGCAGAGCGTATCCGGGCTCTGGGACACTATGCTCCGTCCTCCTATTCTGAAATGAGTGCACTTTCGACTATCGAGGAAGAGGATGGGAAGCCCGATTGGCACGCAATGGTGATAAACCTTGCAAAGGGGCACGAGCAGGTCGCAACGACCGCGCGAGAAGTTCTGCGCATCGCTGAGCAAGTTGGCGATGAAGCCACTGCAGATGTTGTGACGCCGCGGCTGACTCTTCACGAGAAGACCGCCTGGATGCTCCGCGCCACTGCCAACTGATCCAAACGCGCCAGCATCGAGGGCTGTGATGGGGCGGGCCCGCATAGACCTCTCACGCGGAACCAATGCCGTGCTTCAGTGCGCGGGTGCCGCGCATTCCACGCAGCTTCATAAGCCATCGGGGAAGGCGGGGCGCGAGCCTGTTGCATCACGCATCGCGCCCGCACTTCAATTACACAAAACAATTAACCGAGCATTATTATGCTGCATATTTTGGCAATGTACGGCGATATTCGCCGAATATACTAGACATCAGATTACTCGATTGCAGTAACTGAATAAATGTAATTGCATATCATCGCGGTTCCGCCTAAGTCGTTTTCAGCACAGGAGATGACTATGGATCGGTTGACCAGAGACTTACCCGGCGGCGCTGTAGCGCTTGCGTTGCTCGCAGGCTGTGCCGGAACGTCAGTAGCGTCCGACCGCACGGGCGATGCAGATGCGCTTCTGATGGCACTTGATGATGAGTATAAGGCGGAAGCGACATACGTTGCGGTGATCGAAAGGTTCGGTGAAATCCGTCCATTCGTAAATATCATCGAAGCGGAGCGGCGCCATGCGCAGCGTGCGAAAGCGGAAATGGATCGCTTGGGCGTCAGTTACGACGCAGAAAATCCCTATCTGGGCAAACTTAGCGCGCCAGAATCAGTCCTCGCTGCATGCGAGCAGGGTGTCGCTGCCGAGATCGAAAACATCGCACTCTACGACCGGATCTTGCCGACGGTTGAAGATGAGAGTGTGCTCGCAGCCCTTAGCGATCTTCAGTGGGCTTCTCGCGAGCGCCACCTCCCTGCCTTCGAGCGCTGCGTCGCACGGGGCGGAGAGCAGGGCCCCGGGCGCGGTCGTGGTCAAGGCCGTAGACCTCAATAAACCCCCGATTCACAACTAAATAAAGGAAACGATCATGTCCCTTCACATCGGCGATACTGCCCCGAACTTTCAGGTCGATACAACGACCGGCCCCATTGATCTGCACGAATGGGCAGGTGACAAGTGGGTCTTCTTCTTCAGCCATCCCGCCGATTTCACACCTGTCTGCACGACAGAAATGGGTATGACAGCCAAGCTGGCGACGGACTTTGACAAGCGCAATACTCTTCCTCTCGGCCTGTCGACCGACAGCGTGGATGAGCACCTCGAGTGGGTAAAGGATGTCGACGAAACTCAGGGCGTGACTTTGAAGTTCCCCATCGTCGCGGACCCTGACCTCGAAATCGCGAAGCTTTATGACATGATCCATCCGGATCAGAGCGAAACTGCGGCAGTACGGTCGGTCTTTATCATCGATCCTGCAAAAAAGATTCGCTTGATCATGACGTATCCGATGAGTGTGGGCCGGAATTTCGCCGAAATCCTGCGAGTCATCGACAGTTTGCAGCTTGCTGATCGGGCGCAAATTGCAACGCCTGCAAACTGGGAGCCGGGCGATGATGTTATCATCCCGCCTTCGGTGACTGACGAAGAAGCCCAAAAGCGTTTTCCGCAGGGTTTCAAGACAATCAAGCCGTATTTGCGCACCACGACGCTGAGTTGATGGTCGCAAGGGTGCGCCCGCTTCCTCCCCCCTCCACCCCAGGCGGGCGCACCTAAATACCGAGGTTTGTTTAGAAAATAGAGTGCCGTGATGTTCGAACAATTTGATGCCCTGCTACTGGCCCGGATCCAGTTTGCCTTCACGGTAAGCTTCCACTTCGTATTTCCCTCGTTTTCGATCGGGCTGGCGAGCTACCTCGCGGTGCTCGAGGGTTTGTGGCTGAAAACCGGGAAGCAGGTGTATCTGGACCTGTTCAAATACTGGATCAAAATTTTCGCCATTGCCTTCGCGATGGGCGTCGTTTCCGGCATTGTGATGAGCTATCAGTTCGGCACCAACTGGTCGGTGTTCTCCGACAGAGCTGGCCCTGTCATCGGACCGCTCATGGCCTATGAGGTTCTTACCGCTTTCTTCCTTGAAGCGGGCTTTCTTGGCGTCATGCTGTTCGGGATGAACAAGGTCGGCAAGAAGCTGCACTTCTTCGCAACCCTGATGGTGGCTATCGGAACACTCGTCTCCGCGACATGGATTCTGTCAGTCAACAGCTGGATGCAGACCCCAGTTGGTTTTGAAATGGGCGCAAATGGGCAGTTCCTGCCCGGCCCAAGCTGGTGGGACATCGTGTTCAATCCCAGCTTCCCGATCCGTCTCGCGCATACGGTCACGGCTTCATATCTGGTGGTTGCATTCGTGGTTGGCGCTGTTGCCGCGTGGCATCTGTTGAAAGACCGCGCCAATATCCATGCGCGCAAAATGTTTTCGATGGCGATGTGGATGGCGGCACTGGTTGCGCCTTTGCAGATATTCCTTGGAGATCTGCATGGCCTGAACACGCTGGAACATCAGCCTCAGAAGGTCATGGCGATGGAAGGTCACTACGACAGCCATCCTAATGGTGCACCGCTTATCCTGTTCGGTATCCCAAACAGCGAAGAGAAGAGGGTCGACTATGCTATCGAGATCCCCAAGGCATCGTCTCTAATCCTCAAGCATGACTTAAATGCGCCGATGGATGGTTTGGATACTATTCCCGATGATGAAGAACCTCCCGTTGGCATCGTATTCTGGTCGTTCCGTATCATGGTAGGTATCGGATTTGCGATGCTTGGGCTCGGCATCTGGGGCTTGTTCGCGCGCTGGCGTAAGGGGCTCTACGAATGGACGTGGCTACACCGCGCCGCCATCGTCATGGGTCCGAGTGGTTTTGTCGCAGTTATTGCCGGCTGGATCACAACGGAAGTTGGCCGCCAGCCCTATGTTATTTACGGATTGATGCGGACATCAGAGGCCGCATCTCCCTTGGACGCACCCGCAGTAGCAGCATCCTTGCTTGCATTCGTACTAATCTACTTCGCCGTTTTTGGTGCAGGTGTATGGTACATTTTACGCCTTATGTCGAAAACGCCCGAGACCGGCGAAGTTGGTGCAATGCGTGGAGATGTCGGACCGATCCGTACAGCCGGGATTACGCCTGGCCCCGCCCAAAATAGGGAAGAAATCTGATGGACCTAACCGTCATCTGGGCTTTCATTATTGCCTTCGCCGTATTCGCTTACGTTGTGATGGACGGTTTTGACCTTGGCATCGGCATTCTGTTCCCGACCTTTGGGGTAGGACGTGGGCGTGACCGCGCGATGAACTCGATTGCGCCTGTATGGGATGGGAATGAGACTTGGTTGGTGCTGGGCGGCGGAGGTCTTATGGCAGCTTTCCCTCTGGCATATGCCGTCATTCTGCCTGCAACCTATCCATTGATTATCGCCATGTTGCTTGGCCTCGTCTTTCGCGGCGTTGCTTTTGAATATCGCTGGCGAGACCCAAACCACCGAGCGTTTTGGGATGCCGCATTCACCGGCGGGTCATTCGTTGCTGCAATGGCGCAAGGGATGACATTGGGAGCACTGCTTCAGGGAATTGAGGTCGCCGATCGCTCCTATGCAGGCAGCTGGTTTGACTGGTTTACCCCTTACACCCTCTTGTGCGGTCTGGGCACTGTGGCTGGCTACGCCTTACTGGGTGCAACATGGCTGATCTGGAAACTTGATGGCGAGGGGCAGGTTCATGCACGCCAACTTGCGCTGAGGGCGGCCGTTGCAACGATCCTGCTGATGGGCGCAGTCAGTCTCTACAACATATTCCTCAACGCTGAATATGCTGATCGTTGGCTTACCGCGCCAGAAATCTACTTCGCTGCCCCAGTGCCCATCCTGACCGGATTGATCGCGTTTTCGATGATTCAAGCCATTCGCAAAGACCGCAACAGCAAGCCATTCTGGCTTGCGATCGCGCTATTCTTCTTTGGCATGGCCGGGCTGGGCTTCACAATGTGGCCCTATGTCGTGCCGCCAGGTATTACCATATGGGATGCCGCCGCTCCTGAACGCAGCCAGATATTCATGCTGATTGGCGTGGCGATCACTATGCCGCTGATCATCGGCTATACCGCTTGGGCCTATTGGGTGTTTCGCGGCAAGGTCGACGATGAGGGGTATCACTGATGGCGCGGTCGACCGGCAAAGATATAACGCAGCAAGCTACGCATACTGAGACTAAGGCTCCATTATGGAAGCGCCTCGTTTGGATGGCAGGGATATGGCTTGCGAGCGTCACATTTTTAGGTGTGATCGCTTGGGTCATCCGCTCTTGGCTGAAGGTGTGAATAGCCGCATTCGATGGAATCTTGGTTACTAAGTGCGTTGTCTATCGTGTGCAGGTGGGTCTTAACCAGAATCGCTTCTTACAGCGCTTCTATCGAACTATGGGCCCGGCATGCGGAGCTTGTTTCGAACGCCCGCAATTGGGTCGTGAGCGGTCAGTCTGTTGTCGTTCAATCGTGAGCGAAAAGCCGACATTCTGCAAACGGCCCACTTCACGCCAATTAGCTACAAGCCAATCTCGAACGGCTTGATCCGCTCCTTAGTGAGCTCTGGTGCCTTCTCTCGCTCGACCAGCTGCTCTTTGTTAGCCGCTTGGATCTGGCCCGCGCTCCGTCCCTTGGCTGCCGCCATCCCAAGCCGTTCGGTGGTTTCTGCTGCCGAAGTCTTCTCGCCTAGATTGGTCGAGATACCTCTTCCAACCTTGTCTCGGTTGTCGACAATCAGCGTAAGCTCATCCCGCAGGCGCGTGATCGTGACAAGGAAGTTGCGCTGCGAGAGCAGTCGCCGCTCGCGACTGTCGAGCACGGCAATGCCCTTATCTGCTGTGAGGCCCTGCGCCATGTGGGCGTTGAGCGCGTAGGCGAGGTCGATCCGCTTCAGCATCGGATCGTTCGGCTTCAGTCTATGCTCCATGCCGCTGGAGCTCTTGACCGAAACGCCGTCCTTGTCGATCGCAGTCACGGTTGCCTGGTCTGCATTGATCATTCCGCGTGTGTGGTCGCTGGCCGTCCAACGGATGGCGTCCCCGGTATAGAGATCGAGATCCTTCTTCTCGAACAGCTGCAATGTTTGGTCGCTGCCTTTCGCAGTCAATCTGGACGGAACAAGGCGGCGCAAACTGCCTCGCTCATCGCGCAATGTGACAACGCCCTTTTCGGTATCGACGGCGGAGATCTGGTGGCTTCCGCGCCCGAGCCCGTGCCGCGTTTGTCGGCTTGCCACATCGAGAACCATGCCCGGCCTGTAATTGCGCGCGTAGCGCAATTCCTCACGCGTCGCGTTCACACGGGATAGAACCGTAAGCCTTGCGCTCGCTGGTCCGACTTCGCCATTGGCGACGAGCCCGGTTTGGATTGCGGCATTTATCTCGGCGCGCAACCGTCGACCTGCGGCGAAGATCGATGTGCGCTCGCGCTCGGCAGGCGGAAGGGACAGCCAGCGTTCCGCCGCAACGATTGCGCTGTCCTCCTGGACCTCGACGATGTGATCCTGGAGATGGTCGAGCGCATCACTGGTCTTGCCCGACTGGGCCGCCTGCTGTGCCCTCTTCAGGGTATCGGAGCGGGCGCGAAGATTGTGATCCATGCGCGCCGTTTCGGTCCCGGCGCGCTGCGCCAGAGCAAATGGCTTCCCCGCTTCGACAGCTCCCAGCTGCTTTTCGTCACCCATCAGCACGAGGCGATCGACCTTGAGTAGATTGGCGACGCGGATCAGCCGATCCTGGTCACGCGTGGAGACCATCGAGGCTTCATCGAGAACTAGAACAGTGTCGCGATACGCTTCGCACGCAGCGGCGATCTCGGCTTTGCCAGCGGAGCCATCCAGCAGCATACGATTCTGCCCGAGAAAGCGATGCAGCGTCATCGACGGGATGCCTGTATCCTTCTCCAACATGCGCACCAGTGTGTTCTGAACCCCGAGGCCGATGACCTTCTTGCCATGTTCTTCCAACAGTTGATTAAGCGGACGCAACACGCTCGATTTGCCCGCTCCTGCCACCCCCTGCACGGCTACCACGCGATTGCTCGAAGACAGGATCAATCGACCAGCAGCTTCCTGGCCGGCGTTGAGTTCCATCCCGTAATTGAGAGCCGTCGACGCTTGCAGATACGGACCCGCGGTTTCAGCATCGAGGATGGGGCGAACTGCGCCGTTTCCCTTCCCGATCTCGGCCAACATGCGGGTCTCCAGTGCCAATGCATCGGACGTGGTCAGCCACCCTTTCTGTGCGCCTCGCCCGCGCAACAGAGCGCCCTGCTGCGCAAGTTGCCCAATGCGCTTTTCGACCGATCTCATCGTTGTCGGCAGTCCGAAGTCGAGCGACGCCTTGGCGAGATCCGTGGCCGTGAACGCCGCCTCTCGCTCTGATAGATGCCGCACCGCCGATGCGACCGCATGGGCCGTCGCAATCTCTTCCCTACCCTTCATATGGAGCCGCTTGGGGATGAGCGGATCGCCCTCCTTGATGCCCATTCTTTCGGCGAGGCTGGCGATCATCGCCTTGCCCCGTTCGAGCAGCGAGGGGCGATCGTTCGCTCGCTTGGCAGCCGCTACAGTTAACTCATGCGAACGCAGCTTCGCGTCGCGCACAATCCCTTCAAGGTCGAGCCCGTGCTTCCATGCCTGTCCTTCCCATTGGGCCATCAGAGCACCGCGATCGACATCGCTTTGCTTGGCCTGCCGGGTCGCCAGCGTCGCCACCACACCCGCCTCAAGCCCGCCGCCACGCCGCGCTTCGAGCACCTCCTGCCGCCGCGTCGAGAAGGCCATCACTGCGTCACGATCAATGCCCTTGGCCTCGAAATTGCCGTGCTTTCCAAATGCACCGATCCGGTAGCCAAGCTTCTCTACCTCGATCCGGAAGCGCGCCATTGTCATGGCATTGAGCAGCGTGTTGTGCTGCCACAGCTTGTCGTTGCGCAGCGCCCTCCACTTATCGTCCTTGTCCTGCGTCATGTTGGCGACGACCGCGTGGAAGTGGAGGTTCGGCTCCTGGTTGCGGTTGGTATCGTGCTGGAACAGGGCAACGGTCAGGTTGTCGCTGGCATGCAGCCGTTCTTTGCCGCTCTTCTCGATGCGATATTGCGCGGCGTTCTTCTCTGCCCATTGGAGCGTTTCGACGACCGCTGAACGGTACGCGTCAATGATCCGCTGATCCTTGCCGACGAGCGCCAACAGTGACCAGCTTTTGGGCAGCGAAAAGGTCAGATCGGTCCCGGCGCGGTGATACTGACCCTGGCGCCCGATCCGTTCGCCATTGGGCAGTTCGCCGCGCAGGATTGCCTCGAACGCCTTGGCGTCGACCGTGCCCGAAAAACCCAGCCGTTCGGCACCTTTGCCGACCCAGATGCCGGACCGATCAGCGTCCGCCTTGGTGTAGTAATTGTCGTTGGCGAAGTAGTTCGCGGCACCGCCAGCCGAGCGCACATTGGCAACCGAAAGCATCGCTCAGCGCCCCTCTCGCTTCGCGGCTTTACGCTCGCGATATTCACGAATGCGTCGTTGGTAGGCGACCACCACGCGGTCCCGCAGCTCCTTGTCCTTGTGTGTGCGGAGCCAGCCGTCGAGCGCGATCTTGGTGAAGAGCAAATCGGCCAGAACCTGATCGCGGAACGCCTCGTCCTGTGGCTGCTCAAGCGCCTCGATGACGGTGAGCTTTAGCCACTGGCTGACGCTCATATGCGCTGCATCAGCAGCGGCTTTAACAAGGGCATGAAGGTCTTCGTCGACATAGCATTGAAGGGCAAACCGCACGGCGTCACCTGACGTTTGGCCGTCTCTCCTCGGCCCAATGCCCCCTCTGGACTGACATCAGTCTACGGCGGCGACCACCCTGTAGGAAAACGTTAATTTTCGACTTCAAATTAACGGCTTAGCTGCGAGCAACTCGTATGCGAGTTACGGATCGTGGAGTGACATCAGATGACATTACTTGGCGACCGATACCGAAATGTCAGCGAAACCCGCAGAAATCCTCGCCTCCCAAACACCGGATCTCCGGGTACGGTGTGCCCGAAGTTGTTCCCCATATGTGCATGGTCTGATCAACCACCACCCCGACCGTTCAATGACAGAAAAGGCACTGGTTTCACGTGGATTTCCTAGCCCAAACCGGGCTTGAGGGGAAGTCGTAAGGACGAAAGCTTGCTCTCATTGCTGCCCGTTTTGGTAACAGATAGCCACTTCAACAGGGCGAACTAAAACCCGCAATTTGCTATCAGCAAAGGCCTCAATGTACTGCAGTTTACATGCGGTCGATATGCTTGCTTCGTCCGCTTTTGGCAGTTCAAATACCTTGAAGCTATGACCGACCTTGGGGGTGAGTGCGGACGTTGACCTTAGCCCGCCCGAAGACGTGAAATCATCCAATCACGGTGAATTGCAAATCGGAACCATCGGTTCCCGGATTTGGTTGTATCTGAGGGGGCCAGCCATACCTTTGCCAGGCCCTTACCAGGCCAAGGCGCGCTGCGAACGCGGGAAAGTCTTCATGCAATCGGACATGAGCGCATTCGTTTATCGGATCCCAAATCCGTGACAATGTATAGGCCACGTAAGGGTTCGGCTTTTCAAGAACATTTTTCATCCATAGCTTGGGTTCGTCAACCAGCAGAAACCCCGCAACCGATGTCGCCGTCGCCTGCCGCGCCGGATTGTTCAACCGGCTTTCCAGCATTTGCTTCACGATCCAACGATAGCCGCGCTTCTTTCTGAAATAGGCACCAAACACCAGATGGCGCGTAATCGGCGATCCCAAGGTCGACTGATCCATCGCGTCAAGCCCACCAAAGTGCTTCTTTATGAACGCTACACTTTGCTCGGATTTTTCCGACTGCATCTTCAACGTAGCGATGGCTATGCCTGAGGGTCCGTGGCCAAGGTTGAATGCTTTCTGGTAATGACCGAGGGCCCCTTCGACATCGCCCAAGGCGCGCCTGACACCGCACAAAAGCACCGGATATATCGGTGATAGGGGGTTCTGGGGCATCGTGTTGCGGATCAACGGTTCGGCTTGTTCGTGCAGTCCCATGGCCATTAGAGTGAAGGCAAAGTGCACTTCGGTCTCAGAGTCGCCGGGATGCTCTTCAAGCGCTTTTTCGCTGGTCAACGCCGCCTCATCAAACCGCAGATCATGCTCCAAGATGTAGGCTTTTGTCAGTTTCGCGAGAGAATTTGAGGGGTCGAGTTGCTCCACTTTATCAAGGGCTTCTCGACTAGCCTCCATATGGTCCTGCCATTGCGACGTTTTTGAATATTCGGGAAGAACAAAATGCGCCATGGCGAGCGCAGCCCAAGCATCGGCGAATTCTGGTTCAAGTTCCACAGCCTTTTCGAGATGGCTGATCGCTGTCGGCAAAGTCAGCTGGCCAATACGTTTGTGGTACAATTCGCGCCCTTGAACAAAGGCCGCGTAGGCTTGCGGATCGCGCGTCAATTTAGGAGTGACGGACTTCGACACGTCGATATCGATTAAGCATGACAATTCGGTCAGGATACAACGCGCAATGCGTTCCTGCACTTCGAAAATATCGGCCAGACTTTCATCAAATGCGCCCGACCAGAGCTGGAAGCCGTCCTTGGCCTTAACCAGTTGAGCGGTAACCCGAAGCCTCCCCTGATCGCAGCGCAAAGACCCTTCGATAAGATGCGCGACATTGAGACTTCGACCGATCTCGCGGCTGTCTTTGTTTTGGCCCTTTAAAGCAAATGAGGATGTCCGTCCGGTCACTTCCAGACTGCCCGTTTGGTTAAGCGCGTTCAGCAGCTCTTCGGTCATGCCATCGGCGAGCACTTCCTGATCCGGGTTAGAGCTCAAATTGACAAAAGGGAGCACAGCGATCGAGAGCGGCGAGGCTGGCTCGGACGCGGAACTGTCTTCCAAAGCGTGAAGCGAGGCGATCAAACGATAGCCGCGTTTCGAAATCGTCTCGATATGCTGGTGGTTGCCGCGTGTATCGCCCAGGGCTTTGCGCAAGAGTGAAATCGCGCGCGACAAGCGTTCATCCCCGCCGAAGCCCACGCCCCACACTTGGTCGATCAGGTCTTCGCGGGTGACGACATCGCCATTCGCATCGATCAGCGCTTTCAGAACTTCGAGTACTTTGGGCTCAACCGAAATGCGACCGCTTTCGCCTTCAATAACAAGGCTGGCGAAATTCACGCGGGAAGTGCCGATGCGAAGTTGAGTCATGGACCTCAAAACTAACCAAAAGAAACGGGTGCGAACCGGCTGTCTGTGCCCCTTATACATTGATTTCCCTTACGGAAAACCGCCCTCAGAAAAACCTAAGAACGTCCACAGGACTTCGAACCCAACTTCGCGGAGAAACGTCGGGCGTTTTGCTTTTTGGGAAGGAAGAAAACATGGACATCGACTGCGTAGACAGGTGCGAAAAAACGTCGATTCCACGAACGGCGAACGACATCACAGCCCAATGGCTCAATCAGGTGCTAGCGCCCCATCTAGGCGGACATAGGGTGTTTTGCGCCCAAGCCAAGCCTTTCGGCGAGCCAGGGCAAACCGCTGACGTAGTCGAAATCTGGCTCGACTATGACAGCGCATCCTGCGCCTTGCCTGATCGGATGATCGCGAAATTGGCCGCCCGCGATCCACAGACCCGTGAAATGTGCCAGACCTTCGCGCTCTATGAAAAAGAGGTGAGCTTCTACCAAAAGTTCGCTGACGACACGCTGCCTATGCCGCGGTGCTTCCACGCAAAGTTCGATCCGCATACGCAGGATATGGTTATCCTGATGGAGCATCTCGCGCCGTCCTACTCGCCAGCCTATGGCATCTCCCTTGAGCAGGTGCGCATGGCCTTGCGCGAAGTCACCAAGATCCACGCGCGCTGGTGGAATGATGATGCGATCAAGCGCGAAAGCGCCGTTGTACAGCTTGATGATCGGGAGCGCTGGCGCAATCTCGCGGCAGCGGGTGTTGCGGCCACGGAAGCGATCAAAAGCGCGGTCGGCTCTCAAGCCGAAGTCACTGTCGAGGTCATAAGTGTCTATCAAGATCGCCTCGAAGACGTTGTCCGCTATTGGCAAACGCGCCCCTTCACGCTCTCCCACGCCGATTTCCACGGCAAGCAAATGTTCTTTCCCAACACACAGGGAGAGGGAAAATTTGCACTAATAGACTTTCAATATCCCATAGCCGGACCGGGGGTCTTCGATGTCTCAAGGCTGCTTAACCTCGGGATTTCAACGGAAGATCGCAATGCGTCGCAGGCTGGGCTGATTGAGGATTATTTCGCCGCCTTGGCCGCCAATGGCGTTGCCACGTACAGCTATGATGATTTTATGATCGATCACCGACTTGGCACAATGATGTCACAGCTCATCAATGCAGCGGCGCTGTTCCAAACCGACACCGAATTGTTGGCGAGTGAATGCGCGGGGTTTGGATTGGATTGGAAAGATGTGTGGTTGCTGCGCGGCGAGGCCATGCTGCGTGAGTTGAACGTCGCAGATTTCCTACGCGCCATCTGAAGACGCCTTCAGGCCGACGGGATTTCCGTTTCGGCTTGAGGCGCGCATTCAGGCCAGGGCGCCACCTTATTGATTATTGGGGGTACACTGCATGAAACACGAAACTCAGGTTGCAATCATCAAGGAATTGATGAGGCAGCTAGATGAAAACCGCAATGTGGATGCGGGCGCACAATTTCGGTTGCCGACATCGGATTATGTCTGCTCCGAACTCGCCGCGCGCGAATGGCAGACGTTCTTCCGTGAGCATCCTCAATTTGTCGGGCTAAGCGGTGATCTGCCGGAAGAGGGAAGCTTTTTCACGACCGAAGACTTTGGCACCCCGGTCCTGGCCACCAGAGCAAAGGATGGCCAGTTTCGTGCCTTTGTGAACGCGTGTCGTCATCGCGGCGCGAAAGTGGCGCAGGAAACCAAAGGCAAATCCGCCCGTTTCACCTGCCCCTTTCACAGTTGGACCTATGCGAGCTCGGGCGAATTGTTGGCCGTTCCGGATCAGGACCATTTCGGCCCAATCGACAAACCCTGCATGGGATTGATCGAACTGCCAGCTCAAGAAATCGCGGGCATGCTGTTCGTCCACCCCCAACCGGGCGCTGGGTTGAATGTTGCCTCCCTTCTCGGCGACGAATTGCTCAGCGAAATGGCGGGCTGGAACTATGGCGAACTCACTCCGGTGGCCGACCTGGACATTGACATGAAGCTCAACTGGAAGCTCGCCAATGACACCTTTGGGGAGACCTATCATTTCCCCAAACTGCACAAAGACACGCTCGGCCAGCTCTATCACGGCAACAACCTTTCATTCGAGGAATTTGGACGGCACCACCGGTTTGTGACGGCCAATCGCCGGATCGATGACCTGCGGGACCTTCCCGAAGATCAATGGTCGATCACGCAGGTCGCTTTTGTCCTCTATTACCTGTTCCCGAATATCCAGTTGGTCACCACGTCGACCGGCGCGAATATCGTGCGGATTTACCCTGACCCCGATAATCCCAGTCGCTCCATCACACGGGTGACCGGATACTTTTCGCCCCATGCGCTGGAACAATATGAGACGGAAAAGGCGAAGGCGTCTGGCAGTGACAAGCTCGTCGAAGCTGAGGATCTGTACGCCCGAGGATACGATCAAGGTATCGTGCGAGCGCCAGCGACGACCGTCGAAGCTTTCTCAAGCACCGTTTCAGCCGAAGACTACGTGATGGGCGAGCAGCAGCAACGCGCGGCGGCATCCGGCTTGCTTGAGTACTCGATTTTTGGGCGCAACGAGGCGCCTTTGCACCACTTCCATACGAGCTACCGGGAAGCGCTAGGTCGCCTCGCTCTTGAAAAGCTCAATTAGAACGAAGCAAGGGCCCGGTGAACCGCCCGAGAACCGAACCCATTTCCGATTAAGGAGACCGCTCCATGTATGGTCTGACCGAGTTTTTGAAATCCAATTCCCGATCCATTCCCAAGCAGATTGCTACAAAGTGTGAGGGACGCGAGCACAGTTGGTCACAGTTTGAGGACCGGGTTTCGAAACTGGCATCAGCGCTCAAAGACTTAGGCATTCAAGACGGAGAGCGAGCTGCCATTCTGGCTCTCAATTCTGATCGCTATCTGGAATATTACTCGGCTGTCTGGTGGGCAGGCGGTGCGGTCGTTCCTTTGAACGTGCGTTGGTCGGTCGCAGAGCACGCCTATTCCCTCAACGATTCAGGAGCGAAGGTGTTGTTCATTGACAAGGCCTTCGCCTCGATGATTGATCCTCTGCAAAGAGACATCGAAGGCCTTGAGACCATCATTTACTTGGACGACGACGCACCCGATGGCGTGCTCCAATATGAAGAGCTGGTCGCTTCGCACCAACCGTGCCCCGATGCAGGGCGTTCAGGCAAGGACTTGGCTGGTCTCTATTACACTGGTGGGACGACCGGCTTTCCCAAGGGTGTGATGCTGTCGCATGAGGCGATTTGGTACAATAGCAACGCGGTTTCAGGGTATTTCGATCTTGGGGCCAACGACACTTATTTGCACGCAGCCCCCATGTTCCATCTCGCCGATGGAGGCATGTCAGGCGCTGCGACGGCCAATGGGCTTTGTCACGTGTTTGTTCCCGCATTTGAACCTGTGGCTGTGATGAACGCGCTGGTCGAATATCAGGTCACACACACCGTTCTGGTCCCCACGATGTGGGATATGATTGTCAACCACCCAGACTTTGACAAAGACAGCTTTCGCACGGTTCGAAGCGCGATTTATGGCGCATCGCCAATGCCAGAGGGGCTATTGCGCCAAATCTTGGAGCAGCTCCCCAATGTGGCTCTAGTGCAGGGATATGGCCAGACCGAAATGGCTCCCACAATAACGGTTTTAGCAGCGGGGGATCACTCGAAGAAAGGGATGGAAGATGGCCTTCTCGCCTCTGCGGGGAGAGCTGCTCCCGGCGTCGAAGTGCGCATTTGCGATGAAGATGGAAATGACCTGCCCAGTGGAGTGGTGGGTGAAATTGTTGCCCGCTCCCCCGGTTCAATGACCGGCTATTGGGGCATGCCCGACGCCACCAAGGCAACGCTATCTAATGGCTGGGTCAAAACCGGCGATGGCGCTTATCGCGATGAAAAAGGCTATGTTTTCATCGTCGACCGGATCAAGGACATGATCGTCACCGGCGGTGAGAACGTCTTCTCGGCTGAGGTGGAAAGCTGCATCTCTACCCATCCCGAAGTGGCGGCGGTCGCGGTGATCGGCATCCCGTCGGAAAAATGGGGCGAAGAAGTTCACGCCATCATCATTCCGGCGGAAGGCGCAGAGCCGACTTTGGAGGGAATTCTGTCCCACCTCGATGGACAAATTGCGAACTACAAACGCCCCCGGAGCATCTCGCTGCGCCAAGAGCCATTCCCGCTTTCAGGGGCTGGCAAAGTCCTGAAACGCGAATTGAGAGCGCCCTTCTGGGAAGGTGAAGATCGGCAAGTGAGCTGAGTTCCACAATGGGAAACCAGAGAAAGACAAGTGAAAGTAAGCCTAATGTCTCCTTATGAAGTCATTTATCTAATGAATGAGTTTGAGATGATGACGATAAATATCCTGCTTGGATACGCCTCTATCCTCTTTGCCTTTTTGGTTGCCGGGTTCCTGATCGCCAATCAGCTGAGCCGTTTTATGGTGGTCATCCTGGTTCTACTCTATACGATGTTTTCGTACGGGGTGGCGCTTGGCGGGATCACCAAACTTCACGATCTAGCCGCGCTCGCCGCGCTCGCCGCGCTTGCGCAGGAGACGCTCGCCACGGCCGAACTATTTCAACTGCCCATGACCGAAGAATGGGCCGAACGCGCCTATCACCGCGCGTCAGCCTTCGCCACGGTGATGTATGCGGTGTCCTATCTCGGCTCGCTTATCTTCTTTTTCGCTATGCGCAAGCGGCCATATACAGAAAGCCCGGGTGCACGGGAGAAAAGCGCATGACCCTCGAAGATTTCTATTTTCTTAGCCAGATTGTGGCGGCAACCTTGCTGTTCGCCTCGCTGCTGTTCGTCGGCGTCCAGATCAGACAAAACACGAAAGCGGTGCGCGCGAATTCCGCTTTCGAGGTTAATCGTATGTGGGGCGAAAGAAACCTGACAACATCTCAGGATCCAGAAGCAGCTGCGTTTCTAGCGAAAATGTTCGATCCGTCGAAAGCGCCTGACGATTTCACCAAAGCCGAGCTTAACCGAGCAGGGCTGATGTATATCGCCTATTGGCAATTATGGCTGGCGCAGTTCCGCCTCTATCAAGAAGGCAGCCTCTTGAAAGAGGATTGGGAATTGCATGGCCGCCAGGCCGCCAGATTCCAGCAACTCCCGCTGATACAGTACCTGATTAAAACCTCTGTAGTTCCTATAGGTAATGCGTCCGAACTTACGACCGAGATCGCCAGATTGTCCGCTGTGAATAAAACGGAGGATCCTAACTTCGACCGCCCCCACGCAACCCCGCGCGCTAATGCACCTGCCGCAGATGGGGATAGGACATGACACTCGAAGATTTCTATTTCATCAGCCAGATCGTGGCTGCTTTGGGCATTATGGCCTCGCTCGTCTTTGTTGGTGTGCAGTTGCAGATGGGGCGCAAACAGGCCGAAGAAGATGAACGGGTTGCCCGTGGCCAAGTTATTCAGGCTATTGCGAGCGAGCATCGACAACACTCGGTCGACTTGGCGGCGTACCCACAGATCTATCACTATTTTGTGGGAGATGCCGACCCGAAAGACATGACCGATGAAGAGAAGGCGCAATTTGCGACCTTTGCTTACGCCACGCTTCACATGGCGCAGAACATGTTCTTCCAGCATCAGCGCGGATTGTTGGATGATCGAACTTATCAGTCCTACATTCCCATGCTGGCCGGTTTTCTGAGCAACCGCGCCGCGCAGCGATATTGGCAGGAGAGGCGCGGATTTTTTTTCGATCCCGATTTTGTCGAAATGATGGATGATCGCTTTGCCGAAGCGCGGCCTTTGGCGCAGCCCATCGTCGAAGCGGAAAACGAAGAGGCACCCGGCAAATGACCCTGGAGGAAATCTACTATATCGGCCAGACGGTAGCGGTGGTGGCGATCCTTGGTTCTCTGGGTGCGATTTGGGTGCAGCTGCGCAAGGATCATGCTCTGGCGCGGGCCGATGCGCAGCGCGAATTGTTGGCTGACCTCAACACGATCTACAATTACCTTGCCAACAATCCGGATGCGGTCGACGCCATTCGAGCGTGCATTCTGGATTTCGACGGCGCGCCTTATCAAGCCCAAGTGAAGTTCGGCTATTGGGTTCATCGCAGTATCAACCTGGCCCAGCAGGCGCACCACCTGAGAGAAGATGAGCTGATCGATCAAGAAATCTATCAAAGTGCTCTTGGGGTCGCCGTTGCCTACCTCAACACTCCAGGAGGCCGCCAGCATTGGCAGACCATTCGACTTGTCTACGACAGCAAGATCCGCGCCGTGCTTGATGAGGCGCAAAGTTCAACCGAGGACGGTCCGAAGATATGGGATATCTATCCGTTTTGGGCACCCGACGCCAAAGAGCTTCCTGCCGCCGATGAAGCCGTGCAGGCCGCCAAGCAGGGAGAAAGCGCATGACTGATATCGAACTCGCCGTCAGTTTCGTTGCGCTGTTGTGTGGTTTGATTTTGGCAAATGTGGCGAACAATCTCGCTGATGCGTTGCGCTCTCGGCATGATCTGCCAATCAGGTTCGTACCTTGGGCGATCAATTTCTATATCGCTATCGCCGTTATCAACATGTTCGCTTCCGTAGCCGGAGTGAGTTTTGACTGGTCGTCTTTCGGAACGGCGCTGATTATCAATCTTTGTTTGATAGCCATGCCATATGTCATGGTCAGCCGCTTGCTCTATCCTGAGCACAAGGACCGATGGGGCTCTATCGAAGATTATTATGTGGCCAATCGCCTGCTGATTATTGGCATTATGCTGGTGCCGCCGGTGTCTTACGCCCTGTCACTTATCTACTACACGCCAGAGTTGGTGGCGACGGGGCCGATATTGCTGTTCAACACCTTGCCAATAACCGCGACGCTCATCGCATTGATCCTTGTGAAAGACTTGAAATGGCATTGGGCAGGCTGGGGTTTTTTGATCATACACCGCATTGCTATGACAATTTGGCTGGCTGTGGCGACGAGCTGAGGGAGAGGCAGAATGACCCTCGAAGCGATCTATTTCATCGGACAGACCGTAGCCGCCTTTGCTATTGTTGCTTCGCTGGTCTTCGTCGGCATTCAATCACGGCAAGCGGGCCGAGCAAGTGAGCTTGCGACTTTGCAAGCCATGGGTGAGCGGTTCGACGGATTTCGCCGCTTGCTGGTTTCCGACAAGGAACTGGTTGACCTCTATGATCGCGGCATGCGCGACCCTGCTCAGCTGGATGAAGCAGAACTCGTGCGCTTCAGGCTCATGATTTTCATCGCTGTTGAAGGAGGACAAGCGAGCTTTCTGATCAAAGACAATTCTGCTGCGGCCAAAGCGCAGTTCGAGGCTTTGGATAGGCTTTACGTGCAAGTGATGGGATCACCGGGTGGCCGAGCATGGTGGGCGATGTTCGGTCAGACTATGCACCCTGCGTATGCAGCCCATCTGGACTCAATCTTGGCTTCTACGCCCATCAGCCGGGTGGTGACCAAGGACGACTGGATCGAGGCGCTCAACTCACTTGCGCCAACGAAAAGCGCTGGGGTGAACACCGGCCAATGAATCTTCGGGAATTGCAGCGGGCTGCTGGCCCCGGATTGATCTTTGCAGGCTCTGCCATTGGTGTCTCGCACCTCGTGCAATCGACGCGTGCCGGTGCGATGTATGGGCTCGCGCTGGTCGTTGTGATCATCCTGATCAATATCTTGAAATATCCTGCGTTCCGATTTGGTGTGGATTACGCCCATTCAACAGGCAAGACACTGATCGGTGGCTATCGCGAGCTCGCATCCTGGCTAATCCCGGTTTATGCAGTTGTTGCCCTGCTAATTGCCCCGATTGGAGGGGCAGCTGTCAGCGCGACGACTGCAGCGATCCTTGCTGCGATAACCGGAACTGATCTGCCTCTGGCGGCATTGGTCCTCTTAGTGCTTGGAGCAACCGTCGCTCTCTTGCTGATCGGCGGATACAGCTGGCTGGAGCGCCTCAGTAAGGTCTTGATCGCTTTCCTGACTCTGGCGACCATTGCGGCTGCGGCAATCGCTCTGCCAAAAGTGGAATGGTCGAGTGCAGCCAGTTTCGAATGGTCGGTGGACCCTATGGCGCTGCTGTTTGTAATTGCTTTGGCAGGCTTTATGCCGACCTCTATCGGTCAGTCGGTCGATGTGTCGCTGTGGACGCTCAAATCTCAAGAAGAGCTCGCATCCGATGAACGGTTATCCATAGACGCCACGCGTAAGGGATTTCTCGCTGCCTATGGGCTTACAAGTTTTCTCGCGGTCTGCTTTTGCATCATGGGCGCAGGTGTCATGCATGCGGCCCAGATCACACCAGAAAGCGGTGCAGCGGAGATCGCATCGCAGATCATCGGCCTGTATGCCGAAACGCTGGGTCCTGTGCCCGCGTTCTTTGCCGGCATCGCGGCTTTGTGCGTGATGGCGACAACCATGACCGCTTCATTTGATGGGGTGGCACGGGGATATGGAGCGCTCTATCAGGAGTTTCGCGGGAATATCGGCGGAACAGCGACCCGGACCAACTATGTATTCTTTGTGGTCCTGTCGGCTGTTTTAAGTTTTGTGGTGCTCGCTTTCTTGTTGGAGAGCTTCACGACTTTCATCGATCTGGTTACGTCCATTTTCTTCGTGTTGACGCCCGGGACTGCGCTGCTCAATCACCTTGTCGTAACGCGCTGCCAGATGGCCGACGAGGACAGGCCAAGCGCGGGCATGAGGTTTCTGAGCCTGAGCGGAATTGGCGTGATGACTGCGTTGTCGGTGATGTTCTTTGTTTTGAAAGCAAGTTGACTGTTCGGTTCGGTAGGAGGCCAAAATCGTGGGTGCGAAAAATCGTCAAATCACACTTGAGAGGGTGCCAAGCGGAGCTTTGAAAGAGACTGATTTTCGGATGCAGTCGGCACCAATGCCCGAACCGGGTGAAGACGAGGTTTTGGTCAAGACGCTCTACATGTCGCTCGACGCAGCAAACCGAGCCTGGATGCAAGGCCCCAGCTATCGAGACGCAGTTGTAGGCGGTGACGTAATGCCAACCTTTGCCCTTGGGAGGGTGGTGGAATCAAATGATGCATCTCTGCCGGTTGGAGGTGTGGTTGAGACTGAGGGCTTTTGGTCCGACTACTTCTTAGCGGAGTCAGGCAAAGTAAAAATCGTGCCCGATGTGGCGCCTTTGAGTCATCGGGTTTCCGTTCTCGGGATAGCTGGGAAGACAGCATATTTTGGTTTGCTCAATGTCGGCAGACCAATGGCGAATGAGACCTTAGTAATTTCCGCCGCTGCCGGGTCCGTCGGCAGTCTCGTCGGTCAAATCGGCAAGCTCAAAGGATGTCGGGTCGTTGGAATCGCAGGTGGGGCTGAGAAATGCTCCTGGCTGGTCGAGGAGCTCGGCTTTGATGCCGCCATCGATTATAAAGCAGGAAATCTGTTCAAGGACTTGAAGGCCGCGTGCCCAAACGGGATCGATATTTACTTCGATAATGTCGGTGGCCAGACGCTCGAAACGGTCCTTTTTCAGATGAATCTGTACGGTCGCATTGTATGCTGCGGAGCCATTTCTCAGTACGATACCGATAGCGCAACTGGTCCTCGAAATTTGCCGGGTCTGCTTGTCGTCAAGCGCTTGCGGATGGAAGGCTTCATTGCCTTGGATTTCCCGGAGCAGGAGGCAGCAGCCGAAAAAGAGCTAAGGTCTTGGATTGAAGCAGGAAAGCTAAGGGTCGTTGAGGACATCGTCGACGGACTAGAAAACGCTCCCAAGGCGCTCATCGGGCTGCTGAATGGCGAGAATCGCGGAAAGCGCATGGTTCGGGTTGCCGGTCACTAGTGCAAAGCCAAACTTCCGCAAATGGGTCGGAGGCCGACTGTCTGGTTTGGGCTAAATGCTCAAGCAAAGCCGACGTTCGGCCTACGGCCCACTTCAAGCATCATTCTATGACTGAAACTGGGGGTGGAAACGGACAGTATGCTCCGCCAATTTTCATCTTTAGATCCGATTTTCTTAATTAGCCTTGACTCTAATTAGTCGTAACCCTAATTAAGGGCCATGAAACTCGCCGAAGTCCTGAAAGCGCTCAATCATCCGATCCGCCGCGATATTATTGCACGGCTCAAGGATGGTCCTGCCACCGCCGGAGACCTCGCTGAGGCGTATCAGGTTTCGAAACCAACAATGTCGACCCATTTCACTGCTCTTAAAGAAGCTGACCTCATCCGGGGCGAGAGAGATGGGGTCACCATTCTATATCATCTGAACGCAACTGTTGCTGAAGAAGCGATGTCCGCTTTGATGGACTTGCTTGGCCACAATGATGCGGCCGCCAGCAAAAGCAGCGCAACATCCAATTCAAGAAAACCGGAACCAAGCCCATGAGAAAATCCCTTTTCACCGCTGCAATCATCGTGGCGCTTACAGCCTGTATCGGCATCACCCTTTGGGCCAATGGATACCCGCCAGAGAAGGTGGGTTTGACTGAAGCCAAGTCACAGATCCGTAGCATTGTAACCTTCCCGCTGTTTTGGGCGGGCTTCGGCCTTTTGCTGACGGGCCTCGCCATTTGGATCAAACGTGAACGTCTTGCTGAGGTCTCCGGAAAATCTGCATTGATCCCGGCAATGTCTGTACAATTTCCAGCTTTGATTGGACTGCTGATGCAAGTTTTGATCCCGTTGGACTTGTACGATTATATCGGATCAGACGGTTCACAAATTGCGCTCTTCTACTTCATCGCGCTCGCAATCGGTTTGATCGGCAACTTTGTTGTAACTGTGCCATTCCAAAGCAAGGTAGGGTTTCGCACTGCCGCTACCCTTTCTGACCATACGGTTTGGACGAAAACGCATCGCATGCTCGGACGTAGGCTTGTGGCAATCGTCCTTGTTACATTGCCGCTGCCGTTTTTGGTCGGCGGGCAAATAGCGCAGTGGATTTTGATCGGATTGGTCTGCGCGCTCAAGGCAGTAACTTGGCTGCAGGCGCGTCAGCTTGCTGCCCGCCAGAGCCTCCGCCGTTCAATAACAAACTGACCCCTTAGCCAC
>CALBWA010000019.1 GCA_937969505.1 uncultured Erythrobacter sp. | reverse complement strand
GTGTTCGTGTCGGTCAAATCAAGCGACAAGCCGATCATTGTACCAGCAGTCAAATCCCTGATTGAACAAGGGTTTGATGTGGTGGCAACCGATGGCACGCAAACCTATCTGAGCGAGCAGGGATTGCCCGTTACGCGGGTGAATAAGGTCGCTGAAGGGCAACCGCATATCGTCGACAAGATTATCGATGGGGACATCGCCCTTATCTTCAACACAACCGAAGGATGGCAAAGCCTGCTCGATTCCAAATCGATCCGTGCTTCAGCTCTGGAGGAGAAGGTTCCCTACTATACAACGGCGACCGCTTCGCTGGCTGCAGCAAAGGCAATTGGGTCCGTAAATGCAACGCAGCTTGAAGTCCGGTCATTGCAAGACTATTATAGCTGAAGAAATCTAGCGTTCCTCCCGACATTTCGACGAGATTGTTCCGCGTGAAGCGGCAATTCTCCTGATGTCGGTATTGCGGAAGGTTCGCGCTGAGAAAGAGACGGGATAGCTACGATGGATAAGGTTCCAATGCTGGCAGAAGGTTACGAGCGGCTGACAGCCGATCTCAAAACATTGCGCGCAGAGCGGCCCAGAATTGTTGACGCAATTGAAGAGGCACGCGCCCATGGCGATTTGTCGGAAAACGCGGAATACCACGCGGCGAAAGAGCGTCAGGGCCAGGTTGAGGCCATGATTGGCGACATCGAAAGCAAGGTAAGCCGGGCGCAAATCATTGATCCGGCATCGCTTTCTGGTGACAAGATCGTGTTTGGCGCCACCGTTACTCTGCTCGATGATGACGACAAGCCGGTGAAGTATCAGATTGTCGGTGAAACCGAAGCGGATGCCTCTGGCGGCCGGATTTCCTTCAGCTCTCCGATGGCGCGTGCGCTGATCGGCAAGAGTTTGGGCGATGAGATCGAAGTAACGGTCCCGTCGGGTGACAAGTTCTATCTGGTCGACAAGATCGAATTCATTTGATCAGATAGGCTTGCTCAGTCGAGCAGCTTTTCCATCGCGTAATTGTGAATTGGCACCGCGTTGCCGCCGTGTCCGATGGTGAAATCGCGGCGGTGCAGCACTGAGTATCCGGCTCGCTCGAATGCTGGCCGGGCGAGTTCGCTTGCCTCGGTATACAGGCGCGCAATCTTGTGCGCCCGAGCATGGGTTTCAGCCTCGATCAGCAATCTTGTGGCAAGCCCTTGCCGGGTGTGACCGGGGTGATTGTACAGTCGATCAAGGTGCCCGTCCGGCTCCAGCACTGCGTAAGCGACGGGGCGATCTTCGCCATCGGTTGCGACAAAAATTGTGTGACCCAGTGCAGCCCGCTCGCGATACATTGCCGGACCACTATGACGGCCGGCCCAAGCCTCAATCTGCTCTGCATCATAGCCATGAGCGCCGACCACCCGGATCGCCGCCAGCGCCAGTGCATGCAGACATTCGGCATCATCATCGCGGTATGGGCGGATGGCGTAGACCATCGCAATCTATTAGTTGTCGGGCGTCAGAAGTCTGTGGAGATGAACCACGACATATCGCATTTCCGCATCGTCCACGGTGCGCTGTGCCTGTCCGCGCCAGGCCTCTTCTGCGGCTTCGTAGCTGCTGTAAACACCGACAACATGCACACTTTCAGGGTCCTGAAACTCCATAGAGCGCGGGTCCTTGACCCGGCCGCCCATGACAAGGTGCAGTTTCTGTTTTGGAGTGGTTTCTTCCATAGGTAATTCTTTCCGGAACTGTCTGACTGTGGATAGCCGTGCCTATAGTGAAGGCCTACGCTTACTGCCAGCCCCATCCCGGTGGTTGCCGAAAGATACCGGACGGGAGGGCCCAACCGGTATCAGGACGCTATGCGGCTCTTCAGATCTCGCGCCGCTCTGCTTGCCTTGCGCGATGCCGTGCGTGACACGCTACGGGTGCGGTCGCTGGCGGTGCCGATCAAATGCGTGGCCTCCCGCTTCGCGCTTTTGGCGGTATCACCCAGATGGTCACCAAAATCTTCTAACCGATCCTGTCCTTCGCGGGCCACATCGCTTGCCTTGTCCATCGCCACGAGGCTGTAATCGATCAACGTATCAAGTGCGAGTGCCGCCAATGCGCTGCCACGCTTTGTCAGACGGCGGCCAGGTTTTGTCATGGCTCCGATCAGGAGGCCAACGCCGATCGCTGCACCAACGGTTGCAAGGGGATGCTTTTTGACGAATTCGCCAGCATTATTTGCCGCCTCCATAGCAGCTTCTTGCAAAGAGCGCTCTTCATGGCGTTTTTCGCCGGCTTCAATCTTTTCTCTAAGAGCGTCGCGCTTGGCATCGGTGGTCATCATAGTCTCCAGAACAATAATCGGCGTTGTCCTCACTTATCGAGAGCGGGACAATCAAGGGGGTCAGTCTTTGGCGCCATCCCAATGGGGCGCTTCGTCTTCAATATCTTTGGCGTCGCCAGCATTGTTGCCTGCCACGCAATCATTACCCGACGCATCTTTTTCGAACAGAGAAAGAAGCGGATTGCGAGCAAACCAAAGTGCGATTGCACCAAACAGGGCGATCACGACTCCGCGATGGCTGCTGGCTGCCTCATTGGCATGATCGAGCACTTCGGATGCCCCATCGCTAACCCGCGCAATCGCGCGCTTGCCCAAGCTTGCCCCGCCTAACAGGCTTTTCACATGCGCCACATCGGCCTTGACCAAAGCCTTGGCTGAATCGCGCAGGGCCCTGTCTGCTTGCAGCTGCTTCTTATTCATCGCTCGCCATCCTTGAACGCATCGGCAATTTCGCGCGCCTTGGAGCGAACTCCAAAGACGAGCAGGATAGCAATGCCCAACAACACAATGGTTACCAACAGTGTCGCCCCGACCGGTCCAAGCAGTGGCATCAACGAGATAACCGCGCCCACGACCAGTGCAATCAGGGCCAGATGAACAAAACCTAGCGCAAACAGACCGTATAGCGCAGCCGACTTTCCGCGATCAGCGACGAAGCTTGCACGCGTTTTCTGAAACGCGATTTCAGCCTCGGCATAAGTCTTGCCGTCATCAATCAGCGCCGCAATCTCGTCAGTTAGCGATTCGTCCAGCGCTGTCCCGGGCTCATCGTCCATCGTCTCTGGTGTGACGACGGGATCGATACCAGCCAGATCATCGTTGGTCGGGGGCACATCATGGGTGTCCATCAATATGCCCCCTCAAGCTGCGATCAATTGCGGCCGCCGCGGAACAGGCGGGCCAGCAAGAAGCCGGTGACAGCTGCAAGACCAACGGCAACGCCTGGACTTTTGCGGACAAATTCCCGCGCGTCTTCGCCAATTTCATCAACGCTTTTTGCATCGAGCTTGACCGAAGCTTCCGTGAGGCTGCGTGATGCCTTGCGGGCGTAATCACCGAATTGCTCGCCCAGCTTCTCGTCAATCTGGGGTGCTGTGTCGGAAACGACTTTGCCCAGAGATGACAA
This sequence comes from uncultured Erythrobacter sp., assembly GCA_937969505.1. Lineage (GTDB taxonomy): Bacteria > Pseudomonadota > Alphaproteobacteria > Sphingomonadales > Sphingomonadaceae > Erythrobacter. The sequence continues at coordinate 63,401 of CALBWA010000019.1, read as the reverse complement.
AGCGTCACTTGCCTTGGTCTTGCCTTCCTTGGCAAGGTCGGCAGCCTTGACTTTGGCATCAGCGCCATAGCCCTTGGCTTCGCTAACCAGGTCGCCCGTCTTTGACTTGGCCTGGCTTTTATAGGTGCCCGCACGATCGCCTGCTTCCGCCTTCAGCGCGGCGGCACCAGCCTTGGCTTCATCAAGAGCGGCGCTGAAGCGGGTTTTGGCTTCTGTCTTGTGATCAACTGCTGGGGTCACTTTTGTCACTTTCTTTGCAGTGGTTTTCTTAGCGGTTGTCTTGCGCGGTTTGGTCGCGCCGTTTGTACTGGTACTGCCCTGTGCCATATTTTCCTCCATAAAGCCTGCTGCGGCTACGTATTCCTTTGGTCAAACGCTTTCGTTTGTCCTTCTATGTTGCAACGCAACTTGCGCCACAATGTTCCGACGCATACACGCGCTGTGCAACCAATTTGGTGGTGTCTTACTCAATTACAACACTTAAGCTCCGGAGCAAAGCCCGATGACTGCTATTATCGATCTGCATGGCCGCGAAATTCTCGACAGCCGCGGTAACCCTACTGTCGAAGTCGACGTGCTGCTGGATGATGGCAGTTTTGGCCGCGCAGCGGTCCCCTCAGGTGCGTCAACCGGCGCATATGAAGCGGTGGAACTGCGCGATGGCGATAAGGATCGCTATCTCGGCAAGGGCGTGCTCAAGGCGGTCGATGCAGTCAATAACGAGATTGCCGACACCATTCTGGGCCTTGATGCTGAAGACCAGCGAGATATCGATCTTGCCATGATTGACCTCGACAGTACGCCGAACAAGGCGCGTCTCGGGGCCAATGCCATACTGGGCACCAGCCTGGCGGTTGCAAAGGCTGCGGCCAATGCCCGTGGTCTGCCGCTCTATTCCTATCTCGGCGGTGTATCGGCGCACGTTTTGCCGGTGCCGATGATGAACATCATCAATGGCGGCGAACATGCTGACAATCCGATCGATATTCAGGAATTCATGGTCATGCCGGTGGGCGCCGACAGCCTGGCTGAAGCTGTTCGCTGGGGTGCGGAGATATTCCACACGCTGAAAAAGGGTCTGCATGACAAGGGATTGGCAACGTCTGTTGGCGACGAAGGCGGTTTTGCTCCGGACCTTGCCAGCACGCGCGCTGCATTGGACTTCATCATGAGTTCGATTGAGCAGGCCGGATTCACACCTGGCGAAGATGTGGTTCTGGCGCTCGATTGCGCTGCCTCGGAATTCTATAAGAATGGCAAATACGAGATTTCGGGCGAAGGTCTTTCGCTTGGCGGTCAGGAAATGGCCGATTATCTTGCCAAATTGTGCGACGATTATCCGATCCGTTCGATCGAAGATGGCATGGATGAAGATGATTGGGATGGCTGGGCGGCGCTGACGCAAGCCATTGGCGACAAAGTGCAATTGGTTGGCGACGATCTGTTTGTCACCAATCCGGAACGCCTCGCGAAGGGCATTGAGAAGGGCCTGGCCAATTCCCTGCTGGTCAAAGTCAACCAGATCGGCACGCTGACGGAAACGTTGGCGGCAGTCGATATGGCGCACCGTGCAGGCTACACTTCGGTGATGAGCCACCGCTCGGGCGAAACTGAAGATGCAACGATTGCCGATTTGGCAGTCGCGACCAATTGCGGACAGATCAAGACAGGCTCTCTCGCCAGATCAGACCGGCTTGCCAAATACAACCAGTTGATCCGGATCGAGGAAGAATTGGGCGCAAGCGCCATTTATGCTGGCAAGGGATGCTTTGGCAGCTGAGCAGCTGAACAGGCTCAGTTGGGTGTCGATTTGCGGAAATAGTCCGACATCCGACTGAGGCCCTGTTCCGTCAGCCGCACGAGAATGCGCCGCTGATCGCGCGGATCATGTTCCCGCACGACCAACCCGTTATCCTGCAACACACCTAACCAGCGCAGGCCGGTGGTGGGTGGGGCGGCAGAACCTATGCATGCGCTCGACACCGATACATCCTTGCCTTCGATATGAGCGATAAACAGGTCGAGCAGGATATCCCAGGCAGGTTCCCCAAAGAGGTCGGCCTGTCCGATCACCCGGTCTCTGCGGCGACGGTCAGCATAAGAATTGCGCGCCAATTCCAGCATCTGATGGGTGGCAATATGATCGTGCCCGGGTTGTCTGCCGGCTTGTGCAACACCTGAATTCTCGCTGTCTGATTGTTTGGAGCCATTATCCCCTGTTTGCGACTGCAGCGCCTTGGCCAGTTCCATCAATTCCTGCGCAATCGTGGAAAGCAGGGGGGATTCAGAGGCCGGGGAGGCAGGCGGAGCAGCGCCAGCTTCGTTATTTGGCTCGGGTTCTATCTGGCTCGCCATCAGGGTTTGGCCGCGATGAGACCAGGAAAGCGGGCCAACGTATGCGGTGTTTTCTGGACGATTGCCTCTTCGGCCCGTGCGCAAGAGATATGCGCATCACTGCCCCTGCTGCGCTGACAATCGTGGTCCTGATCATCCGGACAAAGCGGGCTATGGATGCGACCCAAGTTTTCCTCCTGCTGCTGCCAGCAAAACGAACGCCCGCTGACGGCATCAGATATAGCGATCCGCTGACGTCGCGCGCCCTAGGTCCAATACCTATACAGCTATTAGCAAGGGGGTAGTTCAGGACAGTGCAGCGGAATATCAGGGCAGCGCGTTCCCTGCCGCATCCATTCGCAGTTGGTGGATCGCGGCGTCCACATGGGCTGCGGCAATATGTGCCCCCAATTGATCCAGCTGGACCAACTTTGCTTCCAATGCATTAACAATAGGGGCCAGGCTTTCTACCCGGTCTGGTTTCTCAGAGCTCAAGACATCCACTTCCCAACAGCAACCTCGAAAAAAGGGAATAGCCAAGTTCAACGAAAAACGACAGCCAAGATTGGTCCGATTTCAACATAAACCCTGAATAAAACATACAGTTAGTACTTATACGTAGTTCAGTTGAGGTCCAGGACGCTTGCGCTTGCATGGGCTAAAGGCACTTCTGACAAGCGCGCGCAATGGAGGAGCGGGTCATCTGTCAACTGTGCCGATCGCTATTCCAGATTAAAACTGAGATATTTGACCGGCGTGCCATTGGTCAATTCAGGGTTCATGCCAACAATCCGGGGGTCGCGCAGCAGAGTATCAATCGACCAGAACAGCGGAATAACTGGCAGTTCAGCGTTCATGATCGTCTCAGCTTCTTTCAACAGCTGATTGCGCAATTCAAGGTCGCTGACTGAATTGGCGCGTTTCACCAGCGCGTCATAACGCGGGTCGGACCAATTGCCCCGGTTGAACAGACCGCCTGTTGTCATCCAGTAGAGAGTATCGGAAGGGTCCGGTGCGGTGTACACGAGGCCGGCGCGCGCCATCGAGAAATCGTTATTGTCCATCGAGTCGAGATAAACGCGCCATTCCTGGTTGTAGATTCCGACACCAATGTTCAGTTCCTTGCGCCACATCTCCTGAATAGCTTCGGCAATTTTGCGGTGGTCTTCCAGCGTATTCATCAGGATTTCGTGCACCGGAAAGCCTTCGCCATCGGGATAGCCCGCCTCGGCCAACAATTGGCGTGCGCGATCCGGATCAAATGGCAATGCGTCGCTCGTTTCGTAATTGGCCATGCCCGGCGGGACAAAACCTCCAGCGGGAAGCTGCGTGCCCTTGAGCACCTTGTCCGCAATCAGCTCGCGGTCAATCGCCAGCGACAAGGCTTGCCTAACCCGCACATCATCCAGCGGCTTGCGATCAACGTTGATGTAGTAATAGTAATTGCCCAGCCGAGGGCGCTCGAATACCCAGTCGGCATGATTTTCCCGGAAAAACGGCAGCTTGTCAGCTGATACGCCGTTTGTGACATGCAGACGCCCGCTCATGAACAGGCTTTCTTCTGTCTTGGTGTTGTCGATTGGGAAATAGTGCACTTCATTCAATGCCAGCTTGTCTGCGTCCCAATAGTCGGGGTTCTTTTCCAGAATTATCCTTTGGTTCTCTGACCATTGCTTCATTCGGTAGGGACCGTTGCTGACGTAGTTTTCCTGGGTCGCCCAGGAATTCCGGCGATCCGAAATGGTGCCATGAGCCTCCACCGCCCGCTGATTGATAGGTCCCAATGCTGGCGTCACCATCAAAATATCGAAATAGGGCATAGGTTGGTCGAGGGTCACCACAATGGTGTGATCGTCCGGTGCCTTGATCCCAACCTGACTGAAATCCGTGATCTCACCAAAATTGTACGCCCGCGCATTGCGTACTGGATGGATGAGATCAGCGTATTGTGCGGCCAGTTCGGGATGCAGCAGACGCTGCCATGAATACAGCACATCACCCGCGACCACCGGATCGCCATTGGTCCATGTGGCATCCTTGCGCAGGTTGAATGTCCACTGGGTATAATCATCGCTATGCTCCCAACTTTCTGCCACGCCAGGGGCGGCCAGACGAGAATCTGTTGGGTGCAGCGTTGTCAGAGGCTCCATCAAGGCGCTGAGGATCGTGTTCTCGGGGACACCGGTGACCAGATGTGGGTCCAGGGTCTGCGGTTCGCCATAATTGCCAAACAGCAAAATGCCTTCGCGAGCGGCGCGATCAACCTCGCGTTCGCTCGATCCGCAAGCGGCCAATGCCAAGGGGGCGATGATGAGGGTTAGCAGTCGAAATGCGGCGCGGGCTCTGGGTGTGGTCAAACAATCCTCCTGTCGGATGGAAAGCTGTCATGACTGGCCGCCCAGCGCAAGGAGCACCGATGGCTATTATAGCTGGTGTGTGGTGAAAATGGTGGACGCACTAGGGTTCGAACCTAGGACCCGCTGATTAAGAGTCAGCTGCTCTACCAACTGAGCTATGCGTCCACATCAGGATTGCTGCCCATGGCTGATATGCCGGGGGGGAACCTGAAGCGCCAAAACATGGCCGCAAAGCCATTCTGATTCGGCGAAGGCGCTGCATATAGCGACGATTGCGGTGAAGGGAAGGCCCCTTTGCGGGTCGCCATCATTTTTACATCAATCGCCGGCGCGGCGCTTCGCGGTTCCAGCGATTGACCATCAGCAAACCGCCGATACAGATCATATTGGTCATCATGGAGGATCCGCCATGGCTCATGAAGGGCAGTGGGATGCCAACCACGGGGGCCAAGCCCATCACCATCATCAGATTGATCGCAACATAGAAGAAGATGGTGGCGGTAAGGCCTGCAGCGAGCAGTCGTGCGAAACGATCCTCTGATGCTCGCGCAACCGACCACCCCCAACGCAGGATGATGGCAAACACGCCAATCACGAATATGCCGCCGATCAGTCCCCATTCCTCTGCCATGGTGGCAAAAACGAAATCGGTGTGCGGTTCCGGCAGGTAATTGAGGTGACTTTGTGATCCTTGGCTGAAACCCTTGCCATTGATTCCGCCCGATCCGATGGCAATCTTGGACTGCGTGATGTGATAGCCAGCACCCAGCGGATCGCTTTCGGGATCAAGGAAGGTGGTGACCCGGCGCTGCTGATATTCCTGCAACCCGAAGAAGAAAGCCAGTGGCACAGCAATCGCGCCAGCGCCGCCTGCGGCCAGAAACCAGCGCATTGGAAGCCCGGCAAGGAACATCACGATGGCTCCGCCAAAGGCGATGGCCAGCGCCGTGCCAAGATCGGGTTGCATGAGCACAAGAGCCATCGGCAATCCGATCAGGACACCGGCAGGAATCAGTGCGCGCCAGGTCGGTATCATACCGACCGGCAAGGTGTCATAGAACCGCGCTAGAGCCAGAACGACCACAGGTTTCATCACTTCGGACGGTTGCAATCGCATAAAGCCCAGATCGAGCCAGCGCTGGCTACCACCACCCAGCGTTCCCATCACTTCGACGGCCACCAGCAGCAGAAATACAATGCCATAAACCGGATAGGTCATGAACTTGACCAGTTCGCGCCCGAATTGAGACATGATGACTGCCATGACCAAAAAGACGGCGAAACGGATCAGATGCGAGGATGCGAAGGGATCCATTGAGCCCCCGGCCGCTGAATGCAGGACTGCAGCGCCAAACGCGATCAGCAGAAACAGCGGGATCAGCATCTGCCAGGGCTGGCGGGCAATCGGTTCAGGAACGAACCCCGTCATTGGGAGGCGTCAGCGGGGTTGGCCGCAGCACCTGAATCGCTGGCGTTACCGGCATTGCGGGCAGCGTCGATGACTTGCTGTTCGGGATTGGGGCGGGGGGCCCCTTCCGGATTGGCTTCTGGTCGCGGAGCCACAGCTTCATCGGCAATTTCTTCCGGCTGTTGGGCCGCAACGCGCGCTTCAGCTTCGACCTGATCGAAGATGTCCTCGGCACGCTTGGGGGCGGGAGGGACGGTTTCGCCGGCCGCCTGGGCATAGGCGGCGTATTTCCGGTCGAGCCGTTCCTGCGCAGTGCCGCCCCATTGCGCCTCCAGCGCGCGCAAGGCATCCATTCCCTTGGCCGGGTCGAACATGAAGGTCATCACATCGCGCGCGATCGGATAGGCAGAGCCTGATCCGCCGCCATGCTCGATAACGACCGCACCGGCATAGCGCGGATTGTCGAACGGGGCGAAGAAGGTGAACAGGCCGTGATCGCGATATTTCCACGGGCCGGTCTTACCATCCGATTTGTTCAGCGAAACAACCTGAGCAGTGCCGGTTTTGCCCGCCATCTTGATGTCATCAAACGGCAAGCGGCCGCGCCCCGCGGTGCCCGGACCGTTTACGACATCGCTCATGGCCTGACGGACATATTGGACGTGCTCATCAGGAAAATCCACTTGGTCGAAGCCCTTGGGCGGGGTGTCCATGGTAAGGCGCGGCATCACATGCCTTCCCGTGGCAAGCCGGGCGGCACTGACTGCCAGCTGCAGCGGATTGGCCAGCATATACCCTTGCCCGATGGTGGCGTTGACGGTGTCAAAAGCCTGCCACTCGCGCTCGTATTTTTTCAGCTTCCATGCCGGGTCAGGGACGGTGCCATAAAACTGGCTGGTGACGGGGAGCGGAAATTCCTGCCCCAGACCGCAGCGACGATTCATCGCCGCAATCGGGTCCATGCCGATGCGCTGGGCGAAGTAGTAATAATATACGTCGCAGCTTTGATAGATGCCCTTGGCCATATCGACCGTGCCATGGCCGCGGCGATTCCAACAGCGGAAAACACGGTTGCCAACCCGCAGGCCGCCGCCGCAGAACACAGTTTCGTTCGGGTCGAGCCCTTCCTTAAGGAATGCCATCGAAACCATTGGCTTCACGGTTGAGCCGGGCGGGTAGAGTCCCTTGAGCACCTTGTTGCGCAAGGGCACGCGCTCGTCTTCGCGCAGCATGGAATATTCCACGCTGCCGATCCCGTCGGAGAAGCTGTTGGGATCGAAACTGGGCATGCTTGCCATGCAAAGCAAATCGCCCGTCTTGCAATCCATGACCACGACAGAGCCGGACTCGAGGCCAATTCTGCGAGCGGCGTAGTTCTGCAGCGGTCCATCGATGGTCAGGCGGACGGGATTGCCTTGTATATCCTCACGCGTGTCCAGATCGCGGACAATTCGCCCCGATGCAGTCACTTCCACCCGCCGCGCGCCGGGCGTGCCGCGAAGCCTTTGCTCGAACTGTTTTTCCAGCCCGTCCTTGCCGATTTTGTATCCCGGCGTGATCAACAGCGGGTTACGGTCGGCCTCATATTCCTCGGCAGAAGCAGGGCCGACATAGCCGATCAAATGGCCGACGGTGGCGCCGGTGGGATAATAACGGGAAAAGCCGCGTTGCGGGACGACACCGGGCAATTCGGGCAAGCGTACGCTGACTGCGGCAAACTTTTCATAATCGAGTCCGCTGGCGACTTCGATTGGTTGAAATCCGCGGGCATCCTCAATGCTTTGTTTGAGATCACCAATCTTGTTGGGCTCAAGCTCCAGCAGGCCACCCAGCACATCGATGGTGCGCTCCGGATCGCCCATCCGTTCGGGAATTATGTCGACGCGAAAGTCTGCTCGGTTGGATGCCAAGGGGGCGCCATTGCGGTCCAGTAGCCATCCGCGGCGTGGCGGGATCAGCGAAAGATTGACCCGGTTGCTCTCGCTCTCGACCTGGTATTTCTCATTCTCGGCAATCGCGAGATAAGACATGCGTGCGGCGAGGATTACACCGATGCCACCCATGACCGTGCCAATCATGATGCTGCGCCGGTCGAAATCGTTCTTCAGTGTGGAGGAACTTATGTTCGCCCGCTTGGCACCGCCAATCATCACACAACCTCGCGCACGCGCAGCAGGCGGAACCGGTCAAGCCAGGACACCGTGATCACGATGAACGGATACATCAGTACTGCCAGCGCCGCCTGTGGGGCAATCACCAGCAGCTGGTGGTAATTGGGTATGTTTCCGGCAACGATCATCGCCAGCAGGATATAGATCGCCATAACCAAACTGGCGGTGAACCAGTCATGGCCGAAATTGCGCCAAGGAAATCGTTGCTCAAGCTGTTCGATTGCCAACATGGTCAGGGACCATAGCAGAATGGCGCTGCCAAAGGGTTGTCCACTGAACAGATCGTCAAATGCACCCAGAGGCAAGCCGATCCAGATTGGCAGCAGGCCGGGACGCATGATGCGCCATGCCAGCAGCATCATGAAGCCGAGCGGAGGGACGAGCGGCATGGTGCCAACCACGACGAACACCGGGACAATCGAGCCGAGCATGATCGAAAGATAGGGAACCAGATAGGTCCGCAGCGCCGAAGGTTCGCGATTGATCCTGGGGCCGTACTGGCTGCTGTTGGTCTGGCGATTGAGCTGTTCCATCACTCCTCGCCTTCAACCGCACCGGTCGATGGTGTCACAGGGATCGAGCCGGGCAGGGGTTCGTCCGTTGGCAATTCGGAACTGATCACGGATTCGGGTTGCCAGATCGGCTCGACCGAAACGAAATCCGCACTGGCTGGATCGGCAATCAGCCGTGCCAGGGCCCCATCGCTGGTAATCTCGCTGACGACAGCAACCGCAACGCCGGGACGATAATACCCGCCCGCACCGCTGGTGACGAACACGTCGCCTTCCTCCAGCGGATTGATGCCGAGATTGATCAGGCGAATGTTGAGCAACCCGTCACCGCGTCCCTCGGCAAAGGCAATCACTTCGTCGCGCACCAGGCGCACCGGCAAAACGCTTTCGCTGTCGGTCAGGAGCAAAACCCGCGCGCTGTTGGCGGCAACTTCGAGCACGCGCCCGACGACACCGCGGTGGCTGCGCACGGCCATTCCCGCCTCGACGCCTTCGCCAGCTCCAGCGCCGAGATAGGCGAACCGTCGTGTCGAAGTTGAGGTGGAGCCCACCAGCCGTGTGACAACAACCGGCTCAACTTCATCCTCTTTCAGATCGAGCAGCGCCATCAGCCGCTCGTTCTCCTTTTCCAGCGCTTCGGCCTCTTTCAACCTGATCCGGGCGATCTCCAGCTCCTCATTCAGCGCAGCGTTCTGGCTGCCGGCGCGCAAATAGCCCTGGATATTCTCGAACAACCCAGAAATACCGCCGCCGGTTGTGGCCGTGACTTCTGCGGCAGGTTCTACCGTGCTGACCGCAGTGCCGCGCAGGCCATCGAAGGCGCGCGGTTGAAAGATGGAGATGGCAAGCAAAACCGCGCCAATCAGCGCGCCGATCCCGGCGATGACATAGCCGGTAAACACCGATATTTGCGCTCTGCGCGAATGGCCCGAACGCCGGGATGAAGGCGGCGCCATGCCCCGGTCTCCTTACAGTGGGCGGTTAAGCGGTCATGAGTACGCCGCGGTAAATCGGATCTTCCATGGCGCGACCGGTTCCGATCGCAACACAGGACAGCGGATCTTCGGCGATGCTGACCGGCAGACCGGTCTCTTCGCGAAGGTGATCGTCCAGGCCCTGGATCAGGGCGCCGCCACCGGTCAGGACGATACCCTGATCGACAATGTCGGCGGCCAGTTCAGGCGCGGTGTTTTCCAGGGCGATGCGTACCCCTTCAACGATGGCGCCAATCGGCTCGGACAGTGCCTCTGCAATATGCGCCTGATTGATCGTGATTTCCTTGGGCACACCATTGACCAGATCGCGGCCCTTCAGTGTGATCGCCTCTCCCACACCGTCCTCGGGTGGAACGGCGACACCGTAATCTTTCTTGATCCGTTCCGCCGTGGCTTCACCGATCAGCAGATTGTGATGTCGCCTGACATAGGAAACGATGGCCTCGTCCATCTTGTCCCCGCCGGTGCGCACCGACGTGGTGTAGGCCAGCCCGCGCAGCGACAGAACGGCGACTTCGGTTGTGCCCCCACCAATGTCGACCACCATCGAACCAACCGGTTCGGTCACCGGCATATCGGCACCGATGGCTGCAGCCATCGGTTCCAGAATGAGAAAGACTTCCGACGCGCCAGCATTGGATGCCGCATCGCGAATGGCGCGCTTTTCAACCGAGGTAGAGCCCGAGGGGACGCAGATCACGATTTCAGGATAGCGAAACAGGCTGCGCTTGCCATGAACCTTGCGGATGAAGTGCTTGATCATGTGCTCGGCAATTTCGATGTCGGCAATCACCCCGTCGCGCAATGGTCGGATCGCCTCGATGCTGTCCGGCGTCTTGCCCATCATCATCTTCGCGTCATCGCCCACGGCCTTGACCCGCTTGACCCCGTCAATCGTCTCGATCGCAACCACCGAAGGCTCGTTCAGAATAATCCCCTGATCCTGCACATAAACCAATGTGTTGGCAGTTCCGAGGTCGATCGCCATGTTCTGCGATCCGAATTTCAACAGGTTGGAAAAGAAGCTCATTTTGGACAAACATTCCGTAGGGTTCAGGCCATCAGGGCAGTTTGAACCGCTGCCCGCGTGACCCGGTTATGACAGGGATGAGGTTATGTAACGAAGCACGCGGCAAAAGGCCAAAATAATTGTTCATTGCTCCACTGATTTTCCACCGCTGGCCTCGAAATTACGGCGCTTGGGCGCTAGTCTGCGCAAATGCCGCAAATTCGCCGCCTTCCAGAGACTTTGGTCAACCGCATTGCTGCGGGCGAAGTGGTTGAAAGACCTGCTGCGGCACTGAAGGAACTGGTTGAAAACGCGATTGATGCGGGCGCTCAGCGAATCGGGGTCAAACTGGTTGAAGGCGGGCTCACCCGGATCGAAGTGAGCGATGATGGTTGCGGGATGACGCGCGATGATATCGCACTTGCGCTGGAACGCCACGCCACCTCGAAACTGCCGGATGAGGCCATCGAGCAGGTCACCACGCTGGGCTTTCGCGGCGAGGCTTTGCCATCGATCGCCAGTGTCGCGCGGCTGACCATCGAAAGCCGGGTGCGGGGCGCAGAGGATGGCTGGCGGCGCGTTATTGACCATGGCGAGATTGTGCAGGACACGCCTGCCGCTTTGCCCCCTGGTACGCGGATACAGGTCGAAAACCTGTTCGCCAAAGTCCCGGCACGGCGCAAATTCCTGCGCACGGTGCGCAGCGAGTATGGCGCTTGCCTGGATGTGATGCGGCGCCTTGCCATGGCGAGGCCGGAACTGGCCATTGCGTTCGAACATGGCGATCGGCGCATCTTTGCCACACAACAGGGTGAGGCATTGCCCGACCGCGTGGCCGGGATCATTGGCCGTGAATTGAAAGACAACAGCGTCATCATCGATCTGGAGCGCCCGACTGACAGCGGAGCAATGCGCCTGACCGGAATTGCCGGCTTGCCGACGTACAATCGCGGGGTGGCCGATCACCAATATCTTTTCGTCAACGGCCGGCCGGTGAAGGATCGCTTGCTGGTTGGTGCGGTTCGTGGCGCCTATTCCGACATGCTAGCGCGTGACCGGCACGCGGTGCTCGCGCTGTTCCTCGACCTTCCCCCGGAAGAGGTCGATGTAAACGTCCACCCGGCCAAGACCGAGGTGCGTTTTCGCGATGCCAAGGCGGTGCGCGGCTTTATCGTGTCGGGGCTACGCGAGGGTCTTGCGACCGGCGACCGGCGCAGCGCGCAGGACCCTGATCGCGGGGCAATGGCGCGCTGGACGCAGGAACCGGCAAGCGATGAGCCTGCGCCTGCCTTGCGCTCTATCTTCACTGGCCGCGACTGGAGTGGCACACGTCCCAATGTCGCCGAACCGCGCCAGCCATGGAACGGCGAAACCGTAACCGCCGATGGCGAAGTGCTGGATGCGCCGATGGGTCGGGCCGAGGAAGCTGCTCCGCTGCCCGAGGATGCTGATTACCCCCTCGGCATTGCGCGCGGGCAGGTCGCCAACACCTACATCGTGGCCGAGAGCAAGGATGGGCTGGTGCTGGTCGATCAGCATGCGGCGCATGAACGCCTGGTCCTGGAACGGCTGCGTGCAGCCGGGGCGGGCGATGCAGTCGCGCGGTCACAGGCCTTGCTGGTGCCCGATGTTGTCGAACTGGACGAGGCCGATTGCGACCGTTTGGAAGAGGCTGCCCCAGGGTTCGAGGCATTTGGTCTTGCCCTGGAACGCTTTGGCCCCACCGCCATGCTGGTGCGGGCCATGCCGCATGCTCTGCGCAAAGCCAGCCCCGCCCAATTGCTGCAGGATCTGGCCGACGATATCGCCAAGCATGGCGAGGCGTTGCTGCTGACGGAAAAGCTGGAGCATGTGCTGGCGACCATGGCTTGCCACGGATCTGTCAGGGCAGGGCGGGTGCTGAGCGTGGCCGAAATGAACGCTCTGCTGCGAGAGATGGAGGCGACCCCGCGATCAGGCCAGTGCAATCATGGCCGCCCCACCTGGGTGAAGCTCAGCATGGAAGATGTCGAGACGCTGTTCGGCAGGCACTAGGGGGGCTGTCATAGCTGCTGTTACGACAAACGCGTATGCGGTTCAGTATTAACATTATTTAACATTGCCATGCCGGCCCGATCACGAGAGAAGGGCCTTCGTCGTAGTTTGAATTTGGGGGTGGTTATGAGGTGGACTCTTTGTTTTGCTGGATCGATTGCGGCACTGGTTGCAGCGCCTCTGACCGCGCAAGAGGCTAATAGCGAACGGTTCAGCCCAGCAATCATCGGACCATGCAGTCAGGCTGAGCAGACAGGCTCTGAAACCTACTACAACGAATGCTTTGACGAACCCGACGGGCTCTTTTACGGGCGGGCCTACACCTATTTCAGCATGGAAAACACCGATCTGCAGGGCCTGATCAAGGACAGTGGGCGCAGGAATGGGTTCTGGAATGCTCTGAAGGATCTGATAATCAGCAATGACGATACCGCTTTCGTTGTCATGCGGGTATCGGCGCTCAACGCTTCTGACCAGAAGGTTAGCCTTGGTACTGTGCCCTTCTTGCGTATTTTGCGAGAAGGTCGCAGACGATACAGTGCTGTACGCATTCCCTATGACGGCTCTTTGCCTCCGCGTTTCCTGGCCGATGCAGATAGCGAACTCACCTTCGAAATTGGTGTGCTGCTGGAGCGCGAGGGGGAAAGCCGGATCGCACAATTGCTGGGCCGCGCGGCTCAATTGACCGGAATCACGGTGCCAACCTTTGGTCAACTCACTCTTACCGACCGCCAAGCCGAATTTCTGGATATCGACCAGAAGATTTCCGACCTTATTTCCTTTCGCAGCGAAATATCGACAATTCTGCCGCTGAAGTTTCGGGAGAACGAACGAAACGCTTTTGAAACATCCACAGCGCTGGGGCAATTCCTTCCAGAAGACGCCGGTGTCAGGATCATTGTTGCCGCATATCCGCAGCAGTCAATATTTCCTTTAGCGACGGTCTTTCAGGCATCGGAAAACAGCGGCTTGGCCATACCGGGCGGCTCCTTCGCCACCGAAGTTCGCACCACAAGTGTTGGCGGGACGAACATCTTCGAAGCGCTGGTGGCAAAGCTGGGAATTGAACTTGCGACGACCCTGCGTTTCGGGGAAGATCCTGACAAGCTGGAAACAGCTTGTCAGGCGCTCAGCTTCTATTCGGAGTCGTCAGCCGTGCCGCTTACATCGGACGACCGTTTTCGACTGGAATGGGCGCTGATGTCGGGCAACCAAACGCTGTCCAATGCCGAGTTGAGGAACAGTTCCTGCATCAAGGCCAAGGAACAGGATTGGGCCAGGCTTGGGCTCGGCCTGCCAGATCTTGAGGAAGAACGCCTGCCGCCAGAGTTGGAACTGATCAAGCAGAAGGCAGCGGAAGAGCGGGATGAGGCATTGGAGGTTTTCTCGCAAGCGCTCGCCATGCGAGACCAGGCGCGCACGATGGCGGAACAGGCGCGCAGTTCGTTTTTTGCCGAACCGGTCGGCAACAAGGCAGGCAGCGCTTTTTTTGCCGGTCAGATCAATCCGATCTACAAATTTTCCGGGCGCCGCTTGCAGGAAGACGCCATAACCAGTGGCCTTGGCGTGTTGGAAGAAACCTTCTCTGAACGCGAAGGCAATCTCTACGAAGGTCAGGTCACCATCAATAACGGGCAAGTTGTGCTGCAGGGGCTGGGTCAATACACCTCGATCAAATCGATCGATAATCTGGGCTTCAAGGAATATGTCGGCAACTTTGAAAGCAATTTGGGCACCGGCCACGGACGCATCCTGTCTTACGATGGGGCCGAATATCTGGGCGAGACTAGCCGGGAGCAACCGCATGGTTTCGGCATCGTGTCATGCCCTGATGAAAGCCTGGTTTACGGCCGTTTCTTCGACGGATTGCTGCGCGGCAAAGCGGTTTTAATTGACCCGGATAAACAAGAGACAGGCGTAGAATATGATGGCAACACTCGGCCTTGCAGGGCATTTGTACAGCCAGAAGTTCAGTAGGTCTCGGGCGCATCAGGATCGCGCAGCGCAATCAGGCCGATATTGACCGATTGCATGACCACTTCGTCATCCTGATTGAACACTTGCACACGGGCCTTGGTAAGGCCCATTTCGGGCCGCGACTGGCTGCGGCGCTTTTCGATCAGCTCGCTTTCAACCCGCAAGGTGTCACCGGGATACACCGGCCTTTTCCATTGCAGCTGCTCAAGTCCGGGTGAACCCAGTCCAGCGCTCGACTGTTTCTGCATGTTCTCCACCAGCATCGCCATCGTCATCGCACAGGTGTGCCATCCGCTTGCCGACAGGCGACCAAAATGGGTTTTGGCAGCAGCCTCATCATCAAGATGAAAGGGCTGGGGATCATATTTGCGAGCAAAGTCGATGACCTCCTCGCGGGTCACTTCATAGCGGCCAAAAGATGATTTTTTACCGACTTCGTAATCTTCAAAATAGAGCATTCCGCCTGATCCCTTACCTGCCCGGCGGGGTCAACATCAGGGCGTGCGGAACTTGGGCACACCTTCATTCCTGTCAAGGTCCGGAATGATCCGGTAACGCGCCAGGATCAGACTGAAGATGCCAAACAGCAGCAGGCCAATCGCGGTCAGCGTAAACAGCCAGCCAGTTCCGGCGAGCGAGGCAACCGCATCGCCCAGCGTCTTGACGTTATCCGCACCGCTGGAGAGAAAACCAGCCTGAAACAATGACCAGCCGATGACCACATAAACCACTGCGCGCGCGCCATAGCCAAGCTGACCCAACAGTTTGGTAAAGGTGGGGGCCTGGCCTGAAATGCGGTTCATGAAATCGCCTGATACAGCCTTCTTGGCCTGAGCAATGGCCGCGATCAGGAAGGCGATGCCAAGAATCCCGATCAGGATGTCACCAAAGGGTAATGACAGAACCCCCGCAGCAGCGTCCGATGCTCCGCCGGAGCCGCCACCGCCGCCCGAACCGGGTGTGCCGCTGGCAAATTTATACGCTGTCCAGGCAAGAACCAGATGGGCGATGCCGCTGCCAGCGTGGCCAATCCTTTTGCCCCAACCCTTGGTATCAGAACCGTTGTTTTCGATATCGAACAGGGGGGATGCAAACCGGAACAGGGCATAGGCAAACATACCGATGACCAGAATCCACAGCAGAACCGTACCGCCAGGCAGATTGTCGACAGCTTCGAAAATGCCATCGGTGCCTTTGCTGATTTCGCCAGCACTGGTCAGCGCAATGATACCGAGAACGGAATAGAGGATGGCCCGGCTGAAATAGCCCACCCGAACCAACCAATTGAACTTCTCGGACTTATCAACCATCGCGCGTGTTTCCCAAACCTGTTGTTTGATTACGCAACGACCAACTGGGCAATTTGGTCCCTAGACGTTGAATTTAAACAGCATCACATCACCATCCTGAACGTGATACTCTTTGCCTTCCTGCCGCAATTTGCCTGCCTCGCGCGCGCCGCTCTCGCCATTCAGAGCGATGTAATCATCATAGGCGATAGTCTCGGCGCGGATAAAACCCTTCTCGAAATCACTGTGGATTTCGCCGGCGGCCTGCGGTGCCTTGGCATCCTTGGCCACGGTCCATGCCCGCGATTCCTTGGGCCCTGCGGTGAAGAAAGTTTGCAAGTCGAGCAGCTCGTATCCGGCGCGGATAACGCGGGCCAGCCCGCTTTCCTCAAGCCCCAGTTCGGCCAGATATTCGGCGCGGTCTTCTTCGGGCATTTCGACCAGTTCGGCCTCGATTGCGGCTGATACCACAACTGCCTGTGCGTCTTCGGCTGCGGCTTTGGCGAACACTTGCTCGGATAAAGCATTGCCATTCGCGGCATCTTCTTCGGCCACATTGCACACATACAGCACCGGCTTTGCGGTGAGTAGCTGAGCCTGTTCGAACAAGCGCTGTTCTTCGTCATCCTTGGGCTCGGTCAGCCGGGCAGGTTTGCCATCGCGCAGCAGGCCGAGCGCTTGGCCCAAAACGCTGGCGAGCGCCTTGGCCTCCTTGTCACCGGCATTGCCGCGCTTTTCGGCGTTGGGAACGCGCTTTTCCAAGCTTTCCAGATCGGACAGCATCAGCTCGGTTTCGACCACTTCGGCATCGGCCAGAGGATCGACATGGTTGCTGACGTGCTGGATGTCGTCATCTTCGAAACAGCGCAGTACGTGGACGATGGCGTCCACTTCGCGGATATTGCCGAGGAACTGGTTGCCCAGTCCTTCGCCCTGACTTGCTCCTTTGACCAGACCGGCAATATCGACGAAGGCCAGCTGCGTCGGGATGACCTTGGCGCTCTTGGCGATGGCTGCAATCTTATCGAGCCGCTCGTCAGGGACGGCGACCTGGCCAACATTGGGCTCGATCGTACAGAACGGATAGTTCGCAGCTTGAGCAGCCTGCGTCTCGGTCAGTGCATTGAAAAGGGTGGACTTGCCAACATTGGGCAAGCCGACGATCCCACAGCGGAAACCCATCGAAAACTCCGGATAATAGTGTTGCCGCGCGCCTTAGACGCGGCTGCGACGAAACACCAGCCCGGCAATCACTGTCAGACGTTATGCACGGCCTTGATCCATGGGCCGAACGGGGAATTGCCCAACCATTTGACCTGAAGCTGAGCGCTCAGTTCGTTCAGCGCCACTTGCGGTTTGGGGCCAGGGTTGACGGGGGTGCGCAACGGGCGTGTGCCAGCAGGCATGGCGATTATCCTCGCAATGGCATTGGGCACATCCATCGGGTCGGTGGAGCGGCGCGTGCCGTCCTCCTGTCCCATGCGGGCAACCAGCGCAGGATATGCGGCGGCCTCATCCTCGGTGAAGCGTGATTTCAGCTCATTGGCCAGCTGATTGCGGTTGACCCAAACCTTGGTCGGATAACCACCCGGCTCGACAATGCAGACATCCACACCATAAGGTACCAGTTCGTAAGCCATCGCCTCGCTCATCGCTTCAAGCGCAAATTTGGTCGGTGAATAATGTCCGGTCGAGGGAGCAATTACGCGGCCCAATTGCGAGGAAATGCTGAACACAAGACCACTCTTTGCCGCGCGCATGGCGGGCAGGGCAGCGCGCGCCATCCGGTGCGGTCCATAGACGTTGGTGTCGAAGATCAGCTGGGTTGCTTCCATATCCTGCAGTTCGATAGGTCCTGCATAGCCGACACCAGCATTGTTGATCAGAACATCGATGGCGCCGCCAGCGAGCTTTTCAGCAGCCGCCACGCCTTCGCTGACCTGTTCGTCAGAGGTAACATCAATTTCCAGAACATGAATGTCGAGCTGCTCGCTTTCAACCAGACCGATCAGCTCGTCCGTCTCGGGCCGGGGCAGATTTCGCATGGTGGCAAAAACCTTGGCCCCTTTTCGGGCGAAATCTTCGGCCATCAATCGGCCAAAACCGCTGGAACATCCGGTGATGAGAATGCTTTTACCGGTCAGGTCGATTGCAGGTTCAACCAGATCGGCTTGCGCAAGGCTGGCGGTGGCGGCGAGCACGCTGGTCGCAGCGGCCCCTGCCAGAAGGTGGCGGCGGTTGATATTCGGCATCAGCGAAACTCCTTTGAGCATCTACGTATCAGCAGGCGTTTCTATCCCGCAATTCATCCCTGCATACGCAGGGCAAGCTCACTCATAAATCGCGCATCATTGCCATCGGCCAGCCATTCGGCCTCTGACCCGATCGCGCCCAGCATCTGGATCAGGCCATCCTGCTCTGCCTTGGCAAAATTGCCCAGGACATGGCCCGTGACGCGGTCCTTGTGACCGGGGTGGCCGATACCAATGCGAACACGCCGAAAGTCAGCCCCGATGTGCTGAATGGTCGAGCGGATGCCGTTGTGGCCTGCTGCACCGCCGCCGCGTTTTACCTTGACCTTGAACGGATCAAGATCAAGCTCGTCATAGAACACCGTCACATCATCCGGGGTGAGCTTGTAATAGCGCATCGCCTCGCCGATGGATCGGCCGCTTTCATTCATGAAGGTCGCAGGTTTCAGCAACAGGACCTTGTCCGATCCGATCCGGCCTTCCTGCAGCCATCCCTGAAACTTCTTCTGGACAGCGCCAAACCCGTGCATTTCAGCCATGACGTCGCACGCCATGAAGCCGACATTGTGCCGGTGCATCGCATATTGCGGTCCGGGATTTCCAAGGCCTGCCCAAATCTGCATGGGCGGCTCTTAAGAGGCTTTTATTGCTTCGTGCAAGCGCGGGGTGCTCGTGCAGCAATTCTCAGCTCACGCGATCTTGAAGTCTGCAGTGAACCCCAAACAAAACGGCGGACTTCGAGAGAAGCCCGCCGCCTTGGTGATTTCGAGAGAAAGACGAATTAGCCTTCGCTCTTGTCTTCCTGTTCCTGAGCAGCATCCGCATCGGTGCCCTGCTCGGTTGCCGGAACTGCATCTGCTGGCAGATCCTCGCCATCTTCGCCTTCTTCGCCGCCTTCGCCTTCGCTCTTCTTGAGCGCGGACGGAGCAACCAGGGTTGCGATGGTGAAGTCACGATCGGTAATCGCGCTCTCGCTGCCTGCTGGCAGCTTGATTTCGCTGATGTGGATCGAATCGCCGACTTCCTTACCGGTAACGTCGATTTCGATCTCGTCAGGGATCTTGTCCGATTCGCACACCAGATCCAGCTCGTGACGGACCACGTTGAGAACGCCGCCCTTCTTGAGGCCGGGGGAGGCGTCTTCATTGACGAAGACAACCGGAATAGCGACTTCGATCTTCGCATCCTTGGCCAGACGCAGGAAGTCGATGTGGGTTGGACGATCAGAGATCGGGTGGAAGGCTACATCCTTGGGCAGGGTGCGCACACTCTTGCCGCCGACATCAATCATCACGATGGAGTTCATGAAGTGACCCAGCATCAGCTGGCGGACAACTTCCTTTTCCTCGAGATGGATCGGGGTTGGTTCTTCTTTGCCGCCATAGATGACAGCAGGTACACGACCTTCGCGACGCAATGCACGGGAGGCTCCCTTGCCAGCCCGTTCGCGCAGCTCGGCCGGCAGGTTAAGAGCGTCGCTCATATCACTAGCCTTTCGAATTGCTTGTTTGGTACATTTCGCTTGCCACGCCTCCAGGGATGACCATGACAATCGAAGGGCGGGCCTTTAGGGGGTCGGGCAGGGGTTGGCAAGCGCTGTCTGCGCGGGCCTGATGATGACGCGCACGGGGTGGTGCGGCGCAGGCGGCACAATTATTGAATGCGCTTCACGGTAAAGCCGTTTTGCTCCAGCATCCGGGGCAGGCCGTCGGGGCCGACCAGATGGGCCGCGCCCACGGCGATCAAGGGCCTGTCTCCCCGGTTGAGGATACGGATCAGCGAAGTGGTCCATTCACGGTTGCGTGCGACCAGCAGGGCCTCGCGCAGCTCGGGATCAGCCAGCAATCCCTGTGTAGTAGCCCGCTCCAGAGCAGACACATCACCGGATAGCCAGGCGCGTTGCAGCCGGTCGGGGTCATCGCGCCGCATTTCTTCTTCATCAAGCACGCCAATCAACAAATCAGCTTGCTCTTTCTCTGGCAATTGATCGAAAATTCCCAACTGCCTGGCCGCGCCTTCCAGCTCTTCAATGTTGGCTCTAGGATTGCGGGCAGAAAATTCGCGCAGGATAATCTTGTCTGCACCTGGCCCCTTGTTGCGGTCGGCACCGGCCTGAGCCAGCAACAGAGCCGCCGCCCAGGTTTCTACATCGGCAAAATCACGCGGGCGATACTCAGCCTCTGCGATCAGGGCAAACAGGGCGGGGCGTCTCTCGACCGGCACGCGTGTGCCGATGTCGGGCTGGTCAGGTGTAGTGGCCATCTGGGTGAAGGTTTCAAACATAGCCGCTGCATCGTCGAGATCGGCAATCTCCAGAACCAGCAGGTCTGCCTCGTCAATGATGGCATTAAGTTTTTCTGTCCGCCATACTGTCTCCTCTGGCAGGGAGTGGATCGTGCCAAACAACCAGCCGCGTGTCTGATCGTTGCGATCGGTGAGTTCATAGAGTGCAGGCGCGCGGTCAGAGCGCAGAATTTCACCATCCTGATTTCCGGAACCGGATTCATCCTGTGATCCACAAGCGGTAAGGGCAAAGGCGAGGGCCAAGCCGAGGGCCAAGCCGAGGGATCGCGCCAGCGTTGCTGCGGAAAATCGGGGGAAGCGTTGGGCAATCCCTCGCATCATTGGACGCGGATCGCCTCCATGCCCAATTCTTCCAGTGCATCCTGCACGCTCTGCTCACCAGCCAGATGGCCAGCGCCAACGGCGATGAATATCGTTCCGGGCGCTTCCATCCGGCCCTTGATCCAGTTCGCCCAATTGCGATTGCGCATGTACAACAGCTTGTCTGCAAGTACGGGGTCGGTCATCGCTTCGTTCATAAGGGCGGCCAGGCCATCGGCATCCCCTTCGAGCCATTCAGCCACCATCAGGTCAAGCTGGGTCTTGATCTCGTCAACATTGTCTGCCGTTTCCGTCAAGAACGCTATCTGGGAGGCTTGCGGCAATTCGTCGAACAGGCTGATCTGGAAATCAAGCGTTTCCAGAGAGCTGCGCCGGATTGTGCCTGCCTGTTGCAGCAATACCTTCTCGACCCCGCTTTCAGGTGAATAGCCCTGCTGGATCAAGGGCAGCATGCTCATCAACATACCGGCATACCATGGTTCAAACTGATCAAACCCGGCCACGGGCAGGCCCAGCTTCGTCATCGCCGTTTCATAGGTCTGCCGCTGATCATCATCCATCAGGCTGCGCAACGTCGTGCCTTGCGGTAAAACGCCCTTGGTGCTGACCAATCGCTGCATTTCTGCCGTGATCGTTTCATCCATGGTGATTTCGGTGACCAGGCTTTCCGACGATGCCAGTGCGGCAGATATATCGTCATTCAGCCAGGCAAGATCCGCGGGCAAGGCATGCACAGTACCAAACAGATAAACGGTCGTGTCCTCATCCGTCACTTTCCACAGGGCCGGTGAGTTTTGTGGCTCGCCATCGGTCTGCGCTGCAACGGGACTGGCCAGCAACAGGCCCAAAACGCCCAGGGCTGATGCGAATTGGTTGAACTTGGTCATAAGGGCCCTTTGTGAAAATGTGCTGCCAGATGCCGAATGGGAAATCGGGGTGCACTGTCTGTTGTTCGTTACTGAACGATCATGACGACAAAGCGCCTTGAAAACAAGCGTTTCGTCCGGCCTTACAGCTTCGCAGGGATCAGGCCAGGTCATCGAAGATATCTTCGATGCTCATGTCGAACAGCCGGGCAATTCTGAAGGCGAGCGGCAGTGATGGATCATGCTTGCCGGTTTCGATCGCATTGACCGCCTGGCGGGACACGTCGAGACGGCCAGCAAGCTCCGCCTGGCTCCAGTCTCGTTCAGCACGCAGGACTTTGAGGCGGTTTTTCACCGCGAGTCCCGCCACCGGAGAAACTGAAACACACCGACAAACAGAAGCATGAATGTGAGCCAGACTTTGGCGACGACGATGTAGGGCTGCAGGGTCTTACTGTAGAATGCATCTTCAAAGGCAATGTAGAAGTCAGGCCTTAGTGAGCCATCACCGCCCAAGAGGAAAAATAACACCCAGGGACCAAGGACCAGCACCGGGGGGACGACGGCGGAGCCGTAAGCCATGACGACAAGACTGCGTTTCCATAGGCTTTCAGTGTAATCGTCTCGCATGAAGCGGGCGACCATCAGAAACAGCGGGACGAAGCCGTTAAAGGTCAAGACCACTGCACCAACCACCAAATACCACAATGGTCGCTCCGTTGCCTCATATGGATCGATAATCCAGTCAATCAGTCCGATCGCTGCAAACGCCAGGCATATGTCCATCAGCCAATAATAGACGCGATAGCGAAGCGGATCCTTACGGGCGGTATGCTGTGTCATTGTACAATCTCCCCTGTGATCCGGCCGTTTGCATTCATACCCCCAATGAAGGTCCCTGTAGCGGTGTGCAAAGGGGCCTAGCAGAATTTCCGTTATTAAAGGCAAACCTGACCGCTTGCCATCCTTTCCCTTGTGACAGGGAAGGTGCCCCTCGCAATTCGGAATTCCATGGGGATTGGGTTGATCCTGATTGCGAGGGGGAGCTGATGACTAGATGTCGGGATTGGTTTGGGTGGTGGCTTTGGCGTTTCGTGCAAGGCGCTCCTTGCTCAAATGAGCCGATCGAATGGCAAAGCGAAGTTTCGGCTCGGTTTGCGCAAGGGTGCTAGCCCGGCATTTCCGTTCCAGCTTCACCGATGCGCTGTCTCGTCCACCGTTGGCGCACCCCTGGCGTATCCGGGTCCGGATCCGTTCCTCCAGTCGGGCGACGCCTTTTTCTGTGGTCAGATCGAGATCTTCATGCGGAACTTCAACATTGAACTGGGTGGCAGTGCCTGCGGAATGATGTGTCGATTGCTGGGCGGCCAGAGGAGGCGCGCTGATTGCGCCAGCGACGGCAGTGATGGTGAGGAGTTGGATTGGTCTGGCGAGTTTCATTGTGCGTCTCCGTGGCAAATTGTCGCGGCTTTGTGAGGTCTTCAAGGGGCGGTGCAACCGACTCGTGTGTCAGGTTGTCCTGACTATATGTCGCGTTGTTATTACTATGTCAAGATTACCTTACATATAGTCAATCATGGATGACATTTCCCGCGCTGTGCATGTGCAGCATTGACGCTCACCTGAGCTTACGCCATTGGCCATGCCATGAATTCGAACCCGCCTGTGCACAGTAATCCGGCCCGCGATCCCATCGCTCGCGATCCCAAATCATCCTTCCAGGACATGATCCTGGCGCTGCATGATTTCTGGAGCGCGCAGGGCTGCGTGATCCTGCAACCCTATGACATGCGGATGGGCGCTGGAACGTTCCACACCGCGACGACATTGCGGGCGCTGGGGCCAGAGCCGTGGAATGCTGCCTTTGTTCAGCCGTGCCGCCGTCCGACCGATGGCCGCTATGGTGAAAACCCCAACAGGCTGCAGCATTACTATCAGTATCAGGTCATCCTGAAGCCAAGCCCGTCCGACATTCAGGAGCTTTATCTCAAAAGCCTGGAAATGATCGGGATTGATCCGCTCAAGCACGATATTCGCTTTGTCGAGGATGATTGGGAATCGCCGACGCTGGGCGCATGGGGGCTGGGCTGGGAAGTATGGTGCGACGGGATGGAAGTCACCCAGTTTACCTATTTCCAGCAGATGGGCGGGTTTGACTGCAAACCTGTCGCAGGCGAGCTGACTTACGGGCTTGAACGCCTCGCCATGTATATTCAGGGCGTCGACAGCGTGTACGACCTCAGCTTCAATGGCCGCGGCGTGTCTTATGGCGACGTGTTCCTCGAAAACGAGAAGCAGATGTCCAAATGGAATTTCGAAGTGGCGGACACCGACGCTCTCTTCGACCTGTTCAACAAGGCTGAGGCGGAATGCAAGAATGCGCTCAGCGCCAATGTTCCCATCGCAGCCTATGAGCAGGCGGTGGAGGCCAGCCACATCTTCAATCTGTTGCAGGCACGCGGCGTAATCAGCGTGCAGGAACGCGCCAGCTATATGGGCCGGGTGCGCGATCTGGCGCGCGGTTCGTGCGAGGCGCATATGACCAAGGAAGCAGACGGCTGGGCCGCTGCCTATCCGGAGTGGAGCGCATAATGGCTGACTTCCTCCTTGAATTGCGATCCGAAGAGATTCCTGCGCGGATGCAGGCCGGCGCCCGCGCTGAACTGGAAAAGCTGTTCCGCCGCGAAATGGATGCAAGCGGCGTTGCCGTTGGCGATCTGGCCATATGGTCCACCCCGCGCCGGCTCGCTCTGATTGCGCGCGATCTGCCCGCCCAGACCGAAGCTGTGCGCGAAGAAGCCAAGGGACCGCCCGAGGGCGCGCCCGATCAGGCGGTTGACGGGTTCTGCCGCAAGAATGGCGTTACACGCGACCAGCTGGAGCTGCGCGAAGTGAAAGGCCGCAACACTTATTTTGCCGTGATCGAAAAGCCGGGTCAGGATGTCACCGACCTGCTGGCGGCAGCCATTCCGGCGATCATTCGCGATTTCTCCTGGCCCAAGTCCATGCGCTGGGGCGAGACATCGATCAGCAGCGAAAGCCAGAAATGGGTTCGCCCTCTGTCCGGCATTGTCGCCCTGCTGGATGGCGAAGTTGTCCCCTGTATCTTGGACGGTCTGGCATCGGGCCGCGAAACCATCGGTCACCGCTTCCATTCATCCGGCCCGCTCACCATTGCCAATGCTGATGAATACGCATCGACGCTGCGCGCTGCATCGGTGATTGTCGATCACGAGGAACGGCAGGATACGATCCGCACCGGTGCTCGCGCTGCCGCTGCCGAGGCCGGGCTGTTACTGGTCGAGGATGAAGGGCTGGTCGTTGAAAACGCCGGTCTGACTGAATGGCCTGTGCCCTTGCTGGGCCGGTTCGAGGATGATTTCCTCGACGTGCCGCCCGAGACGATCCAGCTGACCGCGCGGGTCAATCAGAAATATTTCGTGTGCGAGGAAGCGGCCAATGATGGCCAGAACCGCCTCGCCAATGCGTTCATCTGCACCGCCAATATCGCCGCGGCTGATCCGGCGGTGGTGGTGGATGGCAATCGCAAGGTTTTGGCCGCACGGCTGGCAGATGCGCGGTTCTTCTGGGAACTGGACCAGAAAACGCCGCTGGCCGATCATGCCAAAAAGCTGGAGCGGATCACCTTCCACGAAAAGCTGGGCACCGTTGCCGACAAGGTCGAACGGGTGGCTAAGCTCGCGCGGTGGCTGGTGGAAGAGGGGGTTGTCAAACCCACCCCCGTTCGCCCTGAGCCTGTCGAAGGGCCGTCCTTCACTTCCGAAGAAAAGAGCAGTGCTTCGACAAGCTCAGCACGAACGGTTGAAGAGTTAGCCGACCTTGCCGAACAAGCCGCGCGGCTGTGCAAGGCCGACCTCGTCACCGAAATGGTCGGCGAGTTTCCAGAGCTTCAGGGTCTGATGGGCGGATATTATGCCGCCAAGGAAGGGTTGCCGGTCGAAGTTTCGAACGCAATCCGCGATCACTACAAACCGGTGGGGCAGAACGATGACGTGCCCACCGCTCCGGTGACGGTGGCTGTGAGCCTGGCGGATAAGCTGGACACGTTGGTTGGGTTTTTCGGCGTCGATGAAAAGCCAACGGGTTCAAAAGACCCTTTTGCCCTCAGGCGCGCTGCACTTGGCGTCATTCAACTTTTGCAAGCAAACAGGCTGCGCTTTTCTCTTAATAACGTTCGCCCTGAGCTTGTCGAAGGGCCGCATTCCGCTCCCCTGGAAAAGAACGGTGCTTCGACAGGCTCAGCACAAACGGTAGAAGGACTGGGTTTGCTCGACTTCTTCGCTGACCGTCTCAAGGTTCAGCAACGCGAAGCGGGGGTCCGTCATGATCTGATTGACGCAGTTTTCGCGCTCGGCCAAGAAACAGGCAATATTGAGGACGATCTTGTGCGTCTCCTAGCCCGTGTTCATGCCCTGCAAGCCTTTGTCGAAACTGAAGATGGTGCGAACCTGCTGGCCGGATACAAGCGGGCCTCCAATATCCTCAAGAAAGAGGAATTCGAGCCAATCGAGCTTTCCTACTCGCCCGAACCGACCGAAAAGGCATTGATCGAGGCGCTTGATGCAGCCGAACCCAATGCGGCCAAGGCGGTCGAGGACGAAGACTTTGGTGCGGCCATGGCAGCGCTGGCGCAATTGCGCGCTCCGATTGATCGGTTCTTTGAAGATGTGATTGTGAATGCCGAAGAAAAGGATGTGCGGGCTGCGCGTCTCAACTTGCTATCACGGTTCCGCGCTGCGGTTCATCGCGTAGCGGATTTCAGTAAGATTGAGGGTTGAACTCGGTTGGAAAAGTGTCAACTCCGCAACCCGGCCTGAAAACCGCAGAATTGAGGGCTTTTTGAGCCAGAAGTGAAGTTGACACACTGTCCATTGTGTCAAGCAAGGTAGGAAATTTAATGTCCCAGCAAACGGTCTATACCTTCGGCGGCGACGCACCGCATGATGATCCCCGGCAGAAGGACAAGACGGTAACCGGAGGCAAAGGTGCCAACCTTGCCGAAATGGCGAGCATCGGCCTGCCGGTCCCTCCCGGTTTCACCATCACGACCGAGGAATGCGTTCGCTTCCTGAGCGAGGGCGGCGATTTCAGCGATGGGCTGAACGCCGCCGTCAATGACGCGCTGGGCCATGTCGAGCAGACTGTGGGCAAGGGGTTTGGCAATGCAGCCGATCCGCTGCTGGTCTCTGTCCGTTCGGGCGCGCGGGTGTCCATGCCCGGAATGATGGATACGGTTTTGAACCTGGGTTTGAATGACGAGACAGTGGCTGGCCTGGCCGCGGCATCGGGCGATGAACGCTTTGCCTGGGACAGCTATCGCCGATTTATCCAGATGTATTCTGACGTGGTGCTGGGTCTGGATCATGGTCTGTTCGAAGAAGCACTGGAAGTTGCCAAGGAAGACAAGGGCTATTTCGCTGACACCGAAATGGAAGCCGACGACTGGAAGGCGCTGGTTGCCGAGTTCAAGTCGATCGCCGAGCAGGAATTGGGCAAGCCTTTCCCGCAAGATGTGACCGAGCAATTGTGGGGCGCGATCCGCGCCGTGTTTGAAAGCTGGGATGCAGACCGGGCCAAGGTCTATCGCCGCCTGAATGATATTCCGGGTGATTGGGGAACTGCGGTCAATGTTCAGGCCATGGTGTTCGGCAATATGGGCGATAGCAGCGCGACCGGCGTTGCCTTTACCCGCGATCCGGCGACTGGCGAACACGCCTATTACGGCGAGTATCTTATCAATGCCCAAGGCGAAGATGTTGTCGCAGGTATCCGCACGCCGCAATATCTGACCAAGGCTGCGCGCGAGCGGGCCAATGCCAAGCCGCTGAGCATGGAAGAGGCGATGCCCGATGCCTATGGCGAATTGGCGCGCGTGTTCGACCTGCTGGAAAAGCATTACCGCGACATGCAAGACATTGAGTTTACCGTGCAGCAGGGCAAGCTGTGGATGCTGCAAACGCGCAGCGGCAAGCGGACAGCCAAGGCCGCGCTCAAGATGGCGGTCGACATGGTGAGTGAAGGTTTGATCGAGGAGAAGGAGGCCATCCTTCGGGTTGACCCCATGGCGCTCGACCAACTGCTTCACCCGACGCTCGACCCGAAGGCGCACCGCGATATTCTGACCAGCGGACTGCCGGCATCGCCCGGGGCAGCATCGGGAAAGATCGTTCTCGACTCCGATACGGCAGAGACATGGTCGCAGCGCGGTGACAAGGTGATTTTGGTCCGGGTGGAAACATCGCCAGAAGACATTCATGGGATGCATGCAGCCCAAGGCATTCTGACCGCCCGTGGCGGCATGACGTCACACGCGGCGGTTGTGGCACGCGGGATGGGCCGGCCATGCGTTTCGGGTGCCTCGGCAGTCTCTATCGATTTGCCCTCGCGCACCTTGCGAATTGGCGATCGCGAGCTGAAGGAAGGCGACACGCTGACCATCGACGGAGCCAATGGCCAGGTCATGTCCGGCACTGTTGCAACGATCGAGCCGGAGCTGGCCGGCGATTTCGGAACGCTGATGGAATGGGCTGATGCCCACCGCCGGATGCGGGTTCGCACCAATGCCGAAACGCCCGACGATTGCCGCATGGCGCGCCAGTTCGGGGCGGAGGGTATTGGCCTGTGCCGGACAGAGCACATGTTCTTCGATGCAGCCCGTATCAGCGCCGTGCGCCAGATGATTCTGGCGGAAGATGACGCTGGTCGGCGCAAGGCGCTGGCCAAGCTGCTTCCCGAACAACGCGCTGATTTCAAGTCGATCTTTGAAGTGATGGTGGGCCTGCCATGCACGATCCGTTTGCTCGATCCGCCACTGCACGAATTCCTGCCGCATGGCGACGCGGAGTTCGAGGACCTTGCCAATGCGACGGGTTATGGCGTTGATCACTTGAAGCGCCGCGCAGGCGAATTGCACGAATTCAACCCCATGCTGGGCCACCGTGGCTGCCGCTTGGGGATCACTTTTCCCGAAATCTATGAAATGCAGGCCCGCGCCATTTTCGAGGCTGCTTGCGACGTGGCCAAGGAAAGCGGGGAGGCACCAGTGCCCGAAGTGATGATCCCGCTGGTTGCAACCAAGCGCGAACTCGAGCTGCTCAAGGCACTGGTCGACAAGACCGCCGGTGAAGTCTTTGCCGAGCGCGGCATGAGTGTGGAGTATCTGGTTGGCACCATGATCGAATTGCCGCGGGCCGCACTGATGGCGGGTGAAATTGCGGAAGAAGGCGCGTTCTTCAGTTTCGGCACCAATGATCTGACGCAGACGACGTTGGGCGTTAGCCGCGACGATTCAGCGCGCTTCCTTGCTCCCTATGTCGACAAGGGCATTTTTGCGCGCGATCCCTTTGTCAGTCTGGACATCGAAGGTGTCGGGCAATTGGTGGAAATGGCAGCCGAGCGGGGCAGGGCGACCCGTCCGGATATCAAGCTGGGCATTTGCGGGGAACATGGCGGAGACCCGGCCAGCATCGCTTTCTGCGAAAAAGTGGGCCTCGATTACGTGAGTGCTTCACCCTATCGCGTGCCGATTGCCCGCCTTGCAGCTGCCCAGTCTTCGCTCAAGGGGTGATGGGCACAATTGCCTAGCGCCAGCCGGTAAGCGTTAGGATTTCAAAGGTTTCACTGACGCGGCCGTCGTCATCCTTCAACGCTTCGAACGCGTCGAGCGCGCGGGCATAACCAGCCTTTCCTACTGATGGGGATCCGCTTAACAGCACCGATGTAAGCGCCTGTTCGCGCAGATCGGCAATCATGCGCGCCAGTGTGCCATAGCGCACTGTTAGCGTGTGGCTGTCGGTCACCTGCCGGGAAAATCCCGCGCGTTGCAGCAATCCAGTGGCCGCGCGATTGTCAATCTGCGGATGGATGCGCGGAGCAGGGCGGTCTCCGTCTGCCGCAAGCATAATGCTGCGCAAGGCGGGCAGGCTGCCCGCGGCAGGAAAATGGGCAATGGTGATGCCGCCTGGTGCCAGCGCGCTGCGCATATGAAGCAGTGCACCGGGCAGATCGTTGATAGTATCGAGACGGTTGAGGCTGACAATGCAATCGAAGGCGCCGACATCGTTGCCAAATGCCTCTGGTTGTTCCTCATCCATATCGGGCAGGACATCGACGGTCGCCTCCTTCGACGGATCAGAACTGTCCAGATGGGTTTTGAGGATGCCGGTATGGGGTCCGATAATCAGGCTGCGCTTGGGACTATGCTGCATGAAGAGCAGGCGCTCGACCGTATCTTCTTCCAAGTCAGCGCACAGCCAGTTGGCGGCGTCAGCGCGGGCTGCCAGACGCATGGCTCGGCTTGCTCTGGCAGAACGGCGCGCCTGCGAAAAAATTTGTGGAACCCCGGCAGTGGTCATATTTGCGCCCTGCCTCGCTTGCCTCATCAGTGCAAGCTGTGTCAGATCATTGCGATGACATTGGGCACGCATATCTCTGAAGGTTTGAGGCCGCTGGTCGACCTCGTCTATCCGCCGCGCTGCCCCCTGTGCGGGGAGGGTGTGGCCCAGCAGGGCGGTTTGTGTACTCCATGCTGGAGCACTCTGGTGATCCCGGCAGAGCCATCGTGCAAGACCTGCAACCGCCCGTTTTCCAGCGAGGATATGACAGGTGAGGCGATGTGCGCGCCTTGTCTTGCCAATCCGCCCAGGCATGCCGGGATTGCAGCGGGCACGCTGTACAACGATACTTCGCGCAAGCTTGTCCTGGCGTTCAAGCATGGCGGCAAGATTGCTCTTGCTCCGATGCTGGCGCGGTTGATCGCTGCTCGGCTTCCGCAACAGTTTGTTTTGGAGGATGGGAAAGCGCAGGCCGGTGAGAGCGGGCAACACTCAGCGCCATTGCTGATCCCGGTGCCTTTGCATCGCTGGCGATTGTGGCGGCGTGGTTACAATCAGGCTGGCCTGTTGGCGCATGAATTGTCCAAATTGGGCGCGGGCGAGCTGCTGATCGACGGCCTGATCCGCACGGTGGCAACGCCTTCGCTGGGCGGCTTGGGCCGCAAGCAACGTGAACAGGTTTTGGCAAAGGCCCTGACAGTTCGTGCATCGAAAGTGGATACAATCGTGGGCCGTCATGTGATCCTTGTCGATGACGTTCTGACGAGCGGTGCAACCTGCGATGCCTGCGTCAAGGCCTTGCTAAGGTCGGGTGCAAAGTCGGTGACAATCGCATGTTTCGCGCGGGTTCTGGACGAAGTGCTAAGTTCTGGTGACGCGCCGGCACATCAAGTGTTGCAGGATGCCTGAAACGCGAAACGCCCGGAGCTCAAATGAACTCCGGGCGCCACGTGACGAAATAATGCGAACCCTGCTTCGAAAAGCTTGAACAACCAACCCCCTGCTGGTTGCCCTGGGTCCTATCCCTCATCGTTTTAGCAGAAGCGCCAGATCCTTACCGGTAGGCTGCGTCCTGCTATTCCCCTGAACCTGGCGCTAAGTTGCACCGCATTCGGAATGGCGGACCCCCCGATCCGCTGAAAGCAACTTCTCATCGAGTGCCATTTCGTTAAAGGGTGAAGTGCAGCCCAGTTGGATTTTGACCGCCATCTGTGGTTATCCTGCAACAACTAACCGAAGTCAGATCAGTAATTGAGGGATCATTCGTGAACAGCACCCAAGGATCAGCGCAAGATCGTGACAGCGGCACGCAGTTTATGCCGAAGTTTGATAGCAAGGGGTTGCTAACGGCAGTGGTGATTGATGCCGGCAGTTTGGAAGTGTTGATGGTCGCGCATATGAATGAAGAGGCTCTGGCCAGAACACGCTCGACCGGCGTTGCCCATTTCTATTCCCGCTCGCGGCAGGCCCTGTGGATGAAGGGGGAGACTTCGGGCAACACCTTGCAAGTCAAAAAGATTCTGGTCGATTGTGACCAGGATGCGCTGGTTGTTCATGCCAATCCAGCAGGTCCCGCTTGTCACACAGGGGCCACCAGTTGCTTCTTTCGCGTGCTCGATAATGACGTTCTCGTAAAGGTAACTACTTGACGCTAACGTAAAGGTAAGTTATACCCGACGCATGGCTACAGCACCGAGTAACGATTCGTCCAAAGTCGCCGATCAATCTCATGGCCGGGCTCACCTCGACCGCCCGGACAAATTGAGCCGCGAACAATTCACCATTTCCGATCTGACATCCGAATTTGACTGCACGGCACGTGCCTTGCGCTTTTACGAGGATGAGGGGTTGATTGCTCCTGCGCGGGTCGGGCTGACACGGGTCTACTCGAAACGAGACAGAGCGCGTCTGGCATGGATTATGCGGGCCAAGAATGTCGGCTTCAGCCTGACCGAAATCCGCGAGATGATTGACTTGTACGATCTGGATGATGGCCGGGTCGAACAACGCCGCGTGACAATCGAAAAATGCCGCGCCCATGTCAAAAAGCTGAAAAATCAGCGTGACGATATCGACTCCTCGATCAAGGAATTGAGCGAGTTCATCGTCGAGATCGAGAAGCTGGACCCAAGTTAACTTCGGCGCGTTTCAAATCCGCCAGACACGTAAAATTCAAACCTGAGGACTTTCCATGCCCACCTATACCGCCCCCACGCGTGAAACCAGATTTATCGTCAATGAAATGCTTGATCTGGCGAGCTACAACAATTTGCCGGGCTTCGAGAATGCCACTGAAGACATGATCGATACTGTCATCAACGAGGCCGGAAAGTTTTGTTCCGAAGTGCTGGCACCGCTCAACCAGATTGGTGACGAGCAGGGCTGCACCCGCCATGAAGATGGTTCTGTAACCACGCCCGACGGATTCAAGGGCGCCTATGATGCCTATGTCGAAAGCGGTTGGGGCACATTGGCCAAGCCGGAAGAATTTGGCGGACAGGGCTTGCCTCATGTCCTGGGCTTCGTGGTGGAAGAGTTCACAGGCACTGCGAACCAGGCCTTTGCGATGTATCCAGGCCTGACCAATGGCGCGACTGCGGCAATCGAAGCCGCCGGATCGCAAGAGCAGAAAGACACCTATCTGCCCAAGATGATTTCGGGCGAATGGTCGGGCACGATGAACCTGACCGAGCCGCATTGCGGCACCGATCTGGGCATGATCAGGACCAAGGCCGAACCCCAGGCTGATGGTTCCTACAAGATTACCGGCACCAAGATTTTCATCTCTGCCGGCGAGCACGATCTGACCAGCAACATCATCCATCTGGTTCTGGCCAAGACCCCCGGCGCGCCTGACAGTTCCAAGGGTATCTCACTGTTTATCGTGCCGAAGTTCCTGCTCGACGAGAGCGGTGAACCGGGCGAGCGCAATGGCGTCAGCTGCGGGTCCATCGAGAAGAAGATGGGCATCCACGGCAACGCCACCTGCGTGCTGAATTACGATGAAGCCACCGGTTTTATGGTTGGCGAGGAAAACCGCGGTCTGGCGGCCATGTTCGTGATGATGAACGCTGCCCGTCTGGGTGTCGGCCTGCAAGGGCTGGCACAAGCCGAAGTCGCTTATCAGAATGCCGTTACCTATGCGCTTGATCGCCGTCAGGGCCGCGCGCTGACCGGGCCGGCAGAGCCAGAGGCAAAAGCTGATCCGATCTTCGTACACCCTGATGTCCGGCGCATGCTGATGGATGCCAAGGTG
The DNA here is from genome assembly GCA_937969505.1 of uncultured Erythrobacter sp. GTDB lineage: Bacteria > Pseudomonadota > Alphaproteobacteria > Sphingomonadales > Sphingomonadaceae > Erythrobacter. The sequence goes on along the minus strand of CALBWA010000019.1, from coordinate 29,962 downwards.
TTCAACGAAAGCATGCGCGCGTTCTGTTTGTGGGGTGCTTTGCAGGTTGATCTGACGCACAAGGCCGCGACCGAGGAAGATCGCCAGATGGCCGATGATCTGATTGGTCTGATGACGCCAGTGATCAAGGGTTACGGCACGGACAAGGGCTATGACGTGGCGAACAACATGCAGCAGGTTTATGGCGGGCACGGCTACGTGACAGAATGGGGCATGGAGCAATTCGTTCGCGATAGCCGGATCGCCATGATCTACGAAGGCACCAATGGCGTGCAGGCGATGGACCTGTGCGGGCGCAAACTGGCCAGCAAGGGCGGCCGCGCTGTGCAGGCATTCTTCGCCATGATTGATGCAGAAATTGCTGCAGCCAAGGAAGACGAGGCTCTGGCTGACCTGGCGACCAAGCTGGACAAGGCTCTGGGCGAACAGAAGGCGGCCACCATGTGGTTCATGCAAAATGCGATGGCCAATCCCAACCATCTGGGAGCAGGTGCGCATCACTACATGCACATCATGGGCATCGTGACATTGGGCTTTTTCTGGTTGAAGATGGCCAAGGTCGCAGCAGAGGCATTGAAGGGCTCTCCCGAAGATGCAGCCTTCTACGAAGCCAAGCTGACATCAGCTGCCTATTATGCAGAGCGGTTCCTGCCTGATGCAGGTGCTTTGCGTCGCAAGCTGGAAGCGGGCAGCGACAATATGATGAAACTTACCGAAGACGCTTTCGCAACAGCCGCTTAAGTTGCGGGCAAGAGTTTTGGGCACTCGCGTCCCCAAAGATGAAGGCACGGTTCCTCACCAGAGGTTCCGTGCCTTTTCCTTAAGGGACCAATCAGTTGTCAGATGACGGGCTGGCCAGCCTGATGGCCCATATTTTGCGCTGCTGCGCCATTGGTCGGCGAAGCACTCGCGTGGGCTGTGCCTGCGTTTCCATCCCCTTCAGCCACGCCTTTTTGGATAATCTCGGCCACTTCTTCGATCGAGCCGGTCACCAGCAATGGTTGGCCCCCGACCATGCCGACATTGGTCTGCCCGTTTTCTCCTGTGCGTAGCCAGGCAATATTCTGCGCCACGACCAGATAATTTCCGCCACGCGATTCCAGTTTTACGAATTTCATAGCGATTGCTCCTGTGATGCAGCTTGTGCGCTCACAGGGTCAATTTCAGGTTAACACAGGGCTGCGATGTCCCCGTAATGCTGGCGGTACAGAGGTTTATTCGACGGGAAGGAAATCGGGCACCGAAAGATAGCGCTCGCCCGTGTCATAGTTGAAGCCCAGTACACGGGTGCCCGGCGCTAGATCAGGCAGCTTTTTGGCAATGGCGGCCAGCGTCGCGCCAGAGGATATGCCGATCAGCATACCTTCTTCTGCTGCCGCACGGCGCGCCATGGTCTTGGCCTGCTCTGCATCGACTGCGATCGCGCCATCGATTGCCTGTGTGTGCAAATTGGAAGGGATGAAGCCTGCGCCAATGCCCTGGATCGGGTGAGGGCCGGGCTGGCCGCCGCCGATAACCGGGCTCAGCTCTGGCTCTACCGCATAGGCTTTCATATCGGGCCAGTGCCGCTTTAACTCCTCGGCACAGCCAGTGATGTGTCCTCCAGTGCCAACCCCGGTGATCATGGCAGCGGGCGGCGCATCGGCAAAATCGGTCAGAATTTCCTGAGCGGTGGTGCGCACGTGGACGTCAACATTTGCCGGATTGTCGAACTGTGCGGGCATCCAGGCCCCATCGATGCTCGAAACCAACTCTGTTGCGCGCTCGATCGCACCCTTCATGCCCTTCGCCTTGTCAGTCAGATCAAAGCTTGCACCATAGGCCAGCATCAGGCGGCGTCGTTCCAGCGACATGCTTTCCGGCATGACCAGCACCAGCTTGTAGCCCTTGACCGCTGCCACCATGGCTAGGCCGATCCCGGTGTTGCCGCTAGTCGGCTCGACTATGGTGCCGCCTGGCTTGAGCGCGCCGGAGGCTTCTGCGTCCTCGACCATGGCAAGCGCGATGCGATCCTTGATCGATCCGCCGGGATTGGCGCGTTCCGACTTCACCCAGACCTCGTGATCGGGAAACAGGCGAGACAAGCGGATGTGGGGGGTGCCGCCGATGGTTTCGAGAATGTTTGCCGCTTTCATGTCAGGGCCTCCTGGTTTGTTTGTTATCGTGGTGCAGCTTGTGCTGCCTCGTCATCCTGCAATTCTTCTGGCGGATCAAAGGTTTTCGTGGTCCGCAGAACCGGAAACAGGCGACTCCATAGGGCCACCGTTATAATTGCCCCTGCGCCGCCCGCAACCAGAGCGGCCACAGGACCGATGACATAAGCGAGCGCGCCGGAGAAGGCATCGCCGCCCTCGTTCGATGCGCTGATGGTCAGCAGCGATACCGAAGAGACGCGGCCGCGCTTTTCGTCCGGCGTGTGCAACTGGATCAGTGATTGTCGGATATAGACGCTGAACATGTCAGCGGCGCCAATAATGAACAGCATGGCCAGGCTAAGGATCATTGATGTCGACAGGCCAAAGACGATTGTTGCCACGCCGAACACGACGACTGCACCCAGCATCTTGGGCCCGACATTGGTTTTGATCGGGCGGAACGAGAAATAGGCTGCGGTCAAAGCCGCGCCGATGCCCGGTGCCATGGCCAATTGAGCAAGGCCGGTCTCGCCCACTTGCAGAATGTCGCGAGCAAATACCGGAAGAAGGGCGTTGGCTCCGGCGAGGAAGACAGCAAACAGGTCAAGCGTAATCGCGCCAAGCACCATCTTGTTGTGCACGACATATCGCATGCCATCGACAATTGCGCCGATCGGGCGCTGATCCCTGCGCACGGCGGGTTGGGGGACATCGCCGATCATTCCCAAGGTAAGGAGCGAGAGCGTAAACAGCCCGGTTGCCACCAGATAGGGCAAGGCAGGCATAATGGCATAGAGATAGCCGCCTAGTGCCGGGCCACCGATCATCCCCATCTGCCAAGATATGGATGAAAGAGCGATGGCGGTCGGCAGGATCGCCTTGGGCACCAGATTGGGGGCAAGCGATGACAATGCAGGGCCTGCGAATCCGCGCGCAAATCCCAGCACAATGGCGACGGCGTAAAGGACGACCAGCGTGATCTGCCCGTTCCAAGTGAACCAGCCCAGCGCCGCAGCGCACAGCAATTGCAGGAAAACAGTCAGCTGACCCAAACGCCTGCGGTCAAAGCGGTCAGCCGCAAGTCCGGAAAAGGGCGTGAGGATGAACAGTGGCAAGAACTGGAGCAATCCAATCAAGGCCAATTGGCCTGATGCCTCGGCAATACTCATCCCGCCGTCGCGCGCCAGATTGTAGGTCTGCCACCCGATGATAAGCAGCATCGCATATTGCGCCAGCGTCATGGACAGGCGCGAAAGCCAATAGGCGCGGAAATTGGCAACCTGAATCGGATGCCTCGGGGCAGGGGGTATATCTTTCGGGGAGGCGCTCACAATTGCGCCATGGCACCGCGCGCAAGCGCTGCCAAGCGTTCAGTCACTCAACTGATTGCCAGAGTGAAATTTGTCAGCGTGGACGACGCAGACGGGGATTGGGTTGCAGCGTATCAATGATCGCCATGAAATCATCCAGACGAATGATCCGTTCAAACTGAAAACCGGCGCGTTCTTCGCGGTGCCAGATAACATAGGCCTCGATTCGGCCAACCACAGGCAAGCGAATGATCACGCGGTCCCCGCGACCCAAGTTTTCGGCATCATCGACCATAAAGCCATGGGCCGAGATGTTGGCCACATGCAGCTTCATATCTCCATGTTTCTGGTGCTCGACAATCACCGGGAAATCCACCGGATGACGCGCCGCGCGACGCAGATCAGTAACGCTCAGATTTGCTCCGGCTGACACAATAAACGACCTTTTTGTTACCCTCGTTATGTCCCTAATGCGGCATAAACGCTGATATTTGGTAAAGCCTTAGTGTCCCGATACGGGACTATGTCGGGGGTAGCATTCGCGTAAGCTGTGTAAGCGCGCTGGCTTAACGGATGAGAATGCCGTGCTTCTTCTTGCCCAGGCTGAGCTTGATCTGCGCACCGTCATTGGCCTGCACCAGATGGCCAGGATCAGAAATCGGCTCGCCATCAAGCTTGACCGCGCCTTCGGCAATCTTGCGTTTGGCCTCGCCATTGGAGGCAGTGAAGCCGATTGCGGCTAGCACTGCGCCAATGCGCATACCGTCTTCGCCCAGCGCCAGCGTGGGCAAATCTTCTCCGGCACCGCCACCCGCAAAGGTATCGCGCGCCGTTGCTTGTGCTGCAGAGGCTGCGTCCGCGCCGCGGACCATGGCGGTCACTTCATTGGCGAGCACTTCCTTGGCGTTGTTGATCTCTGCACCTTCCAAGGCTTCAAGCCGGGCGATCTCGTCCAGGGGAAGGTCGGTAAACAGGCGCAGGAACTTGCCCACGTCGCGGTCATCGGTGTTGCGCCAATATTGCCAGAAATCATACGATGGCAATTGTTCTTCTTTAAGCCAGACAGCCCCGGAAACCGACTTGCCCATCTTGGCCCCATCGGCACGAGTGATCAGCGGCGCGGTAAAGCCATAGACTTCTTTGCTGTCCATTCGGCGGGTCAGCTCAATCCCGTTGACGATGTTGCCCCATTGATCGCTACCACCCAGCTGTAAACGGCAGCCATAGTCGCGCGCCAGGACCAGGAAGTCATACGCTTGCATGATCATGTAATTGAATTCGATGAAGGTCAGCGGCTGCTCGCGATCCAGCCGGGTTTTGACCGAATCGAAGGTCAGCATGCGATTGATGGTGAAATGAGGCCCGACATCGCGCAGCATCTCGATGTAACTGAGCTTCCCGAGCCAATCATCATTGTTGAGCAGGATGGCGCCCGTATCGCTATCGTCAAAGCGTAGCATTTTCTCGAAACTGCCGAGGATGGAGGCAATGTTGCTGGCGAGTTTCTCCTCGGTCAGCATGGTGCGGGTTTCATCCTTGCCCGATGGATCGCCGACCTTCGCTGTTCCGCCGCCCATGATGACAATAGGGCGGTGGCCAGCCTGTTGCAGCCGTTTGAGCAGCATGATCGATGCAAGATTGCCGATATGGAGCGAGGGCGCTGTAGGATCAAATCCGCAATAACCCGTCACGACTTCCTTTTGCGCCAGCGCATCAAGTGCGCCCGCATCGGTAATCTGGTGCAGATGGCCACGCTCGCTGAGGAGCTGGAGGAGGTCGGATTTGAATTCACTCATGATGCGCGCGCCACTAGCAGCCTCTTGCGCGCGCTCCAAGTGGCTTGCAGCCGCTAACCTCCTGCGCAATAGCATGGGCATGCACAAGATGATCCTTCACCCGCATTGTGATGCCGGGCCCATCACCTCCGTAAGCGCTGCGATTCAACCAACTGAAAGGGGTTGCCGTGCGCAGTTTCGGCTCGACGGCAATGTTGGCGGCATAAAGGTTCCCGACCACACCATGTCCAGCAGACAGGATAATCTGTGGAAGACGACCTGCTTTGAAATATTCTGGCAGCCTGATGGCGGCAGCTATTATCGCGAGTTCAATCTTTCGCCTTCAACCCAATGGGCTTGTTATGATTTTGACGATTTTCGCCGCAACAGCCGCGATGCTCCGGTTGATAACATCGCGATTGCTTGCGCGCATTCGGATGGCACACTGATGTTGAGCGCGGACATTGCCAGCGAATTGCCACTGCCTGCTGACGTTGCTCTCAATGCGGTGGTGGAAGATGCACAGGGCAACATTCAGTTCTGGGCCCTGGCATTTCAGGATGGCAAGCCGGAGTTCCACAGCGAGGATTGCCGGGCCCTTCATCTGGAGGCCAGCGCATGAGCAGCGTTCAATTCGGGATTGATAGCCTGCTGGGCGACAAGGCACTGCTGCAAGAACTTGATGGAAAGCGTGTGTCCCTTGTCGCGCATCCCGCCTCCGTCACACAGGATTTGACCCATTCGCTCGATGCCCTGATCGAAGCTGGGGTCAATGTGACCAGCGCGTTCGGGCCGCAACATGGTCTGAAAGGGGACAAGCAAGACAATATGGTCGAGACCGAGGACGAGACCGATCCTCGCTACGGCATTCCGATATTCAGCCTCTATGGCGAAGTTCGCCGCCCGACCATGCAGATGATGTCGAGCGCAGATGTGTTTCTGTTCGATCTTCAGGACCTTGGCTGCCGCATCTACACCTTTGTCACGACGCTGCTGTATCTGCTCGAAGAAGCGGAGAAGGCGGGCAAAAGCGTGTGGGTGCTCGACCGGCCCAATCCGGCAGGCCGCCCGGTAGAAGGCACGAAACTGCTTCTAGGTCATGAAAGCTTTGTTGGTGCAGCTGCGATGCCGATGCGGCACGGGCTGACCCTGGGCGAGATGGGCCATTGGTTTATTCGCCACTTTGATCTCGATGTGGATTATCGGGTTATCGCCATGGAAGGCTGGGAGCCCGATGGCCCCGGTTTCGGTTGGCCGACTGACCGCGTCTGGATCAACCCCAGTCCCAATGCTGCCAGTGTGAACATGGCGCGAGCCTATGCCGGAACAGTGATGATCGAAGGCGCGACGTTGAGCGAGGGGCGGGGAACGACTCGCCCGCTCGAAGTGCTGTTCGGTGCGCCTGACGTGGACGCAAAGGCGGTGCTGGAACGGATGCAGCACATTGCGCCAGAATGGCTGGCAGGCTGCATAGTGCGCGATTGCTGGTTCGAGCCGACCTTTCACAAGCATCAGGGCAAGCTGTGCAACGCGCTGATGATCCATGCCGAAGGTCCGCAATACGACCATGCTGCCTTCCGACCATGGCGCCTGCAAGCGCTCGCCTTCAAGGCCATTCGTCAGCTGTATCCCGACTATCCGATCTGGCGGGGAAAAGACTTCAAATACGAGTACACCGATGATGTGCTTGCCATTGATGTGATCAACGGCGGCCCGGCTTTGCGCGAATGGGTTGATGATCCATCAGCTGGTCCGGCGGAACTTGATCGGCTGGCCTCAGTTGATGAAGTCGAGTGGAAGGACGAGGTGAGCGCGCTTCTGCTTTATTGACCGGCGATCTCAGCCAAAAGGAAATTCATGACTGTTACTCTGATTACCGGTGCCAATCGCGGGATTGGTCTTGAACACACGCGCCAGGCGCTTGAAGCAGGCGAAACGGTGATTGCTGCATGCCGCACGCCCGACAAGGCGACACAGCTCTATGAACTTGCTCAGAAATATCCTGATAGGCTGGAGATTGCCGAACTCGATGTTGCCAAGTGCGACAGTGTTGCTGCGCTGAAAAAGACGTTGGGTGATCGTCCGATCGATATTCTCGTCAACAATGCCGGTACCATGGGTGCAGATGCGCGAGAGGAAGCGCGTGATGGCCAGGCTCTCGGCAGTATCGATTATAATATGTGGGCCGACATGATGAATGTGAACCTGCTCGGCGCGATGCGGGTGAGCGAAGCGCTGATTCCCAATGTTCTGGCGAGCGAGGGCAAGACCATCGTCATGATCAGCTCGGCGCTGGGATCAATTGCACAGAACACATCTGGTGGAACCTATCTCTATCGCTCCAGCAAGGCAGCGCTGAACATGATCGCACGCGGCCTGGCGCAGGATCTGGAGGATAAGCACGCGATTGTTATTGGTCTGTCACCCGGTTGGACCCAGACCGACATGGGCGGTGCGAATGCCCGTTGGACGGTGGAGGAAAGCGTTAGTGGACAGCGCGAAGTGATCTCAGGGCTAACGACGGATAGCAGCGGCAAATTCTACGATTTGCAGGGCAGCGAACTGCCTTGGTAGATGCGCATTAGCCGTGGTTGTCCAGCAGATCGGCGCGGTCATATCGGGTGAACTCCCCGGTATCGTCCTGCCAGTGCCAGGCGAAGCCCGCCGGCTCGTCAATCAATCCCAGCCATCGGTCATCACGGTTGAGAACTGCCCCTAGCGCAACATATTGCGGGGCGGCGCCGTGTGCTTCGTCCTCGGCAATTCCCGCTTCAGTACCGCGAAGGCGCCATCCGCTGTCGGGATCGGCATCTCCCTCGCGGTCCATGTCTGCAGGTTCGCGGTATAGGTAATCAACCTTGCTACGGCCATCCAGCACGCATTGATCCACCATGCAGCGCTCCCAATGCTCGCGCGGACGCTCAACATCCGGCAGAGCGCGATTGTCTCCGGGCAGGATGGCAATCAGATGCGATTGGGGGATGGCAACCGGCTCTCCCTCTGCCAGGTTCTGCATATCGGCGGGAGCGTTGCTAAGGGTGCCGACAAAATGATCGGCCATGACACGTTCAACCGTGACCCACATGCGTTCAGCGTCGTGGCCGCCGTCGCGGTCGCTGAAGATTGCCTTGACCAAGTCGCCTGATTGAACTGCATCAACATGTTCGGGTGGTGGCAGGAAAAATGTGTAGGGCGCCTCTGCCGCGATCGGACGGGGATCTCGCACCGTAATCCCGTCGGGCAATCCCGAATGGCTCAATGGCCTTGTTTGCGGCTCAATTCGCGCATGGCATCATCCAACCCGTCAAGGGTGAGCGGATACATGCGGTCGTTGACCAGCTCTTTCAGAATTTTTGTGCTCTGCGAATAGCTCCACTGCTTTTCCGGCACGGGGTTCAGCCAGACCGTAGCAGGATAGGTGTTGGCTACCCGCTGCATCCAGGTCACGCCGGCTTCCTCGTTCATATGTTCAACCGATCCGCCCGGATGGGTGATTTCATAGGGGCTCATTGCAGCATCGCCAACGAACACAATCTTGTAGTCGTGCCCGTATTTATGCAGCACGTCCCAGGTCTTTGTGCGTTCCTGCCAGCGTCGGCGGTTGTCCTTCCACACACCTTCGTACAGGCAGTTGTGGAAGTAGAAGAACTCCAGATTCTTGAACTCGGCAGTCGCTGCGCTGAACAGCTCCTCGACCAGTTTGATGAATGGGTCCATCGATCCGCCAACATCAAGAAATAGCAGCAATTTCACTGCATTGCGGCGCTCGGCGCGCATGTGAATGTCGAGCCAGCCTTGCTTCGCTGTGCCTTTGATCGTCGCATCAAGGTCAAGTTGATCGGGGTTGCCTTCACGAGCAAAGCGACGCAGCCGGCGTAGCGCCATCTTGATATTTCGGGTGCCCAGCTCCTTGGTGTTGTCGAGGTTCTTGAACTCGCGCTTTTCCCACACTTTCACCGCGCGCTTGTGCTTGCTTTCGCCGCCAATACGGACCCCTTCGGGATTGTAGCCGGAGTGGCCGAAAGGCGATGTGCCGCCCGTACCTATCCACTTGTTGCCACCCTCGTGCCGCTTTTCCTGCTCCTCCAGGCGCTTCTTCAGCGTATCCATGATCTCGTCCCAGTCACCCAGGCTCTCGATCTTGGCCATTTCCTCCTCGCTCAGGAATTTCTCGGCGACAGCCTTCAGCCAATCCTCGGGAATTTCGACCGGGTTCTGGCCATAATCGGTCATGATTCCTTTGAAGACTTTCTGGAAAACCTGATCGAACAGATCGAGTTTTCCCTCATCTTTTACGAAGGTTGCACGTGAAAGGTAGTAAAATGCTTCAGGTGTCTGCTCGATGACATCCTTCTCCAGCGCTTCAAGCAGGGTCAGGTGTTCCTTGAAAGAGGCGCCGATACCGGCCTCGCGCAGCTCGTCCATGAAGTTGAAAAACATGGGTTCGCTTTAACCACTCATTCCCTGCTGCGCCAGCCCACACGCACAATGCTGACAATTTAACCAGTCGCTAACCATGACAGGGTAACCCGCATCTCGACAATCATACCGGGAAGCGCATTAATGAAGCCGATTGAGATCGATACGACTGGGGCAACAGCACTGGATCAGATTCCGGAAAGCTGCGGGGCCGTTACAGTCGGCTGCACCGATGTCGCAGGCATCTTGGCAGCGGTCATCGAGTCTTCGGAAAGTCTGCGGGCGGAACACACTGCATTGCGGGGCACGGTCGAAGCACTGGAGGCCGATCAGAACAAGGTCGCGGAAGCCAGCGACGAGGCACGATTGCTGTCAGAGCGAGCGATTGAGCGCTTGGGCGAGGGCACGGCATTGATCAATTCGTCGCTCGGTCAGATCAATTCCGTGCTCGCAATGGTTGAGACAATGGCGAGCCATGTCACCAGCTTTGCCGCAGCAATGGACCAAGTTCGCCGTTCCGCGCTGGATATCGACCAGATCGCTGAAACAACCAATATTCTTGCCCTCAACGCGACCATCGAAGCAATGCGCGCAGGCGATGCGGGCCGAACCTTTGCTGTTGTGGCGGGCGAGGTCAAAAGCTTGGCGAATGATACCCGCCGTGCGACCGAAGAAATCGCCGCCACCATCGACGCGCTCGACACAGAAGCGCAGACCATGATCGAAAAGGTCGAAACAGGTGCCAAGGCCAGTGCTGAGGCCAAATCGTCTGTCGCCGGTATCGAAACGACGATTTTCAACGTTAGCGAGCTGGTGGAGCAGGTCGACAAGCAGAACGACACAATTGCCCGGTCAACTTCAACCATCAGCGATCATGTGGTTGGCGTTCGCGGGGGCCTCAAGAGTTTCAACCGCGTTGCTGTCGACAGTGAAGTCAAATTGCGTCGTGCCCACGATAGAATGGGAAGCCTGGAAATGACCGCGAGCGAGATGTTCGATCGCATCGTGCAGGCTGGCCTGTCGCCGGAGGACAGCGCGATGGTCGAGCGCGCGCAGAGTTTTGCCCGATCGCTGTCCGAAAAGACCTCGGCTGCAATGGCTTCTGGCGAGCTTAGTGAAATGGCTTTGTTTGACATAGATTACAATGAGATCGAGGGCAGCAATCCGCCGCGCTTCCGCACTTCACTGTCCAGCTGGGCCGAATCCCAATGGCGCCCCATGCTGGATGACGCCAAAGCTTCCGATCCGCGGATTATAGCCGCGGCATGCACGGATATGAACGGCTTTCTGCCAGCCCATTTGACTGAGCATTCTCGTGCGCCGACGGGGGATCTCGTCCATGACACGCAATATTGCCGCAATGGCCGCATGATTCTGGACCCGCTCGACCAGAAGGCGAAGGAAAGCACGGCACCCTATATGATGGCGGTTTATCGGCAGGAGGGCGACGGGCGCGAGTATAAGGTCGTGCGCAACATCTACGTTCCGCTGATGGTCAACGGACGCCGCTGGGGTGATTTCGAGCTTGCTTACAGCTTCGATTGAGCAGTGCGATCTGATCTGATGGTAAGCATGAGGCCGACAAGGCAATAGATCATGCTGAGCACAATCAGAGAAATGTAGAACCCTGCCACGCGTCCGTCGCGCGCCGGGTCGGTACCCTCCGCAATATTGCCTGCGAGCGACATCCACATCATGCCGAGAGCAAATCCCCACCCAACCAGCATAATACCGGTGCCCAGTGGCACGTCCGATTGTGCTTGTCCGCGCAGAGCCAGGACACCGCCCGCCAGAAGGACAGCCGCAGCAACATAATCAACCAGCCACCACGGCCACCACTGCCATTGGCCCCAATTTACCAACGTTTCAAACATGGCAAGGCCAAGCGCATAGATGACGGCCATCAGGGCAGGGATGCGCATGCTGGATTACTCCATCAGGTCTGGCGACGCGCCATGAAGGCCAGCCGTTCAAACAGCATTACATCCTGTTCGTTTTTCAGCAGTGCTCCATGCATCGGAGGAATTGCGCTGTTGGGGTTGCTGTCCTGCAGCACCTCAAGTGGCATATCCTCGTTGAGAAGAAGCTTGAGCCAATCGAGCAATTCGCTGGTCGATGGTTTTTTCTTCAAGCCCGGAACGTCGCGCAATTCGTAAAACACGTCCATCGCTTTGGTCACCAGGGTTTTCTGTATATCAGGGAAGTGAACATCGATGATGTCGCGCATGGTGTCGCGGTCGGGAAACTTGATATAATGGAAGAAACAGCGGCGCAGGAATGCGTCAGGCAATTCCTTTTCATTGTTTGAAGTGATTACAACAATCGGGCGTTCTTTCGCCGCGATCGTCTCGTGCGTTTCGTAAACGTCGAAACTCATCCGGTCGAGTTCCTGCAACAGATCGTTGGGAAATTCGATGTCGGCTTTGTCGATCTCGTCAATCAGCAGGACGGGCAACTGTTCAGCGGTGAAGGCTTCCCACAATTTGCCCTTCTTGATGTAGTTGGAAATGTCGTGGACGCGTTCGTCGCCCAATTGACCATCGCGCAAACGGGCAACAGCGTCGTATTCGTAAAGACCCTGCTGGGCTTTCGTTGTGGACTTGATGTTCCATTCAATCAGCGGTGCGTTGATGGCAGAGGCGATTTCGTGCGCCAGCACGGTTTTGCCGGTACCAGGCTCACCCTTCACCAGCAGCGGACGCCGCAGTGTCACGGCGGCATTGACGGCGACTTTCAGATCGTCGGTCGCGATATAATTGCTTGTGCCCTCAAAGCGCTGGTCGGTCATAGGTTTCCTCTGGCAACTTGATTTGTGGGTTCGTTAGGGCGCACCGGGGCCATAGGCAAGGGTGACGCAGCGTAAGCTATCGAATTGGCGAGGGCGAAGAAGATCTGGGAGAAATTGCGTTCTTGGATGCGGTATGAAAAGAAACCTTTCGACACGCGCGAACGTACTACACCTTGATACCACTCGGCGCGTCGCCCCGCGCCCTTTTTCTGAGAGATCAATATGCCGACAGAGAAGATCAGCATCACCACTGCCGCTGGCCACGAGTTGTCTGGCGCGCTGGAGATGCCCACCGGTCTGGTGCGCGGCGCGGCGCTGTTCGCGCACTGTTTTACCTGCACAATGCAGTCCAAGGGTGCGGTTGCGGTGACACGGGCGCTTGCTGCGCATGGCATTGCAACCCTGCGTTTCGACTTCACCGGCTTGGGCTCAAGCGAGGGAGAATTTGGCAGAGCGGGTTTCAGCAGCGATGTGGACGATCTGGTCAGTGCAGCAAATGCTTTGTTCGCACGCTTTACCGGCAAGATATTGCTGGTGGGTCACAGTCTGGGCGGGGCCGCTGTGCTGGCCGCTGGCGCACGCCTTGGCCGTGATAAAGTTGCCGCCATCGCAACGATTGGCGCGCCCAGCGACGTGCCGCATGTGCTGCATAATATTCACGGTGACCTTGCCGCGATCGAGCGCGATGGAGAAGGCGAAGTCTCCATAGGAGGGCGGCCATTCAAGCTCAGCAAGAGCTTTCTTGACAACACGCGCGGTGCGCAGCTGCTAGAGCTGTTGCCGCGCCTTGGCCTGCCGATCATGATCACCCATTCGCCTACCGACCAGATTGTCGGGGTGGATCACGCATCAAAGCTGTTTGTTGCGGCCAAACATCCCAAAAGCTTCATCAGCCTGGCAGGGGCCGATCATTTGCTGACTGATGCCGGGGACGCTGGCTTCACCGCCGGGGTGATCGCGCAATGGGCCGAACGCTACATGGAAGCGGGCGAGGCATGGCCAACCCCCGAAAGCGGCATTGTTGTGCGCACCGGGCATGGCAAATTCGGAACCGAGGTGCACACTTCCTCGCACCATTTCGTTGCGGACGAGCCGACCAGTTATGGCGGTGATGACACCGGGCCGACACCCTATGATCTGCTCAATGCAGCGCTGGGCACCTGCACTGCGATGACGATGAAGATGTATGCCGATCGCAAGGGTTGGCCCTTTGAAGGGACGACGATTGCCGTGACGCATGACCGCAACCACCACGATGATTGCGACCATTGCGAGGATGAGGGCGAGGGCGCTCAGGTTCAGTCACTCAATCGCAAAATCACAATCCATGGTGACGAATTAACCGCGGAACAGCGCGCCAAGATCATCGAGATTGCGGACAAGTGCCCAGTCCACAAGACACTGGAAGGGCATCTGCATGTGCACACGGAGGAATCTGCCGGCTAAATCCGCTCCAGCGATACCGCGGCAATCAGTGCCAGTTGCAGGCCGAGGATAACGGGCGTGGCGATCCTCCACCCCAGCGCAGCCGTGCCGATCCCACGTTGCCAAGCCCAATGGAGCAAGCCCACGGTTACCAGAGTGGTCAAAGCGATTGTGATCCATCCGCTTCTGTCCAGAAAGACGAGCGTGATGACGAACAAAGCAATGGACTGTGCAATGACGGTGGCAGCAAACCACACGATCGGGATCGGGCGATAGGCGGCATCGGAGATGTACCAATCGGGCAATCGGCTGTCGGGCCGCGAAATGCGCCGATCACCTGCCATGATGTCATCTTCATCGGGATCGGGAATGTCACCCTTGTGATCAGGCATCAATCGTTTCGCGATCAACCTCGCCAGCGCGGTTTTGGATAAAGTTGAAACGGTGTTCGGGATTGCGGCCCATCAAACGGTCGACCAGTTCCTTGACCGCGGCGCGATCTTCGAATTCAGTCGGCAGTGTGATGCGCACCAGACTGCGGGTTTCCGGGTTCATGGTGGTTTCGCGCAACTGCTGAGGGTTCATCTCGCCCAAGCCCTTGAACCGTCCCACTTCGACTTTCTTACCCTTGAAAACGGTCTCTTCCAGCACAGCGCGATGGGCATCATCGGCGGCATAGCGGCTCTCTTTGCCTGAAGTCAGGCGATAGAGCGGAGGCTGGGCCAGAAACAGATGCCCCTTGCGCACCAGATCGGGCATTTCCTGAAAGAAGAACGTCATCAACAGCGTGGCGATATGCGCGCCGTCAACATCGGCATCGGTCATGATGATGACGCGGTCGTAACGCAGGTTTTCCGCATCGCAATCCTTACGCGTGCCGCAACCCAGAGCGAGCGACAAATCCGCGATCTCCGAATTGGCGCGGATTTTGTCTGCCGTGGCACTGGCAACGTTCAGGATCTTGCCGCGAATGGGCAGGATCGCTTGCGTTTTGCGATCGCGCGCCTGTTTGGCGCTGCCACCGGCTGAATCGCCTTCAACGATGAACAGCTCTGTCTCTGCATCGCCTTCACCACTGCAATCGGTCAGCTTGCCGGGCAAACGGAGCTTTTTCGCATTCGTTGCGCTTTTGCGCTTGATTTCGCGTTCCTGCTTGCGCCGGAGCCGTTCGTCCATTCGCTCCATCACCACGCCGAGCAGCGCCTTGCCGCGCTCCATATTGTCGGACAGGAAAATGTCGAAGTGATCGCGCATCGCGTTCTCGACCAGACGCGCGGCCTCTGGCGAAGTCAGCCGGTCCTTGGTCTGGGACTGGAATTGCGGATCGCGGATAAAGACAGAGAGCATGATCTCTCCGCCATTCATCACATCGTCGGCAGTGATGTCCTTGGCCTTTTTCACACCGACAAGGTCGCCAAAGGCACGCAATCCCTTTGTCAGAGCACCGCGCAGACCCTGTTCATGGGTGCCGCCATCAGGCGTGGGCACTGTGTTGCAATACCAGCTGGTCGAGCCGTCGGAATAGAGCGGCCAGGCCACCGCCCATTCGACCCGGCCCATGGATTGCCCGCCGTCATCATCAGGAAAATCCTGCTTGCCGGTAAAAGGCTGCGCGGTGACGCATTCCCGCTCGCCAATCTGTTCGGACAGATGATCGGCAAGGCCGCCGGGAAATTTGAACACGGCCTCCTCCGGAACGTCGTCAGAGGCGAGCGAAGGCGCGCATTTCCAGCGAATTTCAACGCCAGCAAACAGATAGGCCTTGGATCGTGCGAGTTTGAACAAGCGATGCGGCTTGAACTTGCGGTCGCCAAAGATCTCCGTGTCCGGCGTGAAGCTGACGGTTGTGCCGCGCCGATTGGGAGTGGCGCCCAGGTTCTCGATCTTGCCGAGGGCTTGACCCTTGGAAAATTCCTGCGCGAACAATTGCTTGTCGCGTGCAACTTCAACGCGGGTGTGGCTGGACAGAGCGTTGACCACGCTGACACCCACGCCGTGCAACCCGCCGCTGGTGGCATAGGCCTTGCCGGAAAACTTGCCACCCGAATGCAGGGTCGACAGGATGACTTCCAGCGTTGATTTGCCCGGAAACTTGGGATGTTCGTCAACCGGAATGCCGCGTCCGTTGTCAGCAATCGACAGCCGGTTGCCTTCCTCCAGCCTTACCTCGATGCGCGAGGCATGGCCGGCGACCGCCTCGTCCATTGCATTGTCGAGCACTTCGGCGGCAAGATGGTGCAGGGCGCGGTCATCGGTCCCACCGATATACATGCCGGGTCTGCGGCGGACAGGTTCCAGCCCTTCCAGCACCTCGATCGAGGAGGAATCGTAATCGCCGCTGGAGGTCGGCGTACCATCAAACAGATCATCGGACATGGCGCTTGCTATACGCCCCGGCTTCCCCGCGCCACAAGCGCTTGAAAATAGTTTTCGTCAGTCCGTGAAGCGGGTAGGGGCCTGATCGACAATGCGGATCTGGCCGTTGCTGATCTGGCGCACTTCCATAGCGCGTTCAACCACGCCGTTGCGGCCAAAGCGGAAGGGGCCGTCCAGCCCCAGAAAACCGCCATCATCGCGCAATTGCGATACCGGGAAGCGAGAACCGATGCGCCAGTCGCGCGCCACCCGCAGGGTCAACAGCACGGCGTCATATCCCAGGGTAGAAACGCGATAAGGCTTGCCCCCGAAACGTTCTTCATAGCTGTCGCTGAAACGCTTGTAGCGCGCATCCGACACGGCGGCGAAGATCGCCCCG
The DNA here is from genome assembly GCA_937969505.1 of uncultured Erythrobacter sp. GTDB lineage: Bacteria > Pseudomonadota > Alphaproteobacteria > Sphingomonadales > Sphingomonadaceae > Erythrobacter. Next base: position 13,355 of record CALBWA010000019.1, on the reverse strand, counting down.
CGCATAGCCTCGGGCCGGGTGAGAGAGCTTTCACCGCTCCACAATTCGGTCCCCACGATGCGGGTGTTGGCAGCCGGGACATTGCCGGAGGCCTCTTTCAGAGCGGTTGCGCCTTGTGTAGCGAGGCGGGCTCCGTCGGCAATCAGCACCGTATCATATCCACCACGGCCACGAAGACGGCGCGCGGCGTTGATGATCGCGGTGTTTCCGCGAGCATAGCGCTCGCTTGTCACCAGCGATCCGCCATAATTGCGCAAGGCATCTTGCAGGGCGCTCATCGAACGATCGCCATAATCGCCGTTGGGGGCAAGCGTGGCAAAGCGCACTGCACCTTGTCCGCGGGCGTAGGCGACGCTGCGTTCGATGGATTGTTCCGGGATCTGGCCCATCACGAAAGCGCCATCCTGTGCCGCCTGCGCATCGTTGGAAAAGGATACAACCGGAACCCCGGCACCGCGAGCGCGGGAAACAACAGCTGAAACATTGTCGGCCAGCAAGGGGCCAAGGATCAGCCGGTTGCCATCGGCAATGGCCTGATCTGCCGCGTTTCGCGCACCGGAAGAAGTGTCATAGGTGGTGATCCGCAGATTGTCGGCATTGGTATCGAGCAGCGCCATGGTTGTGGCGTTGGAGATGGACTGGCCCACCGCAGCATTGGTTCCGCCCAGTGGAACCAGCAAGGCAATCCGGTGCCTGGTTTCATCGGTTGGCAGCTGCGTATCGCTGGGCGTTGAGACGGGTTCTTCAACCGGCCCCGTCACCCGTGGTCCTGTATTGGGGACGATCTGACAACCAGCCAGCAGGGCTGCTCCCCCCGCGACTGTGATTGCGCGCCAATTGAACAATACCCGCTTCATGCTTGCCGACCCCATGCTAGTGAACCTAAGAGCGTTCGGGTGAACACCCAACCGCCTGAACCTGAACTGTCCGGGGACATTCCCGAACCCCTTGAACATGGCCTCTACATCGTCGCCACACCGATTGGCAATCTCGGCGATATAACGGTGCGTGCTGTCGATATATTGAGGCGGTGCGATGCCATCGCCTGCGAGGATACGCGGGTGACCGGCAAGCTGATGAAGCATCTGGGCCTGCATCGCCCGCTTGTGCGTTACGACGATCATTCATCGCCCCAATCGCGCGCCAAGCTGATCGATTCGATGCGGCAGGGTTCGGTGGCACTGGTGAGCGATGCGGGAACGCCGCTGGTCTCTGATCCTGGATATCGTCTGGTTGCCGATGCCCGCGAAGCAGGGATTGCTGTCACCACCTTGCCGGGTGCCTGCGCGGTGATTGCGGGCCTGACCCTGTCCGGTCTACCCAATGATCGCTTTCTGTTTGGCGGCTTCTTGCCGGTAAAGGAAAAGGCACGCGCTGATGTTCTGACCGAGCTCGGCCCGGTTGATGCCACGTTGATCTTTTACGAAACGGGGCCGCGCCTGACCAAGGCGCTTTCGGCGATTGAGCAGACCTTGCCGGGCAGGGCCGTGTCTGTTGCGCGTGAATTGACAAAGCTGCACGAAGAATGCCGCACCGGTTCTGCCAGCGAGCTTATCGACCATTATGAAGCGCACACGCCCAGGGGTGAAATTGTCCTGCTGATCGCCCCGCCGGGCGAAACAGCGTTGCATGGTGATCCCGACGCCTTGCTGCGCGAGGCGCTCGACACGCTCAAACCTTCACAGGCAGTGGCGCAAGTGGCCAAGGCCACCGGTCTGGATCGCAAAGCACTTTATGCCCGGGCGATGGAAATCGGCTCGGCAAAGCGCGCGAGCGATGACCTGTCATGAAGCGCCAGCTGGCTGAACGGCAAGGCCGCAAGGCGGAACGTTGGGCCGCGCTGTGGTTGCGGCTGAAAGGCTGGTCGATCCTGGCCGAACGGGTCAAGACACAGCGCGGGGAAATTGACCTGGTGTGCCGACGGGCGGGGATTGTGGCCTTCATCGAGGTCAAGTTTCGATCAAAGGCAGCACAGCTCGATCATGCCATCGATGCACACCGACTAAGACGTGTCGCCGCCGCTGCTGAATGCGTGGCGCATGAATATGTGCGCAATGGCGATGATATGCGGATCGACGTCATCCTGCTTGCACCCGGCGCCATGCCGCACCACATCACCAATGCCTGGCAACCTTGAAAGATCATTCCATGTCCCTTCGTATCGCTGTCCAGATGGATCCCATCGAAAGCGTCAATATTGCCGGCGATTCATCCTTTGCCCTGATGGAGGCGGCCCAGGCGCGCGGGCACGCGATCTTTGAATATCACGTTGAAAGCCTGACACTGGATGCGGATGATCGGCTCTTCGCGCAGTGTCATCCGGTCACGGTGCAGCGGGTTGAGGGCGATCATTTTACCAAGGGTGAGGCCCAGCGGCTTGATCTGGGCAAGGACGTCGACGTCATCCTGATGCGGCAGGACCCGCCCTTTGACATGGGCTATATCACCGCGACCCATCTGCTCGACCGGATTGCAGGCGAGACATTGGTGGTCAACAATCCGACCAGCGTGCGCAACGCGCCTGAAAAGGTGATGGTGCTGGATTACCGCCAATTCATGCCGCCCACGCTGGTCACCCGATCAGTGGACGAGGTGAAGCGCTTCATGGCCGAACATGGCGCGGTGGTGGTCAAGCCGATCCACGGCAATGGCGGCAAGGCAATTTTCCGCGTTCCCGCCAATGGCGAAAATCTGACCGCTCTGTTCGAAGTGTTCAACCAGACCTGGCCCGAACCCCATATGGTCCAGCCTTTCCTTCCCGAAGTGGCCGAGGGGGACAAGCGCATCGTCTTGATCGATGGCGAAGTGGCTGGCGCTATCAACCGTATTCCGGGCGAGGGGGAGTTTCGCTCCAACCTTGCCATGGGCGGCTCCGCCGAACCCACTAAATTGACTGAGCGCGAGCAGGAAATCTGTGCTGCGATGGGGCCAGAGCTGAAACGGTTGGGTCTGACCTTTGTCGGGATCGATGTGATCGGTGGCAAATGGCTGACCGAAATCAATGTGACCTCACCCACAGGGATTGTTGCGATCAGCAATTTTGACGGCACCGATTTGGCAGGCATGATCTGGGATGCGATCGAGAGGCGGGTCAGCAGCAGCGCGACTGTCGGCGAATGAGAGGCATCCTCCACCGGATATTTAGCAGGTCCGAAAAGCAACCTGCAACAGATCGCTCGACCGAGGCTGAGCTATTGAACTCCATCGGGGTGGCAGCTCTCGAAAACGTGGGACGCGACGGCGTGCCGGTGCTGTTGTACGTGGAGAGGATCGAAGGTGGCTTGGATTACTGCCTTAGGTATTCTGAAGCCGACAGTCCATATTTCCAAGGTGTCCAAACCGATAACATTTTAGGAACAGCACTTTGGCGCCTCGACGAGTTCGTCACTTTACAGCCACCCGACAGGCGCTGGTCAGCGATGGAATATTTCATCGAAAGCGGCGAAATCGATGTCAAATTCTCATACGATCCTATCGATGAAGACATTCCCTTCTGGGAGCGGACACCGCCGATCATAGAAAAGTACTTCCCTGGAAAAATTCCGGTAAAAACCTGATCGGACCCGAAGCCTCCTGTGGTGGCCCGTCATTCCTGCGAAGGCCGGAATCCAAAGGAGATATACACCGTCCTCTGTGCCCCTGGACCCCGGCCGGCGCCGGGTTGACGTCCGAAACCCGAGTGCGATGGACGAGTTGTTATTTCTTCCGCGCCCTTGGATGCGCGTCCCGGTAGCTTTCCAGCATCGTTGCCGCATCCACCTGCGTGTAAATCTGGGTTGAGCCGAGCGAGGCATGACCCAGCAATTCTTGCAAGGATCGCAAATCTGCGCCTGCACCAAGCAGATGCGTTGCGAAGCTGTGTCTTAGCGCATGCGGTGTCGCGGTGTCGGGCAGGCCAAGCGCACGGCGCGCTTTCATCATTGCCTTTTGCACCATGCCCTGGCTGAGTGGGCCACCTTTTGCACCGCGGAAAAGCAGGTCACCGGGTTCCACCGGCCAAGGGCACTGGCTTTGGTAAGATGCCACCGCGTCGCGGCAAATGGGCAGGATCGGAACCAGGCGCTGCTTGCCGCCCTTGCCGGTCACTTGGAGCACTTCGCCCAGCGGGGTGTCGCTGCCCTTCAACGAAAGCGCCTCGGCAATGCGCAGGCCTGAACCGTACAGCAGCAGCAAGACGGCACGGTCCCTTGCGCCTATCCATCCCTCGGTCGCTTCGCCAGCCACCAGATCGGCGATATTGCTGGCATCATCCGGGGTGACGGGGCGGGGCAGACCTTTCTTGATCCGAGGTCCGCGCAGGCGAGGGGCCGTGGCATCGGGGTCCCCGGCCTGTACCCGGGCAAACTGGATGAAGCTTTTCAGGGCAGATAATTCGCGCGCAGCACTGCTGTTGGCAAGGCCCTCTGCCCGGCGCGTTGCAAGGTGGCTGCGCAAATCCTTGCCTTCCAATCCGGCGATGTCGGCCCAGCTGCTGAACCGGCGTGCCTTCAACAGACGCTCGGCACAGGCGAGATAGGCACGCACCGTATGCGGGCTGCGCCGACGACTATCGGTAAGGTGATCGCGCCAGGCCTCCAGAAAATCAGCGATGGCCATCGGATCGCTCACGACGTGACCAGACCGTCGCCAACCAGCTCGCCCAACAGGCCGTCAAGCAATGGCATTCCGGCAGGCGTGACGCCAAGCCGCGCGCCATTCTGCCAGACAAGGCCGAGATCACTATAGAAGTGAACCTTTCGCTGCCGGATCAGATCGTCACGCGATATTCCAAAACGCGTCTCCAAGGCACCCAGATCAATTCCCTCAACCAAACGCAAGCCCATCAGGATCGCCTCGGACGCCTGCTCATGAGGGCCCAGAATGCGCGAGGTCTGCATCCCGTCTCCCGAGGTCTCGACTTTGGACAGGAAGGTCTCCGGCTTCTTGTGACGCTGCGTTGCCGCGTTGTTTCTACGACCATGAGCGCCGGGACCAATTCCGCAATAATCCTCGTAACGCCAATAGGTCAGGTTGTGCCGGCTTTCCTGCCCCGTGCGCGCATGATTGCTGGTCTCATAGGCGGGAATGCCGGCGGCAGCGGTCATTTCCTGTGTCAGCGTGTACAGGTCAGCAGCCGGGTCATCATCAAGCGGCGTGAAAGTTCCGATCCGGACATCGGTTTCAAACCGGGTGCTGGGCTCGATCGTCAGCTGGTAAAGCGATAGATGATCGGTGCCGAGCGCCAGGGCGCGTGATAGTTCATCGGCCCATTGCTCCGGCGTTTGATCGGGCCGGGCGTAAATCAGATCGAAATTGACACGGTCAAAGTGAGACTGCGCCACATCGAGCGCCTTGAGAGCTTCTGCAACGCTGTGCAGACGCCCGAGAAACTGTAAACAATCATCTTCAAGCGATTGTATTCCCAACGATATGCGATTGACACCGGCATTGGCCAGTCCCGCGAAATTGGCGGCCTCTACCGAGGAAGGATTGGCCTCCAACGTGATCTCGATATTGGCGTCAAACCCCCACAGCGCCTCTGCTTCGTTCAGCAAATCTGCAACAAGTTGCGGCGGCATCAGCGATGGAGTGCCGCCACCGAAAAATACGCTTTCCAGGGGTTCACTGCCAGCAACGTCAGCTTCGCGCCGCATGTCTGACAGCAAGGCGCCGCGCCATGCCTCGGCGTCAAACCCGTCGCGCACATGGCTGTTGAAGTCGCAATAGGGGCATTTCTTCAGGCAGAAGGGCCAATGGATATAAAGTGCGCGCGCCATGGTCTTTTCACGCTCTGTTAAGCGATGAAAGTCAAGTTTGCAGGCATGGGATCGCGAAACAAACTTACCATCGCCATCGTGCTGGCCTTGGCCGTAGGTGCCGGAATGGCCACTGTCACTGCCACCGCTCAGGACCGGCACAGCGAACCGGACAACCGCTTTGCCGCTGAATTGCTGGAGGCGCACAATCAAGAGCGGGCACGGTTCGGCGCACCGCAACTGACCTGGAGCCGCAAATTGGCGCGCGAGGCGCAGCAATGGGCCGTCGTCCTGGCGCGCGAAGGCCGGATGCGACACGCCAGCAACGACGAGCGAGGTGGTGCTGGCGAGAATTTGTGGATGGGTACCGCTGGTTATTTCCCGGCTGAGCGGATGGTTGGTTCATTTATTGATGAAAAACAACACTTTCGGCCTGGTACCTTCCCCAAGATATCACGTACGGGCAATTGGCGCGATGTCGGGCATTATACCCAAGTGGTGTGGCCCGGGACGCAGCAGCTGGGCTGCGCTGTCGTGCGCAACAGCAAGGATGATTTCCTTGTTTGTCGATATTGGCCTGCGGGCAACACCTATGGCGTAGAGATCAGACAGCAGTGAGGGCCGCAGCGGCGTTCATGCGCTGATCACGACCCGAATTGTTCGGCAACCAGTTTGGCAAAGGCATCTGCGCGGTGGCTGCTGGCATGTTTTTGCGCCGGATCGATTTCGGCGAAGGTCTGATTTTTGCCATCGGGCACAAAAACCGGATCATAGCCAAAGCCAAGCTCTCCGCGGGGTGGCCAGGTTAGCGATCCGGGGCATAGCCCTTCATAAACTGCGCTTTCCCCATCAGGCCAGGCAATCGCCAGCACGCAATGGAAGGCAGCGCTGCGATTGATGTCAGCACCCTTCTGCGCGAGCAAACCCTCAACTTTGCCCATGGCCATGTACCAGTCGCGCCCGGGCTCCCCTTCGAACCACTGCCGCTCTGCCCAATCCGCAGTATATACACCGGGTCGCCCGTCCAACGCATCGACCGACAGGCCGCTGTCATCGGCGAGCGCCGCAAGGCCAGAAGCCTCAGCCGCAGCGCGCGCCTTGATCATCGCATTCTGGACGAAGGTAGTACCATCTTCGGCCGGTTCAGGCAGGCCAAGCGACCCGGCAGAGATGCATTTGACGCCATAGGGTTCGAGCAGGGCGGAAATCTCTTTCAACTTGCCCGCATTATGCGTGGCAATCACCAGCGTGCCCGAACCCAATCGTCGGGTCATTTTACCGCGTCCATTTGCGCGGCAAAGATACCGTCGCAGCCAATCCGCGCCAAGCGAAGCAAGCGCAACAGGCCTTCTTCGTCATACGTCGCACCCTCGGCAGTGGCCTGAACTTCTGCAATCTGACCGCCTGTCAGCAGGACAAAATTGGCGTCGGCATCAGCGTCGCTGTCTTCCGGATAATCAAGATCGAGCACGGGTGTGCCCTTGTAAATGCCGCAGGAAATGGCGGCGACCTGCGCGCTGATCGGATCATCCTTGATCGCGCCTTCTGCCATCAATGAATTGACCGCCAGACGCAGGGCAACCCATGCACCAGAGATTGACGCCGTGCGGGTTCCGCCATCAGCCTGGATGACATCGCAATCCAGCGTGATCTGGCGCTCGCCGAGTTTTTTCAAATCGACCACTGCGCGGAGCGACCGACCGATCAGGCGCTGGATTTCCTGGGTCCGGCCCGATTGCTTGCCGCGCGCCGCCTCGCGGCTGCCGCGGGTGTGCGTGGCACGAGGGAGCATAGAGTACTCGCCCGTCACCCAACCTTCACCTTTGCCGCGAAGCCACGGCGGAATGCGTTCTTCAACGCTGGCGGTGCACAGGACGCGGGTGTCACCAAAGCTGATCAGGCAAGACCCTTCAGCATGTTTGGTGAAACCTGTCTCAATGGTGATTTCGCGCATTTGATCGGGCGCGCGTCCTGAAGGTCGCATGGTATTTCCTTTGTTCGATTCGTGCCGGCTGTGGACCGAATTGTCAGCGTCTTTGGCGGTGAAGGCTTGAGGCTGCAAGCCCAGCCGCTAGATAGAGGGTATGTCCTCACCACCCATTTCCGAACTGACCAACCGCGCAAGGGAGATTTTCCGCCTTGTTGTGGAGGGGTATCTCGACAGCGGTCAGCCGGTTGGGTCAAAGGCATTGGCTAGCGATCGCACGCTGAATCTCTCCCCTGCCTCGATCCGGTCCGTGTTGGCGGATCTGGAACAGTTCGGCCTGTTGGCGGCCCCGCATACCAGTGCAGGGCGCATGCCGACCGAGACAGGTCTGCGCATGTTTGTTGACGGCATGATGCGCATGGCAGAACCCACTGCCCAGGAACGCGCCGCGATTGAGCAAGGATTAGGCGAACCTGGCCCGATTGAGCAGGCGCTGGAGCAAACCAGTGCCTTGCTTTCGGACCTGTCCGGCGCGGCGGGCATGGTTATGGTGCCAAGCCGAGAAGAGCGTCTGGCGCAATTCAGCCTTGTAAATCTGGGGCAGGGGCGCGCCCTCGCGGTTCTGGTGGGAGAGGATGGCGGGGTCGAAAACCGCGTGATGGAATTGGGCGATGCGATTGCACCTGCCGCCATGGAGCAGGCGAGCAATTACATTACCGCGAGATTGGCCGGGCGCACGCTGGCTGAGGCATCGACTGCAATTTCGAGCGAGATCAAGGCGGGCAAAAGCCAGCTCGACGAAGTCAGCCGCAATCTGGTGGAACAGGGCCTGGCCGTGTGGAGCGAAGATGCCTCCAATCGGCCGGTGCTGATTGTGCGAGGGCAGTCCAATCTGCTCGATGATGCGGCATTGGGCGATATTGAACGGGTGCGGCTGCTGCTGGATGATCTGGAAAACAAGCAATCGGTCGCCGAGCTGTTGCAGGGAGCGCGTGAGGCGGAATCCACACGAATTTTTATCGGTAGTGAAAACCGGCTCTTTTCACTTTCAGGCTCTTCGGTTATCGCCTCGCCCTATCGTGACCGGGAGGGCCGGGTCGTCGGTGTCTTGGGCGTGATTGGTCCCACACGGTTGAATTACGCACGGGTCGTCCCCATGGTTGACCTGACGGCCCGCTCGCTGGGCAAGCTTATCGGATAGCTGGAAGAATTAATGATCGACAATGACAAGCCGGAAACCGCAGAAGAGGCGGTTGCCGAAGAATTGAAAGGTGTTCCTGAGCACTTCCTCGACGGCGGCGATGATGCCGACGAAGACGAGGAAACAGGCGGCGTTGAAGAAGCGCTGGCCGAACTGCGCGAAGACCTGGAGAAAGCCAAGCAGGATGTTCTTTATGCCAAGGCTGATGCGCAAAATGTGCGTCGCCGGGCGGAGAAGGACGTGGCCGATGCGCGCACTTATGCGGCAACCGGTTTTGCGCGCGACATTTTGGGCGTGGCTGACAATCTGGGTCGGGCCATGGAGGCCCTGCCTGCCGAATTGCGCGAAGATGAAAAGCTGAAGGGCTTTGTCGCTGGTATGGCCGCAACGCAGCGCGAGCTGGAAAAAGTGCTGGGGCAGCATGGCATCACCCGCATTGCTTCCATGGGCCTGCCGCTTGATCCCAATCAGCATCAGGCGATGATGGAAATTCCAACCGAAGATCAGGAACCCGGCACGATCGTCCAGGAAATGCAATCTGGCTATATGATCAAGGATCGCTTGCTGCGCCCGGCCATGGTAGGCGTTGCGAAAAAGCCTGATTAAACTCAGAGCGGCCTCAAAGCTCCATCACCATTTGCAGATTACAACGGCCATAAGGGCTGGGCCAGCACTCTTCATGTTGAAGTTTGCGAAAGCCGGTTTTGGCGTAAAGCGCTGTTGCTGCTTCCAGTTTGCTGTTGGTTTCCAGCCACAGCATGTCAGCGCCTTGTTCGCGCGCAAGGTCGATCAAATGGTTAAGGACCGCGGAGCCAACCCCGCGTCCTTGCGCTGATGGGTCAGTCGCCATTTTAATGATCTCGAGCCAACAGAGCCCGTCATCCGGGTCATGGTGCGGGGGAATAATGGCACCAGTACCGATGACCCAATCGTTCTGGTCTGCAATGGCTATGCGGCCACCCTTGGCGATAATCGCCTGTTCCGGTTGACCGAGAATCCGTAAATCCTCTTCTTCAATGCCGAACATCTCGTCAATCCATCGCCGGTTTAGCGCCGCAAATGCTGGGGCGTCGGATGGGACGAAATTGCGGATTGTCCAATTGTTTGCGTCCGTCATCCAGCCCCCGGAAAGTTGACCAGCAATTCGTACGCCGCCTTGTCGCCTGCGCCTGCAACGCGCGCGCCATTGCGCAACCAGAAGGCGTGTTTCACGATCTCTGCCTGCTGCTCAATGCCGTAACGGGTCAGCGGCCAACCCGGTTTGAGGCTGTAGTCATAGCGTGACCACGGCATCCGGTTGAGCACCAGATACCAGCGGCCGCGTGTCTGGGTTTGCCAGACATGAACCAGTTCGTGGATCAGCAGGCCCTGTCTCTGAAGATTTTCAGCCGAAAAATCGTCGCAATAGGCCGGGCTGTCTGGATGGAAGTGGACATGGCCGCGCGGGGCCATGGTCACTCTGCGCGGTTGGAAGGGAAACCATTTGCGCCGCCTGATTGTGACATTGTCATAGTCGATAGCGTCGCCAAAAATGGTGCGTGCGAGGGCGATTTCGCCCGCAGTCAGCGCCCGCTCTCCGCCGGCAGGGCAAGGTTGCACCTGGGCAGAAAGCGGGGATGCTGGCACTTCGTTCAGCGGTCTTCCCCGGCGGCCTTAACTTCAGCCGAAAAGCTATGCTTGTCACCACCGGACACAGTGATGGTTACTTCTGCCGTGTCACCGGGCTGCAAATCGGGGGAGACGTCAAAGGCCATCACATGAAGGCCACCAGGCTCAAACGCTATGGTCGATCCCTTGGACATTGCGACGGGCATAGCTTCTGCCATCTGCATTTTGCCTTCCCATTCGCCAAAGGCATGCAACGTTGCCGACTCTGCGCCCTCGACATGGGCTCGACTGATGGACAGCCCGCGGTCCCCTTCATAGGCCACATCGAAATACACCGCGGCCGGATTACCCGCGACCGGGGCGAGCATCATGCGTGCATTGGAAACCGTCAGTCCAGGGACACCGTCAGGCTCTACCACGGGCTCCGGCTCACTGGTGCAGGCGCCCAGTGACAGGCTGGCGGCCAGGACAGCGGCGGATACAAATGCAAATCTTTTCACGGTGAATACTCCCTCTCGTGTGGACAAAAACTAGTCCGTGCCATCCCTTGTGCCAAGCAAAACCGCACCTATATCGCCGGGGTACATAGCTTTTAACACCAATCTATCAGAGCTGCCGACCGGTTTCGCCTTTTCGGGAAACCCAGAGCGCAGCGTCCAAATAAGGGAACGGAATAAAACACCATGGCCAAAGTTATCGGTATCGACCTCGGAACCACCAATTCCTGTGTGGCTGTCATGGACGGGGGCAAGCCAAAAGTTATCGAAAATTCGGAAGGTGCGCGCACGACGCCCTCCATCGTCGCTTTCACCAAGGATAGTGAACGACTGATCGGTCAGCCGGCCAAGCGCCAGGCTGTCACCAATCCGGACAACACTCTTTTCGCGATCAAGCGCCTCATCGGTCGCCGGTTCGACGATCCCATGACCAAGAAGGACAGCGAGATTGTCCCTTACGACATCGTCAAGGGCAAGAACGGCGACGCCTGGGTCGAAGCTGGCGGCGAGGAATACTCACCATCGCAGATCTCGGCCTTCATCTTGCAGAAAATGAAGGAAACTGCTGAAGGTTATCTCGGTGAAAAGGTAGAGCAGGCGGTTATCACCGTTCCGGCTTACTTTAACGACGCCCAGCGTCAGGCCACCAAGGATGCCGGCCAGATCGCGGGTCTCGAAGTTCTGCGCATCATCAACGAGCCGACCGCGGCCGCGCTCGCTTATGGTATGGACAAGAATGATGGCAAGACGATCGCTGTCTATGACCTTGGCGGCGGCACTTTCGACGTTTCGATACTGGAAATCGGTGATGGCGTCTTCGAAGTAAAATCGACCAATGGCGACACCTTCCTGGGCGGTGAAGACTTCGACAATGCGATTGTCGAACATCTCGCAGCAGCCTTCGAAAAGAAGGAAAATATGGACCTGAAGGCGGACAAGCTTGCCTTGCAGCGCCTTAAGGAAGCAGCAGAAAAGGCCAAGATCGAACTGTCGAGCTCGGCTACTACCGAAGTCAATCTGCCTTTCATCACGGCCCGCATGGAGGGTGGCTCGTCCACTCCATTGCACCTGGTCGAGACAATCACACGCGCCGATCTGGAAAAGATGGTCGGTGACCTGATCAACCGCACGCTGGAGCCTTGCAAGAAGGCTCTTAACGATGCGGGCGTTACCAAGAACGAAATCGACGAAGTAATCCTGGTCGGCGGCATGACCCGCATGCCCAAGGTTCGCGAAGTGGTCGAGAAGTTCTTCGAAGCCAAGCCGCACACCGGTGTGAACCCGGATGAAGTTGTTGCCATGGGCGCTGCCATTCAGGCCGGTGTCTTGCAGGGTGATGTGAAAGACGTCCTGCTGCTCGACGTAACCCCGCTGTCGCTGGGCATTGAAACGCTGGGCGGTGTCTTCACCCGCATGATCGATCGCAACACGACGATCCCGACGAAGAAGACGCAGACCTACTCGACCGCTGAAGACAATCAGAATGCGGTGACAATTCGTGTCTTCCAGGGCGAGCGCGAGATGGCAGCTGACAACAAGATGCTCGGCAATTTTGACTTGCTCGGTATTCCGCCAGCGCCACGCGGTGTCCCCCAGATCGAGGTGACCTTTGACATTGATGCCAATGGCATCGTCAATGTGTCGGCCAAGGACAAGGGCACGGGCAAGGAGCAGCAGATCAAGATCCAGGCGTCGGGCGGTTTGTCTGACAATGATATTGATCAGATGGTCCAGGATGCTGAAAAGTTTGCTGAAGAAGACAAGAAGCGCCGCGAGCAAGCCGAAGCGCGCAACCAGGCAGATAGCCTTGTGCATGCCACGGAAAAGCAGCTCGAGGAAAATGGCGACAAGGTTGACGCTGACACCAAGACGGCTGTCGAAGAAGCATTGGCTGAAGCCAAGACAGCGCTTGAGGGTGACGATGTTGACGCGATCAACGCCAAGTCGCAGGCACTGACGGATGCCGCCATGAAAATGGGTCAGCAAATCTATGAGAAGGAGCAGGCCAATGCAGCTCCTTCCGATGATGGTGCAGACGCCGGATCAAGTGACAGCAGCGCTGACGACGATGTTGTCGACGCTGAATTTTCGGAAGTCGATGAAGACAACAAGGGCTAATGTCCTGATGTAAACGTGTTTGCCGCTGCTGTTGCCTGAAACTTGAGGGCGCAGCGGCGGCGACCGTTTTCAAGAGGGCGGGGAACCCGATGGCTGCGACTGAAATAGATTATTACGAATTGCTGCAGGTGAGCCGTGACGCAGATGGCGCCACGCTCAAATCCTCTTATCGTAAGCTGGCGATGAAGTTTCACCCGGATCGCAATCCCGGTGATGCTGAAGCAGAGGCCAAGTTCAAAGCAATTGGCGAGGCATATGAATGCCTGAAG
>CALBWA010000018.1 GCA_937969505.1 uncultured Erythrobacter sp. | reverse complement strand
CAAGACAATTAAGCTTCGCATCGGACACCTCGACCAATTAAATGTCTTGTCCCAGCGAAGGTTCCCTGCAATTTGAATTATTTACGCTGTCTCGATTTACTTGAAGCGCTTTAGAAATGTTGCGGTGTACTGCGGCCTTTTGCGGACGCGAGCGCTCCAGCGCTACAACCTGGGCAGCGTCACACCTTTTTGGCCCATGTATTTGCCCGCGCGGTCGGCATAGGTGACCTCGGGCCGCTCATTGCCTTTCAGAAACAGGAACTGGCACGCGCCTTCATTGGCGTAAATCTTGGCCGGCAGCGGCGTGGTGTTGGAAAATTCCAGCGTCACATGGCCTTCCCAGCCCGGCTCCAGCGGGGTGACATTCACGATGATCCCGCACCGCGCATAGGTGCTCTTGCCAAGGCAGATCACCAGCACATCTTCGGGCACGCGGAAATATTCCACCGTGCGCGCCAGGGCGAAGGAATTGGGCGGGATGATGCACACATCGGTTTCGCGGTCGACAAAGTTTTTCGGATCGAACTGCTTGGGATCAACCGTGCTGCTATCCACATTGGTGAAGATCTTGAACTCTGGCGCGACCCGCGCGTCATAGCCGAAGGAGCTAAGGCCATAGGATATGCAGCCGTCGCGCCGCTGCGCTTCAACGAAGGGTTCGATCATGCCGCGGCTGTTTGCCTGCTCGCGGATCCATTTGTCTGAGAGAATCGCCATGCCGCAGTGATTCCCGATGCCGGGCGCGGGGGCAAGCTTGGCATGCACATTATCGGTGGGAGTTTCGCCAGAAATCCCGCCTTGCGCTGCTATTTGATCGCAGAGGCGCCCAATTGCGGGTTGAGCGCGGTGATGTGGTTGAGCCATTTTTTGGGCCGGCGCTGCATTTTGTCGGGGTATTCGACGCGCAATCCGACGATGCTGGCGATGGTGCCGACGAAGTGGATGCAGCTGCGCGTGTTCAAATCGTAATACTTGCCCGGTGCATCGCGCCAGGCGCGCATTTCGCTGACGATGCGATGATATTGCTCGTCGCTGATGGTGACCGAGAAATGACGATTGGTCTTGGCCAGATATTCAGGCGTTTCAATCATGATGTCATGCTCCACCGGGCCGCGCAGAATGGCCATGGACACTTTCTTTGCCGTGAAACCGTAATTTTCATCCACCGCCTCGCCCGTGCCATCCAGCGTGCCGCGCATCATCACGAAGGTGTGGGGGTAACGCCCTGCAATCACCGATCCGTTGAAGCTGTGAAAACTCAGCTCCACCCCAGCCAATGCGGGCGGCGCCCATCCAAGCGACAGTACGGCGAAAAGCAGGATGAAGATGCGGCCCATGGCCCGGCTTGTATGACGGGTAAGGGGCTGACTGCAATGGGAATAGCGAGTGCGATGTTTCAGGTTTTGCGAGCGGGGGGCCATTTGCTTTGACCTTGCTCTGGCCTTGCAAGGTCTGCGCCCCTAAAGCCTGATGCGAATGCGGGAGGCTGAACGTCACATGGGCAAATTGTCGGGTATCACAGTGGTCGATCTGACCCAGTTTCTTCCCGGTCCGATGATGACTGTGATGATGGCCGATCAGGGTGCCGAGGTGATCAAGGTGGAGCCTGTCTCCGGCGATCCGGCGCGCACGCAGGAACCGTTCGACACGTATGGCGATGCCGAGCATTCGGTCTGGTTTGCCAATGTCAACCGCGGCAAGCGCAGCGTGGCGCTCGACCTGAAAAGCGATGCGGGCAAGGCTGCGTTAAAGGCGCTGATTGCCGATGCCGATGTTTTTGTCGAAGGGTTCCGGCCCGGCGTCATGGCGCGGCTGGGGTTTGATTATGCGCAGGTCCGGCAAATCAAGCCGGACATCATCTATTGCTCGATCACGGCCTTTGGACAGGAAGGCGGGCTGAGCCAGCATCCGGCCCATGACATGGCGGTGCAGGCGCTCGCCGGGTTCCTGTCGGTCAATGACGGGCCGGATGGCGCGCCGGTAGTGCCGGGCGTTGCCAGTTCCGACATGGCCGCCGGGCTGACCGCGCTTTCCTCGGTCCTGATGGCACTGATCGGGCGGGACAGAACGGGCGAGGGTGCCTACATCGATTGCGCCATGTTCGACAGCCTGCTGCCGTGGTGCGCCCACACCGCCAGCGGAGCGATCGCCGGGGGACCTCCTCCGCAATCGTCAACCCAGCGCAGTCTGGGCGGCGCGGCTTTTTACCAGGTCTATCGCACGGCAGATGGCCAGCACATCACTTTGGGCGGCCGGGAGATCAAGTTTGCGCGCAATCTGCTGGCCGCGCTTGAGCGCGAAGACCTGCTCCCGCTGGCCGAAGCACCTGCGGGCGAGCAGCAGGAACTGATCGATTTTCTGGCCCGGACATTTGCGCAGAAGTCCCGCGCGCAATGGGTCGCCTGGTTTGCGGACAAGGATGTCGCCTTCGCCCCGGTGCTCGATTTCCGCGAAGCCTTTGACGAGCAGCATGTCGCTGACCGCAAGTTGTTGATCGACAACGAAGCGGGTGGGCGGCACATTGCCCCGCCGATACGCTTTGCCGGTCAAAACTGGTCCCCGGCATCCGTGCCTGCGCTGGGCGAGCATAATGCAGACACTGATCCGGAGGGCTCCGCATGAGCGAGGCGATCCTCACCCATCTGGCCCGGCGGTTGGCGCGCCCGGTCTCGCCCGAAACGCAAAACATTGCCCGCGCGCATCTGCTCGACTGGCTGGCCGGTGTGGCAGGCGCCCGCGAAAGCGAAGCGGCGGCCATGGGCGGCGCCATATCCATGCGGGGGTGGGAAAGGGCAACCTATGGCGGCAGTGTAATTGCCATGTTGCCCGGTCATCAGGCCTCCATAGGTGCTGCGCAATTGAGCCCTGGCCCGGCGGTCATGCCGGCTGCGCTCGGCATGCCCAGCAGTGATCTGCCGGCCCGGCTCGATGCCATCGTGCGCGGCTATGAAGCGTCGCTGGCCGTCGCCATGGCGCTCGACAGCCATCATTTCGAGCACTGGCATGGCGAGGCAAGCTGCGGGACGCTGGGGGCCTGCGCTGCCTTTGGTTCGGTGATCGGATTTGCCCCGGTGGAATATGCCAATGCGCTGGGCAATGCCGCGTCGGTCGCCGGAGGATTGCTGCATTTCCAGCACGAGCCTGATCTGCTGACCGGATCATGGCATATCTATCACGCGGTGCGCACCGGACGCGACGCGGCGCTGCATGTCCATTATGGTGCGACCGGTCCGCAAGGATTGCTCGAAGGGGCACAAGGCCTCTTCGCTGCGATGACGAATGAGCCCGGCCCACTGGGCGAGCATGGGTCTGGCTGGCTGATCGAGACGCTGGCAGGCACCGGGGCAGGTGAAGATACGGCCATGCTGGAAAAACTGACAGAGCAGCTGGCAGCAGGCGGGCTGGCCAGCGATCAGGCCGAACGGGCGCAGACGATTGTCATGAGCGACGATGGCGCAGACGCGCTCGATACAATGCTGGAGGAGTGGACCCGATGAATTTGCGGCTGGAGACCGAGGGGCAAACCGCCCATCTGATCATCGATCGGCCCGATCAACGCGGTGCGTTCAACCTGGCCATGTGGCAAGCCCTGCCCGGGCTGCTCGATCAGGCGGCGCGCAATCCGCAATTGCGGGCGCTGGTGCTGCGCTCGGACGAAGGACAAGGCGCTTTCTGCGCTGGCGCGGATATCAAGGAATTGCTCGCCAACAAGGATGATGGCGGCTGGCGCTCGGCCAATCAGGCCGCGATCAACCGCGCCCAGTTCGAACTTGCCCGCCATCCCCTGCCCACCATTGCCGTGGTCGGCGGTGACTGCATCGGCGGGGGCTGCGGTCTGGCGCTTGCCTGCGATATGCGGATCGCGACAAACAATGATGCGCGCTTCGGGATTACGCCTGCCAAACTGGGTCTTGTTTATCCTCTGCACGATGTAAAATTGCTGGTCGATCTGATCGGGCCGGGACAGGCGCGGCGACTTCTGTTCACCGGGATGCTGATCGATGCGCCCGAAGCCTTGCGGATCGGCCTGATCGAGGACATTTGCGAGGCCCCTGCTACATTGATCGACCAGATTGTTGCTGCAGCCCCATCGTCGGTGCGCGAGTTGAAGCGCTTCGTCCAGCGGGTGCTTGATGGCACAGGGGCCCATGACGATGACAGTCTGCGTATCTTTGCAGATGCCTTTCACACCAGCGATTTTGCCGAGGGCACGCGCGCCTTTGTCGAAAAACGCAAGCCGGAGTTCCGCTGATGGCCTTGTTTGCCTTTTACTGCCGCGATGGAGAGCATGGCGCGGTCTTTCGCGAGCATAGCGAGGATGCATTGCACAAGCATTTCGCTCAGCATGGGGATGATTTTGCCGTGGCCGGTCCTCTGGCCAAGGGGGACAAGATTGTCGGATCTTTGCTGATCATCAAGGCCGATGACGAGGCCGGTGCGCGCGAGAAACTGGAAGCCATCCCCTATTTCAGTGTGGGCGTATGGCAATCGATCCGGGCCGACGAATTCCGGCCGCTGTTTGGCGAATGGGCGCCCGGCCGCCAAGGCTGAGAGTGCGGGCCGCTCAGGGCAGCAGCAGGCTTGATCCCACCGTTTTGCGGTCGGCCAGATCAATGTGTGCCTGCTTGGCGTCCTTTAACGCGTAACGCTGGCCGATGGTCACGGTCACCTTGCTCGAGGCGAGCATGTCCCACACCCGTGCAATGCCACTGGCCCGGTCATCTGGCGTGGCGTAGTAATGCATCAGGGTTGGCCGGGTGACGAACAGTGATCCGTGCTGGGCCAGCACACCCAGATTGACCCCGTCGACAGCGCCGCTGGCGTTGCCAAAGCTGACCAGCAGACCGCGCGGTTGCAAGCATTGCAGGGATGCCTCGAACGTGGATTTGCCAACGCCGTCAAACACCGTCGGAACGCCGGCACCCCGGGTCAGATCCTCCACCGCTGATGCGACATCTTCCCGATCATAACG
The DNA here is from genome assembly GCA_937969505.1 of uncultured Erythrobacter sp. Lineage (GTDB taxonomy): Bacteria > Pseudomonadota > Alphaproteobacteria > Sphingomonadales > Sphingomonadaceae > Erythrobacter. The sequence continues at coordinate 95,171 of CALBWA010000018.1, read as the reverse complement.
GATCACATGATCTGCGCCTGCACCCTTGGCCAGATCGGCCTTGGCAGCGCTGGATGTGGTCCCGATCACGGTGACCCCAAGCGCTTTCAACCATTGCACCATGATCAGCCCGACCCCGCCGGCAGCGGCATGAACCAGCACAGTGTCGCCCGCGTTCACATTGGCGCAGCGTTCGACCAGCCCTTCGGTTGTGGCTGCTTTCAAAATGGCGGCAGCGGCCAGCTCGTCGGACACGCCATCGGGCAATTTGAACATGGCGGCAGCGGGCATGACCCGGTGGGTGGCATAGGCGCCAAGGCCCGGCCCCATATAGGCCACACGGTCCCCTACGCTCAGCCCTTCAACGCCTTCTCCAAGGCTGAGCACGCGGCCTGCCGCCTCCAGCCCAAGGCCGCTGGGCATTGGTACCGGATACAGACCGGTGCGGTGATAGGTGTCGATGAAGTTGAGCCCGATAGCGGTCTGTTCGATCAGGATTTCACCCTCGCCCGGCGTGGGGACGGCGGTTTCTTCCCATTCGATCACGTCTGGTCCGCCATGGGACCGGATGATGGCGCGGGTGCAGGTCATAGGTTCAGCCTTCAGCGAGTTCAGATCGCACGAGTTCAGATCTCATGATGCCTGACAGCTTATGCCTCACTTGTGAAGCGCAGGCGGTGCCTCACTCGGGCTGGATCAACCGACCGGCCACTGCATCCAGCTTGGCAATCAGCCCCGCATCATGCTTGTCCGGCGCAGTGATGATCGCATCGTCCAGTGCGGTATCGATGGGGGATGGAGCGCGCTCTTCCGGCAAATCAGCGATGAAGCGCATCACCATGTCGCGGGCGATCTGCGCGTTGGACTGCATCTGGGCGATAACCTGGGTCACGTCGACCTCATCCCCTTCGCGCCAGCAATCGTAATCGGTGACCATGCCGACCAGCGCATAGGGCAGTTCGGCCTCGCGCGCGAGTTTCGCCTCGGGCATGCCGGTCATGCCGATAACGTCTGCACCCCATTCGCGGTACATACGGCTTTCCGCGCGGGTGGAGAATTGCGGACCCTCCATCGCGAGATAAGTCGCCCCGGTGGCAATCTTGCCCTTGGCCGCCGCAATTGCGCTGGCCGCCATGTCCGAGAGGCGAGCGCAGACCGGATCGGCCATCGATACATGCGCAACAAAACCTGACCCAAAGAAGCTGGAGGGGCGCCCCATGGTCCGGTCGATAAACTGTTCGACCACGGCAAACCGGCCCGGCTCGATCTTTTCGCGTAGGCTGCCGACCGCCGAAATGGCCAGAATATCGGTGCAGCCGGTGCGCTTCAGAACGTCAATATTGGCGCGCGCATTCAGCTCGCCCGGCAGGATCGGATGGCCCCGGCCATGGCGCGGCAGAAAGCGCACACGGACATTGCCGATGCGGCCGCACAGCACTTCGTCCGAGGGCGCACCCCATGGCGAATTGACGGCAATCCACTGGGCATCCTCCAGCCCTTCAATGGCATACAGGCCTGATCCACCAATGATGCCGATCGTCCAGGGGCTGGCCATGTCGTTCACCTGTTGTTGAGCGCCCGGACAGGCGCAAGTTTCAAGACGTGTTCGTGCCCGCCTGTTTGCCGCAGACAAGCAAACGAAAGGTTAGCAGATGGCGCAGTTTTCAAGCGAGCGAAATCCTCTCGGGCAGTGATTTGCGAATAAATCCGTCGGCCCTGGCATAAGGCCCGGCGATTGAGGGACGCTGCATCATGCGTTTAGTATGAGCGGCAAGCTTGGGATAATCGTCCAGCGGCATATCAGCCACCAGCATGCCCTGCATCAGGCAGCAGGTGATGGTGACGTCCGCGATCGTGAGGGCATCGCCCACGAAATAGTCGGAGGAGCCCAGCAGGCCTTCCAGATAGGATAGCACCGGCGGCAATTTGTCCGACCAAGCCTGCTTCGCCGCCGCGACATCGGGTTCCTTGCCCTGATTGAGAGCGAAAAAGATCGGGCGGAACATGCCCATGCCGGTGGCCATCGCGACGATCGTATCGCCATATTCTTCCAGCATCAGCGCCCGGCCCATGGCGTAAGCGTCATGCGGGATCAGCGGCGTTTCGGGATATTTGGCCTCGATATAGGCGCAGATTGCGCTGGAATCGGCGATGGTGCCGTCGGGGCCTTCTTCGGCAATGGATCGGTCGCGCAGCACGGGAATGCGCTTCATCGGGCTGATTTCGCGAAACCATTCGGGCGGATCGAAGACATTGACGGCCTCTATCTCGAAGTCGGCACCTTTCTCGAGGCAAAGGGCGGCAACCTTGCGCACGAAGGGGGAGACGGGGCTGCCGTAGATCACCAGATCGGCCATGCAAATTATCCTCTCAGCATTGTGTTTTTGACTGCAGTCAGGGGCCTTTTGGAGAATTGGGTTGCATAGCGCAATGGATAGGCGCGCCTTCCGTGCATCCCGCATATGCTGTAGCCTGCAGATCGGCTTTCCCTTGCACAATGGACCAAGCGTTTCCATCTGCTGCAAGAGAGTTTCAAACAGACAGAGAGGCAGACATGGCGACGCAATACAAGAATCTGATCAATGGCGAGATGGTTGACACGGGCGAATGGCTCGATGTGGTCAATCCGGCCAATGAAGAAGTTGTCGGCCAGGTCCCTGCTTGCGGCGAAGACGAGCTCAACCAGGCAGTTGCAGCAGCCCGCGCAGCCTTCAAGACCTGGAAGAACACCTCGTTCGAGGAGCGTCAGGCGGCCTGCATGGCAATTTCCGGAGCGATCAAGGAAAACGCGGACGAATTGTACCGGTTGCTGACCAGCGAGCAGGGCAAGCCGCACGAACAGGCCAAGGGCGAAATCTTTGGAGCAGCTGGCATGTCTGCTGCGCAAGCGACCCTCAAACTTGAAGATGTTGTCAATGAAGATAGCGATGCGCGCCTGTCACGTACGCGCCGCGTGCCCGTGGGCGTTGTCGGCGGCATCGTGCCGTGGAACTTCCCGGTCATGATGGCAGTGCAGAAAATCGTGCCTGCCCTGATGAGCGGCTGCACCATCGTGCTCAAGCCATCGCCCTTCACTCCACTGACCACGCTGCGCATTGCAGAACTGATCGCGGACAAGGTTCCTGCAGGTACCGTCAACATCATCACGGGCGAGGACAGCCTCGGTCCGCTCATCACCGGCCATCCCGATATCGACAAGGTGACCTTCACCGGATCAACCGCGACGGGCAAGAAAATCATGGAAGGCGCCAGCGCAGACCTCAAGCGGATCACGCTGGAGCTGGGTGGCAACGATGCCTCCATCGTCATGCCGGACGCTGATCCCCAGAAAGTGGCGGAGCAATTGTTCTGGTCCAGCTTCTCCAACGCAGGCCAGATCTGTGTCGCGGCCAAGCGGATTTACATCCATGAAGACATCTATGACGAGCTGAGCGCTGCTCTGGTCGAATATGCCAAGACCGTGACTGTCGGCGATGGCTCGCAGCAGGGCACCGGCGTTGGCCCGATCCAGAACAAGAAGCAGTACGAGCGGGTTCTGGAACTGATCGAGGATGCCAAGGACAATGGTTACAAATTCCTGGTGGGCGGCGATGCTGATCCGTCAGGGACGGGCTATTACGTTCCGATCACGATCATGGACAATCCGCCCGAAGACGCGCGGATCGTGGCCGAGGAACAGTTTGGTCCGGTCATGCCGCTGATGAAATTCTCCACCGAGGATGAAGTGATCCAGCGCGCCAACAATTCCGAATATGGATTGGCCGGAGCGGTCTGGACTGCGGACACCGACAAGGGTGTCGAAATGGCCGAGAAGCTGGAAACCGGCACAGTGTGGATCAATGAATATCTCCACCTGTCGCCCTTTGCCCCGTTCGGCGGACACAAGCAGTCCGGCTTTGGCGCGGAATATGGCCTCGATGGTCTGAAGGAATTCACCTACCCTCAGGTCATCACGGTGAAGAAAGACAACGTCGTCGCCTAACGGCTGGCAGCGCGTCTCACCCAGATGCTGGGGAAAAGGGCCGTCCGGATCGCTCCGGGCGGCCTTTTCGTATCCTGTCGCGCGCAGTCTACTCGCCCGCTGACTTGAGCACCATTTCCAGCCCCAATGCCCAGCGTCGCTGGAAGCCGCGCCAATGATCGGTCTGATCATCGCCTGCAAATTCGCCATTCAACTGGTCGCCAAAACCGATGTTCCACTGGCTATCGGCAGCATCGGGTGCGGGCATATCCAGATAGCGCGCCATGCCGCTGTCACTCTTGAGGTGCAGGTCGAGAAAGGCGGCGGTGAAATGCTGGTTGATCGCATTGATCCGGTCCTGCCGCCAGACCGGTTCATTGAGAAATTCGGCGACCCGGAACGGAGCGTCCCCGGCCACTGCGAAATCATTACCGACAATATTATGCCGGGCCGCCTGATAAACGAGCATGTGCCGATCGGTGCCGCTCAGCTGGTCGAAAATCCAGCTGATGCCGGTGCTGAATTGCGAGACATCATCCTGATCACCCGCCACGATCATTACCGGCGTTTTGATCGCGCCCAGGCTGCCATCTTTCCACACCCGGTTTTCCGGTTGCCCGCCCCATGGGGCAAAGGCGATGACTGCGTCCAGCGGTAGGGGCTGGCCTGATACCGATTGCAGCTTTGCAGCGGCATCTGCTGGCACAGTATCGAATGTGCTGGCTTCCAGATCATAATCGGCGCCCGCGCTTGCCAGCGCGCCATATCCGCCCATGGAGTAGCCGATCAGGGCAATGTTCTCGGCATCTATCAAGGCGGCGGGCCCGCCCTCGCCAGACGCGCTCTGCTCCAGCAGCTGGGCCAGCACGCCGCGCTGGTCAAGCGTCCGGCTGACCAGCACGTTGGAGAAGGATCGGATGAAGTCAGTCACACCTTCCAGCTTGGGGTCGGCATGGTCTATGGAGGCAACCACATATCCACGCGAGGCAATGTGCTCTGCCAGATCGCTGAACTGCGTCGACCAGCCATTGAAGCCATGGCTCATGATCACCAGCGGGAAACGGTCTCCCTGCGCGGCAGGGGCATCGGCAAAGGCGCGGCCTTCATGCAACAGACGAAACGGCTCCATCGCGGGAGGTGCCATGGTGTGATCATAGACAATGGGTGTCAGGCCAGAGCTGCTTGCAGCCGGGTAGTACAATCGCACATTCAGCACCCGGTCCCCGGTTTCAACCTGACCGGTGGCCATTCCCAGCGCGCCAAAACTGACCCTGTCCGGCAGAGTGAAGGGCACTTCAATTGTCCCGACCGCATAGTCACCATAGCGGCCCAGCTCTGGGCTTTCGCCCGGATTGCCCTGGGAAATGGTTGGTGCGGCAACATAGGCTGCAACAGCACCACCGGCCCCCAACAGGGCAAGAGCGGCAAGGGCGATATGGCGTTTCTTCATAATGTGATCCTTCGCGCGTCGCAGCGTCTTGCGGTTCGTCTCCGGCATTGCGGGTGCGACAACAATGTGCTGCATCCATTGCAGTGTTTTGCGCCGAGGGAAAGCCGGATTGCCAATCAGAATATTAGTTTCAATTGAAATTTTATAAGCCTTGCCTTATTTCGACGGCTCCATTCCCCCCAGGAGATTCCCTCATGCTCGTCGGCGTTCCCAAAGAGATCAAAAATCATGAATATCGCGTCGGTCTGACGCCCGAAGCCGTGCGCGAATACGTCGCGACCGGGCACGAGGTGATCGTCGAGACCGGAGCAGGGTTGGGGATCAGCAAAACTGACGAGGATTACACCAAGGTCGGGGCCATGATCGTCGACAGCGCAGCCGAAATTTTCGCCCGCGCAGACATGGTGGTCAAGGTCAAGGAACCGCAGCCTGACGAGTGGGTCCAGCTGCGCGAAGGACAAATTCTGTTCACCTATCTCCACCTGGCTCCTGATCCCGATCAAGCGCGCGGCCTGATGGAATCGGGTGTGTCGGCGGTCGCATATGAAACGGTGACCGCGCCGGATGGATCGCTACCGTTGCTTGCCCCGATGAGCGAAGTCGCCGGGCGTCTATCGATCGAGGCCAGCGCGCAAGCGAGCCACAAGAACAATGGCGGGCGCGGCATTCTGATGGGCGGCGTGCCCGGTGTTCTTCCGGCCAAAGTTGTCGTTATCGGCGGCGGCGTGGTGGGCACGCAGGCGGCGCGCATGGCGGTGGGCCTGGGCGCGAATGTCGAGATTCTGGACCGGTCGTTGCCGCGCATTCGCGAATTGGACGATATGTTTCAGGGGCGGGCGACAACCCGCTATTCCAACGCCGGCACGATCGAGAATGCGATCACCGAAGCAGACGTTGTTATCGGCGCGGTGTTGGTGCCGGGTGCCAGCGCTCCGCGGTTGGTCACGCGCGATATGCTGCCCTTGATGAAACATCGCGCTGTACTGGTTGATGTTGCGATCGATCAGGGTGGCTGCTTTGAAACGTCAAAGCCCACCACGCACGAAAATCCGACCTATCTGGTCGACGACATCATCCATTACTGTGTCGCCAACATGCCCGGCGCGGTACCGCACACATCCAGCTATGCGCTCAACAATGCGACGCTGCCCTTCGGCCTGGCCTTGGCGAACAAGGGCATTGCCGCATGCGACGCTGACCCGCATCTCAAGCTTGGCCTGAATGTGCATCAGGGCAAAATCGTCAACGAAGCGGTGCGCGAGAGCCTCAACTTCTAAGCTTGTGCAGCCCTAGAAGGCGACCCTCCCGGTAACGCGCACGGTGCGGCCCTGTCCGGGCAGGGCGGCAACTTCCTCGTATACACCCTGAAGCGGCTGGAAATACCGTTTGTCGAACAGGTTCTCGACCGTGGCGGTCAGGCTGAAGCGTCCCATTTCGGCAAAACCGGCAGCCCGGAACAAGGTGTAGTCGGGCAGGGACACGCCGGTCACGGTTTTGCCTGACGTTTCGCCGACATAGGTTGCCCCGAAGGTCCCGCCGATGACCATGTCGGGTCCGAACGGGTCAGAGGTGTAGGTGGCAAAGCCGGACAAAACCGTGTCGGGAATAATCGTGCGCTCGTACCCGTCCTGCAATTCGGGCAGACAGCTGGCGTTGAGCGCGGCAAACAGCCCGCCATAACCTTGCGCGCCAGAGATGGTTTGACCAAAGGCGTTTACGGTCGGGTGGGTCGGGCTGATGACGACAAATTCTCCATTGCCCGATCCGCATGCGCCAGGCGGAGCAATCTCGAACTGTTGAAAGGTTGCTGCCCCGGTCAGGCTGACATTGTCATTGACCAGAAAGCGGACCTCGGCCTCGAAACCTTCGGCTGCTTCCTCGTTCACATTCTGGAACGGGTCGATCAATCGCCGGGTCTGGTCATAATAGGCTAGCGATCCGGACAGGCGCCGGTCGAGCAATTCGAACTTCACGCCCAATTCCAGCAGTTGCGATCCGAACAGAAAGCTGTCCTGACTGGCCGGGCCGGGGGAAATACCGCCGTTGGAATTGTACAGCGGCTCTGCCCCTTCGGCATAGGTGATGTAGGGGGTCACACCTGCACTGGAGCGCCAGCTGAGACTGGCTGAATAGGAAAAATCGCTGTCGCTGGCCTCTGCCTGTGTCGGCGCACCAAAGGTGGTGACGCCCGCATCGCTGGTGTTGACATCGTAATGATCAAACCGGCCGCCCAGCAGCAGGCTCAGCTCGCCCCACTGGATATCGGCTAGCAGTGATGCGCCGGTATCGCTCCAGCGCGAATCAAAATCGCTGTCCCACGGGATCGATGGATCGGTGAGCGGTGTGGCGAAGATATCGTTGGGGGTTGGACCCACGCTGAGATCGCGCCGATCCAGCACCAGATAGCCCGACAGGAACTGTTCTCGCAGACGAGATTCGTACCGCCTGTGGGATGCGGTCAGGTGCGTGTCGATCACCAATGTATCCGACAGCTGAAATTCGCGGGTGTAGGATCCGCGCACTTCCAGCACATCCATTTCGTGACGGGCGGCAAAGCCAAAGGTCTGGTTCAGCGTGCCGTCGACCTCGTCATAGAACACTTGCAGCATGGCCGTGCTGCCATCACCGAATTGCTTGGCCAGATCGCCGTACAAGGTAATGGTTTCGGAGCGGGCAATGTCCTGATCGGCCAGAAACACATTGCGCGGATCAAGCGTACTGGTCCCGACTCCGCTGTCCAAAGCATAGGCATCGGGGAAACCGAACACGCCAAAATCGATGAAAGTGCGGATGTTGGATGAACCAAAAAACGTGCCGACCGCCGCGTCCACTTCGCTTAGGTTGAGCTGACCATCGCCATTGGTGTCGGTCAGGTCGGTGTCAGCCCCGGTGATATAGGTGCCATTGTCGATCAGGTCCTGCGTCAGCCGGTTCCACCCCGGTGTCTGGAGATAACCCCGGCTGTTGAAATACATGCCGCCGAAAACCAGGCTCCAGCCATTGCCGAGGTCCTGGTTGAAATCGGCCTGCACCAGCTCGTGGCGTGGATCGCGGCCATTGTAATAGCTGCCCGAATCCTCGACCTCGGCGTAAAGGGCAAGGCCGCCATCCATTGCGCCGATGCTCGTCGGCACGATGAGCTCGCCGGACAGGTTGAATTTGTCGAACGAACCCACAGTGATTTCCGCTGCGCCCTCGATCCTGTCATACGCCTTGCCATCGTTGGTCTTGGCCGCTTTTGGCTGCAGATTGAGCAAACCGCCGATCCGGCCCGCGCCATAGATGACCGGGGTTGACCCGCGTATGATCTCGACCCGCTCGGCGGATCCGATGGGGGTGGGAAACAGGCCGTTGTTCAGCGTGCGCTTGAACCCGCGGAAATAGGTTTCCGAAATGCTGCCCCGGATCGAGATTGAGCCTGGCACACCAAAAAAGCTGCCGCCAAAGGTGCCCGGCGTTGTCGTGATGAAATCGTCGATATCCTCGATGGCATAGCGCTCTATCGTGGTGTCGCTGACGATGCTGATGGCCCGAGGTGTCTCAAGGCTAGGCAGGTCGAGGCCGAAAGCGGTTTGCGTGGGCCGTTGCTCGAGCAAACCCACCCGGTCGGCCGTCACCAGAATGTCTTCGGCAGCGACTTGCCCCTCCTGCTCCTCAATCGTCTGATCTACAGCCTCGGATTGTGCAAATGCAGGCACCGAAAGGCTGGTCAGGCCAACGCCTGACAGCAACAGGGCGGGCAATCGGATGGCGGTTTTGACGAGCAGCATTGCAATTCTTCCCTGAGCGACCGAACATTTCGCGCCGGCGGCGGCTTTTGCCGTTTCTGAATGGCCTGCTTCTAGTCGAGCGGACCAATGCCGGCATTGTGCGCGCCACCTTAGCTGATTTCTGGCGTCAGCTTTGCAGCGGCGTGGGCGAAATAGGCATTGGCAGGTGGCTAGACAACCGTTTCTACAGCGCGCCAACACCTGACGATAAGAGCATCAGCCAAGACCCTTGGCTGTAGGCGCAACCCGCTCGCCCCGGACCGGCTTTGTAAGTGTAAGCGAAAGCAGGAAGACGAGCAGCATCAGTCCTGACAGGATCACGAACACTTCGAAAAATCCGCCCACCCGGTCCGCCAGATAGCCTGCCGCGACGGGCCCAATCATGCCCGCTGTTGTCAGCAGATTGAGGAAGCCCAGAACCATCGGATTGTTGCGTGCGCCAAAATACTCAAGCAACAGAATGGAACTTGCGAAGGTGACAATGCCAAAGCTCACCCCATCGCCAATGGCGTAGATCAGGATCAGCAGTGGATCGTCTGCAACCGACAGGGCCGCCATGCCAACCACGCCCGAGGCGAGCCCGACGATGAACAGCAATTTCGCGCCGACCCGGTCGATGATGATGCCGCCAACCACGCGCGAGGCGGCGTTGAACAGCGCATGCATGCTGAGCGCGGTTGCCGTGATAGTGGCAGCGACGCCCATGTTCTGCATGTGGGTGACTTGCCATGTGTTCATGGTGAGCGCGCCCAGCAGGGTCATGGTGACCGCCAGAATAATGATGTGATATTGCGGGGTTCGCAGCACCTCGGCAAAGGTCCAATTTTCATCGGCTGCCTCTCCTCCCAGGGCGAGGGCTGCGGCATCGGGATCAGCACCCGGCTTTTGGGATACCACGGCCGCCAGCAGGATGGAAAACAGCCCGGTCAGCACTGCAACGCCAATCCAATAGCTGCGCCATGAATCGAGGCCGGACAGGGCATAGGACGCAGCGATTGGTCCGATCATGCTGCCCACCGCTCCGCTGGTGAAGAATATTCCTATGACGAGTGATCGCCTGCGCGAGAACCAGCTGCTTAGCGCTTTTACCGCCGGAACGGCGCCGGTTTGCGAATAGCCAAGTCCGATCAGTGCCCCGCCGACAAGATAACTGACCAGGCCCTGCGTTTGCGAAAAAATCGCAAATCCGGCGGCCAGACAGATACCGCCGGTGAAATAGGTGATGCGCAGGCCGAAGCGCTGGATTGTGGTGGCCGGAATGGTGCTGGACAGCCCGGTCAGCAAAGCAATCACGGTAAAGCCAAGGCCGGCTTCAGCCCAGCTCCATCCCAGATCCTCGATCATGGCTGGCAGCAGCACGCCCAGCGAAGAGAACGTGCCACCGGTCGAGGCACCGAACACAGCGCAGGTCAGGGCAAGCAGCACCCAGCGGTGCAGACCCGGTCCTGTATCCTGTTCGATGCGGGCTTCAACCAAGGCTGCGTGTGCTCCGAGCGATGATCGCACTCTCGCGAAACTGGCGAGAGCACGGGTGATGAAAAGGCTTCAAGCCAGCCATCCCGGCTTGATCCGGCGTCGATAGTACCGCTGGCCCGTCATGGCGAACGATAGTTTGCGTGGGCCATCCGCGTCTTGGCCCATGGGCAACCCGCTATGACAGGGCGATGTGCCGCTTCATGTGATGATCGACATTGCCAAATTCGGATTCAAAGATCGTCAAGCGCTTGAAATAGCTGCCAATGGCCAGTTCATCGGTCATGCCCATGCCGCCGTGAATCTGGATGGCTTCCTGCCCGACATACTGCGCAGCCTGTCCGATCCGGACCTTGGCGGTGGAGGCTGCCAGCTTGCGCTCGCGCTCTGATCCGTCAAGTTTCAGCGTCGCCAGATAGGCCAGCGAGACCGACTGTTCGTATTCGGTGTACATGTCGACCATGCGGTGCTGCAGAACCTGGAAACTGCCAATCGGCACGCCAAACTGCTTGCGCTGGCGCGAATATTCCACCGTCATGGCATGGGCGACCTTCATCGCGCCGCACGCCTCGGCACTGGCTGCGGCAATGGCTTCATCCACCACTTGCTCGATCAGTGGGAGGGCCGCGCCCTCTTCCCCGACCAGCGCGCTTGCAGGAACCGTGACGTTTTCCAGATAGACTTCTGAAGCCCAGCGGCCATCGACCGTTGGATAATCGCGTGTCACCACGCCATCGGCTGACTTGTCGACCAGGAAGACGCTGATGCCGTCACTGTCGCGCCGCTCTCCTGCAGTGCGCGCCGTGACCACCAGATGGCTGGCCCAGGGGGCGGCAATTACGACAGCCTTATGGCCGTTGAGGACATAGTCGCCCCCTTCCTTGCGCGCGGTCGTTTCCAGATCGGCCAGATTGTATCGGCCCCGCGGTTCTGCATAGGCAAAAGCATAGACCCGGCTGCCATCGATGATCGCGCCCAGGTGTTCTTCCTTCTGTTCCGATGACCCGGCATGTTTGAGAAAGCCGCCAGCGCATACGACGCTGGGGATGAAGGGTTCCACCACCAACCCCTTGCCGAACTCTTCCATGACCACCAGCGCATCAACCGCACCGCCGCCAAATCCGCCATCCTCTTCGGAAAAGGGCATGCCCAGAATGCCCAGTTCTGCAAGCTGAGCCCAGACTTCAGGACGCCAGCCACTCTCGCTGGCAATCACTTCACGCCGCGTGTCCCAGTCATATTGTTCGCGCACCAGCCGTGACAGGCCGTCGCGCACCATCTCTTGTTCTTCGGTGAAGTTAAAATCCACAAACTCTCTCCCAAATGTCGCTGCAGCCTTACAGGCCGAGGATCATTTTCGTGATGATGTTGCGCTGGATCTCGTTCGATCCGCCATAGATCGAGGTCTTGCGCATGTTGAAATAGGTCGCGGCTGAATGCTGCGCATATTCGGGGCCAACCGGGTACTGGTTCGATCCGGCATCGGCGATGCTGCCATATTGCGGGGTGCCATAACTGCCGACGGCTTCCAGCGTCAGTTCGGTCAGGCGCTGCTGAATTTCAGTGCCCTTGATCTTCAGGATCGAGCTTTCCGGACCTGGCCCCTTGCCGGCCTGTTCGCCAGCCAGGGTGCGCAATTCGGTGATTTCCAGTGCTGCCAGATCAATCTCGAGCTGGCTGACCTTCCGGGCAAAATCGAAATCGCTCATCAGCGGCTCACCATCGAGCACTTCGGAACCGGCAATCTCGCGCAGTTTTTCAACGCCGCGTTTGGACCGGGCAACACCGGCAATGCCGCTGCGTTCATGGGCGAGCAGGAACTTGGCATAAGTCCAGCCCTTGTTTTCTTCGCCGACCAGGTTTTCAACCGGCACACGGACATCGGTCAGCCAGGTTTCGTTGACCTCGTACCCGCCATCAATCAGTTTGATCGGGCGCACTTCGATGCCCGGCGTCTTCATGTCGATCAGGATGAAGCTGATGCCTTCTTGCGGCTTGGCGGCATCGGGATCGGTGCGGCACAGGAAGAAGCCCCAATCGGCATATTGCGCCAGCGTGGTCCAGGTTTTCTGGCCGTTGATGACGTAATGATCGCCATCGCGAACAGCGGTCGTCTTGAGCGAGGCGAGATCAGAGCCAGCGCCGGGTTCTGAATAGCCTTGGCACCACCACACATCGCCGCTGCGGATGCCGGGCAGATGCTGCTCTTTTTGTGCCTCATTGCCAAAGGTGTAGATCACCGGGCCGACCATGGAGACGCCAAAGGGCAGTGGCATGAAGGCGTTCACGCGGGCGTTCTCTTCGGACCAGATATACCGCTGTGTCGGGGTCCACCCCGTGCCGCCATACTCGGTCGGCCATGCAGGTACAGACCATCCCTTTTCGCCCAGAACCTTGTGCCAGGCGACCATGTCTTCGGGCGACATATCCTCGCGCATGCCCATATCGGCCAGATGCTTGGGATAGTTTTCTTCGATGAAAGCGCGCACTTCCTTGCGGAAGGCGACTTCTTCGGGGGTGAATTCCAGGTTCATGGGATGCCTCTCCAAAGCGGGTTGAATGCGCCACTCTTTGGCATGGCGAGGGGGCCAGACAAAGCCGAAAATGCATAGGCGTACGGAGCGGATTGCGCGACGTTACGGCATGGGGAGGTGACGCGGAAAATTTTTGCAGCCCGGCCGTGCTGCGGGGCCCGGATCGCTCATGCGGCTGGCTCTGGAAGGCACTTTTCGGAAGAAAATTGGTGCGGTCGAGAAGACTCGAACTTCCACGGGCGTTAGCCCACAACGACCTCAACGTTGCGCGTCTACCAGTTCCGCCACGACCGCACACAGTCACATGAAAGCGAAGACATCGCTTCCCGCTGGTAGGTGCGGCCCCCTAGCAACAGCTTACCCCCTCCGCAAGCACTTTGCCGCAGGTTTGCGCAATGCAACCACCAGGCCTCATCGCAAAGCTGCCACAACCTTTTGACCGGACCACCCCGCGCCGATGGACGGCTCTGCGCGCTTGCGCTTGTCCCGCTTCGGGACTGGGTTACCAAGATGCTTGCAAATATAGTTATCAAACCGGAAACACCTTTGCATGAGTGCGATCGCGTCTCTTCTGTTGTTTGGCCAGGCCTTGCCGGTTGCGTCTGCAGCTGGCGTTCCGCCTTTGCCCAGCCTGCCCGCGACGTCAGCTGCCCCTCAGCGACGATTTGGTGGTAGTGCGAAAAAGCGCAGCCCCATTGCCACAAGCGAGGCCACCGTGCGCATCCTGCGGCCTGCGCGGATCAGTTTGAAACCGGTCAAGCCCGAGGCCGGATCCCAGGGCAATGTTATCCCGCAGAAACGCCGCGACACAAGCGGCACCCCCTGGTTTGAATTTAGCTGATTTTGCCTTCAGCGCAGGTGTTGGCAGGAGTTAGCTGGGCTTCCAGCCGATTTCAGCGATTTTGGCCGAGCGCGGCACGTCGGTGACCGCTTCTTTCACTGTCATGGTTGCGCCAGGTGCCAGTTGCGATTGCGGAGGCACCACTTCCCAGTTGTAGACTATGCGGCCGCGTTCATCGCGCAGCACGATCAGGATGGATGGCACATTGATGGTTGAACGGCCAATGTTCGTGACCGTGCCGCTTGCGCCAAAGTATTCAGTGCCATTGGGCAGAGTGCGGCGATCCTGCTGGTCGGCGGGAAAATCGAGCAACAGGTCAGGTTCTTCGACGCCGAAGGTTGGCTGCTCCACCGGTACCCAGTCAGGCAGGCCCCAGTAATTCACGCCGATGATGGTCCCAAACGCCAGAATTGCGAAAATCACCCCGGCAGCGGTCCACATTTTGAGCGGATTGCGGCGCGCCCGAAAAGGCGGCTCATAATCAAACTGCGATGGCTCGTCTGCATCGACGTAAAAAGTCTCAATTTCCTCGCTATGCTCCAGATCGTCCGACGCATTGTCATGATCGGCTGGACCAACATCGACCCGCTCGGGATCTGCGCTATGGACATAGGCGGGCGGCGGCGTTGTTGGAGCTTCGGGCTCAATGGTCTCATCGGTTGGCGTTTCGGTCTGCTCGCTATCCTGATCCCCAACCCGATGCCCCGCCTGATCCCCCGCCTGATCCGAAGTCCGCCAATGGGCGACCGAGGGCTGCGCGCTGGTGTCCGCGGCAGCGTCGGTCGGTAGTTCTTCTGGGGATGTGGCTTCGGCTGTATCATGATCAGCAGCATCGACTGCTGCGGGAACTTCAGAGTTAGTCGGCTCACGCGCGCTCGAGACGAGGTCCTGCGCGTCGTCCTCATCAGCCGTTGCATCAGGTTCTGGCTCAGCCACCTTTGCAGGTGTTGGCTCAACGGTTGGCTCAGCTTTTTCTTCTCTGGGCGCCAGTTCGGGCCCATCCTGAAACCAATTGTGCTTGCACTTGGCGCAGCGGACCGTTCGACCTTCGATGCCGATGGCTTCGTCGGGCACGGCATAGCGCGTGTTGCAGGCTGGGCAGGCGATGATCATTGTGTCTTTGCCATTACGCCGCGCCATCTGGTGCAACAAGGCCACGGGTGGCTAACCATGGCTAAACACCACTTTTTTCCACATCGAAGCCTCGTTATAGGCCTTTCGGGCATGATTGCCTTGGCTCCACATACCCATTTCGATAGAGCCGCTGTATGAGTAACGGCCCCGGCGACATCATCAGTTTTGACAATGTTGGGCTGCGCTATGGCACCGAGCCGGAGATTTTGCGCGATCTGTCGTTCACCCTGCATCCGGGCAGCTTCTACTTCCTGACCGGCGCCAGCGGCGCGGGCAAAACCAGCCTGCTCAAGCTGTTGTATCTGGCCCAGCGCCCTTCGCGCGGTGCAATCCGTATGTTCGGCAAGGATGTGATCACATTGCCGCGCACGCAATTGCCGCAGGTCAGAAGGCGGCTGGGCGTAGTCTTTCAGGATTTCCGGCTCGTCGACCATCTGTCGGCGTTCGACAATGTGGCCTTGCCGCTGCGGATTGCCGGCGTCCGCGAAGATGCTCTGCAAAAGCCGGTTGCCGATATGCTGGAATGGGTCGGGCTGGCGCATCGCATTGACGCGATCCCGGCCACCATGTCGGGCGGCGAGCAACAGCGCGTGGCGATAGCGCGCGCGGTGATCGGGCGCCCGGACATGCTTGTGGCTGACGAACCAACCGGCAATGTCGATCCGGAAATGGCGCTTAAGCTGCTGCGCTTGTTCGAGGCACTGAACAGGCTTGGCACCACGGTCGTGGTGGCCACTCACGATGTTCATCTGCTCAAGAAAGTGCCCGATTCTCTGATCATGCGGCTCGACAAGGGGCGCTTGTCCGATCCGACCGGTGCCTTGCGTTATCCCCCCCGGCCCAGCGGCGGTCGTTCGGCTGGGGTTGCACCATGAAATTGCCGCCACTTATAGGCCGGTCTCTGCAGCGCGGTTTGTCGCCCTTACGCGGCGATCGCGCTTCCAACCTCGTCCCCCGGGCACGCATTACCGGCCCGGTTCCGTGGGTATTGGGTGTAATGGTGGCGCTGACCGTGCTCGCGGCCGCAGGCGGATTTGCGCTTGGCAACCTGACCGATATGGCTCGATCCCAGCTGTCCGGCGGTGCGACGGTCCAGATTGTCGAAGCGGACCGAGAAATGCTTGCCGCCAAAACAATGCAGGCTGCCGATATTCTGCGCGATGACCCGGCGGTGCAATCTTTGCGCATTGTCCCGCAAGAAGAGCTGTCCGCTCTGCTTGAACCCTGGCTGGGAGCAGCAAGTGATGGCTCGAGTGATCTGGCGAGCACCGCAGTGCCCATGCCGGCGTTGATTGATGTGCAATTGCGCGAAGCGGCCGATGCGGCAGAAATTGAGCGGATAGAGACCGCCCTGGCTGCATCGATATCCGGGGTGCGCGTTGATGCGCAATCCGATTGGTTGAAGCCGGTTTATTCCGCCCTGACAGCTCTTCAGATTCTTGCGCTAATCCTCATTGGTTTGCTTGCGATGACCAGCGCAGCAGCGGTGTGGCTGGCAGCACGAAGCACCTTTACCGCGCATCGTGACACGATGGAGATCGTGCATCACTTGGGCGGAACCGACGATCAGATAGCGCGGATCTTCCAGAATTCGGTGGCCTTCGATGCGATTTTGGGTGGCTTGATCGGTCTGGTGGCTGGATTGGCTGCAATTGCAATTATCGGATCGCGCTTTGCCGGGCTGGATTCCGGAATGGTCCAGGGCGGCGGATTGGGCGCGCTGGACTGGATCGCCATTGCCGCCATTCCCTTTGTCGCGGTGGCCATAGCCATGCTGACCGCCCGGCTGACAGTAATGTCTGCGCTGAGGCGGATGCTATGATTCGCCGCACTTTATCGGCCATATTCCTTATCTGGATATTGGGCTTCCTGTGGTTCGCCGTGGCGCTGCCGCAACCTGCGGGCGATGTTGAAACCGATGCCGTGATCGTGCCCACTGGCGGGCCGGGACGCATTGCCCAGGGTCTGGCAGTGCTGGATCAGGATTTGGCCAAAACTCTACTGGTGACCGGCGTTGACCGGGAAGTGACGCCGGATGAATTTGCCGCAGAATTTGATGTTTCGCGCGCGCAGATGAATTGCTGCGTGACCCTTGGCTTTGCAGCGGTCGACACCCGCAGCAATGCGGCCGAAACCGCGCAATGGGTTGAGGATCGCAAGATCACGTCGCTGCGCCTGGTAACCACAGACTGGCACATGCGCCGGGCTGCGGGGGAGCTGGACCGGACGCTGGATAAAAATGTGCGCGTTATTCGCGATGCCGTGCCATCTCAGCCCAGCCTGCACAGCCTGTTTCTGGAATACAACAAGCTTCTGGCCAGCACGCTTGCCGGGTGGATCGGCCTGTGACGCTGCTTGCCCGCCTTTTTCGTAACGCTGCCTTTTATCTCGGTTTCTACGGCGGCAGCGCGCTGCTCGTTATTGCGGCTGTGGTGTCGATTTTCATCAGTCGCCGGGCACTGCGCCGTTCAGTCCGATGCTGGAGCAGATGGCATCGCTGGTGTGTAACCCGTTTGCTCGGCATCGAAGTTCGCGTGGTCGGCACATTGCCGGAAGAGCCAGCCCTTTATGCCATCAAGCACGAGAGCTTCTTTGAAGCGATCGACACGCCGACGCTGTTTGCGAACCCGTCGGTCTTCGCCAAGCGCGAGCTGTTCTCGATACCGGGCTGGGGCCGATCAGCCATTCAATATGGCCTGATACCTGTGGAGCGGGAGCAGGGAGCAAAGGCGTTGCGGCAAATGCTCCGTCTGGCCAAGGCCCGGGTGGCCGAAAACCGTCCGCTGATTATCTTTCCGGAAGGAACGCGTGTGCCGCAAGGTGCCGCGCCGCCTCTGCGTTCAGGCTTTGCCGGCATGTACAAGCTGATGGGGTTGCCGGTGATCCCGGTCGCAGTCGACAGCGGACAGGTCTATCACCATGTCCTTAAACGACGCGGGACGATCACCTACAAGGTTGCCGAGCCCATTCCGCCCGGCTTACCTCGCAACGAGGTGGAGCAACGCGTTCACGCAGCAATCAATGCGTTCAACACTGCGCCATTGCCAGCCGACCCGCCCGAGACATTGCGGCGGGCCTGATCGGACCGACCGTGTGTTAGTGATCCCGGCCGAAATCTGGCCTTTCATCATCCTGGCCTTCTTCGATAATCCGGCGACGGATGGAGCGGGTTCTATCAAACAGCTCAAACAAGGTGTCACCATCGCCCGATCGGATTGCGCGCTGCAGTGCTGTCAAATCCTCGGTAAAGCGTCCCAGCATTTCCAGCACAGCGCCCTTGTTGTGCAGAAACACATCGCGCCACATCACCGGATCGGACGCTGCGATCCGGGTGAAATCGCGAAAACCACCGGCGGAATATTTGATCACTTCGCCCCGGGTCACATCTTCCAGGTCAGAGGCCGTGCCCACGATGGTAAAAGCGATCAGATGCGGGATATGGCTGGTGACAGCCAGCACCAGATCGTGATGCTCCGGCTCCATGATTTCAATGCGGGAGCCAAGCGCTCTCCAGAATTCCGACAGCGCATCCACGGCTGCAGGATCAACGTCCGCGGGCGGGGTGAGAATGCACCAGCGCCCTTGGAACAAGGTTGCGAATCCGGCTTGCGGCCCGCTTTGCTCGGTCCCGGCGACGGGGTGGGCAGGGATGATCGTGTGGTTTGGCAGGGCGGCGGCCAAATCCTGCGCCACGCTTTGCTTGGATGAACCCACGTCGGAAATAATGGCGTCGTCACGCAGATCGGAGGCGAAGCCTTGGGTTGCGGCCTGCATGGCGCCAACCGGCACACACAGGATCACCAGATCGGCTGCACTGACCGCTTCACCGGCGCTGTTGCAAACCGTGTTGACAAGGCCAAGCGTGCGCGCAGTTTCACGAACTGCGGGATCAGCGTCATAGCCGGTAGTGGTGATCGTCGGGGCAAATTCCTTGACCGCGCGACCGATCGACCCGCCAAGCAGGCCCAAACCGATGATGGCGACCGACTGAATGGTCATGACCCTTCTCCACAAAGATTGCGCAAAGTTGCGATCACGCGGTCCATATCGTCCGGTTTCCCGATGGTGATGCGCAGAGCCTGTGGCAGCCCCTGGCCGGGCAGATGCCGCACGGCATAGCCCGCCTCTGCCAGCGCATGAAGCGCAGTTTCCGCGCTGAGTTCGCCTTCGAACTGGACCAGCAGGAAGTTGGCCTTGCTCGGGATGGCGCGCAGACCGTGATTGCCGAGCGCCTCGATCTCGGCATTGAGGCGAGCCAGCCCTTCTGCGTTAAGTTGGCGCGAGCGGGATACGAAATCCTGATCGCCCAGCGCCGCAATGGCAGCAGCCTGACCGGTGCCGGTCACATTGAACGGGCCACGAATGCGATTGAGAACATCGATGATATGGGCAGAGCCGGTGGCCCAGCCGATCCGTTCTCCCGCCAGCCCGTAAATTTTGGAAAATGTCCGCGTAACCAGAACATTGTCATGTGTGCGGGCAAGCGCCATTGCGCCATCATCATCCTGCGGGTCGACATATTCGGCATAGGCCTGATCGACCACCAGCAGCACATCGGCAGGCAGTCCGGCATGGAGCCGCTCCAATTCTGCGCGCGGCATATATGTGCCGGTCGGGTTGTTTGGGTTGGCCAGAAACAGGACGCGCGTTTGGGGGGTAACGGCCGCGAGCAAAGCATCGACATCGCTGGCGAAGCGCTTGTCTTCCGCCTCCACCGGTGTCGCGCCGCAGCGCCGGGCCGCGATATCATACACAGAAAAACTGTACCGGCTGAACAGCACTTCATCGCCCGGCCCGGCAAACCCCTGGGCAGCCAGATTGAGCAGCTCGTCAGACCCGGTGCCGCATACGATCAGGTCAGGATCAATGGCGTGCACTTCGCCAATCGTCTGGCGCAATTGCGTCGCGCCCGGATCGGGATAGGGGGCCATGGCATCAACCGCAGCGCGGGCATCCAATGCGGCCTGACCGCTGCCGAGCGGGTTTTCATTGGCGGACAGTTTGACTAGCGCACGCCCGTCGCTGCTGCGGGATTTTCCCGGCACATAGGCGTGAATGGCCTTGATCCAGGGCTTGGCTTCTGGGCGCGATGACATAGTGGCGCGGCGCATACCGCATTCGTCGCTGAAAAACAGCACAATTGACAGCCTGGGCTTCCTCGCCCAATCGATGCCGCCGATGGCAACCGCTCCCGCCTTTAATACGCTTCAACTTTCGCGACCCCTGCCGCTTGACTGCGGACAGGAGCTGGCTGGCGTCGAAATCGCGTTTGAGACCTATGGTGAACTGGCGGCGGACAAGAGCAATGCGATCCTGATCTGCCATGCTTTGACGGGTGATCAATATGTGGCGAGCGAGCATCCCGTCACCGGCAAACCCGGGTGGTGGGAGCGTACAGTCGGCCCCGGCAAGCCGATCGATACTGACCGCTTTCATGTCATATGCGCCAATGTGATCGGCAGCTGTATGGGCTCGACCGGACCGGCCAGCATTGCCGATGATGGTGCGCCTTATGCGATGCGATTTCCTGTCCTGACCATTCGGGACATGGTTCGCGGCTTGGTTGGTCTGCTGGACGAACTGGGCATCGATCAATTGCACACAGTGGTGGGTGGCTCGATGGGCGGGATGCAAGCGCTCAGCCTGGCAGCCAATTTTCCCGAGCGAGCGGCGCGTGTGCTGGCGATTGCGACAACAGCGCGGCACTCGGCGCAGAATATCGCCTTTCACGAAGTTGGTCGCCAAGCGATCATGGCCGATCCCAATTGGCGCGGCGGCAATTACTATGGCGATGAAAAGACGCCTGATGCCGGCCTGTCGGTTGCGCGCATGGCGGCGCATATCACCTACCTGTCCGAAGCCGGCTTGACCGACAAATTCGGGCGGCGGTTGCAAGACAGGGACGCCAAGAGTTTTGGCTTCGATGCTGATTTTCAGGTGGAAAGCTATCTGCGTTATCAGGGCAGCGGGTTCACCCAACGCTTTGATGCCAATTCATACCTCTATATCACTCGCGCAATGGATTATTTCGACCTGGCGGAGGAGCATGGCGGCAAGCTGGCAGATGCCTTTGCCGGACATGGTAGAGATTCCGGCGCGCGTTTCTGCGTGATCAGCTTTGATACCGATTGGCTGTATCCGACCGCGGAATCGCGCCACATCGTCCATGCCCTGAACGCGGCCGGCGCGCCGGTCAGCTTTGTTGAGCTGTCAGCCCCCTATGGCCATGACAGCTTCCTGCTCGATGTGCCGGCGCTCGACCGGGTTATCGAAGGGTTTCTGCGATGAGCATGCTGCGGCCCGATCTTGCAGCGATTGCCCGCAATGTAGCGCCAGGTAGCAGGGTGCTCGATATCGGATGCGCGGATGGCACACTGTTGTCCCATCTGCGCGAGCACAACCAGGTCGATGCGCGCGGGATGGAGATCAAGCCTGAGCTGGTCGAGCGTTGCGTTGCGCGGGGGCTGTCGGTAGTGCAGGGCGATGCCGACCGGGACCTGTCTGAATATCCCGACAAGGCGTTCGACTACACGATTTTGAGCCAGACACTGCAAACGGCAGAGCGGCCCGACCGGATGCTGGACCAATTGCTGCGTGTGGGACGGGAGGCTTTCGTCAGCTTTCCCAATTTTGCCCAATGGCGCACTCGCACCGCGCTGATGTTTGGTGGCCGGATGCCGGTGACCCGCGCGCTTCCGGTAAGCTGGTATGAAACCGACAACATTCACCATGTCACCATCGCGGATTTCCGCGAGCTCATCGCGAAGATGGATGTCGAGATTGAAGGGTGCTGGTTTTTCTCGGGCGAACGCGCGATCAGTGGAATCGGCGCAAATTGGCGCGCCGAATTCGCCGTTTTCAAGCTGAGCCGCAACGACTGAAGGCTGCGGCTCAGGCTCGAAATTGCAAAGTTAGCCGGGGCGGTGAATGCCGCACATTTTATGGCCATCAGGATCAAGGAAGTAACACAGATGCATCACGCCCATTGACCCTTCGCGCGGGCCGGGCGGATCTTCCACCGATGTACCGCCCGCAGCTACGGCTGCATCATGCAGGGCCACCACTTGTTCGGGCGAATCACAAACAAAGCCTACGGTTGCCCCGTTTGCTGGCTCTGCCGGTTTGCCATTGATCGGCTCGCTGATCGAAAAGGTGTGGCCATTGTGGCTGTAAAACAGACGGGTCTGGCCGGTGTCATTGACATGGGCCATCGGCTCGCCGCAGCCCAGCACGCCCAGAACCTCGGTATAAAAGGCTTTGGACCGTTCGATGTCGTTGCTGCCGATCATGATGTGATTAAGCATTCAATTTCTCCTTTAAAGCCTGATCGATCTAGAGGGGACACAGGCGCGCGGCAAGCAGTCAGGTCCCTGTCAAAAATGGCGGCTTGCGGATGGACCAGTAGTGGCAGGTTCAGCAATGCGATGGTAGGCCGTGCCTCATGAACTTTGTCTCAACCTCAATTGCCACCTTGGCGGCCCTTCTAGCTGCGGCTTCTGCACCGCTTTCTGCCCAGAACAATGCGCCGATCGATCAGGTGTCGGTGCAGGATGGTTTGTCGCTACAAGACAAGGCGCTGGTGCGATGTTCTGCTGCCTTTGCCATGGTCAGTCACGGGCAGGCGAACGGCAATGAAGCCGCGCTGAAGTGGCCAGTGCTGGACGAGCGGGGCAAGGAATTTTTCGTGCGCGCGCTGGCCGATGTGATGGACCGGACCGGCAAGAGCCGCGAGGAAATTTCGCAATTGGTTTCCGCTCAGGCGCAGCAATTGTGGGATCAGGGAACGTTGGATCAGGTCATGCCCGGCTGCCTTTTGATGCTGGAAACTTCCGACATCTGAAAACACGCCGTTTGCATGTTGTTGGTGGTGGATTCACTGCAAGTAATCAGGCATGGGTTGGTCCAATCATGTGGCGTCTTTATCAATTTCCGCTGTGTCCGTTCAGCCGCAAAATCCGTCTGTTGATGGGTGAGAAGAACATCGCCTACGAAATGGTGCGCGAAGACCCATGGTCGGCCAGCGATATGTTCTGGAATTTGAACCCTGCCGGGCGCACACCGGTGCTGGTCGATGCCGAACGCGAAGTCGTCCTGTGCGATAGCCGCGCCATTGCCGAATATTTCGAAGAGACGTCCGACAAATCTCCGATGATCAATGGAACGGCGCGCAACCGGGCCGAAATCCGGCGGCTGGTCGCTCTGTTCGATGAGAATTTCTACACCGATGTGACGGCGCCCTTGCTGCAGGAACGGATGAAAAAACGCATTGTCCTGCGCCAGCCCCCTGATTCGCGCGCGTTGCGCGAAGCGATGCGGATGGCGCATGGGCATCTCGATTACATGGACTGGCTGATTGACAACCGTCCCTGGTTGGCAGGCGCCACGATGAGCCTGGCCGATCTGGCTGCTGCCGCGCAGATTTCTGTGGCCGATTATCTGGGCGGAATTGACTGGGCCGGGCACGAACAGACGCGTGGATGGTATTCAGTATTCAAGAGCCGGCCCAGTTTCCGGCCTTTGCTGACCGAGCGGATGGATGTGATCCAGCCCCCTGCGCATTATGCCAAACTGGACGGGTGAAGGAGCCTGCAATGACTGACCCCCAAGACAAGAGCCCCAAAGACATTACAGAGGCCGAATGGCGCGAACGATTGTCTGCAGAGCAGTTCCATATTCTGCGCGAGGCCGGAACCGAGCGGGCCTTCACGGGCAAATATGACAAATTTTACGAGCAGGGAGAGTATGTGTGTGCTGCCTGCGGTGCAGAGCTGTTTATCAGCGCGGCCAAATACAACAGCGGCTGCGGCTGGCCTGCCTTCACCAAGCCCGCCGAAGGCGGCATGATCGATGAACATCGCGATACGTCGCATGGCATGATCCGCACCGAAGTAACCTGCGGTAATTGCGGCGGGCATTTGGGCCATGTCTTTCCCGATGGCCCGCCCGAAGAAGGTGGCCTGCGCTATTGCATCAATTCCGCATCGCTCGAATTCAAGCCAGAGAAATAACGGGCGCAAGGCTCTGGGGTGTCTTGTTCACGCCGGGTTACAGGTTACGCTTGCACTGAAACGGGCATGATGGCGGACAGATGATGAAGTTTACCCGGTGAATTCCAAACGCGGCAACAAGCTGAAGAATACGCAGAAGCGCGGCAGCCGGCGCGCTGCGACACAGCGTCGTGCGCAATCAGGCGGCAGCGGTAGGGGCGCGCGCAAGCGGCGCTCCTCCAGCCGTTCGGGGTCTGGTGGCGGGGCCCTTGGTAAATGGGTCAAACGCATTGTCGTCGGCGCAGGCCTGGCCGGGTTGCTGGCAGTTCTGTTCCTGACAGTGGCGGTTGGTTTTGCAGCGCGATCCATTCCCAGCTTCTATCAACTCAAGACCACTCAAAACGCGCAAACCATCCTGGTGCGGGCGCGCGACGGGTCGGAAATTGTCGAGCTTGGCCCCAGCTTTGGTGAATGGCTTGATTACGACGAAATTCCGCAGAACATGAAAAATGCGATGATCGCTGTCGAGGACAAGCGGTTCTATTCGCATTACGGCATTGATCCAGTGAGGACGACGGGCGCGATCGTCGAAGGCTTTACGGGCAAGGATCGGATTGGCGGGACTTCTACGATCTCGCAGCAATTGGCGCGCAACGTCTTTCTCAACTCCAACCGCACCTTTGACCGCAAGGCCCGCGAGGCGGTGCTTGCAATGGCGCTGGAGTGGAAGTTTTCGAAGGAAGAAATCCTCGAGTTGTACCTCAACAAGGTGTATTTTGGCGGCGGCGCCTATGGCGTGGACAGTGCGAGCCGCAAGTTCTTCAGCCATCCGGCCACCCAGCTTTCAGTCGATGAAGCGGCCATTATTGCCGGGCTGGTCAAGGCGCCCAGCCGCTATTCTCCCACTGCTGACGTCACCAAGGCCGTGGCGAGGGCGCGCACGGTCCTGCGGCTGATGAATGAACAGGGTTTCATCTCGGCAAGCGAGGCCTCGGTCGATGTGACGGCGGTGAAGCTGAAGGAACAGGTGGGACAGAACTCTGTCCGATATTTCACTGATTGGGCATTGCCCCAATTGGACTTTCTGTTGCCCGAAACCTTTGAACCGATCGAGGTATGGACGACGCTAGATGTCGGGATGCAGCGCGCTGCAACAACCGCCATTCAGGCCAATGCGCCCGACGGCGCGCAAGGGGCGATGGTCAGCCTCGATCGCAATGGCGAGATTCTTGCGATGGTTGGCGGCACCGACTATGTCGAGAGCAATTACAACCGTGCCACCAGCGCTCTGCGGCAGCCAGGTTCAAGCTGGAAGCTGTTTGTTTATCTGGCCGCTCTGGAGGCAAGCTACACCCCTGACGATCGGGTCGAGGATGTGCCGGTGAACATCAATGGTTGGCGCCCGCGCAATTCCTCTGGCCGCAATGTCGGAGAGATCAACCTGCGCACATCCTTTGCGTATTCGATCAACACTGTGGCGGCGCAATTGGGCGATGAGGTGGGCTTTGGCACGGTTGCATCCATGGCGCGCCGTTTCGGTATCACCACGCCGATATCAACCTACCCCTCCATGGTCTTGGGAACATCGGAAGTGCGCCTTCTTGACATGACGCGCGCTTTTGCTGCCGTCTCCGACAAGGGCGCATCGGTGGAGCCTTTCGGCATTCTGAAGGTCGTGACGGCCGATGGCGAAACAATCTATGAACATCAGCCTGGTCGAAAGTCGCAACTGGTTGCTGATTACGTCGCGGCCGGAATTACCGATCTGTTGCAGACAGCGGTCAACACCGGCACTGGTCGTGCGGCGCAGATTGGCCGCCCCGTGGCTGGGAAAACAGGCACCACATCGTCCAACAAGGATGGATATTTCGTCGGCTTTTCCTCTGGCATCACGACCGGTGTCTGGATGGGCCGGGATGACAACCGCCGCGTTGCGGGGCTGCAAGGTGGCCGCGCGCCGGCTCAGGCTTTTGCCGCCTATATGCGTTATGCGGTCAAGGATCGTCCGGTTGAACAATTCGATACCGAACTGAAGCTGCCGGAATGGCAGCTGGAGCCCGATGATGAATATTTCTTCGGCGATCCGGGCGATTACTACTTTATCGACGAGCAGGGCAATCTGATCGAGCCGGGTACGGGCGAGCCGATCGGCCAGCAGCCTTATCCCATTGATGGACAGCAGCCCGGCCAAATTCCGGGCGCGTCTGGGACTGGACAGGATGGAGGACCAGCGAACCTGCTTCCGGGCCAGCCAGGTCAGGGACAACCTGCTCAGGGGCAACAGCGTCCACCGCAAGCCGTGGGCGATGATTTCCTTGACCAGGCAACCGGCCGACAGGAACCGCCGCCACCACCCCCGCCGCCAATGCCGCGCACCATCCGGCCCGCTGCTGCGCCAGAGCGCCGCGAATGATCTGGCTCAGTCGAACCATAGTTTTCTAATAAAAAGGGCGCCCGCACCTTTTACGGTGAAAGCGCCCTATTCATGTTTCCGAGAAAATGCTCGGCGTGAACTTGCAGCTTACCGCATGCGTACAGCCACATATTGGGCCGGGCGT
Organism: uncultured Erythrobacter sp.; assembly: GCA_937969505.1. Classification (GTDB taxonomy): domain Bacteria; phylum Pseudomonadota; class Alphaproteobacteria; order Sphingomonadales; family Sphingomonadaceae; genus Erythrobacter. Next base: position 68,484 of record CALBWA010000018.1, on the reverse strand, counting down.
CCGCGGCGCTGGATGCGCAGCAGAACGGCCTCGCGCCCGTCGGCTTCGGCTTGCTCGATTATGCCTTCCAGATCAGCGAACGAAGCTACATCGCTGTAATTGGCACTGAGGATGATGTCGCCGCGTTGCAGACCTTTGCGCTGCGCATCGGACAGGGGATCAACCGCGCTGATCACCAAGCCTTCGGTGTCAGCATCAGCACCCAATTGGCGGATGATCTGCGGGGTCAGGGTCATCACCTGAAGGCCCAGCTTTTGTTCGATGATCCCGTCTGAATCCTCCAGTGGTGCATCTTCTTCCGCGTCAGGATCGAACATCTGTTGCTGGCGCAATTCCGCCTCGGTCGGACGCTTGCCCACGGTGGCCGTCAGGCGAATGGTTTCACCCTCGCGTAGCACTTCGATCGGAATGCGGGTGCCGGGCGCTATATTGGCGACCAGGAAGGACAATGTCTGCTCGCTGGTCACTGCCTGATTGTTGATGCTGGTGACAACATCGCCAGGACGGATGCCGGCCTGTTCCGCGGCGCCATCGCTGGTTACAGACTGGACAAATTCGCCCCGATTGCGTGGCAGGCCCAGTGAATCGGCCAGATCATCATTCACCGGCTGAATGCTGACACCCAAGAAGCCGCGCTCGATCTCTTCACCGGCTCTCAGCTGGTCGACAATGGGTGCTGCAATCTCTGCCGGAATGGCAAAGCCGATGCCCACACTGCCGCCCGATGGCGAGAAGATGGCGTTATTAATGCCGATCACATTGCCCTGCATATCAAACAAAGGACCACCCGAATTGCCGCGATTGATGCTGGCGTCGGTCTGGATGTAGCGGTCATAGGCCCTGCCGGAGCCGGTGTTGCGATAGACCGCAGATACGATTCCGCTGGTCACTGTGCCGCCAAGGCCAAAAGGATTGCCGATGGCCACGACCCAGTCTCCCGGGCGTGCCTTGGTTGAATCGCCAAACTTGACGAAAGGAAATTGATCATTGCTCTGGATTTTCAGCACGGCGAGGTCCGATGCCGCGTCCGAGCCGATCAGTTCAGCCTCATACTCGGTGCCATCGGGCATGGTGACGGTGATTTCTTCCAGCGTCGCGCGATCATTGGGCGCAACCACGTGATTGTTGGTGACCACGAAGCCATCTGCTGAAATGATAAAGCCGGAACCCAGCGATTGTGCTTCGCGCGTTTGTGGCTGATTCTCGTCGCCATTGCGACGGTTGAACAGATCGGCAAATGGAGTGCCCTGAAAGGGATTGCGGCTCTGCACTTCGACCCGCTGGCGCGTGGCAATGTTGACGACAGCAGGCTGCAATTGCTGGGTCAGATCGGCAAAACTCGCCGGCGCACCGGCGCGGGGGACCACTTGCTCCATCCGGGATTCGTCGTTCTGTGCCACTTGGGCTCCGGCAGGGTGACCAGAGACCAAAGAAACCGTTGCACCGCCGACGAGCAGGGCCGTTGTCAGTCCATAAACATATCGCACGTTGTTCACGTCCTCTCATTCCTAAATTTGCCTGCACCGCATTGTCTAACGCGGTACAGCTTGCCTTGACTTAGCTTGACCAATTCACCGTATCGGCACTTAACCGCGTTTGAACGACACATGTAGTCGGCAGTTTGCAAAGCGCCTTTCGTCGATCAGCTTCTACCTTTACCGGCCGCCGCGGAATTGGCGCAGATACTCATTGTCGGGTGACAGAATGATGCTGCTTTCGCCCTTGGGTGCCTCGCCCGCCTGGGCAGGACCAAAGGTCGTGTTGTAGCTCTGCATGGCCCGATAGAAATCATAGAATTGCGGGTCCTTGCCAAACGCTTCGGCATAGGTGCGCGCGGCAGTGGCATCGGCCTCTGCCCGAATGACCACGGCATCACGCTGGCCTTGTGCGCGAATGGTGCGGGCTTCACGCTCACGGTCTGATTCCATCCGGCGGAAAGCGGATTGCAACGGAGCATCGGGCAAGTCGGTCCGCTTGATCTGCACATCAACCACTTCGGCGCCGTACTGGCGCGCCTGACGATCCAGATTGGCGCGAACATTGGCCAGTGCCGATCCGCGCTCTGCAGTCAGCATTGCCTGAAAAGTGCGGCGGCCCAACTCCTGACGCAGAGCCGAGTTCAAAATCGGTTCAAGCGCGGTCCGCACACCATCGGTGGTGCCGGCGCGTTCAACCATCCGAACCGGGTCGACAATGCGGAAGCGGGCATAGGCATTGACCAGCAGACGTTGCTGATCGTTTGACAGAACTTCTTCATCGTTCATTTCCAGATCGAGCAAGCGTTTTTCAACGCGCCGCACGGTGTCGATGAAGGGCGCGCGCAGATACAGGCCGGGGCCCTTGGTGCCCTCGGGCGTGTTGACCACGCCGATCGGATTACCCGTGCGGATGATAACAACCTGCTCTTCTTCCGGCACGACATAGGCGCTCAGAAACAGGCCGACGATGGCAATGGCCAAAAGAACCACGGCCGCGCGATATTTGTTCATGATGGTTTCCATGATCAGTTTCCTGCGGTCGTGGGTTGCGGGGCGGTGATCGGCTGCGGAGCAGTCGAGCGCTTGCGGATTTCGGGAAGCGGCAGGTAAGGCGTTACGCCTTCTGCCTCGACAATGGTCTTATCGGTCCGGCTGAGAACCGCCTCCATGGTTTCATAATAAAGCCTTTGGCGGGTTACCTGCGGAGCCAGCCGGTACTCTTCATAGACCTTGTCGAATGCCTCAGCCTGACCTTCGGCCTGCGCCAGCACCTGCTGGGCATAACCCTGGGCCTGGTTGCGTGCAGCATCGGCGTTTTGCTCTGCCACCTGAACGTCGCGGAAAGCATCGACCACCTCGGAAGGCGGGTCAGCTTTTTCGATTTCGACACCAAGAACCTGGATGCCAGCTTCGTAACTATCGAGCGTCTCCTGCATGCGTTCGCGCACGTCGAGCTCGATCGCCGCACGGCCTTGGCCCGAGAAAGTTTCATCGAGCTGTTTTTCAGCGATCGAAGCGCGCATGGCGGCCTCGGCCACTTCGGCAACGGTTTCCTCCGGCTGAACCAGGCGAAACTTGAACTGTTCCAGATCCTTGATGTTCCAGCGCACGATATAGCTCAGATCAACCAGATTCTGGTCCCCTGTCAGGATCAGCTTGGCCCCTTCGCCAGTACCCGGTATATTCAGCGCTCGCACACCCTGAACATCTTCGACATCCACCACTTCAATGGGGTAGGGTGCGGAAAAATTGAGGCCCGGGGTCATGGTCCGGGTGAAATTGCCCAAAGTTTTGACCACGGCCTGTTCCTTCGGCCCGACCAGATGAGTGCTGGTCATGAAGATGGCCAGCGCAACAACGCCAATTATGACCCAAGGCAGAAAGCTTTTGCCACCTGGTCGCTTGGGAAAGCTGAAATTGGGGCCGCCAGGGCCGCCGCGATTGGGACCTTCAGGGCCGCGGTTCTTGAAAATATCCTCGATACTGGCGGATCGGCGTCCGCCCGGCGTATCGCCGCTGCCGTTCTTATTGCCGCCGGGAAGCCAAGGATTGCGCGGACCGCCGCTCTCGCCGGAGCCGCCTTCAGAGCCGCCGCTGCCTTTATCGCCGCCCTTGCCACTGCCCCAAGGGCTTTTGCCAGCCATCGCCAGGCCCATCGTTCGTTTGAAACCGTTAAAAATGTCCATAACTCTCTTATAGGGGCCGTTTTGCCGAAAAACAGGGGTGGCGCGCGGGAATTTGATGCTAGTGCGCTTAGGCAATGGAAGAACACGGATTGATTGACCATTTGCCTGCCGAAATCGGGCCTCGGATCAAGTCGGCGCGAATGGTGAATTCGCGCGCGGTTGTAGTGATGGACGCCTCGGGCCTGACCGCGTCCGAGCGTAGCGACTATGAGCAGATTATTTCTGAGAAACTCGGCGCGCTGGAAGACGTTGCAGAAGTGCGCGTGGCCATGATGGCTGACAAAATCACTCGCCGGATCATCGCCATCGGATCGGGCAAGGGCGGGGTCGGCAAGTCCACTTTGACCACCAATCTGGCTGTGGCGCTCAGCCGGATGGGTCACAAGGTCGGGATTGTGGATGCCGATATCTATGGCCCGTCCCAGCCCAAACTGCTCGCCAATGAAGGGACCAAGCCTGTTGCCGCAGGCGATAAACTCACCGCTGTGCCCAGCCGCTATGGCGTGCCGGTCCTGTCGATGGGCTATCTGGTCAAGCCTGCCCAAGCGCTGGCGTGGCGCGGGCCGATGGTGGGCAACGCGTTGAGCCAGCTGATCGATGCAGAGTGGGGCGATACCGAGCTGCTGTTGCTCGATTTGCCGCCTGGCACGGGTGATGTTCAAATCACCATGCTGCAAAAGCACAAGCCCGATGGAGCGATACTGGTATCGACGCCTCAGGATCTTGCCCTGATCGACGCAGCGCGCGCGGGCCAATTGTTCGAACAGGCCGCCGTTCCGATCATCGGTCTGGTGGAAAACATGTCCGGCTATGCCTGCCCGCATTGCGGTGAAACTTCGCACCCGTTCGGAACCGGCGGGGTGGAAAGCATGGCAGGCAAGGTCGACATACCCTTCCTCGGGCGCATTCCGCTTGCCTTGCCCATCCGCGAAGCTGGCGACAGCGGGCGGCCACCAGCGGCAGGTGACACTGCAGAGGGCGAGGCATTTCGCGCGGTTGCAGAACAGATTTCCGCCTGGCTGGGCGCAACTGCTGGCACTGGTGCGGGTCCCGCTTCGCAAGGGGCCGCCTGACGATGGCAGTGACCCGTCGCGGATTGCTGACCGGCGCTGCGATTGGCGGCGGTTTGGTGGTCGGCTGGATGCTCTATCCCCGCTCCTACACCAGCCCGTTGGAGCCATTGCCTGAAGAATATGCGTTCGACGCCTGGCTCAAGATCGCCAGCGACGGGGTCATCACCGTGGCCGTGCCTCAGCTGGAAATGGGGCAGGGTGTCAGCACGATACTGCCGCAAGTGGTCGCTGCCGAACTTGGGGCCGACTGGCGGCAGATCGCAGTTGAGCCTGCATCGGTTAGTGCGCTTTACGCCAATGTCGCGCTGGCTGCGCGCTGGGCCCCCTTGTGGGGCGGCATATTTTCGGGCGTTGCCGATACCACTGACACGATCCTGGCCCGGCGTTTTGCCCACCGCAGCCGGTTCATGGCGACCGCCGATGGCACTTCGCTGGAAGCGTTCGAGGAACCGTGCAGGATCGCAGCCGCAGGTGCGCGGGCCATGCTGGCACAGGCCGCAGCCGAGCGCTGGGGCGTTTCGGCAGAGGAATGCGTCGCGGACAATGGCTTCATCATTTACGGGGACAATCGGTTGAGCTTTGCCGAATTGGCAAGCGAAGCAGCTGAACAAAGCCCGCCTGATCCGCCTCCGCTGAACACGGCGCCCTATGCTGAAAACCCCCTGGCCGGAGAGGCCGAGGGTGCAACGCAATATCCGCGCATCGACTTGCCATCAAAGGTGGACGGCACGCATGTATTCGCAGGCGATGTGCGCTTGCTGGGGATGGTGTTTGCAGCGATCCGGCACGGCCCGCTCGACCAGTCGGAGCTTACGGATTTCAATCCGCTCAATGCGCGCGGGATCAGCGGCGTGGTCGGTGCAGTGCGGGCCAAGCGCTGGCTGGCGGTTGCGGCAACCAATTGGTGGGCCGCCAACAAGGCGGTCGAGGCAATGCAGCCACGTTTCACGGCTGGCTACAGCGTTGATAGCGACGAGATTGACCAGCGGCTCGACCGGGCGATCAAGACAGGTGAAGCGCATCTGATTGCCCAGCGCGGCGATGGTTACAGCAGTGGCGGCAATCCCGATCTTGCCCTTCGTTACGAATTTGAACCCGGCGTTCACGCAACGCTGGAGACGACCACAGCCACGGCGCGCTATGATGGCTCGCGACTGGAACTGTGGCTCGCCAGTCAGGCCCCGGAACAGGCGCGACTGGCGGCGGCAAAGGCGGTCGGGCTGCCAGTGTCCAAAGTCATTCTCTATCCCATGCCCGCTGGTGGAAGTTTCGACAGGCGGCTGGAAAATGAGCATGCGATTGAGGTCGCGGTAATTGCGCAAGAGCTGGGCCGCCCTGTCCAACTGGTCTGGTCGCGGCTGGAAGAGCACAAGGCATCGCGCCCGCGCCCTCCGGCGCATCTTCTGTTGACAGCTGGCATTGCCAGGAATGGCTCGGGGGCGATCAGCGGCCTGAAAACCCGAATTGCGACACCGCCCAGCAACATCGAATTTGGTCATCGCTTGTTCGAAAACTCGACCAATTGGGCTGCTCTGCGCGATGCCGAGGGTGAAGCTGATCCGCTGGCGTGCGAAGGCGCAATGCCGCCTTATGCGATCCCCCATGTGACGGTGCAGCATGTGCCGGTCGACATCGGGCTTGCCACATCGCGTATGCGCGGAAATGCCAATGCCATGACCGCTTTTGCGATTGAGAGCTTCATTGACGAGGTGGCAGCGCGCAACGGGTTGGAACCGCTCACTTACAGGATTGCCATGCTGGGCCAGGATGCCCGGCTTGTCGCGTGCCTGCAACAGGCCACGCGGCTGGCTCAGTGGAACGGTGGCCGCGATCAAAGCGGTCAGGGTCTGGCCTGCCACCGGATGGGCTATGTTACCGGAGACAATGCCAGCGGGGGAAGGATCGCCTGCGTTGCCGAAGTGCGCCAGGGCGAGGGTGGAATCCAAGTGACCCGGCTGGTCGCCGCAGCTGATATCGGACGCATCGTCAATCTCGATATTGCGCGGCAACAGATCGAAGGTGGTTTGGTATTCGGCCTCGCCCAGGCTTTTGGCGGAAGCACCCGGTATCGTTCTGGAATGCCGTTGGCGCAAAAGCTGGCCGATCTCAACCTGCCGTTTCTGGCGGGCTGTCCGGACATTTCGGTCGATTTCTTGCCAAGTGATAATCCCCCGGTTGATCCGGGCGAGCTGGGCGCTGTTGTGGCTGCGCCCGCTATTGCCAATGCGATATTCTCGGCTACCGGACGACGGTGGCGACGATTGCCGATTGCTATAGGGGGAAGCTGATTTTTCATCGTTTGCCTAAAGAGCAACACGCTTGCATCGCGGACAATGACCCCCATCTGCTGAGCAATCGGCCTATGGATCGAAACAGCAGAAATGCCAGTTCACCAACGCCGGCACAGGCAAGGGATATGCAAGTAAAGTGACTTGGCAAAAGCAGCAATTACCCGGTGATCATCCCCTCGTTAAAAGCGGGAATGTTGGCGTTTTGCTGGTCAATCTTGGTACACCCGAAGCCGCCGAACCCAAGGCCGTCAAACGCTATCTCGCAGAGTTTCTGTCTGATCGCAGAGTGATCGAAATTCCCCCGATCGCATGGCAGCCGATCCTGCGCGGGATCATCCTGAACACGCGGCCCAAAAAAAGCGCCAAGGCCTATGCCAAGGTGTGGACCGACGAAGGGTCCCCGCTGGCAGTCATCACTCGCCAGCAAGCAGAGGGGTTGCAGCAACGGATCGGCACCACCGTCGATGTTCGATATGCCATGCGCTACGGCAATCCCTCGATCCCGGACCAGATCGATGCTCTTCACAAGGCCGGTTGCGACCGCATTCTGCTCGCGCCGCTTTATCCGCAATACTCCGCTGCGACCACGGCAACCGTGGTCGACAAAGCGAGCGAATTTTTGTCGAAGGCACGCTGGCAGTCGGCCCTGCGCACCTTGCCACCCTATCACGATGATCCGGCCTATATCGATGCTTTGGCAAGCGATTTGACGCGCCAGCTTGATGCTTTGAGCTTTGATCCAGAGGTTCTGCTGCTGAGCTTTCACGGCATGCCGCAGCGCACTCTGGAGCTCGGTGATCCCTATCACTGTCATTGCCGCAAGACGGCGCGCTTGCTGGCCGAAAAATTGGCCCAGAGCGGCTCGCGATCGCAGATGCGGATCGAGACATCGTTTCAGTCGCGATTTGGCCCCGCGCAATGGTTGGAGCCTGCAACCGACGATACTCTGCAAGCAGAAGGGGCCAAGGGCACGCGCAGGCTGGCAATTGTTGCTCCCGGATTTTCCGCTGATTGCGTGGAGACGCTGGAAGAGCTGGCGATTGAAGGCCGTGCGCAGTTCATGAATGCAGGGGGCGAAGATTTTGCCGTCCTGTCCTGTCTCAATACATCGGATGCCGGCATGGACATGCTGGAAAAAATTGTGACGCGCGAATTGTCAGGCTGGATTTAACGCTCGGCTTTACTTACACTAAGGTAAGTAACGAGAGAGAACCTATGGCAACCCTTGCTCCGACCCACAGTTCTGCAAGCGATATCGATCCGGCCATGCCAACGCATTGGACGCAAGGAAATCCCGAACCTGCCGAGCTTGCGCATATACCCGGCGATGGCGGTTTGCCGATCGTGGGCAACACGTTCAAAATGTTGCGCGACCCCCACGCCTTTGCCAAAAACATGGTCGAGACGCATGGCCGGGTTTACAAGAACAAGGCCTTTGGTGGGTGGAACATTGCGTTGATCGGGGCAGAGGCGAACGAGCTGGTCCTGTTCAACAAGGATAAGATTTTTTCCAACGAGCAGGGCTGGGGACCGATTCTGGACCAATTGTTCCCGCGCGGCCTGATGTTGATGGATTTTGATCATCACCGGATGGATCGGCGCGCCTTGTCCATCGCCTTCAAGCCGGGTCCGATGCGCCACTATTCTGGCGCCCTCAACGCTGGCATCGCCCGCGAAGTGGCCGATTGGGGTGGCGCGATGAAGTTTTATCCCGCGATCAAGAAACTGACGCTGGATTTGGCAGCCGACAGTTTCATCGGGATCGAATGGGGTCCCGAAGCGGACGCCATCAATGAAGCCTTCGTCAATATGGTTCAGGCGTCGGTTGCGCCGGTGCGCACACCCTTGCCCTTCACCCTGATGAAGCGCGGCGTCGACGGGCGTGCCATGCTGGTCGAGTATTTCACTGCCGAAACGCACAAGCGCCGGGCCGCCGGGGGCGGGCAGGACATGTTTAGCCAATTCGCCACAGCAACCCGCGAAGATGGTTCACTGTTGCCGGTCGACGATGTTGTCGACCATATGAATTTCCTGATGATGGCTGCGCATGACACCATTACATCCTCGGCAACATCGTTGATCTATTATCTGGCGAAGAACCCGAAATGGCAGAGCATGATCCGCGAGGAAATCATTGCTGTTACTGGTGGGCCCGATGGATCAGGTGCGCCGCGCCCGCTCGATTATGACGATATGGGCAAGCTGGAACTGACCGAAATGGCGTTCAAGGAAGCCCTGCGGATGATGCCGCCGGTTCCCTCCATGCCGCGCCGCGCGTTGAAGGCATTTGAATTTGGCGGCTATCGGATACCGGCAGGGGCGCATTGCGGTATCAACACCTATTGGACACATCATTCAGAAGATTATTGGGACAATCCGATGGCCTTTGATCCGATGCGCTTCACTCCGGAGCAGGTAAAGACCCGGCATAAATATTCCTGGGTCCCCTTTGGTGGCGGAGCACACATGTGTCTGGGGCTGCATTTTGCCTATATGCAGATCAAGGTTCTGATGGCTCAGTTGCTGCAACAGTATGAAATCGTGGTCGAAGACGGTTATTCGCCCGACTGGAAAGCGTGGCCCATTCCCCAGCCCAAGGACGGGTTGAAGGTGGAATTCAAAAAGCTGTAACGGCTGTCGCAGCTGGACCTAGAAGTCCCAGGCAATACCGTCCTTTTCCCAATCACCATAGCGTGTCGGCGACAGCTCGCGCGGCTCGTCCTTCTGCGGATCCACCGCCTTGGGTTCCGGGACTGGCTCATTCGTCCAGTGTTTCGGCTTGTCAAAATCATCGGGACGCTGGGTTGCGCGCGGCGTATCCTGTCCTGAACTGGCATCGCTATTGGCTGCATCTTCACCTCTTGGCGCGGCGCCATCGGTTTTGGTCTTTAGCGGTTTGATCCCGGCTTTGGTTATCTGATTGTCTTTGGTCATGGTGAGTGAACGCTTTGTCTGGCCCTTGGTTTCAAGAGCGTCTAGGCCGCGCAGCATATGGCTGAGCCTACTGGGATATATCCGCGCCGCGCTGCGCTGCAAATGCTCGATGCAGTCCTGCGTCGAGGTGAAACGCTGGATCAGGCGTTTCCGGCAGCGACCAGGCAAGTGCGTAAGCCTGCCGACAAGGCTTTGGCGCGGGCGCTTGCGACAGAGGCGCTGCGCTGGCTGACCGATCTGGATGGCGCGATTGACAGCGCTACGAAGCAAGTGCTGCCCAGCGATGCCAAGGTGCGCAATGTGCTGCGATTGATGCTGGCAGGTTGGCTGAGACTGGACACGCCCCCGCATGCCGTGATTGCCACCGGGCTCCCGCTGCTATCGGGCGGACCGCGCAGACTGGCGCATGGGGTGTTTTCCACACTCGACAAGCAAGGCGTAACTCTACCATCAGCACCAACCCTGCCAGACACTGTGCAGGCCCGATGGGGCGAATTGGCAGCACGTATCGCACCGGGTCTGGCCGAACCGCCACCACTGGACCTCACTTTGGCGGACCCTGCGCGCACAGCGCATTGGACCAATCAATTGAGCGGGGACAGCCTGATGCCTGGCCATGTCCGCCTGCCGCGCGGAAGTGCGGTAGAAACTCTCGCCGGATTTGCTGGCGGGGACGAGACTGACAGTTGGTGGGTGCAGGATATCGCGGCCCAATTGCCGGCTCAATTGTGCGGCGCCGGAGAAGGCAGGCACGCGCTCGACCTGTGCGCTGCACCGGGCGGCAAGACCCTGCAACTGTCAGCGCAAGGTTGGCAAGTAACAGCGCTTGACCTGTCCAAGCGCCGGCTCGACCTGCTCAAGGATAATCTGAAACGAACAGGTCTCAAGGCGTCACCGGTCCGGGCAGATGCGCTGAAATGGGAACCCAAGCATCACTATGACGCGATCCTGCTCGATGCGCCATGCACGGCCACAGGAACATGCCGGCGGCATCCCGACGTGCTGCACCGGATCGGCCCGCGTCAGATTGCCGAGATGGCCGAATTGCAGCGCAGCCTGATCGAGCGTGCGGCTGACTGGCTGAAGCCGGGCGGCATGCTGGTCTATGCGGTCTGCTCGCTGGAGCGCGAGGAGGGCGAGGATCAGGCGGAATGGATCGCCCAAAACCTCGATCTTGAATGCCTGCCAATTGCGGCCGGATCATTGCCCGAAGAATTAGAGCCGACACCGCAAGGGTGGTTGCGCACCCATCCCGGCATGCTGGTGGAGCACGGCGGGATGGACGGGTTCTTCATATCGCGCTGGACCAAGCCGCGAGCCAAATCCTGACGGGTTACGCCTTCACCTTGTTCTGAAAGCTCTTGCGCAATTTCAGCAACTTGGGCGGGATGGTGGCCTGGCAATAGGGATTGCGCTGCCCTTCGCCTTCCCAATATTCCTGATGGTAATCCTCTGCCGGATACCAGGTGCTGGCATCCTCGATCGTAGTGACTGCCGTGCCGGGATTGTCGTCATTCCAGCGGGCAATCGCAGCTTCTGCCTCAGCGCGTTCTGCATCACTGCTGACAAAGATGGCGCTGCGGTATTGCGTGCCGACATCATTGCCCTGACGGTTCAGCTGGGTTGGATCATGCGTGCCCAGAAAGACATCATAGACCTCGCCCAGCGAAATCACCTCGGGATCGAAATCAAACCGGATCGCCTCGGCATGGCCGGTGGTGCCCGAACACACTTGCTTGTAAGTCGGGCTATCGACCTGGCCTCCGATGTAGCCGCTTTCGACATTGGATACGCCGACCACGTCGTTGAAAACGGCTTCCACACACCAGAAGCATCCGCCTGCGATAATTGCCTGTTGACCCGCTTGTGCCATTCGTCTGTTCTCCTTGCTTGTTAAACAGATAGTGCGCGCGATGAAACTTACCATGCTTCACTGCGTTTACAGACTTACAGGTTCACCCCCGGAGGAGAAATCAATGCGCCGTCCTTTCATCAAAACCACTCTTTTCATCAGCGCTGCTGCCATGGTTGCCGCACCTGTTGTGGCTCAGGATAATTCACCACGTTCGGTGCTGGGCCGTGTGCTTGATGCCATGTTGGGCCCGGAAGAAAAAGCCGAGGCCGAGGCTCAGGCTGAGGTCGAAGCGGAAACGACGGCTGCTCAAACTTACGCGACCCGGCTTGAGGCGGTCTTGGCTGATGACAGCCGTGATGCCGATCGCGCGCGCGATCAGTATCGCAATCCGGCTGAGACGCTTGCCTTCTTCCAGGTCGAGCCAAGCATGACAGTGGCCGAATATGGTCCGGGTGGCGGTTGGTACACCCGTGTGCTGGCTCCATGGCTGATGGGTGAAGGCAAATATATTGCGTTCAACGGCGATAGCGATGCACGCACGTACAATTCGCGCGAACAGGAAGCGCGGGCCAAGGCCTGGGCAGAAAACTTCAAGGCCAGCTTGGGCGAGGCCTATGACAAGGACCCTGCCGATGTCACCGCGTTTGAAATCGACGAGATCCCCGAAGGCGTGGAAGGCACGGTCGACCGGGTCCTGATTTTCCGGTCAATGCACGGCCTCAACATCGGCAATACAGCTGACAGCGTGCTCAAGGCAGCCCGCGCTCTGCTCAAGGATGACGGCATGGTCGGCGTGGTCCAGCACCGTGCTCCTGAAGGGGCAAGCTATGACGATTACGGCGCTCGCCAACGCGGTTACATGCGCAAGCAAGACGTTGTCGCTATGTTCAATGCTGCCGGATTTGAGCTCGCCGCAGAAAGCGAAATCAATGCTAACCCGCGTGATCCCGCCAACTGGGAAGGCGGCGTTTGGACCCTGCCACCGGCGCTGCGTTACGGCGAGGACAATCGCGATGCCTACCTCGCGATTGGCGAATCCGACCGGATGACATTGCTTTTCCGCAAGGCGGACTGAACCCCGAAGTGCCGCGATGTTACATTGTATCATTAAGGATGCGTTCAACTTGTGGCGAAAATAAGGCTCTCTTGACCCAGCACTACCGCATGGGTCGGGAGAGTCGCCATGTTTCTGAAAAAATTGCTTTTATTGGCCAGCGCCACTGGCGGTTTGGCTGCCTGTTCTGACGCAGCCTATGATCCGCGCGGGGTGGATCGGGCCGAGACATTGCTGTCGGTCAGCGCTGTCGGCGAGGCGGATGCGCGCCCTGACGAGGCTCGCTTTCAGGCCGGAGTGCAAAATTGGGCGCGATCATCGAAAGCAGCGAGCACAGCCACGCGCGAAGACATCGACACGATTGTCGCCGAGCTCAAGGCGCTGGGGATTGAGGAAAGGGACATCCAGACCCGCACCGTATCGGTCCAGCGGATCGATTGGGGCGACCGCAAAGGTCAGTTTCAAGCCAGCAACACTGTGAATGTGCGGGTGCGCGATATCGCACGGGCAGGCGATGCTGTGGCCGCAGTGACAGAGGTGGGGGCCAACATTGTCAGCGGACCAGACTTGCGCTTGTCCAACCCTGAAACGGCCATCAACAGTGCCTATGGCAATGCGTTCAAGGCGGCCGAGGCGCGCGCGAAAGCCTATGCAGATGCAGCGGGAATGGAGATCAGCCGTGTGCTGACCATCCGTGATGCCGGCGGTGCGCAGGGCAATCGCTACATTCCAGGCGCTCCTCCACCGCCTGTTGCTCCTCCGATGCCGCAATCGGGCGGTTGGGTCATGAATGAAAGTGCGATTGACGCCTCAGCGTCTGCTGCCACCATTTTGCCGGGCCAGACAACCAGCTCGGTCTCTGTTCAAGTGGACTTCGCGCTCGTGGAGAAGTAATCGGCACTGCATGAGAGAGATCACCGTTGCCGCCCTGCAGTTGCCGCTTGCCCAGTCAGACGAGAGTGCCAATATCGACGCTGTCGCCGAACTGGTCGAGCAGGCCGCTGCGCGCGGAGCCCAACTGATTCTCCCGCCCGAACTGTTTTCGGGGCCCTATTTCTGCAAGGTCGAGGATGAGGCGCTGTTCGCGCTTGCCCGGCCGGTGCAGGATCATCCCAGCGTAATTGCAATGCGCAAGCTGGCGGCCAAGCTGAAGGTCGCCATTCCGGTCAGCTTTTTTGAGCGGGACGGCCATCACTATTACAATACGATGGCGATGGTTGACGCGCACGGGGACATTTCCGGCACCTATCGCAAGAGCCATATTCCCGATGGGCCCGGGTATGAGGAAAAGTATTATTTCCGCCCGGGTAATGACGGCTTCAAGGTTTGGGATATCCCCCTTGGTACAGGCTCTGCCCGCATTGGCGTGGGGATTTGCTGGGACCAATGGTATCCCGAAGCCGCGCGGGTGATGGCGCTGATGGGGGCCGAAATGCTGCTCTATCCCACGGCGATCGGTTCTGAACCCTATGACGCAGACCTCGACACCAGCCGCATGTGGCAACGTGCGATGCAGGGGCATTCGGTGTCGAACTGCATGCCTGTGGTGGCTGCGAACCGCATTGGGAAGGAAGGTGGACAGGCTTTTTATGGCCATTCCTTCATCACCAATGAATGGGGCGACAAGCTGGTCGAGTTTGGCAAGGAAGAAGACGGCATTCTGGTGGCGACGCTGGACCTTGATCAAGCCGCCAAGCATCGCGCCGGCATGGGATTTTTCCGCGACCGCAGACCTCAATTGTATGGCCGCATCTGCGAGGATACGTGAGCGACACCTATGTCATTGCGCTGGGATCGAACCGACCATCGCGCACAGCTGCATCGCCGCGGCGACTGATTGATCGGGCACTGGCGCGGTTGCAGGATGAAGGGATCGCTCTGATACGCCGCTCTGCAACGATCGAGACATCTGCAATTGGACCATCATCACGGCGCTATGCCAATGCCGCCGCTGTCATTCGCACTGACTATGATCCGCAAGGATTGCTCACCTTGTTCAAGCAGGTTGAGCAGGAATTTGGCGACCGGCGCGGCCAACGCTGGAGCGCGCGTGCGCTCGACCTCGACATCATCCTGTGGTCGGGCGGCCCATGGCATTCGAACCGATTGACCATTCCGCATCCCGCTTTCCGGGAAAGGGACTTTGTCCTCGGCCCGATGGTGGCAATTGCGGGCAATTGGCGCGATCCGGTGAGTGGACTTTCTGTGCGACATCTGCATGCACGCTTGACCCGCCCGACACGCGCCACTAGGTGAGCCTCCGCATGCAGCTGTTGGAAACCGACAATTGGCTGCATCGCCCCTGTGTGGGGGCCCTTAGCTCAGTCGGTAGAGCAACTGACTTTTAATCAGTAGGTCGCTGGTTCGAACCCAGCAGGGCTCACCACCTTTTCCCTTTTCATTCCGAATTGAACTCGCGGGTTCAGGATGGCAGCGCTGGCCTTTTGTCGCTCTCGGGATTGACGCGGGCGCTGCCACCAGCCACTCGGCAATTATGCATTTGGGCGTTTGTTACTATCCCGAACACTGGCCGCGCGAGCGGTGGGAAACCGACGCGCGCATGATGGCCGAAGCGGGCCTGTCGCGCGTGCGGATTGGCGAATTCGCCTGGAGCCGGATAGAGCCTGAGCCGGGCGAGTTTGACTGGCAATGGCTGGATGATGCAGTCGAGGTTCTGCACGACGCAGGGCTGGACATCATCATGGGCACGCCCACGGCCACACCGCCCAAATGGCTGGTCGATCAGATGCCCGATATGGTGGCTCTGGATGCGCATGGTCGCCCGCGCGGCTTCGGATCGCGGCGGCATTACTGCTTCAGCCACGCCGGTTACGGCCAAGAAGCGGCACGCATCACGCGCGCCATGGCGCAGCGTTACGGGCAGAATCCGGCAATCGTCTGCTGGCAGACTGATAATGAGTATGGCTGCCATGATACGGTGCAGAGTTTTTCCGATGCGGCACGAGAGGCCTTCCGGCTGTGGCTGAAACAACGCTATAGCGCGATAAAGGCGCTGAATACGGCTTGGGGTAATGTCTTCTGGTCGATGGAATACCGCAGCTTTGCCGAGGTCGAGCTGCCGAATCTGACGGTGACAGAGGCCAATCCTGCGCACTGGCTGGCCTTCCGCCGTTTCTCTTCCGATCAGGTGGTGGCCTTCAATCGGGCGCAAGTCGATATTTTGCGCGAGCATTCACCCGGCCGCGACATCACCCATAATGCGATGGGTTTTTACACTGGCTATGACCATCACGATCTGGCCGGAGATATCGACATTCTGGGGTGGGATTCCTATCCGCTCGGCTTCCTTGAGCAATTCCGCTTTTCGCCTCAGGACAAGCTGAATTATGCGCGGCAGGGCCATCCCGACATCGCCGCTTTCCACCACGATCTGTATCGCGGCTGCGCGCGCGATGAGCGCTGGAGCGTACTGGAACAACAGCCCGGACCGGTCAATTGGGCGCGGCACAATCCTGCGCCTTTGCCGGGCATGGTCGCCCTGTGGACACTCGAGGCGGCAGCCCATGGTGCA
Source organism: uncultured Erythrobacter sp. (assembly GCA_937969505.1). GTDB lineage: Bacteria > Pseudomonadota > Alphaproteobacteria > Sphingomonadales > Sphingomonadaceae > Erythrobacter. Next base: position 52,081 of record CALBWA010000018.1, on the reverse strand, counting down.
GAGCTGGTCAGTTATTTTCGCTGGCGGCAGGCACCTTTTGCGCAAGAGCAAATGCACGCCGGTCTGCTGCGACCCGATGGCGTACCAGCCCCCGCTCTAGCCGAGGCAAAAGACGTCGCCTTCAAACTCAAGACCTTGGGGTCCAAAGGCGAGACCTGCCGAGATGTCGCGCTGGTTTTTGACTATCCAGCGGAATGGATGACACAGATCCAGCCGCAAGGGGAAGGGTTGTCAGCACTGTGGGCGGTGTTCGATTGTTACGGCGCTTTGCGGCGGTTGGGATTGAATGTGGACATCGTTCCGCAAAGAGCTGACCTCAGCCAGTATTCGCTGGTGGTGGTGCCGTGTTTGCCGATCGTCTCGGAAGCGTTCGCTCAAAGGCTGACAGAGTTCGACGGGGAGATTATCGTTGGTCCGCGTTCGGGCAGCCGCGATCAGGATTTTTGCATACCGGACAATCTGGCACCGGGGCCGCTCACCGAATTGCTTGACCTCACAGTGACCCGAAGCGAGAGCTTGCCGCTGGGTTTGGAGCATGCGGGCGATGGCTGGGCGATTGCCCGCTGGCTCGATCATGTGGAGGGCAAGGCCGCGCCAGAATTGACCGCTCAAGATGGCCTCGTCGCATGCTGGCGCCATGGCAAGGCGCGCTATCTTGCCACCTGGCCGCAAGGCGAGGTTCTGGACGAGGTCATTGCGCGGGCGTGCCGCGATGCCGGTATTGCAACGGTCCCTATGCCCAAGGGCCTGAGGATCAGGCGGACGAGCAATTATTGGTTCGTGTTCAATTATTCTGCAAGCGAGATCACTCTGCCGGAAACAATTGAGGGTGAAGTCGTAATCGGCTTACGAACAATGCCGCCCGCTGGCGTGACAGTGCTTGCGCGCTAGCTCGTCTGCCGCGCGTCCAGCCACTGAGCCAGCTTGACCCCGCCGGTGATCAGGAATGGCACCAGCACAATGCTGAGCGCGACCTTCGCCAGGACTTGCCCGATCAACAGGTCGGTGATCGGAAACAGGCCATAGAAAGCCAGCGTGATAAATATCACCGAATCCACCGCCTGACTTAGAGCTGAAGCGATGGCACCGCGTATCATCAATCCGATCGTCCCCTTGCGCTTATCTCCTGCGGAGCCCGCCAGTTTGGAGAAAATCCAAACATTCAGCAGCAATGAGACTATGTAGGCGGCAGGTCCAGCAGCCCAGACCCGCCAGACGGTGTTGTGAACCTGTTCGAATGCGGCAAGGTCGTCGGCGCGCCCTTCGAGCATTTCGACAGAAGGCGGCAATGCCAACACCAATTGCATGAGTAAGCTGGCGATCAGCAGGGGTATGAAGCCCAGCCAGACTATCCGAGTTGCCAGTTTCTGTCCGTACAGCTGGGCCACGGTGCTGGAGATCACTACCAGGATCAGGAAGGCGAAAATTCCTGATTCGACCGCCAATTCACTTGGTACCAATTGGACCTGTTTGAAGGCCAGCACACCGGCCAGAACCGTCATCCCGCCATAAAGCATAAGGTAAACGAACAGGCCCAGCGGCATGATCGGAGCAACACTGTTCGTGTCCGAAGTTTGGTTGGTGGCAGCAGGTGCAGTATCTGTCATGCACCATGACTATGGCGCGCGGACGCAAAAGGGAAGCCGCCATCATGACGATAAATGTGCATTGCTGGTGAAATTCCCGCAGCGCACACTTCCGTGGATTTGACTGTTGCCGATCAACAGGCGACACGATGGCGAGGGACGGGTTCGCGAATCCGTCCCTCCGGGTCTCGGGCTGCGCAGGGGAAATCAATGCCGCCGTTTGTCATGAGTTTTGCCGGGATCGTCGCGATCCTGCTGTTCGCCTTCGTTCTTTCCAATGGCAAAAGGCGCATCAAATTGCGCGTGGTCGGTGCTGCGCTCGCACTTCAGGTGCTGATGGCAGTGCTGGTCTTGCGCACATCTGTCGGGGTGCAGATCATTGAATTTCTGTCCGACGGTGTCATCGCGCTGCTTGGTTTTTCGGTTGCGGGGATAGAGACTTTGTTCGGCCCGATGGATTCCAACCCCTTCACCAACACATTTCTGATCGCAGCCCTGCCGGTGATCGTTTTTTTCGCGGCTCTGGTTGCGATCCTGTATCACCTCAAGATCATGCAAATTCTGGTCCGCTGGATCGGTGGTGCGATTGGTTGGATTACAGGAATCAGCAAGGTTGAAGCACTGGGTAGCGCTGCCAACATTTTTGTCGGTCAGTCCGAAAGCCCGCTGGTTGTGCGCCCCTATCTCGCAAGTCTTCCTCCCAGCCGCCTGTTCACGCTGATGTGTGTTGGTATGGCTGGCGTCGCCGGCACCATTTTGGCTGCCTATGCTGCGTTTCTGGGCGACGAGGCGGTGCCTTACCTGCTGGCCGCCGCCTTCATGTCGGCGCCGGGCGGCATCCTGATGGCCAAGATTATCATGCCCGATGATCCCGAAGAAGCCGCTGCGCATGACAAGTTGATGGAAGATGTCTCGGTCGCCGAAACATTCGAAGAAGGCCACAAGCCTGCCAATATTATCGAGGCAGCAGCCCAGGGCACGCAAACCGGCGTGAAGCTGGCGGTTGCGGTTGGTGCCATGGTGATGGTGTTTGTGGCGCTTGTTGCGCTGGCCAATGGATTGCTGGGCGGTGTGGGTGGCTGGTTCGGTTATCCCGACATCTCGTTCCAGCAATTGCTCGGGTTTGTCTTCGCACCGGTGATGTTCCTCATCGGAATTCCATGGGCCGAGGCCGGCGCTGCGGGAGGCTTGTTTGGCACGAAGATTGTCCTCAACGAGTTTGTTGCTTTTATCGAGCTCGGCCAGATGGCTGATCTAAGCACGCGCAGCCGTGCCATCGTCACCTTTGCGCTGTGCGGCTTTGCCAATTTTTCATCCATCGCCATCCAGATGGCGGTCACCGGCGGTCTTGCCCCGAACCAGCGGCCAGTGATTGCCCGCTTGGGCCTGAAAGCTCTGGCAGCCGGCAGTCTTGCAAATTTGATGAGCGCAGCCCTAGCAGGACTGTTCCTGCCATACTAAGTATGCCCGCATGAGTGACATTGCATCTGTATCGATTGCCCGGCCGCTGGAAGAGGTGGCCGATGAATTGGGCCGCAGCTTTGCCGAATATGGTTTCGCCGTTGTGCGTGACCACGGCATTCCACTCGACCTGATCGAGCAGGCGGAAGAGAAGGCGAAGGCGTTCTTTGCTCTGCCCGACGATACCAAGCGCAGCTATCAGCTGTCGGGCGGCGGCGGCGCGCGCGGATACACGCCGTTCGGTACGGAAAAGGCCAAGGACGCCAAGATTTTCGACCTGAAAGAATTCTGGCACGTCGGCCGGTCGTTGCCCGAAGGCCATGAATTGACCGAGTATATGGCACCCAATATCTGGCCCGCCGAAGTGGACGGGTTCAAGGCGACTTTCACGCAATTGTACGATGCCTTTGATGCCGCTGGATTGCGCGTGCTGGAAGCGATCGCGCTTCATCTGGGGCTGGATCGCCATTTCTTCGCCTCTACGGTGAATGAAGGCAATTCGGTCATGCGTCTGCTGCGTTATCCACCGTTGGGCGATGATGCGCCCGAGGGGGCCATTCGTGCTGCTGCCCATGGCGATATCAACACCATCACCTTGCTGCTGGGAGCCGAGGAGGCAGGGCTTGAACTGCTAACCCGTCAGGGTGAATGGAAGGCTGTTGACGTGCCGGAAGGTGCGCTGGTCATCAATGTGGGTGATATGCTTGACCGGCTGACAAATTCGCGGCTGCGGTCAACAACACATCGGGTGGTCAACCCGCATGGAGCCGCGCGTGACCGCTCCCGCTATTCGATGCCGTTCTTTCTGCATTTTCGGCCTGATTACGTGATCGAGACGTTGCCGAGTTGCATAGAATCGGGCTGCGAATCCAAGGCGCCCCCACCAATTTCCAGTCACGAATTCCTGCTCCAGCGCCTGCGCGAGATCAATCTCGCCTGAACGCCTGTGCAGGCGCAGTTGATAACCCAAAAAACCTGACAATGTTGCGATGCAGCAACACCAGTGCTGCAAGGCCGCGGAAACTCAGGCTTTCGCCGCAGTTGTGCCCTGCCCACCCTTTCCGCCCTGCTCCCATTTGTGGCGTGTTTTCACATAAGTGTCACAAAACTGCCTTTTCAGCGTAGCGCAACGCACCTAGCGCGGTGTGTGGGACTCACGTTTTTCCGAAATACTTTGTGACCAGGGGACTTCCGTCATGAAAATCAAATATCTTTTGGCAGCCAGCGTTGTATCGCTCTCGGCTGCTGCAACCATTGCAACGCCGGCAGCCGCGCAGCAAATTACCTCGGGCATCGAAGGCACCGTTTCTGATGCCGACGGCACACCGCTCGCTGGCGCGACGGTTACCATTCTCGACACCCGGACCGGCTCGCAGCGGGTCTTGACCACAGGCAGCAATGGCAACTTCCGCCAGGGCTCTCTGCCACCAGGCGGACCCTACACTGTCACCGTCACGGCGCCTGGTTTTGAAGGTCAGACGGTTGAAGATATTTCGACAAGCATCTCGGGCAACACCAGCTTCAACTTTTCTCTGACGGCAACTGCAGCTGGCGGCACGGACAACGTTATCGTTGTGACCGGTGCACGCGCTCAGGCGACCCAGCTGGCTGTTGGCCCTGGCAGCGCCTTTGGTGCGGAAACGCTCGAAGCTTTCCCTTCGATCACACGCGACGTGCGCGACATCATCCGTATCGACCCCCGCGTCAGCCTGGAACAGAACAACGATGTTGATCGTGTATCCTGTCTCGGCGGCAATGATCGTTCGAACACCTTCACGGTTGACGGCATCATCCAGTCAGACGTTTTCGGTCTGAACGGCACACCATTCGCATCGCGCAACTCGCTGCCGCTGCCATTCGATGTGGTCGCCCAGACCTCAGTCGAATTTGCACCGTTTGATGTTGAATATTCCGACTTCACGGGCTGCCTCGTGAATGTTGTCACCAAGGCTGGTGGCAACGAATTTAGCGGTTCTGCCTTCTACACCTATTTTGACGAAGGCTTGCAAGCTGGCTCCGTCGAACTGGCTGATGGCGAAGTTCAAGATGTGAATGCTGGGCGCGAAGAGCGCTGGGGTGCCACTTTATCGGGCCCAATCATCAAAGACCGTCTGTTCTTCTCGTTCGGTTACGAACAGGTTGAAATTGCAGACGGCTTTAATCGCGGACCATTTGGTTCGGGCGCTGCTGACGAGGATGACTTTGTAACGCTCGAACAGTTCAATGAATTCGCGCGTATTGCCCGCGACGTTTATGGCCAGGACATTGGCGGCCTGCCTACAGCGCTGCCTGAAGGCAACGAGCGTTATTTCGGGCGCCTTGATGCCGTGATCAACGATGATCACCGTCTTGAGGCGACTTATCAGCGCCTTGAAGAAACCAATGTCGAATTCGATGGCGGTGGCAACACCTTCACCGGTTTCAACTCCTTCGAAGACGAAGGCACGGTTTCCGACTATTACTCGGTTCGCCTATACTCCGACTGGAGTGACAAGGTTTCGACAGAATTGCGCGTCAGCCGTTCAGAAGTGGTTGACGTTCAGGGTCCGGTCGGTTTCAACGAAGCGCAGACCGATGATCCGACCGTTCGTTTGGTTGTTGGTTTCGACAATGCAACCAATGGGCTGATTCCCGGTGGTGACAATGGCGGTCTTGCCACTGGCCCAGGCATCTTCCGTTCAGCCAATGCGCTGGAAACCAAGATCGACCAGGCGCGCTTCATCCTGAATTATGACGCGGGCAATGGCCACTTCCTCAAGTTCGGCGCTGAAGTGAACGATCTGGAAGTGTTCAACCTGTTCGCTATCAACGCGACCGGTACCTTGTTCTTCAACGGATTGGAAGATTTTGAAGCCGGATTGCTGGCGCCAGGTTCTGCTGGCAGTGACTTTGACGGTCCCGATGAAATCATCGAAGACGGAATCGGTGGCGGTACCATTCGCACCGGTCTGAACGGCGACATCAACAATGCTGCTGCCGAATTCAACCGCACGATCTACTCTGTTTTTGTACAGGATGACTGGCAGGCAACCGATCAGCTCAGCATCAATGCTGGCGTACGCGTACAGCTGTATGATGGTGACGCACCGCGTTCCAACCCGCTGTTTGTGGAGCGCTTTGGCCGGACCAATGCGGTTTCATTTGCGGCGATCGACCCGGTTGTTCTGCCCCGTCTTTCGGCAACATACGACCTGTTCAACGAAGGCTTCTTCTCGAACACACGCCTGACGGGTGGCGTCGGCATTTTTGCTGGCGGTGATCCGGTGGTGTTCTTCTCCAACGCATTTTCGAACGATGGTTTTGCATCGGTCAATGGCAATACTGACGATTGCGATGCCTCCGACCTGACGATTGATCCTGGTACAGGCCAGATCGATGTCGTGTCTGGCGGTACATTCACCGGCTTTCCACAATGTGCGATCAACGCAGGTGCGGAAGGTGCAGCAGCTGGCCGCGGAGAAGTGCAGAATCTGGATCCCGACTTCAAGATTCCTACGGCTATCCGTGCGAACCTTGGTTTTGGAACCGAGCTTGGCACCGAAACCGGGTTCTTCTCGAATTGGCGTCTGAACGTCGATTACATCTACACGCGCTTCCGCGACACTCTGGCCATTCGCGATCTTACGCAGATCGTCGATACGCGCCAGGCGCTGAACGGTTTCACGGTTGATGGTCGTCCGATCATTGCGGCAATCGACCCATTGGCAGCAGGCTGCAACGCAACATTTATCGACAATGCTCCAACTTTTTCGGGTGTGACGGATGAATGCTTCAACACCGGGATTGATGAATTCCTGCAGTTGACCAATGGCCCGAGCTTTGACAGCCACAATCTGTCGTTCATCCTGACCAAGCGCTTCAGCGAAGGCCTGTTCACCGATAACGGCAGCGTCAACATCAACTTTGGTTATGCCTTCAGTGACAGCGAGCAAACGCTCAACGCGCGTTCGTCAACTGCAGGTTCAACCTTTGACGGCACGGCTGTGTTTGATCCTCAGAACCCTGCGATTTCGCAGTCCGGTTTCGAGACCCGCCACAACATCACACTCTCGATGTTCTTCCGCGAGGAGTTCTTTGAAGGGTATGACACGGGTCTGGGCATTTTCTTCCGTGCTTCGGAAGGGCGTCCATACAGCCTGACATTTGATGATGATTTCCCTGATTTCCGCGACTCTGGTTCGGCAGAGGAAAACATCCTGGCCTACATCCCGACCGGTATCGATGATCCGAACCTTTCGCCGGACAGCGACTTTGTTGCGGTTCAGCAGTTCCTCAATGCGATCAACACCGGTGAAGGCATTGTCAGCAATCTGAGCTGTGATTTCACACCGGGCCAGACGATCCAGCGCAACACTTGCCGCAACCCATGGTTCTTCGACGTGGACCTGCGTTTGAGCCAAGAACTGCCGTTTATCGGTACTCTGACGGGCATCAAGGAAGACCGTCTGGAAGTCTTCGCTGACTTCTCAAATGTTCTCAACCTGCTCGACAGCGGCTGGAATGTTCGCCGTTCGCTAGGCGACTTTGATGGCCGTGTTGCTCTGCTCAACGCAACCTTCGACGACGAAGGCCGCTATGTTCTCGACAACTTCCGTGCTTTCGAAGGCGAAGCGTTCACGTCGATCAATTCCAGCATCTGGCGGATCCAGCTTGGCGCGCGCTACAAGTTCTAAGCCGGATTGATCCTTTACCGGACACAGCAAGCGGCGGGCATCCTTCGGGACGTCCGCCGTTTTCTTTTTTGCTGCGATCATCAGGCTATGCCGCCTTGAGCAGGTCCATGGCCAATTGCGTTCGAACCTCCTCGTCAACCTCTGATCGCAGCGCCCGTTCGAAGGCAGCTGCACGATCACCCAGTTCCTCTTCACCAAACATCCCAGCGGTTCCGGCGAGCTTGTGAACAAGCCGTGCCAGATCATCGCCTTCGCAACCGGTCAGGCTGCCTTGGCGCACCGCTGCGTCGACCGCCTCAAGAGCCTCGCGACGGCGTTCTTGCCAGCGTTCGATCAGGGCAGGCGAATGGGCGGTCTTCCCGGCCCTGGCGTCAAATTCATAGACCGCGCCATCATGAGGTTCCGTCTTGCCGCGCGCTTCGGTGTAAAGTCGGCCGTCATCCTCTATGATTTTGGTCGGCAGCCAGCGTTGCAGGGCTGTTACCAGGCTGGAGAAAGCGAGCGGTTTCGACAGATGAGCCTGCATCCCGGCATCGCGGGCAGCAGCAATGTCTTCGGGAAAGGCATTGGCCGTCAGCGCAATGATCGGAAGAACTTCCGGCTTGATACCTTCGGCGCGGATGGCACGCGTTGCGGCATAGCCATCGCAACCCGGCATTTGCACATCCATGAGCACCAGATCATATGGCTCTTCACGCTGGAAAGAATCCAGGATCATTGTGACCGCTTCATTGCCATCGCGGGCAATGCTCACTTTCTGGTCGCACCGTTCGAGCATGGCGGTGACCAGCAGGCGATTTACATCATGGTCTTCCGCCAGCAGAATACGCGCAGCCTGTGGCAGGCTCTGTGGCTCGGCCAATTTGGGTTCATCCTCGGCAAAGGCTCCATGAGATGCCTCCACCAGAGGTAGGCTGAGGGTAAAGCATGTACCGTGGCCAGGGCGGGATTCAACATCAATGAAGCCGCCTAGCAATTCAGCCAACTGACGGCTGATTGAGAGCCCCAAACCTGTCCCGCCATAGCGTCGCGCCGTATCGTTTTCACCCTGCTCAAACGGATTGAAGATCCGATCAAGCCTGTCTTCCGATATGCCGATACCGGTGTCCTTCACCGATATCGTGATCTGGTCACCATGGGTGCTGAAACGAACGGTGATTTCACCGCGCTCGGTGAATTTCACTGCGTTACCAACCAGGTTGAGAATGATCTGTCGTAGCCGCAAACCATCGGTCTGGGCCCAAATCGGATCATCTTCGCCGATAAACGTCAGCTCGATGTTCTTCTTCTCCGCACTGGCGCGATGCAATGCTGCGCACTCATCCACCAAAGCATTCAGATCAACTGGTCGGTTGTCGATACTGATTTGGCCAGCTTCTATCTTCGACAGGTCCAGAATGTCATTGAGCAGCAGCATCATCGAACGGCCCGATTGTACGATCAGCTCCGCATGGCGTTGTTGTTCGGTGTCCAGCTCACTCTGCAACATCAGCTCTGCAAAGCCGAGGACGCCGTTCATCGGTGTTCTGATTTCGTGACTCATATTTGCAAGGAATTCGGATTTGGCGCGGGCGGCATTTTCAGCATGGCGCCGTGCCCGGATCAGCTGCAGTTCCAGCTCGGTGCGTTCGGTCACGTCGCGTGCGGAAACAACGATTCCCTCGGCCTCGCCCGTTTCGGTAGAGCGGGCAATAGCGCATTCGGCTTCGATATAGACGGGACTACCATCCTCGGCATCGATAAAGCGACGGTAGGTGAAGCGCTCTTTTTCACTTTCGCCGTTGAGAAGACGTCCTTCGGCACTGGCAATCTTCTCGCGCGCGTCGGGATGCATTCGCGCAGTTGCCCGATTGCCAACAAAAGTCTCCTCACGTTCTCCCAAAACATCGGCAACCGATGGAGAGGCATAAGTGCAGATGCCGGAGAGATCGTAGCGCAACACGGCATCGGTGATGTTGTCAGCCAAAAGAGCTAGCTGTCGCTCGCTGGCGGACAGTTCTTCGGTGATCCGCTCGCGCCCGGCCAGAATCGCGGCAACGGGCAGTCCTGTCAGAAAGCTGGCTGCAACAAAACCTTGCATCACCAGCATGCGCGTCTGCATGGACCCGGACATGAGGTTGAGCGGACCGGTCCCGAACCAGGTCATGACCGAGGCGATAATGGCCACAGACAGGACAAAAATCGCCGTGCCCAGGCTGCCCAGCCGGAAGGCGCACAACAGAACCAAGGGTGGGACCATGAACAACAGCGGGAAGCTGGATTGGTAGAACACCAGAAAGGTCGCAGCGATCCCGGCGATCATGATGAAAACGTTCTTACTCAGCTGCGGGCCGGTATATTTGTCCTTGGTTGCGATTGAACTGGCAAACAGGAGCATCAGGGGCACGATCACAATCATCCCCATGCCGTCAACTACGAACCAGGCGACCCAGGCATCGAATGGTCCAACAGGGTTGTCCATAAGACCAATCAGCGCAATGGATGCCGAGGCGGCCGGAGCGACAATTCCGGCAGCAATGATCAATCTGGTTAGATCAATCATCGATTCCATATCGATATCACGGCCGCACAATTTGCGCGTCAGGATAGTTGCAATCGCGATCTCGACTGTGTTGGCCGCTGCAAAAACAACAGCCGGGAAACTGACGAAATCAAGCATGATGTTAACCGATGCGCTCATCAGAAAGATCGCCGCATAGAAAGGCAGTTCGTTGCTCAGTCGGGCACGGAGCAGAAGCGCAACCGCAACAGCATTGGGCAACCAGACCGATGCAATCGGGCCGTCAAACCGGGAAACCAGAATGCTTGCCGTCGCCAGGACACCAAACAGCACAGCGCCGATAAGCGCGACCCAGATATTGCGCCCTTCACCGGGTTGTTCAACTGCTGAGAACGGTTCCTTCATCGAAAGCTGTTGCATCATTTTTCCCTTCGTTATGGATTATAGACAGTGGCTCGGCTAAACGGGCGCAGCCAGTCCAATTAACCAGCACGACGAAAGGGTTGCGGGCGGTTTCAAGGTGAATGATCGCGGATTCCTTAAGCGTCGCAAACGCCCCCGACTGCCGGTGATTGCAGCGATATTCGCGCTGCATATCGCCGCGCTTTATGGATTGGCGTTGGCCTTTGCCCCGGACATGACGGCCAATGTTCAACGTACAGTCGTTTCAGCTTTTACTGTTACGGTCACTGCCCCACCGGATGACCCGCCTCCCGATGCGCAGCCGGAACCGGATGAAGGTGCGGCAGGAGATGCAGGCGAGAAGGCTGTGCCGCGGCCGGTCACCGCGCCCTCACCGAAGGTGGAGGTCAAGCCGAAAATCGCGCGTCCGCCCGCATCGTCGGACGGGTTGCAGGACCGCGCAGGCGCGCAGCAAAGTGGCGATGGAACCGGCTCGGCTGGAACGGGAGTGGGTACTGGCAGCGGTCAATCGGGCACTGGAACCGGCGGAGGTGTTGCGCGCAAACCAGAACTTGTCCGGACCATAACCGATGCCAGTGCCTTTCCCGTCCCGCCCGGTGGACGCGAAGCGCGGATTGGCAAGTCTGTAATTGTGCGGCTCAATGTCAGCGCAGAAGGATTGCCAACCAGCTGCAGCATATACCGTGCCAGCCCGTTTCCGGAAACTGATCGCACTGTGTGCAATTTGGCGCTGCAACAGGTGCGTTTCCGTCCCGCGCTTGATAATAGAGGCAATCCGGTCGCAGCGACTTTCTATTACAAGCAAGACTTCTTCAATTGACCGCCTGTTGCCGGCGACAGCCGGCTTAGGTGCAACGCATGGGACATCTTACATGAGCTTGATCACACCAGTAATTTTGTGTGGCGGCAGCGGCACCCGTCTGTGGCCCCGCAGCCGCAAACACCGGCCAAAGCCCTTCATTGATCTGATTGGCGGCAGCAGCCTTTTCGAGCAAACGCTCGCGCGGTGCAGTGATCCCGCACAGTTTGCTGACCCCGTGATCGTCGCTGGCCAGGCGCATGTGCCGCTGATCAACAGCCAGATCGATCAGGGTCGACCCCATCAGGTCATCGTGGAACCGGCTGCACGCAACACGGCCCCTGCCATCGCGTTAGCTGCTGCGCGCCTGGATGATCAAGCTGTCATGCTGGTTTGCCCAAGCGACCATCATATCTCTGACACCGAGGCGTTTCAGCAGGCAGCAGCCGATGCAGCGAAGCTGGCGCAGGACAACTGGATGGTTTCCTTTGGGATCGCTGCGATCAAGCCTGAGACGGGTTATGGCTATATCCGGCGGGCTGGGGCGCTAGAGGGCGGATACGAAGTAAGCCACTTTGTCGAGAAGCCCGACCGGCAAACTGCCGAGGGCTTTCTGGCTGACGGCGGTTATTTCTGGAATGGCGGCATTTTCGCTTTGAGGGCGGGCGCTTTCCTTGACGAGCTGGCACACTATCGCCCGGACATGCATGCGCTGGTCATGGCATCGGTTGCCGAAGGTAGAAATGACGGGGCCTGCTTTCATCCCCAAGCTGGTCATTTCTCCGCCATCAAAGGCGAATCGATTGACTATGCAGTGATGGAAAACACCGCGCGGGCAGCTGTCGTACCAGTTACCATGGGTTGGTCGGACATTGGCAATTGGGATGCCGTGCATGACGCACTGCCCCGCGATGCGCAGGGTAACAATTGCGAAGCCCACCCTAAGGCTGTGGCCCATGAGTTGGTCGATTGCGCAGACACATTGGTGATAAGTGACACGGCCCGCGTCTCTGCAATCGGCATCGAAGGCTTATGTATCATCGTCGACGGAGACGATGTGCTGGTCATGTCCAAGGCCGCCGCCCAGGCCGTTGGCAAGCTTGATGGCGCGTCCAATCAGTAAGTAACAGCCTCTAGGCCGGTGCAGCGATGACACGCTCGATATCGTCCTTGCTGTAAGGCTTGCGCAAAACGCCGATGCCCGAGCCATTTTCAAGTTTGTCCGCCATCTCGCCATAGCCGGTCGCCAGCACATAGGGGATGCCCAGCGTATTCAACTCTTTTAGGATTGGATCGCTGGTTTCTGACCCGAGATTGTAGTCTACAATTGCGAAATTGGGCGGTGATTTGCCCAGCACTTCCATCGCACCAGCGACGCTTGCTGCCAAATTGACTGTCTTGACGCCCAACGTCTTTAGGCAATCTTCGGTATCCATGGCGATAATGATGCTATCTTCCACCACCAGAATGTTTCCGGGTACATCGCCGAGGCTATGGGTGGTTTGATTGCGCTGTGATCGGTTTCCTGGCGAATTCGCAGCCGCTTCTCCGGTCGGTGTACTGATATAGGTCGAGGGGATGACAAATTTGGCTTGCAGCCCATCGCGATTGTAATCGACCTTTGAATATCCCTTGAGTTCGAACGGGATTGATCGCTCGATGATCGTGGAGCCAAAACCGCGACGGGTGGGTTCCTTGACCGCAGGACCACCAATCTCGTTCCAAAGAATGCTCAGATCGCCATCGCTGTCGCGCGCCAGGTCAATTTCCAGATGCCCGCGACGGTCACACAAGCTGCCATATTTCGCAGAATTTGTGGTCATTTCGTGAATCACCAGAGCAAGGACCGTGTAAGCTTCGGGCGAAATCAGCACATCATCGCCGCTGATCCTGAGCCGGTCCTTCTTCTGCTGAAGATAGGCGGCAACTTCGGCCTCCACCAGCGAATAAACTGATGCAGGAGCCCAGTTTTCACGGGTAATATTGTCATGTGCAGTGGCAAGAGCGCTGATCCGGCCACCGACAATCTCGGTAAAGGTCGGAATATCAGTCGCCTCGTGCTTGGATTGATCGATCAGGCTGCGGATCAGGTTGAGAATGTTGCGAACCCGATGGTTGAGCTCGGCAATCAGCAATTCTTGCTGTTCCTGCGCCTTGGCGCGTTCCTGAACAGCAACATCGGTCAGCCGCAAAACCACTTCGAGCAGTGTTATGCGCAGGCTTTCTGCGATTTCCTGTTCTTCCTCGGCCCATGGGGTGCTGCGCCCAGTGACGCTTTCTTCCCATGCGGCAAAGCTCGTCCGTGGCGAAATTTTGCCCCCGGCCTGAGCCTGTTCAATCGTCTTGACCGGATTGCCTGCCCAAACGACGCTCCTCCGCACTTCCTTGCGCCACAGCACCAGAAAGTCACGCGGGGTGCGCGAGATCGGAATGATCAATGCGCCTGCTGCGCGATCAACAAATTGCTTGCCTGACTTAAGTTGCTGCCCGAGCGCATCCATGGCGATGATTGTGCTGACCGGTGCGCCATTCAGCGCTGGCAGCAAGGCTTCGAACTCTTCAGCCGTAGGGGCAGAGCCATTGGCGCGGTACACACCGCCGACATAAACCGAGGCCCCGTCATGAGGGATGATGTCGGCCAGCACGTCTTCGACCTGCGGAAGATTGTCGAGCATCGAAGTGCCCTCGGCCAGTCGTACCATCAGTTTTTCGTGAATCTTGCGACCCTGAGCACGCAGTTTCTCGACTTGGCTGATGAGGGAGCGGTCAAGCAAAAGCGAAAACATTTGCGAAAACAATTCGGCGACTGTGCGCAGCGAATAGGGAATGTTCCGAGGCTGGTAATGGTGGCATGCAAACATGCCCCAGAGCTTTCCCTTTACAGAAAGCGAGATCGAAAGCGACGCCTCAACACCCATATTGTTCATGTATTCCAGGTGAACCTTGGAATGCGCACGCAACATGCTCAGTGACAGATCGAGTGGATCCCCATTGAGCGAGGTTTGTGGCTCGATCGGTACGCGCTCTCCGTGAATATCGCTGATGATGCGGAAGGGACTGCGCAGGTACAGGGCGCGGGCCTGCTGCGGAATATCAGCTTGAGGATAACGCAGGCCCAAGAAGGAATCGATATCATCGCCGCGGGCTTCGGCAATGACTTCTCCGCTTTCATCGGGGTGGAAGCGGTAGACCATGACACGGTCATAGCCCAGAATGCCGCGCATCAGCATCGCTGCCTTGTCGCATAGATCGGGGATCGTCCGGATCGGCTCCAGCTGCGCCATCAATGGGCCAATCAGTGAAATATGGTCGGCGTAATCCTTGGTCGCGTGTGGTTCAAACTCGATGAGCGTCAGTGCGCCGCTCTGATGCACGGACACGTCATAGTCTCCGCAGTCTTTGCGTAGGCTGACGGAAAAAAGGCGCTCTATCGCGTCATCGCGGTCCAACTTTCCAATTGCCTGACTGAGACGATCAATCGCTTGTGGGCTGAAATAGCTCTTCAGCGGTTGGCCAATCGAAGGATTGTCCTCCACACCCAGAATATGGGCGCAATTGGCCGAGCAATGGGCAACTACCCAATCTGCGCTGACGGCAATCAAGGCACCGAACGGCTGTATCTCGCCGATCTGGTGGATGGGTTCACGATCGCAATCGTTCAAAGTGTAGGTTTTGGCACCGTAACTCATGCTGGGCTCTTCTCGTCCATCATCCGGACTGTTTTCTCAAAGTGGTTAAACACGTCCAACGCTGCACTTGCAGCGGCAGCTATGGTGTCATCTGAAGCGGCTTGATCCAGCTTGGGGCGCAATGCCTTCCAGTATCGGATCATTCGCTCATCGCTCAAGAACCGGGTCGGCCAGCCTTCTGCTCCTGCAATGGTGGCAATGTCCCGGGCGATTGCGCGATTACCAAGCGAGGATCCCGCAATCGCCCAAAAGGCACCGGTCGGATCACTGTGAGCTGGCAGCGCAAAGGGTTGAGTGCGATGCGAAAATGTGATGGTGGGGCCGGGGAACTGGTCGGCCAATTCAGCCAAGTCTCGCGCGATCAATCCTGTTTGTGCCGGAGGAGCATCAATTATGCTGCTGGTGTTGGCAAAAAAGGCTTCGATCGGCTGTCGTGCAGCATTCTGGATGCGCAGAAATGCAGCGTAATCTTGCATGGTTGTCCAGCCGGTCACGCGCATGGCCGAATCCAGGGTGTCATGAGCTTCGCGGGTTTGCTGGCGCAGGGCAGAACGCAAGCTGGTAGTGGACTTCAAATTCTCGATACTATCGCTCCTCCAAGTGCGATGGCCGGCGCGCCAAAATGGGCTGTTTCCCGCGTCTATTTGCAAACGCAAGGGTGCCCCCTCACCAGGCTATCCCGGCGCACAGGCGTTGGCTCTTGCTACAAGCAACGAGATATGTCTAGTTTTTAGAGTGGCTTACTTGCTTTGGCCACGCTGGTTTTCACGAAATCCATGGCTGTTTGGCCGATCATCCATTGCTAAGTCAGCATTTTTTGTCCGTTTGCGCGAATTGCACTTTCGATCATCGGTCGAACAAAAGTCAGCGCGGCCGGCAATTCGATGGTGAAAATCACCTGCTCATCCTCGATCTGGATATCGCCAGTGATTCGCTGACCCATGGCAGCGACCTTCAAATTCATCGTATCCTGATCGCTCCACGACGTATCGACATCAGCCAGACCGCCGGGAATGTAATCGACGATTTCGTGGCTGCGTTCATGCAGGCGGCGGCGAACCTCTTCGCGACCAAGATCATGGGGCAGGGCAACTCTCATGGGCTGTATCCTATTGACTCTTGTCTTCCAGGGCCTCGGCACCGCCAAAGCGATAATCCAGATAACGTGACTTGATCGCCAGATCGTCGAGCGCGCCTTCGGCCAAGCGACGGGTAACCCGGTCCACCTCGCCGCTGATTTTTGTCAGACTTTCAGTCAGCCGGTCATCAGCGGATTTACCGGCATGATTTTCTTGCCTCAGATGCATCGGGATCTTGCGGTAATCGTCGATCGTTTCGGGAATATATTCGCCCACCAGTTCGCGAACTTCATTTACCGAAGGATGGTGCTGGTCGACGCTCTGCAATTGCAGGCCAAGCGAATCCAATTGCACGCCGAGCTGGTCAACCACCTTGACGGCGGGTGCGGGCAGGGCGGGGCGTTGGGCTTCCAACCACAATTCGGTCCGGGCAACCATTTGCTTGGGATCACCCTTGGTCAATTCAGTGCGCTTGGGCACTTTGACCTTGGGATAATTGGTAAACACCCAGGCTGCTGCCATCACCGCCAACGCGGTCATCATGACACCTGTGAAACCGATTCCGTCCAGCACAATACCCGCGACAGAAGCCGTAATGATGATCGTTGCAATTGCACCGAGCAGATATTTGATCCGCTTTGCCCAATTCTTGCGTTTGGCGGCAGCCGATCCCTGTCCGATCGACACGGCAGAACGGTGCGTGCCGCCCTCGCGCTGGGTGACGAGCGACCGGTTTGCCGCGCTCATGATCTGATCGGATTGATTGGTGGTATCGACCATTGCAGTGGTGCCTTAACTGTCCAGTGCCAGCAAGGATGGCTCTGATGCTACCTTGGCCTGCGCCTGAGCCTGCCCTTCTGCGCGGGCAATATAACCCTTCGATTTTTCGACTTCGCTCGACAGAGTGGTGACGGTCTGTTTCATGCTTTCCAGCGCTCGCACCTTGAAGTCATCGACCTCGTCCATTGTGTCGTAAATGTTCTGGAAAGCCCTTTGCAGTGTCTCCAACGGAATGGTGCTGGACGCCGCCTGTTCGTGAATCTGACCGGTCTGCTCACGCAGCATTGTGCTGGTGGAATCAATGATATTGCTGGTGGTCTGGTTGAGTGAGGTGATTTGCTGCAGCACCAGCTTCTGGTTGGTCATGGCCTGAGCCACAGTTACCGCCGTACGCAATGCGCCAACGGTGGTGGTGCTGGCACGGTCAACGCCTTTTACCAGTTCGACATTGTTCTTCTTGACCAGATCGAGCGAGAGATAACCCTGTACGCTGACTGCCATTTGCGTCAGCAAATCCTGCGTGCGTTGCCGGACATAGAACAATGCACTTTCGCGGATCGCCTTCGCCTTCGCCGGATCGGTGGCGTCCAGCTCGTTTGCCTTCTGCTCCAGCCGCTCGTCCAGCGTTTTGGCGATGTGGATCATCTGTTCCAGCTCACCCATGGCTTCCCACAATTTTTGTCGCTCGACGTCAATGGCAGCATTGTCCTGAAACAGTTCCTTCTTGCCCGAAGCGAGCCGTTCAAGGATTGACTGGATGTGACCCTGCGCACTGGTGTAGCCATCAAAATATCGTTGCAGCTTGTTACCGAACGGGATGATGCCGAACAGCTTGCGACCGCGCAGCTTGCCCTTGCGGCCTGGATCCAGATCCTCGACCGTGCGGCGCAGTTCAGCCAAATCCTGGCCGACACCGCTATCCGCATCCATCGCCCGAACGGGGCGATCAAGGAAACGGTTGGAATGGGCTGCAGCTGCGCGAATCTGTTCTTGACCCATGCGGGTAATCTGGTCGACCTTCTCCCCAAAAGCGGGAGAATTGGCATCGACAGAGACCAGATCGGTGACAAAGTCGTCGACCTTGGTGTCCAGTTTGGATTTCTGCTCAGGAGTGACGGGTACAAGCCCGGCGGCCTTTTCCGGCGCGACTGCGGGCACGGGATCAGGCGGCGTCAGCTCAAAATCGACCGCGGTTGCTGTTTCGGTTTGCTTCGTCGTCATCGCTGCTTGTCAAACTCCCTGAAGGTTCTGCGGCTGGACCGGGCCCATGCGCGCGGGCGCCGCAACGCTTACAACTGTATTAGTAATCTAAGACACGAACTTCAAGTTTTGTGCCTGAATTCGGCCAATACGTCCATGCTTTCTATTCTCTTGGTTTGCGCCTAGATCAGCATGCCGACACCAGTTCGACCAGGAAAACGTCTTGAACGATACCGCCTCGCCTGCCGCTTCAACGCCTTCCGAAGACTCGGCTCAGGCCGTGAAAGAGACAACGCCACCGCAAAAGCGAGTGGCCATTTCCCGCTACAAATTCAGCTTTCTGCGCTGGTGGCTGGAAGACGTAGTTGGCACGGTTGACCAGAATTCGGTGATCGAGAAGCGTCGCGAAGACTGTCAACTGTCGCACCGCTATCTCTTCATGACGGCAATGTCAGGTGGGATTGCGATCCTTGGCTTGCTGTTAAGCTCGCCAGCGGTTGTCATCGGGGCCATGTTGCTCTCGCCCCTGATGGGCCCAATCATGGGGCTCGGCTTTGCCCTCGCTATAGGCGACTATAACTGGTTGAAGCAGTCAGCACGCAGCCTGGCCTGGGGCTCGGCCATGGCGGTGGGTCTGTGTACGCTGGTGGTGTTTTTCTCTCCGCTGGAGGACATAACGCCCGAGATTGCCTCGCGCACGCGGCCCAACCTGTTCGATCTTCTCGTAGCGTTGTTCTCCGCGCTCGCCGGTGCTTATGCCATGATCCGCGGACGCGAGGGCACTATCGTCGGCGTGGCCATTGCAACGGCTCTGATGCCGCCGCTTGCGGTAGTCGGATTTGGCCTTGCGACATTGAACTGGACCGTATTTTCCGGCGCGTTGCTGCTGTATGTGACGAACTTGCTGACTATTGCTTTGACGGCATTGGCCATGGCGCGTCTGTATGGTTTCCGCACCAATATGAGCGGGCGCAACACGTTGTTCCAGAACCTGGCCGTGGGCGCCGTATTTATTGCTTTGGCTGTTCCGCTGGGCCTGTCATTGCGTCAAATTGCGTGGGAGGCGAATGCCGGTCGGATCATCCGGGCAGAATTGAATGCGGCGTTTGAGGATTCTGCACGTATCTCGCAGCCGGAAATCGCCTTTGACAACGAGCCGATCACTGTTGTGGCGTTCGCCTGGACCACCCAGATCAAAGATGATGCTGAGGCCGATGCAGAGCGTCGGCTTGAAAACACGCTGAAGGTTCCTGTCGATCTGGAGCTGACGCAATTTCTGGTCAACGATGAAAGAAGCGCCGTGCAAGCGCAGATTGCCGCTGCCCAGGCGCGAGAAGAAGCTGCTGCATCCGATCGCGTAGATGATTTGACCCAACGCCTGATGCTGGCGGCAGGTGTGGATGAGAGCGAGGTGCTGATCGACACCCGCCGCCGCCGCGCGGTGGTCCGTGCGCAGAAACTGGAAGGGGCAAGTCTCTCGTCTTACCGCGCTTTGGAACAGCGTATCGCGGGTTCAGAACCGGATTGGCAGGTGGAACTGATCCCGCCAGCCGCCACGATCAGCAACATTGTCACATTTGCTGAAGGTGAACCTGATGAAGCTGGCGCAGCCACCATTGCCCTGGTTGGATGGGCTGCAACACGCCTTGATCGTCCGGTGCGCTTGAGCGGTCCCAGGGAGCAAATTGCGCGCGCCAGTGAGATCCTAGGCGGAATGGGCGTGGAAGTGCAGACCAGTGCGGCCCGCGGCGAAGTGCGGACCAGTTGGGGCGTTTTCGAAAACTAGTCTGCTCGATTAAGCCGCAAGGTCAAGCGGCTGAATCTCTCCTGACAGATACAGCTTCTTGGCTTTGGCCCGGCTCAGCTTTCCAGAACTGGTGCGCGGCAGCGTGCGCGGCGGAACCAGCTCTACGACGCAGCTCATGCCGGTAACAGAGCGCACCTTGTCCGAAATCTGATCACGAAGCTTGACCCGCTCGTCTGGGTCCGAAATCCGGCAATGGACCAGCACTGCTGGCGCTTCTTCGCCATTTTCCGTTTCGACAGAGAATGCAGCGATATCGCCGTGATTGAACCCGGCCAGCTGTTCCACCGCCCATTCGATATCTTGCGGCCAATGATTCTTGCCGTTGATGATGATCATGTCCTTGGCACGGCCCACGATGAACAGATAGCCGTCAACGAGATAACCCATATCGCCGGTGTCCAGCCAACCATCGGCCATGCAGGCCTGTGTCGCTTGCGGATTTCGGAAATAGGAATGCATGACTGAGGGGCCACGGCACCAAACCGTGCCAATCTGGTGATCACCGCGTGCGCTGCCATCCTCGGCGCGAATTTCAACCTCCATGTCAGGCAAGGCTTTGCCGCAATTCACGATTGCGCGGTACCGGGCTGGGCGAGTGATGTCCCGAGATGCACCGGATAGGCGCTCTTCTTCGACAAGTTCGACCCGGATGCCTTCGCCCGGTGGCATGACGGTTACCGCCAAGACGGCTTCGGCCAGACCATAGGACGGGGTGAATGCGCTGGCGCTGAAGCCAGCCTCGGCAAAGGCATTGACGAAGCTTTGCATGACATCGGGGCGGATCATGTCGGCTCCATTGCCGGCAAGGCGCCAGCGGGACAGATCGAACCGGTCCGCCACCTGGCTCTGGCTGGAAATGCGGCGGGCGCAAATGTCATAACCGAATGTGGGCGAGTAGGAGACGGTGTTGCCAGGGTTGCGGCTGATCATGTCGAGCCATGCGAGCGGGCGCCGGGCAAAAGCGTCAGGGCGCAAATAATCCACCGAAAACTGATTGGCGATCAAGGACAGGAAGCACCCGACCAGTCCCATGTCGTGATACAGCGGCAGCCAGCTGATGCAGCGGTCGTTCTCGCCCAGGTCCATCGATACCGCGTGGCCATAAAGATTGTGTAACAACGCGCGGTGCGTCACGGCAACGCCGGTTGGAAACCGCGTCGAGCCGGATGAATATTGCAGATAGCAAATGTCTTCCGGATCGGCGGTCGGCAGGTCGCATTCGGGCGCCTCGCGCTTCGCGAACTCCTGCCAGCTTTCGCCTTTGCATCCCTGCTTGGCCGCAGCAGCACCAGCCATCTCGGCAATTTCCTCAGGATAGATCAGCAGGGCCGGATCAGAACTGTCCAATTGAACGGCCAACTGATCGATATAGCTATCCTTGCCTCCGAATGTCGTGGGCAGAGGCAAAGGAACCGGCCATGCGCCTGCATATACACAGGCGCAAAAAAGAGCCGCAAATTCGGGACCGGTCTCAGCAATCAGAGCAACCCTGTCCTGCTTGCCGATGCCACTGGCAATGAGCCGGCGCGCCATGACCAGGGCATCTTCACGCATTTCGGAATAAGGATAGACCCGTTCAAGCTGTCCACGCATATCGTGAAAATTGAGGCCCTTTTTGCTCTTGGCCGCATAATCGATGGCATCATTAAATGTATCGAATTTGGCTCGGATGCGCGGCAAGTCGCAATCGTTCGGCGTCGGCTTTAGTGCGGCGTCGGTCATATTTTTCAACGATACCCGTTATTTACGACGCTATGATGCGCCTTATCCATGTCACTATGCAGCAAGATTCCCGTCCCCGCAAAGTTTCAGCCTTTCCCATTTGATAATGAGTGTGGCACGAATAAGGCGAAATGGTAACAAATGGAACCAGAATGCCGGGTCGTAGACGGCGCAGTTCAGCCTCAAGCGGGCCTGACGATAGCAATCACGGGCGCCATGCTGGCCGCCGCAAAGCCAAGCGGCGTGCGAAACCACTGGACCAGCGCAAGCTCAATGATCTGGCCTTGTCCTACGTCGCCCGCTTTGCCACCAGTTCGGGCAAGCTTGAAGCGTATCTGCACCGCAAGATCCGCGAGCGGGGCCAGGTTGAGGCCAAGGATGACGACCAGATGGAAAGTGGTAGGCCGCAACTTGATGTGGCTGCGATCGTCGAACGCATGGTTGAACTGCGTTATATCGATGATGAGGCGTATGCCCGATCCAAGACGGATGGTTTGTTGCGCCGCGGATATGGCGGCAGGCGGGTCGAACAGGCCTTGCGCGCTGACGGCATTGATGATGATCTCCGCGGAGCGGTGGCACCCGACGCAAGTGCGGCCCGCCATGCCGCCTTTGCTCTGGCGCAGAAACGGCGATTTGGCCCCTTTGGCGATGGGCTTCCTGATCGAGCGCGCCGTGAAAAACAGATTGCCGCGATGATCCGGGCGGGGCATGACTACGACAGCGCTAAAACTTTGGTGAACGCGGAAACGACAGGACAGGCTGAAGAATGGTTATCCCAGGTGGACGATTTATAACTCCAGGAGTTGGGCTGGCTGCCGCAGCGATGTTTACGCTTGCATGCTCTGACAAGGCTCCAGCGCAATCTTTTCCGACAAGTTCGTCGGACAGTGTCAGTGCAACTGAGGAGCGCGAAGAAACTCATCCGGTATCGGGGCTCACCATTATTCCGGTGCAGGTCATCAGCGCGTCGGGCACACACAGTTTTCGGACCGAACTTGCCAATACCCCCGAAGCGCAGGCGCGCGGTATGATGTTTCGCACGGAAGTCGGGCCTGACGAAGCGATGCTTTTCCCTTCTAGGGAGCCTGGACTGCGAAGCTTCTGGATGAAGAATGTTCCGATCCCGCTCGACATCATTTTCATCGGAGTGGATGGCCGGATCAGCAATATCGCCGCAGACACGCCGCCTTACACGACAGATTCGGTTCATTCGACGGGTGCAGCCACCGCTGTCCTGGAGCTGGCCGGGGGCAGGGCGGCGGAATTGGGCATAGCGCCCGGTGACCGGGTCCAATATTCTCTACCATGATGCGCTTGGCGCTTGGCCTGCGATGGCGAATCGGCTAGGCGCTGCGCATGGGAATCTTTGCCAATCTTTTCACCTGGTGGAACGGTGCCGGTCTGACGACCTTGCTTGATACTGCGCGCAAGGGCGATCACGTCGGGACCGATGCACAAGGCAACAAGTATTACCGTGCCAAGCCCAAGGATGGCGTGAGAGAACGTCGCTGGGTCCTTTATGACGGCGCCAACGATTCCAGCCGGGTGCCTGCTGAATGGCATGGCTGGCTGCATGGATCGTTTGACGATGTCCCTGAAAGCCATCTGCCCCCGGCGAAGATCTGGGAAGCTGACTACACGCCAAATGCTACTGGAACCGCACAAGCCTATCGCCCGAGCGGTGCGCTTGAAATGGGCGGACGCCGCGCTGGGGCAACCGGTGATTATGAAGCTTGGGTTCCCGGGGATGGAAGCCCGGAAAACTGATTGTGGACGGGGCTGCGCCTTTGGCCGACACTCGTGATGAACTGCCGGGGTACGTTGCCGCCCGCACAGGGTTTCTCTTGAGAAGGGCATGGACACCGCTGGCCTGCGCCTTTGGTCTGACGCTCGCCGGTTGTGCTCAGGATTCTGCGGCACCCGCTCCGGCAGAGACAGAAGTGCCAGAAGATTTGCAAGTCACTCCTCCCGTCGCTCAAGCCCCGGAGGATGCCCAGATTGGCACAGCGATGGAAGACCGGGTGGCTACGATCGGTCTGCTCAACAAGCGGAACAATGAAACCCGCGACTTTGAAATGAAGCCTGGCTCAATGGTTCGTGATGGAAATGTCGTGATCCGCATGCAGGCTTGTGAAACCACCGCGCCTTGGGAAATGCCGCAGGAAACCGGCGCCTTCGTTCAGGTCTTGGTGCAAGAGCGCGGGGCGGACGAATTCACATCGGTATTTTCAGGCTGGCTGTTCAAGAACTCGCCCAGCCTCAATGTCGTTGAGCACCCGATTTACGATGTCTGGGTGAAAGACTGTGCGATGGATTTTCCTGGCGCATAAGGCTGCCCACTGCCATTTGATACATCGGGGTGGGCAATGCTGGAATAGGCCTCATCCAAACCCATGATTGGCTTTCCGGCGGCGGCTGCAATCAATTTCATATATTCTGCCTGCGGTATCTCCTCGGCCCCCATTGAGGCGAGATGGTCAGTCATGAACTGACAGTCCAGCACGGCAAATCCACCCCGACGCATCATCGCAACCAGCCACGCCAATGCTACCTTGCTGGCATTGGGTTTGCGACTGAACATGCTTTCGCCGCAAAAAACGCGGTCAAAGCTGACACCGTAAAGCCCGCCGGCCAGTTCCCCGTCGCTCCAGCACTCAACCGAATGAGCATGGCCAATGTCATGCAACTGGCGATAGCTTGTCTTGATCTGCTCGCTGATCCAGCTGTCTGGATGGCCGGGGCGCGGATGGGAACAGGCCTCGATCACGTGCGCAAATGCTGTGTCGAAAGTGATTGTGAAGCGGTCTTGCGCCAGCACTTTGCGGAGGCTGCGGGACAGGTGGAACTGATCCAGCGGAATTATTGCGCGATCCTTGGGCTCGACCCAGAAGACCTCGGGATCATCGCGGCTGTCGGCCATCGGAAAAATACCATTGCGATAGGCCAGCAAAAGCAGGTCAGCCGGGATCGGCGCGGGCTGAGGTGGGTTTGCGGAGCCGTGCATGGAGGCAAGTCTATAGCATTCAATCTGCAGTTTGCGCTAAACCTATCTTGCCAAGCCTTGCGGCCTCGCCTAGAGCGCAGCCCGCATCTGCAGGGGTGTAGCTCAGTTGGTAGAGCATCGGTCTCCAAAACCGAGGGCCACGGGTTCGAATCCTGTCACCCCTGCCATTTTGCTGATGCACGCTTTTCCCATATTGTTCCAAAACCATGCTGGCGCTGCCGTGCTGCGCGCGCCTATGGTGCGCGATGCAGCATACTGTGTTGCTTGTACCGGCGTCGGGGGACGGGAATGACGGGGCGGTTTGTGGATTTTGTGCGAGAAGCGAAATGGCTGAGCGGCGGTCGGGTGCGGGCCTATGCCCTCATCCTGGCCTTTTGTTCCTTTGCCTCGCTAGGATTGTATTTCAAGCTGGCCATGGAGGATCAATACAGCGATTTTCTGGCTTTCTGGGGCGCGGCGCGGATTGGTCTGACCGGCGATTTCCCGGCGGTTTATGACCTTGCAACCCAGCGCGCGGTGCAAGCGACTACTGGTTTTCGCGACATTTTTGCTTTCGTCAATCCGCCTCCATTGCTGTTTGCGATCCTTCCTTTTGGAGCCCTGTCTTATCCTGTCGCCTGGATTGCCTGGGTGGCGGTCACCTTCGCCCTATGGATGGGAATAACGACGCGCTTCTACCCGCATTACTGGCCCCTCATCCTTGCCTATCCTGGCGCTCTTGCCGCAGCCAGTCACGCCCAAAATGGCTTGCTGACAGGCGCACTTTTGATCGGTGGGGTCGCCTTTGTAGGCGCGAGCCGTCAATGGATCGGGGGCGCGTTCATTGGCGCGCTGATTATCAAGCCGCACCTGGCACTGCTCCTGCCGTTCTGGCTGGCAGCGGGTGCGCGTTGGAAAGCGTTTATTGCAGCAGCGATTTCGGCAATAGGTCTGGTCTTGTTGTCGTGGCTTGCCTTCGGGACTCAGACGATGGTTGCATACACTTCCAGCTGGGATGTCAGCGCGGAATTGATGGCAATGGACCGGGCCGATTTCTATCTGCGCATGGCGACGGTTTACGGCCAGGTGCGGGTGTATTTTGGGCCCGAGGCCGCCTTGGCAGTAAATGGCGTGCTTGCTCTGGCAATGATTGCGCTGGTTATGATGTCATGGAGGCGCTTTGGTGGGGACGCGCAGGCAACAGGCGCCTTGGCGCTGGCCGCAACGCCGCTCGCCTCGCCTTATTTGTTCAATTACGATCTCGCGTTCCTCATTCTGCCCACATTGTGGCTGGCTGCAGAGGCGCGGCAATCAGGTTATCGTTCATGGGACAAGCTCATTTTGGTCGGGTTATATCTGGCGCCATTTGTTACGCGGGTTTTCGCGCTGAGCTTGCAGGTCAATTTGATGCCATTGGCCAGCGCGGCGATGGTTTTATTGATTTGGGAAAGAGGTAAAAGAGCAATAGTGGGAACCACTTAGCGATATCATGCATTTTATTTCCAGACTGGAGGGTGAGTTCAGTCAAGGAAATTTGTCATGTCACACAGTTATCGTAGCAGCCGGCCGGACAATTGGACCCGGCCCCGCAGTTTCTCCGATGCGACCACGCGCAGGATGGCCTATGGCCGGGTAAAGCCGATGGAGGAGCCGGGCTTTTTTGAACGCCTGTTCGACGCCGGTTAGTGTTTTCATAATCTCACAAGAAGGGCCGGTCATCACGACCGGCCCTTTTTCGTTGGCGATGCGCAAACGCGCCCGAAATTTGCTCAGTACTCGTCAGGCTCCTCCGGCGTTTCAGCCTTGAAATCCTTGCCCGCTGTCCGGTCCCCCTTGGCCAGCTTGAAGACCACGCCTGACAGCAGCACGATCGCCAACAGGTTGGGCAGGGCCATTGCGGCATTGGAAATGTCGCCAAGGCGCCAGACCAGAGTCAGGTCCTGAGTCGATCCAATATAGATTACGACACACCACAGCACTCGCCAGATCATGTGCAGGATTTTTTCCCCGCCGCGAGTTGATCCCGGAACACGATCATAAATAAAGGTAATTGCACGCTCACCGTAATAGCTCCACGTCAGCAGCGTGGTGAACACGAACAGGATCAGCGCAGTCGAGGCTACCAACGTCCCGATCGGAATACTGAAAATCTGGACCGGGAATGCCGCTGCAAAAGCACCACTGGTCATGGCAAAGCCTTCCAGGTCGGAATTCCATGCATGGGCCACGCTTTCACCGCCGCCGGTAAAATCGCCCTGTACGGTCAGAATGACCAGTGCAGTCATGGTGCAGATGATGATCGTGTCGATGAAAGTCCCCAGCATCGCCATGCGACCCTGCTGCTCAGGATCATTCGTTTGAGCCACGGCATGCGCAATCGGGGTCGAACCCTGACCGGCTTCGTTGGAGAAGAGCCCGCGGGCCACACCTGCCCGGATCGCCAGAGCTATGGCTGCACCGACAAAGCCGCCGGTTGCTGCCTGCGGATTGAAGGCTCCGTCGAAGATCAGACCAAACGTTGCCGGGATGTCTGAAATGTTCAGAGCCAGGGCAATGATGGCCATGACGATATAGGCGGCCGCCATGAACGGGATGACTTTTTCAGCAACATTGCCGATCGACTTGATGCCGCCGATAATGACGACGAATACGGCAACCGCCACAATCAATCCGCCCAGCCACTCCTCAATGCCAAACAATTCATTGAGGCCGTCGGCGACGGCATTGGCCTGGATCGAGTTACCGGTCACCATGGCTGAGAACAAGGTGCCAAGGCAGAACAGGATGGCCAGCCAGGTCCATTTCGGACCAAGCCCAAGCATGATGTAGCTCATTGGGCCGCCGCGCTTGACCCCGTCCGAGGTTGTTTCGCGATAACGGATGGCAAGCGAGCCTTCGGCAAAGGCCAGCGCCATGCCGACAAGGGCCGTAATCCACATCCAGAAGATCGCGCCGGGCCCACCCAGAGCAATGGCCGTTGCGACACCGGCAAGATTACCCGTGCCAACTTGGCCTGAAAGTGCCGTGGAAAGCGCTGCGAAAGGCGAAATTTCACCATCGCCATCACCTTTGCGACCGGCGAAGAGTCCCTTGAACGCGCTGCCCAGTTGGCGCAGCGGATAGAACCGCAATCCAATCATGATCCACATACCGATACCCAGCAGGATAATCGTCATGGGAGGGATTGGTTGGCCACCGACTGACAACCATGGCAAAAGCTCGCCATTCCAGGTGCCGCCCCAGATAAAGTCCGATATGTTGGTAACTCTGTCGATGAGACTGACGGTACCGATGTCTGCTGCTGCCATTGTCTTGGCGCCCCCTTGTTGCGACCCAGTTATTGATCCGGCAAGCTAATGATGGGGCGCGGGGATGGCCAGCCTAAACTTCTGCGCAACACGCTATGGTGATGGTAATGCGATTTTGGCTTTCTTCATTCGCTTGCTTTTACCACGGGGGGCGCGTAGGTGACTTGCATATTTTCCGACATTGGAATCAGGTAAAGCCCCTCCCGAACCTTGTTCGGGGCGGCGCGAAACCCTACCTGAAAGCCAGCCGGGACCAGTCAGCGGAACCAATCCTTGATTGCCCGCTGAACGACATTTGAAGGACGGGAAGGTCGACTATGGCCGAAGAGAAAAAGCGTAAGACATCACCAGCGGAATTCGTGAACCAGGTGCGCACGGAAACCAGCAAGGTGGTTTGGCCGACGCGTCAGGAAACGATTCGCACGTCGATCTTCGTGTTTATCATGATGGTGATCCTGGCACTGTTCTTTCTCGGCGTGGACACCGTTTTCAACGGCCTCGTGCGCTGGCTGCTGACGCTGGTCTGATCGGCCCGCTTCTTCCAATTCAACTTATCTCATCACAGCATTTAGACAGGTATAATCATGGCTCGCTGGTATATCATCCACGCCTATTCCGGCTTCGAAAACAAGGTCAAGGAAGCGATCATTTCCGAGGCTGAGCGCCTGGGCCTGTCCGAAGGTGTCGAGGAAGTCGAAGTCCCAACCGAGACCGTCACCGAGGTGAAGCGAGGCAAGAAGGTTCAGGTCGAACGCAAGTTCATGCCTGGATATGTCTTGGCCAAGCTGCGGATGAATGATGACATCTATCACCTGGTCAAAAATACACCCAAGGTGACCGGCTTTCTGGGCAACAATAACAAGCCTCAGCCGATTTCCGAAAAAGAGGCGGCGCGCTATTTTGGCGGTGTTGCCGAAGCTCAGGCATCGCCCAAGCGCGAAATCCATGTGGATTACGAAATCGGCGACTCGGTCAAGGTGCTCGACGGGCCATTCGCCAGCTTCAACGGTGTGGTTGAAGAGCTCGACTTCGACAAGGCGAAGGTCAAGGTATCGGTCTCGATCTTTGGTCGTGCAACGCCGGTCGAACTCGATTTCGAACAGGTCGAACTCGTCAAGTAAGGTTTGGCCTGACGACAGGCTAGCCTGAGCTATGGTTATATCTGAGCTTCGGCTTCGGACGTGATCTGCTCAATGGCGTTTGAAAATTCGCCAGGATCAATACTGAAATCATAAGGACTTGGCCCAACGGTTCCAGCAGGTCGCTCGAACTCGCTTTCGCCGACGATAAAACTGTAATCGAGCCCAGCCCCTTCTGCGATTGTATAGAAATAGGGGTGGACATGATCAGAAGGAATAAGTTCGAGAACCTTTGTTCCTGCTTGGCAGACAGCAATGTTTGAAAGATCTGAACCATGCGGTCCAACTATGATGCTTGCCTCCCTGAGATACTCAAACTCATTCGCAATTTTCCGGAAGTCGTAGATTTCAAATCCGGAGCGTTGTGCAATGGCTTCGATTTCCGCTCCATTAGACAATTTCCTCGTTCCCCGTCTCGGAATATAGATTTTGCGAAAAGTGCACGGCGGTTGTGAAGTTTCGAACGGACGGCGTAAGGTTTGGGGGACCATTGCCGAATAATTCCGTTTGGTGCCTGGAAAACTGGTTGCAATCAGCCGATCAGCAACAATTCCAGACACCTCGTTCGCCCAAATGCATTTGTCGAGTTCTATACCGAGCGCTTGCATCATCTGTTTGGCGGACGGAGAGCTGGGCGGGTGCAGATAATAATGATCGATGTGTTCAGAGGTAAAACCGGCGTCGCGGGCCAAACCTACTCTGGACAGTGCATCCATAAGATGATGACCGTAATTGTCAGACGAATACTCGCTGAGCAGGGATAGACACGTGCCATGAACCCGTTTCAGGCTCGGATATCGTAATGGCAAATCGCTTTCGCTTAATGCTTCATCATGCCAGCTCGTTTCTCTGATGAAATCATTAGCGCGCGAAAAGCACAATTCATGCTCACCTATCGCGCGACCATTCACCAGTTCAACCACATAAAGAGATGGAATGGTGATGGCCATCTCGGCCAGCGGCTTGCCAATTGAACCCATGTTGCGCGGCGGAATTCGGGCTTGTTGTCGCGATGCATGAACCAGATGCACCAAATCTGGCTCATTGGCCTTGTAAGCTTCAATTGAAATGCTGCGCCTAGGCTTGCCGAATCTTGCGCGGGTAAGCAGTCGCTTTGTCACTTTGACGCATTTTTGAATGAGCATAGTTGCGAATTATCGAACAGGTTGAGCTCGTCAAGTAAGGTTTGGGCGAGACCTGATTACAAATATTCGTCCAGCGTCATATTCATGCGCCGGATGCGAGCCTCCTGATAATTGCCGAGCGATTGCGCGCCCTTTTTGCTCGCCTTTGCGCCGGCACGTTGCATCGCCAAATTCTCCGTGTCCTGATCGAGAATTTCGGCCAATGGGAAATTGTCGAGCGTGGTGTAGCTGTCCTCCACTTCCAGCCGTACAGGCTTGGCCGGTGCCGGCCGCTCGCCCGATGCTGGCAGTGGCTGCAACAGGAAGATTTCATGCAGGCAATGGTCCACGTCGATCGGACGGAATCGATAGCACAAACGGATATTGATCCCGGGAAAGAAAAAGGTGTTGGGGAACACGAAATACTCGATGCTGTCCATCATTTCGCTGGTGGAAACGTTGGACAGATCGACCGCGAACGCCTCCCCATATTCCTTGCGCAATAGATCCGCGTGCGTTGCTCTGGCAGAGGCTCCTTTCGGCAGGTCAGCGGGGTTGCGGCCCAGTTTGGCGAACAGCTTTTCCTGACTGACGTCCTCTCGCAAATGCGGGCTTGGCACGCCCACGGCGTGCATGAACCGGCTGACATTTTTGCCGAAAATGTCGTATTGTGCATTGGCATCCGAAGCGGTGAAGACGGCTTGAGAATGCGTTTCCAGAACGTGATAGGCTTCCAGAAAGGCTTCCATCGCCATCTTCCAATTGGCAGGAAGTACCTTTTCGACATGCAGGGCAATGTACCGGTCATCCATCGGCCAATGCTGAAAATGATCGGGCAATACCTCGAGATAATCGGTCAGGGGCTCTGCATCATCGTCCAGATTGACGAAGACAAAGCCTGCCCAGCTTTCGCAGCGCACGCTCGTCAAAGCGAAATTGCTTTCGTCGAGATGGGGGAAATCCCACCGGCAGGGGATCTCCTTGAGTGATCCGTCGAGGTTGAAGCTCATCCCATGAAAGGGGCAGCGGATTGCACTGCGCCGACCACCGACTGGGCCTGCCTTGGCAAACTGCATGGCCCGATGCGGGCAGCTGTTCACAAATGCATTGATGGCCATATTCTGATCTCTGACGAGCAAGATCGAGTAAGGCCCGACTTCATAGACATATTGTTGGCCGGGCTCGGGAATGTGTTCCTCGCGGCACGCCCATTGCCACGTGCGGGACCACATCCGTTCGATCTCAGCATCGTAAAACGCCTGATCTGTGTACCGGCCCAGATCAATATCCTCATCGCCAAGAAATTCGAATTCCTCAATCCGCATTGCGGCCGGAGGATTGTCTCCATCAGCATCCATGATGTCTTGCATCGACGGGCCAGGACAGCGCGCCTCGCCTGGCGCCAGCGAGGGATCGGACGGCTCTGTTTGATCATATCGCATGTCAGATCCCCTAATGTTTGCGCATCGCAGTGCGGTGATAAAGCGGATCTAGCGGCTTGCGCTGACCGATAATCATGGGCGTTTCATCCAGCATGCTATCTGCACTGGGATTATCGCGCACCCAGTCGACCAATTCGCTGCGATAGGCGAATTTCCAGAAGCCATCGCGCCGCTCGTAGCGGTCCACGTAACGCCCGGAGATAAACAGATCACGGTGGCTCCCGTCGCCGCCCATAACCTTGTGATAGGCTTGATAATAAACCTCGCCAAAAGCCTCATCACCGGACAGCTCGATGATATGCTGGCCAATCATATGGTGATTGCGAACATGCTCGCGCAGAGCCTGCATGCAAAACTCGGCGAACCCCGCGGGACTACCGGAATAGATGCCATATTCCAATCGGGCATCGTCCCAGAATTGCGCGCGCAGCAAGTCGACATCAAGGCGGTCGAGCCCGCGCATGTAGAGCGCTGCCAGCTGGCGAATGTCTTCGCGGTCCTGAAGTGCCTGGGTGATGGTAATGTCTCCCCAATTTTGACCAATAGTAAGGGCGAGCCTGCTCAGGTAAATTGTCGGAAACAATAGGGAGTTATGACGCGATGCGGCAGCCAGGCACTGTACCCGATGCAAGCAGGCTTGCGGATCAGGCAGCGATTGCCGAGATATTGGCGCTGCACTGCCGCGGGGTCGATCGGGCAGATGAAGTGGCCTTAAAAGCCTGTTACTGGCCGGATGCCACGACCGCCTATGGCGCTGATCCTGCGCCCGCCCATGCTTTTTGCGAGCAATTGGTCATCGGTTTGCAGGCCTTTGCCCAGACCCACCATGTCGTTTCCAATGTGCTGTTCGACTTTGCCGACGATGGAGATCGCGCAAAAGTGGAAAGCACTCTTGTGGCCTTCCACTATCGCACTGGCGTTGATGACGAGGGAGACAGTGAAATGACGTATCTTGGCCGCTATCTTGACCGCTTCGAGAAGCGCGGGCACGTCTGGAAAATCGCCCATCGCGAGCCTGTGATGAGCTGGAGCCAGAATGCGTCAGCCACGCATGATCCCGCCAATCCTGCTTTGGCTCAGTTGCGCCGGGCTGGGCGATATCCGGATGATCCTGTTTACGAGTGACGGCAAAGTCTGGCGGCCTGCTTCAACAAGCGTTCTTATTGTCCGAACTGATACGTGACCCGCTGCGGATGGTGCGGATGATGGCCAGACGGCTCTGGCACTGTTTCAGCTGAAAGCGGACCTTGCGCTCCTTGAAGTCAAGCGACACGCGGCGAAATTGCTCCATCAGATCAGTGCCGAGCAGCAGAGCGGGCTGATCGGACAGCCCGAACACTTCGAATGGCGGCACGTCGGCAAAGGCGATCGGCATGTTGCGGATGCGGATCGAGCCCAGCTTGAGTTGAGGGATATGGGCGAATTCCAGTTTTGCTCTGGCCCCGGTCACACCAAAAATTTCGATCGACTTGGGATCTTTGGGGGCGCGCCGGATCAATTGCTCGCGCAGAGCCAGATTACCGATTGTTACCTCTGTTCCCGTGTCGACAACAGCCGCCACTTTCTTGCCCCCAATGAACACCTCGGTCAGGATCAATTGCCCGCGTTGCAAACGCGCAGTGACGACGATCACATTGGGGCCAAGATCAATTGGCTCTTCGGGATTGTCGACCGTGATCACCTTTTGATCAAAGTCGAGCATCAATCGCTGTTCGACCAGCGCATCCAAGCCGATCATGCCTTCTCCGCCGATGTCGCGTTCGTCGAGTACGGGCAGGTCCAGATCATGCGTGCGAGTTGGCCCCAGCTGCAATTCATCGACTGTAACCCGTTCGACTTGCTTGACTTCTGTCATGCCGAGCAGAACGGCTGGCCCCGCATCTGGCAAGCCAAGGCGCGCGGCCAGCTTTTCGCCCACTACGGATGTGTCAGCCCCGCTATCGACGACGAATTTATAGGGACCGGTTCCATTGACCGCGACTTCTACCGTCATGCGGCTGCTAAGTTTGCGGGCTTCTATTTCCTCACCACCAATAGCCAGCTGATCGTCGATCTCGGCGGCGGTCATGTCGGTTGCCCGCACTGTGGAGGGATCAATGCTGTCGTTCGATTGTGCCAGCGCATCGGCAGGTATCAGCCATGCAGCCAAGCCAAGAAGAAGGGCGCAAAATCTGTTCATCGACAATTCCATAGCACAGTCATGGGGCGGGGTGCGATGGATGTTGCAGCGCAAAGGTGCTGTAGGCGCTTATTCCTTGCTTTTGCTTGCAGGATCGGTAAATGCGCGCGGTCCCGAGAGGGAATCGCGTGGAAGGCGGGCCAGAGCAATCGAAGCCTGCTGTTTGACCACTTAACATGAGAGCTGATTGACCACGGCATTGCCGTGGTCTGCTCGACAGTGTGAAAGGAGGCCATCTGTGGCCAAGAAAATCGAAGGCTATATCAAGCTGCAAGTGCCCGCAGGCACTGCAAATCCATCACCACCAATCGGCCCTGCGTTGGGTCAGCGCGGCGTCAACATCATGGAATTCTGCAAGGCGTTCAACGCCGCTACGCAGGATCTTGAAAAGAATGCCCCGATCCCGACAACGATCACCGTTTATGCGGACCGGTCGTTCAGCTTCACCACCAAGACTCCGCCAGCCAGCTACTACCTCAAGAAGGCAGCCAAGCTGAAGGGCGGATCGAGTGAGCCGGGCAAGGTTGTCGCTGGTTCGATCAAGAAGAGCCAGGTCAAGGAAATCGCAGAGGCCAAAATGAAGGACCTCAACGCGAATGATGTCGATCAGGCCATGAAGATCATCGAAGGCTCTGCGCGTTCGATGGGCCTCGAAGTGGTGGAGGGCTGAAACAATGGCTAAAGAAACAAAAAAGCAGCAGGTTGTAGCCAAGCTCGACCGTGAGAAGCTCTACACCGTGGACGATGCCATCGCCACTCTGCGCGAGCACAAGGCCAAGTTCGACGAAACCGTCGAGATTGCCATCAACCTGGGCGTTGATCCGCGCCACGCAGACCAGATGGTCCGCGGTATGGTTTCTCTGCCTTCGGGCACGGGTAAGGACGTAAAGGTTGCTGTGTTTGCCAAGGGTGACAATGCTGAAAAGGCAACGGCTGCTGGTGCCGACAAGGTCGGTGCCGAGGACCTGATGGAAGACATGCAGGCTGGCAATCTGGACTATGACCGCGTGATCGCAACGCCCGACATGATGGGTGTTGTTGGCCGCTTGGGTAAGGTTCTGGGCCCGAAAGGCCTGATGCCAAATCCCAAGCTGGGCACGGTCACCCCGAACGTTGAGCAAGCTGTCAAGGACGCCAAGGGCGGCCAGGTTGAATTCCGCGTTGAGAAAAACGGCATCATCCACACTGGCATCGGCAAGCTGTCGTTCAAGGATGATGCGCTCAAGTCGAACTTCGAAGCGCTGACCCAGGCGATCGTCAAGGCGAAACCTTCGGGTGCCAAGGGCAAGTACGTCGAAAAGGTCTCCCTGACCTCGACCATGGGCCCGGGCCTTAAGATCGACCTTTCCGAAGTGGAAGGCGCATAATCTCACGGCAACTCGCCAGGCACACCATGAGTGCAGCGGCGGCGTGACAAGCAAAGGGGCGGGGGAGCAATCCTCCGCCCTTTTTGTCTCTGGGTGGGATCCAGCTATTCGGGCAAGGCTTCTTGCGCCGGCTTTTCCTGCTTGAGCTGGCGGGTGTAAAACCACCCGATGCCGATCAGGCTGAAACCAAGCGCCATGAAGCTTGCAATCCGCAGCAATCCGTCGAGGCCAGCGGCATCGATCAAAAAGACCTTGGCAACAGCGCCCAGCATAAGAACGAGCGACCCGACCCGCCAACTTCGCAACTGATAGCGACTGCCGAACCATAGGAAACCGAGCGCAAGGATAATACCAAGCAGCGAAATCAGCAGGCTTTCGTTCGCACCGATGGGCAAGTCGTTGAGCAGCGATCCCGCAAATATCTGCCTCAGCAAAGTGACCGCCCAGATGCTGAGCAATGCCATGATTGCGACATCGATGGCTATCCGCGCGGCCCGCATCAATCTGACGGACGGCATGGACCGGACCACGATCAGACCAGCCAGGCCTGTGCCGTAAGCCAGCGTCACGAGGTTGAAGATCGGCCATGGGCCGACATGCTGCGCATCCCACAGCGGGTTGTGTACAACCAGAGTGAACCAGGTGAAGTGGGCCATTGAGGCAGCGAGCAGTGCAGCCCCCAGAAACTGGCCTATGCGGGACGTTGCCAGCTTCATGGCAGCGATGGCACCGCCCAACAGCAGCGCTTGCCACACTGTCCGTTCGAACAGACCCAACCTTGCGAAGTCAGCGAGATTTTCCACTCCCCAAGCACCCTTATACAGGCTGTGCACGCTGATCGTGATCAAGAAGGCAGCGATGCCCCTCGGAAGCCACCGCGTTGTTCGATCGGTGAATTCGCCGAGCCAGGCGACCAGTCCTGATGCGATCGCAGCAGGGGCGATCAGACGGAAAAGATCGGGAGCTGGAATTGCTCCAGCGACCAGAAACGGCTCGCCCAACATCGCCTCTGCTCCGGCTATGATCCATCCGCCCATCGGAGCCAAAGTCCAAAGCACAGCGATGACCAGAAAGGTTGTCCAGGCGGGAAGATCGCTTTTGCGCCAGTACACGACGGCGATAGCGGCAGCGGCTGCGACCCATGCCAGCGTCGATCCCGGAAGAAATTGAGCGGCAAGACCGTAAGCGATAGCTGCGGCGAGGACGCTTGCCGGATTGGCAGACGGATGGTCAGATAATGTCGCGCGAAGCCCCACAACTGCTGCCAGAACAGCCGCCCAGCGGACGACAGCTTGGAGAACCTCTGTCTCGCGAGCGCCATTTGCCAGCAACTCGATTTCTCCATTTGCGCTCGCGCTGATGAGCAAAAGGAAAATCGCGGTTACAGTGGCGGTCCAGGCCGTTATGCGCAGCGGATCCTGCTGGCGCAGGTGCAGCAGTGCAACGAGGCCGAACGCGACCAAAGCACCTGCAACACAGTTCAGCCAGGACGGTGTAACCAGCCAAAGTGCGGCAAGTGCCAGCAGCGAGGCGCTACCAAGCCGAATGAGGGAACCGGCCATAGCAAGAGTTTCTGAACGCCTCCATTCCATGGCAAAACTGGCGGCGGGGATCGCTGCCAGACCGACCATAACCAATGCCAGATGCCCCTCGGCAAAGAAGCCGTCCTCCCAGATCGCCGGATCGCCAAAGGTGGCGTAGGTGACAATACCAAGGGAGAATGGAAAGACTGCGAGCTGAATAATCTCGAGCAGAGCGGCCTTGCCGCGCCATTGGAGAGCGAGTGGCACCAGCGCGAAGATTGCGATTGCAGCGCCAGCCACGAGCGCGAATGATCCAGCATCAGGATCTGGCCAGAAAGCCAGCAACCAGACAGCTATCGCCGCAGCAACTGCGCTGCCTGCGCGCAAGGTCGGCCTTTGCCAGCCAAGATAGGCCAGCGCGCCGCCGATCAACAGATAGAGACCCCAGGTCAGCAGCGAATATCCGCCATCATCGACCAGATAGGCCATCTGCAAAGTGGCAGCAGCAGCAGCGCCGAGTTGGGGCAGGCTCCACCTGCCACCGATTCCCACAAACGCAGGCAGGACTGTGCCGATTACGACCAAGTACACGCCCAGCGCCACAATGTCAGAGCCGCTGTTGATACCTGACGCAATCATCAGGCCGCCCCAGATCAGGCCGCCAACCATGGCTGCAAGTCCCAGCCATGACCGTCCCTGTCTTTGGCCTGTCCAGGCAAGCCCGCCTGTCACCAGCGCCAGATAAAGTGCCAGCAGAGGTATGTTGGCGCCATCGCTATCGACCAGAACTGGCGCAGCGAACCCGCCGACCAATCCGACTATGGCGCAGGGCAGGCCAAAGCGGTGCGACAGGCCTATGGCACCCGCTGTTACTATCGCCAGACCGATAAACGCAGTGCCTGCCCCGATCAGGCCATAGCCAGATCCGGCCAGATAAAATCCACCGAACATGGTCGCCAAACCTGCCCCGGCCAGAGCCTGTCGAACCCGTTCATCCCGCACCATAGCCTCGAACCTGTAGGCAGCTTCTGCCGCGCCAATCAGAGCGATGCCAAAGATCATGGACAACAACACCCGTATGCGCGGGGTGATCAGGCCCGCTTCAATAGAGTAACGGACCAGAAATATGCCGGATATAGCCAGTGCAATCGCGCCAGCCCAGATCGGCAAACGGCGTCCGAAAATGTCTTCAAAATCGAACTGGAAACGGGGCCGCGCTTCTACTGCTTCTTCGTCCTCATAAGCTTGGGCGTAGGCATTTTCAGCAAAATCCTCTTTGTGAGCACTTTCAGTCTCAATCTGCTGAACCGCTTCGGGTTGCGGCGCAGCGGCCGATGCGATCGAAGCTGGCTCATCATAGGGCTCAGGTTCAGCAGGGATGGCGCTCGTGGCGCTCTCAGTCTTGGAGGCAGGCAAATGACTTCGGCTGAACTCGTCAGCCTCAAGCTCGACGATCCGGCGTTCAAGGCCTTTGATCCTGTCCCATAGAAGGGCGAAGCCCCCAACCAGCACAGCGATGATGACAAATTCCATGGCCTGCGCCCCCTCTATCGCAAGGGTAACGTCTCGTGCGCCAATGGAAAGAGGGGATTAGCGGCTGTGTCGCTGCGCGATCCGGTTTCGGCGGCTGACCCGCCAGACATTTTGAGGCTAG
The DNA here is from genome assembly GCA_937969505.1 of uncultured Erythrobacter sp. GTDB lineage: Bacteria > Pseudomonadota > Alphaproteobacteria > Sphingomonadales > Sphingomonadaceae > Erythrobacter. Next base: position 13,640 of record CALBWA010000018.1, on the reverse strand, counting down.
ATCCCGCCGGGCGTAAAGTCGTAGCCGGCTGTCGCCAGACCATCGCTCAATGTGTCGACGCAACTTCTCAACACATCTTCGCTGGTTGAACGGATAACGAAATTCGCCCCGACTTTGCCGTCTCGAAAGAAGGGATAACTGCCGATCTGGCAATTTTCGTGACCCTGTTCGACTTCGAATAGAAGGTGAGCGACCTCGCTCTCCGCCACCCAGCATCCCACCGTTTCCGATAGCAAGGGCGCCCCCCCTTCCAATGTGCCTGTCAGCGCATCCAGCATGCCCGCAGTAATATGCGGGACACCTGCCATCAGATGGACATTGCCCAGCTTGATGCCGGGCGCACCCGACATGCGGTTGGGTATCAGTTCGGCACCCTCAGGAACACGGGCCATGCGCAATCGACCCTCATTCAGGCCGCCCTTGTCAGCATAGTATCGTTCCAGAATGCCTCGCGCGGTCGGGTGAATGATGACTTCGACCCCTAGGGCCAGCGCCACAGCGTCCACCGTAATGTCATCGTGGGTTGGACCAATGCCGCCGGTGGTGAACAGATAGTCGTTTTCTGAACGCAGCGTGTTGACCGCCTCCACGATCTTTTCGACAACATCGGGCACGACGCGCACTTCTGCCAGTCGGATGCCTTGCACCTGCAACCATGATGCGACTTGGCTGATATTCTTGTCGTGGGTCCGACCGGACAGAATCTCGTCACCGATGACGATCAGGCCAGCGGTCCAGATTTTTTCAGATGAGCTCATGGGCGCGCCATAAGCCATCAGGCCCGCAGATGCTACTCTGCTGGTTCGAGGTCTGGCGCTGTTGCGAGCTGCTGTACAACGGGTTCGAGCTGCGCTGGAGTTGTAAGCAGCAGATTGCCATCGTCCAGCTTCGCTGTGCGCATGATCTTGCGATCGCGCACATACTCTTGACTGAGGCGCCAAGGATAGCTGACGGAGCTGCGCGGCATGATGTGCTTGGCGCGTTGAATATATCCAGAGGAGAAATCGAAGATATCCTCCTCTTCAATCTGTGCCTCTTGCTCCGCACTGAGCTGCGGTATCGCAATTGTCGAGCCGGCAGACTTCATTCCGTTGAGAATTCGGCAAACATATTCTGACACGAGATCAGACCGTAGCGTCCAGCTGGCATTGAGATAACCAAAAACGCCAGCAAGGTTTGGCACGTTGGAAAACATGCAGCTCATGTAATAGAATCTTTCGGCGAAATCGATTTTCTCGCCATCGACACAAATGTCGATCTTGCCCGCGCTGGCCATATTGAGGCCGGTAGCCGTCACTATAATGTCGGCTTCGATCAGTTCACCGGATTGGAGACGCACGCCATCGGGCTCAAAGGCGGCGATGTGGCCTGTTTTGATTGAAGCCTTTCCTTTGTTGATTGCATCAAAAAAATCAGCGTCGGGCACCAGGCACAGGCGCTGTTCCCAGGGGTTGTAGGGCGGTGTGAAATCCGCCTTGTCATACTTTCCCTCACCCAAATGCTGATCCAGTCCGCGCTGCAGGGCTTTCTTTGCTTTTTCTGGTTTGTTGCGCGCAAGCTTGAAGGTGAAATCCTGCATTCGGATGTTCTTCCATCGGGTGATCGCATAGGCTGCACGCTCAGGCAGAAATTTGCGCAAGGTGTTGGCAAATTTGTCTCGCGCGGGGCGTGTCACCATCCATGTCGGTGTGCGCTGAAGCATGGTGACATGCTTGGCGGCATCAGCCATTGCCGGAACAATTGTAACCGCTGTGGCCCCTGAGCCGATTACCACGATCTTGCGATCATCATAGTCGAGATGCTCGGGCCAGAATTGAGGGTGCAGCACTTCACCGGAAAATCGGCTGACATCAAACCCGGCATCATGGGGCCGGTCGTAATCGTAATAGCCAGAGCCCAGAAATAGAAAGCCAGCCTTTATAGTTCGGCTTGCGCCATCTGATGCCAACAATTCGACATCCCAGTACGCTTCTGCCTTGCGAAAATTAGCGCTGACGACTCTTTCGCCAAACCGGATATGAGGGCGAATGCCGCGCTCATCGACAATACGGTTGAGGTATTCCAGAATGGAGGGGCCGTCGGCGATCGACTTTTCATGCGTCCACGGCTCGAACGAAAAGCCCAGCGTATGCATATCGCTATCAGATCGAATGCCGGGGTAACGGAACAGATCCCAAGTCCCGCCAAGGTTTTCTCGCTGCTCCACGATCGCAAAACTATGGCCTGGTGCGTTCATCTGCATGTGCGCTGCCATGCCGATGCCCGAAATTCCTGCGCCAACGATCAGGACATCGACCTGGCGTTTGCCCGTTTCCATTGCTTTGCCTCTCCTACTGACATGGTTGTAAGCATAGCCGCCGGGTAAAAGCGAGTCTTGATAGCAATTTGCAACTGACTGGCGCGCGCACTTCGGTTAGGGGGCGTGTGATGACTAAATCATACCTCCGATTCTCCGCAGCGAGTTCGCTGTTTGCCCATGCAGCGCTTCTGGTCCCGGCGGCGAATGCACATTCCACCGAGGGACAGTCCGAGATCCGGGAAGCATCTCAAGAGCGGGATGATGACGGTGTCGACGCTGCCCCGGAAATGCCGATCATCGTAACCGGAAGCGGGCTTAGGGACGCGCCGTCGATCAGAGCCTATGCAAGCGATATCGTCGAAAGAGATGCGCTTACATCCGCGCCGGCCGGGACAATCGAGGATGTGCTGGGCACTGTGGGCGGTTTCCAGCAGTTTCGTCGATCCGACAGCCGTTCAGCCAATCCCAGTGCGCAAGGGGCGACTTTGCGCAGCCTTGGCGGCAATGCGTCCAGCCGGACTCTGGTTCTGCTTGATGGTGTGCCCATCGCCGATCCATTCTTCGGGTTCATTCCATTTAACGCATTGGCGCCGGAACGGCTCGGCGCAATCCGGGTAACGCGCGGTGGCGGCTCGGGGCCCTTTGGTGCAGGCGCATTGACCGGAACCATAGAATTACAAAGCGCTGATGCTGTGCAGCTTGGGCAATTTTCTGGCCAGGCGCTGGTGAATGACCGCGGGGAAACGCAGGCAAACGCCAGCCTGGCTCACGAACTGGGCAGTGGTTTTGCCGTGGTCAGCGGCAGGTGGGATCGCGGACAGGGCTTTTTTACCACGCCTGACGAACAGCGGGTGCCAGCAACGGCCCGCGCAAGTTTTGACAATTGGTCGATTGGCCTGCGCGCCGTTGCCCCGCTCAGCGACACAGTGGAACTGCAGGCCCGCGGCTTGGTGTATGACGACCGGCGAACCTTGCGATTTGATGGGGCCGATTCAACCAATGAAGGTCAGGACGCAAGCATTCGGATTGTTGGACGCGGTGATTGGGAATTTGATGCGCTGGCCTATGTTCAGGCGCGCAACTTCTCCAATATCATAATCAGTTCGACGCGCTTCGTTCAAGTCCTCGATCAGCGCAACACGCCATCCACCGGGCTGGGTGGAAAATTCGAACTGCGGCCGCCGCTAGGGGATGATCAGACTTTGCGATTGGGGGTCGACTTCCGCCGCGCTGACGGGGAGCTCCAAGAAGAAGCCTTCAGCGCCTTTTCCGGCGCCCTGCGCGAACGCCGCAGGGCTGGCGGCACCAACAGTGACCTGGGGCTGTTCGCCGAATATGACAGGCAGATGGATAGCGTCACGCTGACCGGCGGACTGCGCGCTGACCGGACCGACATTTCTGGTGGGTTCTTTCGCGCGGTGGATGCCAATGGCGCGCTGGTGAGCGAGACGATTGGTGCCGATCGCGGGGATTGGACTGTGTCCTGGCGGGCCGGCGCAGCTTTTGCTGCAAGCGAGGGCGTGACACTGCGAGCGGCCACTTATTCCAGCCTGAGGCTGCCCACACTTAACGAGCTTTACCGGCCTTTTGTGGTCTTCCCCGTTGTGACGCAGGCGAATGCTGATCTCGAAAACGAGCAGTTGGAAGGCGTCGAAGTTGGCATTGATTATTCACCGGACCAGTCGATCAAATTTTCGCTTACCGCCTTTAATAATCGGGTGAAAGACGCCATCGCCAATGTGACATTGCAGCCAAATTTGCGTCAGCGGCAAAATTTGCCAGCAATCGACGCACAAGGGATCGAAGCAAGCTTTACCGCTGCTTGGGGCACTCTGCGTGCTTCGGGTTCTGCCACATTTGCCGATGCCACTATTGACGGCGAGGGTGCATCATCAGCACTCGACGGAAACCGGCCGCCGCAAGTCGCGCGCTGGACTGCTGCAGGATTGCTGGGTTGGCGCCCCGCCTTTGGTTGGGATCTTGCCCTGTCCCTGCGGCATGCCGGAGCACAATTCGAAGATGACCAGGAAACCGATCGGCTGCCGCCGGCGACAACCCTTTCCTTTTTCGGACAAGTGCCCTTGGCGCGAAATCTGTCCTTGATCATTCGCGGCGAGAACCTGACGGACGAAGAAATTGTGACGCGCAACGCTGGCGGAGCCATTGATTTGGGCGTGCCGCGCACCATCTGGCTCGGTTTCCGCTACGGAATCTGAGCCTAAATGTTGTGATGTGACAAATTTGCATCGCGCCGTCCACAAGCTCCCTTAAATGGGTTGTAAGAATAGGATTCCTGCTGGTATTCTTGCGCAACAATAGCACTCAAAAAGAGGGCATTGTGTGGAGAGGACAACACATGAAGCATAAGCTCGCATCGTACGCGGCTGGCCTGCTGGTCGGCACCTTCCTGGCAACTCCAGTAATGGCACAAGACGCGCCCCAAGACGGCGCTGATGCCGATGTTTCCGACAACGTAATCATTGTGACGGCGACTCGCCGGGCAGAAGACGTTCAGGACATTCCAATCGCGGTGACCGCCGTCACGCCCGAACAGCTTGAAAAGCAGGGCGTTGTGAATGTTCAGAACATCACTCAGGTCTCACCAAGCTTCTCGACGTCGAACGCTCAAGTTGCGTCAGGTTCGGTTGTGCTGCGTATTCGCGGCGTCGGCACAACGTCCAACAACATTGGCTTTGAAAGCGCCGTCGGCATTTTCGTTGATGGCGCCTATCAATCACGCCCCGGCATCGCTCTGAGCGAATTCGTCGATGTAGAGCGGGTCGAAGTATTGCGCGGACCGCAGGGCACTCTGTTTGGCCGGAACACATCGGCTGGTGCGCTGAACATCACTACCAATGGTCCTGACGTTACCGAGTTCAGCGGTTTCGCCAATGCGACTTACGGCAATTTCGACCTGATCAATGTTCAAGGTGCAGTGAACGCACCGATTATCGAAGATACGCTGGCAGTTCGTTTGACCGGTGCCTATCGCGAGCGAGATGGCACGATCGACATCATCGATTCCAGCGGCACGCAGATCGGCGATTCCAATTCGATCGACCAGTTTCTTGTGCGCAGCCAGATCGGCTATGAAAGCGAAGGTGGCATCCGAGTTCGGTTGATCGGCGATTATTCTGAAAGCGACAACCAATGTTGTGCTGCGGTGCAATTGCTCGCGGACAATGGCATTGATGCGCTGATTCCTGGCTTGGGTGGCCCGGCAAATGCCGGTATGGCAGCCCCTGTCGTTGCCCGCGATCGGTTCGATCAGACCACGGCAGAGATCGCACTAGACAACCGGATCGCAACGGCCAACCGTGTTCCCCTGGCCAGCGTCGAGCAATGGGGTGTTACCGGCGAGGTTGAAATTCCTTTAAGTGATGCAGCCGATTTGATCGTGATTGCATCCTATCGCGATTTTCAGTCGACCGAAGATTATGATTCCGACTTCAGTGGGCTCGACGTTTTTGACGTTGACCGTCTGGATACGGATATTGAAACCTTCACCGCCGAAGCCCGCATTCAGGGCGATGCGTTCGGGGGTCGTTTGACCTGGCTGGTCGGCGGATATTACTCCGACGAGTCAATCGGATCGGAAACCGATTTCTCGCTCGGAGATGATTACGATCTTTTGGTCGGCTCGCTGTTCGGCGGGCTCCTCGGCGCTGCGCCGTTGGAATTGCTCAACGATCTGATTGTCGATGGCATTCCTAATGGCAACGGCATCAGTCCAGTTGGAACGTCGGCGACCAATGCCTATTCGCAGGACAGCGAAAGCTGGTCGATCTTCACCCACAATACGCTGGATATCACAGACGCACTCAGTGTGACTGTTGGCCTGCGGTGGTCGGATGAATCGAAAACCGGCGGGTTTGACCAGCTTGCAGTCAACAATCCGGCCTGTCTCACCTTGCTGTCTGGCGTGCCAACAATCGCCGGGGTTGTCGGTCCGAATCTTGTCCCCAGCGTTTTGGGAACGGGTTGCTTCGCTTTCACCGCTCCAGCAATCGGGACCGATGCCATTGCGTTCCCACTGCCTCGTGAATTTGAAGTTCCATTCAGCGATGAGGAACTGATCTACACAGGCAAGATTTCTTACGAATTTAATGCGCCCATTACGGCTTATGCCAGCTTTACCCATGGTTATAAGTCAGGCGGTATCAATCTGGACATCACAGCCAATTCTGGCGGCGCTGACCCGACCTTCCTGTCCGAGGAAGTCGATGCGTATGAAATCGGCATCAAGGCGAAATTGCTTGATGATGCTGTCACTTTGAACGTGGCAGCGTTCCACGAGGATTTCTCCAACTTCCAGGTCCTGGAGTTCACCGGAGCGCAGTTCACCACTTTCAATGTCAATCAAGCGTTGTCGACAGGTGTAGAGATTGAGTCGGTTATTCGGCCCCATCGTGATCTTACCTTCAACTTGGGGATGACGTATACGGATGCGCGCTACCCCGAGGATTGCGACGGTGGCATACCAAACCCCAACGTAACATCGCTGTGCGGGAATTCGCTGACCAATGCGCCAGAGATCGTAGCCATCGCCGGGGTCAATTATGACCGCGACATCGGAAACGATTTCCGCTTTTTCGCCTCAGGTCAGGTCCGCACAGAGAGTGATCGCCGGACCTCGACGCAGGCAACAACCGTGCCGAGTGCAGCAGTGATCGCTTCGTTTGGTGGCGATATCAACGCAGCTGTCGATGCAGCCCCTCTGGTGCCGTTCGATGTGCAGGACGGGAACACAAAGGTGAACCTGCGGGTCGGCTTTGGTGCGCAGGACGAAAGCTGGACGATTGAAGCTTGGGGCGTGAACGTAACCGATCAGGTCACACGCGGCGTTACTTTCAACACTGTGCTTCGCGGCGGATCGCGCTCTGCCTTCGCGCAGGAGCCAGCCACATATGGTGTGACTGTTCGCACCAAGTTCTAAGGGAACTTACGAGACAGCCTTTGGGAGAGGGCAAAGAAAAGGGCGGTTCGCAAGGCGCGAGCCGCCCTTTTTGATTGGGGAGATGATCGGCCGGTTACATAGACCGTGCAATCAGCATCTTCATCACTTCATTGGAGCCACCGTAAATGCGTGCAATGCGCGTGTCACGGTACATCCGGGCGATGGGGTAATCGTTGATGTAGCCAGCCCCGCCGTGGAGTTGCAGGCACTTGTCGACCACTTCGCTTTGCAATTCGGTGAGCCAATATTTGGCCATCGAAGCAGTCGCCACGTCCAGATCCCCCTTCAGCAGGCGGGATATGCAATCGTTGACGAAGACCCGCGCCGCAGTGCCGCGAGCCTTGAGGTCAGCAAGAACGAACTGCGTGTTCTGGAAGTCCCAGATGGTCTGACCAAATGCCTTGCGCGACTTGACGTACTCGACGGTCGTCTCCAGCGCTTTTTCGATCCCTGTGGCGGCACCCATTGCAATGACCAGGCGTTCCTGTGGAAGTTCTCCCATCAATTGGTAAAAACCCTTGCCTTCCACCCCACCCAGAACATTCTCGCCCGGGATGAAGACATCGTCGAAGAACAATTCCGATGTGTCGGCAGCGTCGAGCCCGATCTTGTCGAGTTTTTTGCCGCGCTGAAACCCTTCGGCTCCTTCGGTTTCCAGCAACATCAATGAAATGCCCTTGGCGCGCTCATTCGGATCGGTCTTGGCAACAACCACAATGAAATCGGCCGTCTGGCCGCTGGAGATATAGGTCTTTGCACCATTGAGCCGGTAACCATTGCCGTCTTTCAACGCAGTGGTCGTGATGCTCTGCAGGTCTGACCCGACGCCCGGCTCGGTCATCGCGATGGCGCTGACCAGATCACCGCTGACCAGCTTGGGCAGGTACTTTTTCTTTTGCTCCTCGGTTCCATGGCGCACGAGGTAGGGCAGGATAATGGTGTTGTGCAGGCTCGCCGCGAAGCCTTCGACACTGTGTTTGGCCTGTTGGTCGAGCACGACCATATCATGGCGAAAATCGCCACCGTGGCCGCCATACTCCTCGGGTACGGAAACACCCAGAATTCCAGCCGCGCCAGCCTCGCGCCAGAATTCGCGTTCAACCTGACCGTCTTCGCGCCATTTCAGCACCCGCTTTTCCGGCGCGTGCTGCTGGTAGAACTTGCCAACGGCATCGGCGAAGATCGAGATTTCCTCGTCTTCCATAAACTCGGGCTGGGGAACGTCGATTACGGGCATCTTACTTGCCTTTCCAGTTTGGCTTGCGCTTCTCAGCAAAGGCGGCTGCCCCTTCGCGGGCATCTTCGGACATGAAGACAGGCGCAATCAATTTGCCCTGCCGGTCATAGCGTTCTTCCATGGGCCAACCGCGTGATTCCTTCATCACCGCCTTGGAGATGCGCACCGCAAGCGGGCCATTGGCGGCAATTGCTGTTGCAAGTTCCAACGCGCCCTCAAGCGCCGGACCATCGCTGATCCGATTGATAAGTCCCAATTCATAAGCGCGTTCCGCACCGATGAAGTCACCTGTCAATGCCAGTTCCATCGCAATGCGTTCAGGGATTTGATCGGGTAACATCATGACGCCGCCAGCAGCTGCAACAAGGCCGCGTTTGGCTTCGGGAATGCCGAATTTCGCATCCTTGTGAGCCACCACCAGATCACATGCGATCATCAATTCCAAACCGCCAGCTAAAGCGTAACCTTCCACCGCTGCAATCAGTGGTTTTTTGGGTGGAGCCTGCACAACTCCGCCAAATCCACGCCCTTCAACAGTGGGTCGCTCTCCGCGCAAGAAGCCTTTGAGATCCATGCCCGAACAAAATGTGCCGCCCGCACCAGTCAACACGCCTACACGCAGATCATCTTCTGCATCGAGGCGGTCCATAGCAGCTGCAATTCCTTCAGCGGCAGCTTGATTCATGGCGTTTTTGGCTTCTGGCCGGTTTATGGTGACGATTAGAACGCCGTCACGGACTTCGGTCAGCAACTCTTCGCTCATGGGTACTCTCCTCTTGGTAACCTATCACTTTTTGGCATTTCGAAATGCAACTCAATTGTTGTGCGAGTGGTGCAGTCGGCTTACCAACACGTCAACCGCAATTTCGATAAGCGAGAGGATTTTCCGTTATGGCAGAGGCCTATATCATTGATGCCGTGCGCACACCGCGCGGGATCGGCAAAGTCGGCAAAGGTGCCCTTGCCCACATGCATCCACAGCATCTGGCGGCGGCTGTCCTCAAGGCGATTGCAGAGCGTAACAATCTGGACACCTCAACCGTAGGCGATGTGATTTGGTCCACCTCCTCGCAAGAGGGCAAGCAGGGCGGTGACCTTGGCCGTATGGCGGCGCTGGATGCAGGCTATGACGAAACCTCCAGCGGGATGACGCTGGACCGTTTTTGTGGCGGAGGGATCACCTCGGTCAATCTGGCGGCGGCTCAGATTATGAGCGGGATGGAAGACTGCATTGTTGCTGGCGGCACAGAAATGATGAGCCTGACCGGCGAGATGGCGAAAGAGCGCGCTCATCTTGGTCTGCCTCCACGGATCATGGGCAGCCATAACGAGCGCTTGGCCAAGACCCACCCGCAATCTCAACAAGGCATTTGCGGTGACGCGATTGCCACGATCGAAGGTTTCACGCGCGAAGATCTGGATATGGTCGCCTTCAAAAGCCAGGAAAATGCCGCCCGCGCAATTGCAGAGGGCCGCTTCGACAAATCGGTTATTCCCGTGCTGGATGATGATGGCAATGTGGTGCTGGACAAGGAAGAGTTCCCTCGTCCCGGCACAACCATGGAAGTCCTTGGCGAGCTTCCAGCCTCATTCGAGAAAATGGCTGATATGTCGATGGGGGAGGGGCAGCCCACCTTCCGCGAGATGGTCAATCAGAAATATCCTGACGTTGATATCCAGCATTTCCATGGACCGGGCAATTCCTCAGGCGTGGTTGATGGAGCGGCGGCGGTGCTCGTCTGTTCAAAGGAGTACGCCCAGAAGCATGGATTGAAACCGCGCGCGCGGATCGTGGCCACGGCCAATATGGGCGATTGCCCAACTCTGATGCTGAACGCGCCTGTGCCAGCGGCCAAGAAGGTTTTGGCCAAGGCTGGGTTGAGCGTGGATGATATCGATCTGTTCGAGATCAACGAGGCTTTTGCCGTAGTAACCGCGAAATTCATGAAAGATCTGGGGCTTGGCTGGGACAAGGTCAATGTGAACGGCGGATCGATTGCCCTGGGCCACCCGATTGGCGCAACTGGCTCGATCCTGATCGGCACAATTGTCGACGAGCTGGAGCGATCAGAAAAGCAGTATGGGCTGGTAACCATGTGCGCTGCTGGGGGAATGGCTCCGGCGATTATCGTAGAGCGCGTTACTGACTTTGTAGACTGATCGGAAAGCTGAAAAATGATCGCTGATAACACGCCTGTCATTATCGGGGTCGGGCAATATTCTGAACGCCCCCAAGATGAGGGGTATCAAGCTCTCTCGCATATGGATTTGGCGGGCAATGCCCTGCAAGCTGCGATCGATGATGCCGGGGCGACCGGAAACCTGCCTGCTGCCATCGACACGATCTGTGCGATCCGGCAGTTTGAGATTTCGTACCCTGAAGCTTCCGCCCCATTCGGCTGCAGCGACAATCCTCCACGCTCCATAGGAAAACGCGTGGGTGCGCGCCCAAAGCGTGCAATTCTTGAAGTGGCAGGCGGTCAAGGCAGCCAGAAAATGGTCGGCGAACTGGCGAGCGAGATTGCACAAGGCCGCTGCGGAGTTGCAGCTATCGTCGGATCTGAGGCGATTTCAACCGTGCGGCGCTTGTTTGAAAGTGGTGATCGGCCAGACTGGTCCGAGACTGTCGGCGGACAGCTTGAAGATCGTGGCTACGGAATGGATTGGACGCTCGACCATTGGTACAAGGCCCACGGTGGGCGAAAACCCATTGAAGGCTATGCGCTGGCGGAAAACGCACGCCGCGCCCGGCTTGGACTTTCGCTGGAAGAATACCGTCTAAAAGTCGGCGAACTCTTCGAGCCTTTCACTTGGGTCGCTGCAAACAATCCCCACGCTGCCGCTCCTGTCGAGCGAAGCGCGCAGGAGCTGGCAACAGTCACTCAGCGCAATCGAATTGTTGCGGAACCCTACACCCGTATGACTGTGGCCCGCGATCAAGTGAACCAGGGGGCAGCGGTTATAATCTCCAGCGCTGGAAAGGCGCGCGAGCTTGGCGTGCCGGAAGAAAACTGGGTGCATATCCACGCTGTGAGTTTTGCTACAGAGCTTAACGTTATTGAACGCCCCGATTTTGGTCGAAGTGATGCCGCTGGCCGATCGCTTGACATTGCTCTTGGCCGTATCGCCAAGTTTGCCGATGATATTAAATACTTTGATTTTTATAGCTGCTTTGCGGTGGCTGTGTTCGGACCAATTGAGCATTTGGCGATCGCGCCTGACGACCCTCGTGGTTTGACGCTGACAGGCGGATTGCCTTTTTTTGGTGGGGCCGGGAATAATTTTTCAACCCACGCTATCGCGGAAGCGGTCACGCGCGTTCGCGAGGATCGCGGCGAATATGCTCTGGTGTCTGCAAACGGCGGAGTCATGAGCTATTATGCGACAGGTCTCTATTCGACTGAGCCGGCAGATTGGTCAGATGACGATCGGTATCTGGTCGTGCCCAATTCGCAATACAAAGCCATCGTTTCCAATAGTCCATTTAAAACGGCAACGGTCGAGACGTACACTTTTCTTAGTACGAGCAAGGGAAACCGTGCGATCTTCTTTGGTCGCAATGAAAGGGCCGAGCGTGTGATGGGCAATGGCGATATGGACCACGCGCCAACCCGCGCGCTGTTCGAGAGTGGCGAGCCTTTTGGCGTGCAGTTGGAGATCGAACGCAAGGATAGCGGCCTCAATCTTGGCCGGGTTGCATCCTAGTCAGGCAATCAACGAGGCAAGCACTCGCCGTTTGCCGGCAAAGGGCCGCCGCCCATGCATGACCAGATAGTTGTCTAGCAGAGCAACGTCTCCAGCTTGCCATGCGACATCTCGCGTCAACTCCTCGGACAAGGCGATGGTCTGCGCCATGTCTTCGCCGGTGATCGGTGATCCATCGCCAAAAGTGACCGATTTATGCGCTTCGTTGCGGCTGTCCGACCAACCGCGAAAAGCCGCGATCAGCTGGTTGAAAAACGTGCGCCTGCCATCGGGCAAGGTGCGGATAGCAGGAAGGGTTGGAGTCGTGGCGCGCAGGCTGTCGTCAGCCTGCCATTCCCATGCATAACCCAGCTCCCGCAACCGTGCTTCGGCCCCTATGCGGTCGGCCGCGCCCAAAGTGCTACGCCAACTACGCCCCTGTCCAGATCCGGCATCATCGCTGGCTGGCATCACATTGGTGTACCGCACGCCTAGCTTAGCAAAACGCGCCACTAGCGCCGGATCGGTTTGCTCCATCTTCTCAAGCAACCAGTCGGACCGACAGACCGGGGTCGCGCCGCCTTCGTTGGGGGCAATCTCGCAATAAAAGAACAGCTTGGATGGATAGAGCGGGGTCTGTGCCATCTCGTGGTGGAGATGGATGGCGGTTTCCGGCGGCGCTTCATTGGCCGTGAAAACACGCTCCGTCACATTGACCCGCACCGCATTGCTGAGCGATTCTTTATAGGTGAAGCCTGCCTCCCCATATCCGCAAACCGCCGCATCGAATGCTTGAGCATCTTGCACATCAAAGCCGCGGAACAGCAAAGTTCCGGCATCGTCCAGCGCCGCATCCACAGCTGGCTTGTTTCCGGATAGGAAGGCGCTCAGATCACCTTGACCCTCAATCAATGCGGGAAATTCGCTCATCATGGCCTCAATCGTAGATGGGATGAAATGTGCCAAAAGCAGCCTCAGCAAAATCGCCTGGATCGTTGAACCGACGGTTCTGGTTAAGAGCGCTGATTGCGTCCATTTCATTCTCGGTCAGAGCAAAATCATCCAGTGCAAGATTTTCAGCCATGCGTTCAGGTCTGGACGTCTTGGGAATGATCGACGTTCCGCGCTGGATGCCCCAACGCAGGACCACTTGCGCGGGTGTTTTGCCATGCGTCTCAGCCGCCGCAAGCACGGCAGGCTCGGTCAGAACAGTGTCTGCATGGCCGGCCATGTCCAACTCGACATAGGATAGCGCACCCAGCGGCGAGAAAGCGGTGACATGCATGCCATAGTCCTTGGCAAGCCGGATCAGTCTTTCCTGCGTCAGATAGGGATGAGCTTCAATCTGCAAGGCATAGGGCTGCACCCTGGAATAGGTCATCAGGTCATGGATGAGGGAAGAATTGTAATTGCAGACTCCAATTTCGCGGGTCAGCCCTGCATCAATCAATTCCTCCATCGCA
>CALBWA010000017.1 GCA_937969505.1 uncultured Erythrobacter sp. | reverse complement strand
GGACGATAAGGTTTCTGGCCTGATCGACTTCTATTTCGCTGCCAATGACATCTTCGCCTATGATCTGGCGGTCACTCATGCCGCATGGGCCTTTGATGCAAGCGGTCAGGAATTTCGACCGGATATCTCAGCGGCATTGATCGCCGGATATGAAGATGTCCGGCCAATGTCCGCAATCGAGCACGAATGCTTACCCATCCTCGCGCGGGGTGCTTGCATACGGTTCATCGCATCGCGCGCGGAGGATTGGCTCACCACTCCCGATGATGCCTTGGTTACGCGCAAGGACCCGATGGACTTCGTCCGCAGATTGGCCTTTTATCGCGAACATGGCGAAAACATATTTGCAAAAGCCTGCGCATCGTGAAGTCGGTCCAGATCTACACTGATGGCGCGTGCAAGGGTAATCCCGGCCCAGGCGGCTGGGGCGTGCTGCTTCGCATGGGCAAGCATGAAAAAGAACTGTCCGGCGGCGAAGCGGAGACAACCAACAATCGCATGGAATTGACCGCTGCGATCAAGGGGCTAGAGGCGCTGATCGAGCCGTGCGAGGTCGCTCTTTACTCAGATAGCAAATATGTGCTCGACGGAATCACCAAGTGGATTCACGGATGGCAAAAGCGCGGCTGGGTCAATGCAAGCAAGAAGCCGGTGCGCAATGCCGATTTGTGGCGCGATCTGCTGATTGCATCGGAGCGCCATCAGGTCAGCTGGCATTGGGTGAAGGGGCATTCTGGTCACCCGGAAAATGACCGGGTTGATCAATTGGCAAGCGATCAGGCCGCAGGCTTTGTCGCTTCCTGAAGGGGCCCAGGGCCACACCAACCAGGCATCCGTATGAAAGCAATGGGCACAAGATGCCATTTGCTGACATCTCATGCCCATGTTTTTGTTCAGATGTGAACGAGCGACTTAGTAATTGTCGACAACGTCTGCCTTGGGGCCGTTCTTCAGGACCGATTCAATCGCGTTCTTTGCGCTCGCCTTGGATGCGTAACCTTCGGTCCACCAGATCGTTTCCGAATTGTAGATAAAATAAGAGACGAATTCGCCTTTCTTGTTTTTCCGGATTTCAAAGCGGTGGGCCATCAGCATTCCTCCATTAAGTTGATTGAGAAGGCTACCCTAGGGCCGCTGACAGAAAAATCTAGCCAAACCGTAAGGGCGAATAGATTTCTGCATCAAGCTTTGCCGTCATGAGATCGGCTGGCAGGCCCAAGAGCAGCTGAGCGCCAAGCCGCGCCGCAGCAGGGGCGGTCTGGATCCCTGACCCACCCTGCCCTGCAAACCAGAAGAACCCCTCTGCATTGCGGTCAAATCCGTAGACAGGCAGCCGGTCAGGCGCAAAACTGCGCAATCCGGCCCATTTACGCTCGACATGCTCAACAGACCAATCGGCAACATTCTCCAGCCGGGCAATAGCTTCTGCCACAGCCAGTTCTTCCGGCGCGGCATCGCAAGGCTGGCTGGGCACTTCATCATGCGGGCTAAGCCAGAGGCGCCCGTTTTCGGGTTTGAAGTAAAAACTGCCATTGATGTCGAGCACCAGCGGCAAGTCGCTCGCTGCCTCTGGCGCAACACGAAGCTGCACGACAGTGCGCCGTTTGGGATCGATACCGATTGGTGCAACACCGCTAGTCCGAGCCACATCATCTGCCCACGCACCAGCTGCATTGACCAAAACTCGCGCACAGATTTCCTGCCCGCCGGCTTTGATATGCCACACGTGCTGATCCCTATGCGCAGCACTCAGTCTGGAAGATGTAACAAGCACCCCACCCGCTTTGGCATAAGAAGACAGATAGTGCTGATGAAGCGAAGCGACATCGATATCGGCACAGGCCGGTTCCCAGATGCCATCGCACCATTGCGTGCGCAATCGCGGTACTTTATCGGCAAGCTGGGCGTGGCTCAGCCGGTGAATGGTCGCACCGCTGGTGCCGAACCGACCCATAAAAGCGTCCAAAGCGTCCTTGTCCCGTGACCGTCCGATGTAGACTGCCCCGCGTCTGGTCAGAAACCCGCCTTGATCGAGATAGGGCCCTGATGCCAAGGTCAGCGGCACAATTTCCGGACCGCCATAGCATTCCTCCCAGAAAGCAGCAGACCGTCCGGTAGCGTGATAACCTGGCGTATCTTCTGCCTCCAGCAGGATCACCTTGGCGTGGGGTGCCAATTCTGCACCAAGGCTGGCACCAGCCATGCCTGCACCTGCAATAGCAATGTCGTAGGTCAATTCACTCACTTGGATGTAGCCTGATCGGTCGATCCCGTCTCCAATTTGGCTGGCGCAACGCGCGCAAGAAACTGGTCAATCGTATCCATCGCGCTGGTCCGGACAATGTCGCCTTCGCGCAGAATTTCGTGGTGCGCTTCCTTTCCGAACTTGAGCAATTCCGCCTGCGGGATCCGCCGGGCGGCCTGCTCTATGGCGTCAATCGATACAAGTTTGTCATTAGAGGTAGCAACAATCAGAACCGGTTGCGCGACCTTTTCCAACCGACCACGCGCAAACAGGAACCGCATGGAGGCATAGGCTCGCTCGACCCAACCCCAGCTGCCCGGGCCCATCACCAGTTCAGGCCTTTCCTCTCGCCACCACAATTCATCGGCGTACCGATCTTTGTCATGCGTGAGAAGACGAGAGCGTGCCTCGGGCACTTCGCCGGGTTTTTCACTCCATTTCCATGCCGGGCGCGTGCGCTTGCCGAGAGACGCCATCAAACGGCTCGCAGCGTGTCCGATTGCGACGGGAAGTGGTCCGATAAAGCCCAGCATTGGTGCAATCAGCACCAAAGCATCAGGATTGGTTGCCCTTTCTGCCGCGCTGCGCAGCACCAGATGACCGCCCATGGAATGACCGGCCAAAATATGCGGGCCAGGTGTGTGTGCTTTCCAATCTGTCCAAAAAGCACGAAGATCAGCAATCCAAGTCGCGAAATCGTCAATGTGGCCTGTTACTGGGTCATCGCCCAAACGGCCAGAGGCCGCCTGCCCTCGCCAGTCAGCAGCAGTTACTCGCCAGCCTGCGCGATGCCATTCCTCCAGCGTTTCCAGATATTTCTCATAATTGTCGCCGCGACCAGGAAAGAACAGGATTGATCCGCGTGCGATCTTGCTGGCTCCGGGCCAATCGATCCGGCGGATCGGATGACCGTCACCAGCCTGCCAAATGCTCTCCACCGCGTCAGCCGGAATGGCGCGCCGATCAATAGGGTTATTGTGCGCCTGCTTCACGTTACTAATGGGGAGCCTCCAGGTCTGGTTACTTTTTGGTAAGTGATAATCTGTAGCACCGGGTTCCGAGGGGAAAGCCGGGGGCCTAATGTTTAGTGAATATCTCCACTACGGACTGCTAATCGCATTGGCAATCGCACTGCTTGTCGCAGCGTTTACCGACTTGCGCCGCCGCCAGATCGACAATGGCCTCAACTTGGCCATCGTTATTGGTGCACCGCTTTACTGGTGGGCCAGCGGCATGACGCCTTATCCTGAAGTTGTGATGCAACTTGGCGTGGCGCTGGCGGTATTTGCTGTCCTGGCGGGCCTGTTCGCTCTCAACATGATGGGGGGCGGCGATGTCAAATTGCTGACTGCTTTGGCGCTGTGGATCGCGCCAGCGATGTTCCTCAAACTCTTGGTTGTCATGGCATTGGTTGGCGGTCTGCTGACCATCGTCATGGGCATCGCCCACATGATGAAGCGCCAGCGTGATCGCATCGCCGTTCCTTATGGAGTGGCCATCGCGATCGGCGGATTGTGGGTGCTTGGAACAGATTATTTACCCGGTGCAGGACAAACAGTCGGCGCGGGATGAACCTGATTTTAACCATTCTGAACTTAGAGACGTGAACCATACCCGCCCGAACACTTTTGAAATGGGCCGAACAAGGGGGCTAGAATAGCCATGGACAGGAAGAAGCTGGTACTGCTGCTGGGAGCGCTGGTCATTGCGATCGGCACGGCTTTGGCAGCCCGGAGCATGTTTGCAGGTGCAGCCGCACCAGAAGTTGAAGCGGCAGCGCCCGTTCCGCAAGGACCAAAGGTTCTGGTGGCACAACGCGCTATGCCACCTGGCACGATCATCACGGCTGATGCGCTGAATTTTCAGCAGTGGCCTGAAGAACTTGTGCAGGACGCCTATTTCATTGATGGTGAATCGGACATTTCCCAGCTTCTTGGCACGGTTGTTCGTCATCCTGTCACAGCAGGTGAACCTGTAACGCAAGGGTCGCTTGTGCGTCCCGGCGATCGCGGTTTCCTTGCCGCAGCGCTTGGCCCGGGCATGCGTGCCGTTACCGTACCTGTTTCTGCCAACACCGGTGTTGCAGGCTTCGTATTCCCTGGTGACCGTGTCGATCTCGTGTTGACCCAGACCGTAACCGGCGAAGAAGGTGCACCCTTGAAAGCGGCTGAAACAGTGCTCCGCAACTTGCGCGTACTGGCGACCGACCAGACCACCAATCAGGTCAAGACCGAAGACGGCCGCACGGTTGTTCGCGGCTTCAAGACCGTCACTATCGAAGTGACACCGAAGATTGCTGAAAAGGTTGCCGTTGCCCAGACGATTGGCACACTGAGCCTGGCTCTGCGTTCGATCGCTGACAACCAGGTTGAACTCGAGCGCGCAATTGCCTCTGGCGACATCGTAGTGCCTGAAGATGCAACTCCTGAAGAGGAAGAAACTCTTCTTCGCGCTGCCATGAACCAGCCGATCGACAAGGGAACAACTTTCAGCACGGGCGGTGACGTATCGCGCTTCCAGCGCAGCAGCGTCCCTCCGCAGACCAAAGCAGCTGCGAATCCTCCGGCCCCGGCCATGGGTGTCCCAGGTGGTGCACGTCGCGGTCCAAGCGTTCGGGTAACCCGCGGTAAAAACACGCAGGAAGTTCCTGTGGCAACCGGTGCGGGAGGTCTGCTCAGTCAGCAAGGCACCGGGGTGCGCAACGCAGGACGCACAGTGCCGATCGCTGGCGCAGCGTTGGTCCGATAGGGGGCAGGACGATGAACCATATTTCGAACAATCACGCCGCAAGCGCGGCATCCAAGATGAAACCGAGGGGCAAGACTATGAAAAGCCGCCTTACTGCCAAATTGCTGCTCGCCAGCCTGGCCATCGCACCGATCGCCGGTATCCCGATGACCACCGCGACTGCGCAGTCAATCGCTAGCCCTACCGATGACATTGTCATCTCCATCGGACGCGGTGAACTGATCACGGTTCCTGGATCAATGGCCGATGTTTTCATCGCCAATGATGCCGTTGCGGACGTTCAGATCAAGTCCCAGCGCCAGCTGTATATCTTTGGCAAGAATGGTGGCGAGACCACGATTTACGCCAGCAATGCAGCCGGTGATGTTATCTGGTCCGCCAATATCCGCGTCGGTTCGAACATCGACAGCATCGATCAGATGCTTGCTCTGGCCATGCCAGCCGCAAAAATCGGTGTGGCCACCATGGGCACCAACACAGTGCTGTTGACCGGCACCGTGGCTGCCCCTGAAGATGCAGCTGAAGCAGAACGCCTTGTCCAGGCATTTCTCGGCGATGGCGCAAATGTCATCAGCCGTTTGAAAATGGCGACACCCCTACAGGTCAATCTGCAGGTTCGCTTCGCCGAGGTCAGCCGTTCACTGGTTCGCGCCATTGGTGGTAATCTGTCAACGCGAGACAATTCAGGTGGTTTTCTGTTCGGTGTCCAGCGCGGCAACGGCCCCGTTATTGGCGGAGCTGGTACATCTGGCCTTCCGGTCATCGATGCTTCTTCGCAATTCGGTCTGCCGGCGGGTTCGATCTCGCTGCCATTCGATCCGTCGACAGGTGAATTTGTCACCGGCGGCACGACTTATGACTTCACGTCGAACCCGGCCCAGACTGCCATTCAGGCAGCCGGTCGCCTGTTCGGGCTTGATGTAGGTGCCGCATTTGACCTGTCCGAGCAGCTCGGCCTGGTCACTACGCTGTCCGCACCAAATCTGACCGCGCTGTCGGGTGAAACGGCTGACTTTCTGGCCGGCGGGGAGTTTCCCATTCCGATTAGCCAAGGTCTCGGCAATACTTCGATTGAGTATCGCAATTTCGGTGTCAGTCTGTCGTACACGCCAACGGTTCTTTCGAATGGCCGGATCTCGATCCGCGTTCGTCCAGAAGTTTCCGAGCTTTCAACCCAGGGCGCGGTTGTCATCGACGGCTTCCAGATCCCGGCACTGACCATCCGCCGGGCCGAAACCACGGTCGAACTCGGTTCAGGCCAGAGCTTTATGATCGCTGGTCTGATGAGCAACAACGCTCAAACCACACTCGACAAGGCCCCGGGCCTCGGTGATGTGCCGATCCTGGGCAATCTGTTCCGCTCGCGTTCGTTCCGTAAGGGCGAAACCGAGCTGGTCATCGTCGTCACGCCGTATCTGGTCAAGCCGGTCAACGCCAGCGACATCAGCCTGCCAACTGATGGCTTCAATGCCGCCAACGAATTTGAGCAGCTGCTGGGTTATCAGAACCACACCGGTGAGACGGGCAGCAAACGCCCGGTTCCCACAACATCGAACCAGGATGCGCCTCCGCCCGAAGTCGGCGGCGTGGATCCAGCAGCGATCGTCCCGTCAAGCCAGCCTTCGAGCAAGCGTGCCGATCAGGACAAAAAACGCAAATCCAACCGCCGCGCCGACAGCAAAGCTGCTGCGCCTGGCTTCAGCCTCTAATCGAGAAAGGTGAGAACAATGCCTATTGCAAAACACAGCAAGTTGGCGGGCGCTTTCGCCCTCTCCATCGGCCTGGTCCTTGGCGGATGCGGCGGAATGCCAACCAACAAGAGCCTCTACAGCACCAAACAGGCTGTGGTGGAACGCTCCAACTTCACGCTCGACGTGCAGACCAGCCAGGATGGCCTCACGATCCCAGAGCAACAGCGTCTGGCCGGATGGTTTGATGCGATGGATCTGCGTTACGGTGATCGCATTTCAGTGGATGATCCGCTGGACAGCGATGCAACCAAGGATGCTGTCGCGCAGTTGGCCAGTCGTTACGGCCTGCTGATCGAAGCAACTGCGCCGGTAACATCGGGCTTTGTCCAGCCGGGTTATGCCCGCGTTGTCCTCACCCGATCAACGGCGAGCGTGCCGGGCTGCCCTGATTGGAGCGAGTCCTCGGACATGAACTACAACAATGCAACATCGCCAGGATATGGTTGCGCCACGAATTCCAATCTGGCCGCCATGGTCGCCAACCCGGAAGACCTTATCGAAGGTGAAGAAGGATCAGGCGAAACCTGGGTTACCGGGCAGACACGCGCGGTCGACCGGTATCGTACCGAAGGTCCGAGCCAGGGTCTTGCAGCCACTGCTAGCGGAGGAAACTAAGCCATGAACGCTCCTTGGAAAACATCGATGCCTGGCAATCGCGATCCTTTCGCAGCCTACATTTGCGACGATAGTGCGCTGGACGTACTGCGTCCGGTCGTAATCGAGCTCGGATGGCAGCCAGAAAAGTGCAACAAGGGCGGTCTGCGCAATGCAGTTCAGTCCCTGTCAGTCAGCGCCAGCCCCAATATTCTGATGGTCGACCTGTCGGAAAGCGGTGACCCGCTGAATGATATTAACGCCCTGGCTGAGGTTTGCGAGCCTGGCACAGTGGTGATTGCGATTGGTCAGGTGAATGACGTTCGCCTTTATCGCGACCTGCTTGCCAGCGGAATTCACGATTACCTGCTCAAGCCTTTGTCGGCGAGCCAGGTTCGCGACGCCCTGAACCAGGCACAGGCGGTGTTCACCGCACCAAAGCCTGGCGAAGCGGAAGCTGTAAAGCGCCACATCTCGACTGCGGTAGTGGGCACACGCGGTGGAGTCGGTGCTTCAACGCTGGCAACATCGCTGGCATGGCTGTTCAGTCAGGAGCACAATCTGCCTACGGCGCTGCTCGATCTTGACGTGCACTTCGGCACTGGCGCCTTGGCGCTGGATCTGGAGCCAGGTCGCGGTCTGACCGATGCAATCGACAATCCGAGCCGGATTGACGGTCTGTTCATCGAACGGGCCATGATCCGCGCCAATGATAATCTGTCGATCCTGTCGGCCGAGGCACCAATCAATGCACCATTGATGACCGATGGCTCTGCCTTCGTGCAACTGGAGGAAGAATTCCGCCAGGCCTTCGAAATGACCATGATTGACCTGCCACGCAACATGTTGATCAATTTCCCGCACCTGTTGGGGGATGTAAATCTGGTGCTGCTGGAAACGGAAATGACGCTGGCTTCGGCGCGTGACACGATCCGCATCCTGTCATGGCTCAAAACAAATGCTGCGCATGCGCACCCGATGATCATTGCCAACAAGGTCCAGTCGGGAGTGTCGGAAATCAGCAAGGCCGATTTTGAGGCATCGATCGAGCGCAAGATCGACTTCTCGATTCCCTACGACGTGAAAGCAGCAGCTAATGCTGCCAAGCTGGGACAGGTCTTTGTCGATGCCAATCGCTCGGCCAAGGCAACAGCTGTGATCAAGCAGATCGCTGACCGCATTGCCGGATCAAGCGAAGAAGATCTGGCTGCAGGAGAACCGGAAAAGAAGTCACTTCTGGGCACTTTCGACCTGAAGTCGCTTTTGGCCAAGAAAGACAAGAAAGCGCCGGAAACCGAACCGGCTGAGTAAGGGCCGCGCAAGGGTGCAGCCCGCCATAATCTGGCTGCACCCTTGCAACCCCTGAGATTTATGAATTGATACGGAAAGGCGGGACAATCGCATGAGCATTATTCAGCTCCTGCTGCTGGGCGGCGTAGTGATGGCAATCATGGTGGGCGGCTATATGCTGGTCGCAGGACCATCAGCTGCGAAGGCTAGCCAGCGCCGCCTTGACGCGGTGCGTTATCGGCATTCTGAAAGCACCGACACCAAAGTGGAGTCACAGCTCAAGAAAGCCATCGCGGCGCGCAAACCAAAGGCACACAAGGTTGCTGGCTCGGGTTCGCGAATCGAAGCTCTTGAAATGCGCCTCGACCGTACCGGCAAGGGCTGGACCTTGTCGCAATACCTCTATGCTTCACTGGGCGTTGCCCTCGTGGTCGCAGTTCTCATGTTCCTGCGCAGTGGAGCTTTGTTCCTGTCGCTTGGCATAGGTCTTTTTGTTGGCGCTGGTCTGCCGCATCTGGTCGTCAATCATTTCATCAAACGACGTACCAACCAGTTCAACAGCAAGTTCCCTGATGCGATCGAGCTTCTTGTGCGCGGATTGCGTTCAGGTTTGCCTGTGACGGAAACGCTAGCTGTTGTTGCACAGGAAGTGCCAGGCCCGGTTGGCCAGGAATTCAAAGGCATCGTTGAACGGATCAAAATTGGCCGGACGATGGAGGAATCGCTTCAGGAAACTGCCGATCGCCTTGGCATTCCCGAGTTCAATTTCTTCTGCATCACACTGGCCATTCAGCGCGAGACAGGTGGTAACTTGGCCGAGACCCTGTCCAATCTGTCGGATGTGCTGCGCAAACGTTCGCAAATGAAGCTGAAGATCAAGGCGATGAGTTCTGAGTCGAAGGCATCAGCCTATATCGTGGGTTCGCTGCCATTTATCGTCTTCATCATGATTTACACGATCAATCCCGATTACATCGGCGGTTTCTTCATTGATGACCGCCTGATCATTGCCGGCCTTGGCGGGCTCGTCTGGATGTCGATCGGTGCCTTCATCATGGCCAAAATGGTCAGCTTCGAGATTTAAGAGAGGGAAACAGGACAATGCTTAACTCCTCTCAGGGACCAACATTGCTTGGCTTTGACGTCATCCTTATCGGGACGATTCTTGCAGCGATTGCAGCCATGGCTGTCATGTTTGCGATCTATGCAGCTGTCACCGTCAAGGATCCTATGGCTAAACGGGTCAAGTCGCTCAATGATCGGCGCGAAGAACTGAAAGCTGGCATCATCACGTCCAGCGCTAAGAAGCGCGTCAGCCTGGTCCGCAAGACGGACAAGACTGACAAGATGAAGGAACGGCTGGAAGGAATGAAAGTCCTCCAGCAGAGCCAGATAGAAGACATCCAGCAAAAGCTGGCGCATGCCGGTTACCGGAACAAGGAACTGGCCGTTCTGATCATTGGCGCGCGCATGGTATTGCCGATCGTCCTGGGCTTGACTGCCTTTGTCCTGCTTTATGTCGTCGAAATCTATCCCGATTGGGAAATGAAGAAAGTGATGGCTTTGTCGGCCGCAGTGTTTCTTGGCTACAAAGGCCCTGAAATGTATATCGGCAATCAGGCCAACAAGCGTACAACCGAGATTCGCAAGGGTTTGCCTGACGCGCTTGATCTTCTGGTCATTTGTGCCGAGGCGGGTCTGACGGTCGATGCGGCCTTCAACCGCGTCGCCAAGGAACTGGGCCGTGCCTATCCCGAGCTGGGGGACGAATTTGCCCTCACCGCGATTGAATTGTCCTTCCTCAGTGAACGCAAGATGGCTTTCGACAATCTGGCCTATCGTGTCGATCTGGAATCCGTTCGCGGAGTCGTCACAACCATGGTGCAAACCGAACGCTATGGTACGCCATTGGCATCTGCGCTGCGCGTGTTGTCGGCAGAATTCCGCAACGAGCGCATGATGCGCGCTGAGGAAAAAGCTGCCCGTCTACCAGCGATCATGACCATTCCACTGATCATGTTCATTCTGCCGGTTTTGTTCATCGTGATCCTCGGACCAGCCGCATGTTCAATTTCGGACTCCTTCATCGACGGATAGTCTTGAAGGACACCTTGGGGGCAGAGCCTGATGGGGGTCAGGCTTTGACACAGGGAGGCCCGCCTTGCAGCGTAAAGCGCGCGAGGTGGGCCTTACCGCGTCTGGGCCATGTCCGAATTGTCAAAGATGCGCTTGAGCATTGCCTTGAACTGGGCTTGCTCTTCGAGTGACAGGACCGAGAAAATGTCGCGCTCCATTCGTTCGACCATAGGCATGACTTCCTGATGGATCGCCAAGCCTTCATCGGTGAGGTGAATGAGGTGGGAGCGCCCATCATTAGTGTTCGGCTGGCGTTCAAGAAGCCCGCGATCGCCAAGAACCTTGCAAGCCCGGTTGACCGCCACTTTGTCCATCAAAGTCGCCTCGGTCAGGTCACGCTGGGTCAAGGCACCGGCATCACCCAGTACCGCCATCACTCGCCATTCAGTTATCTTCAGACCGAAGCGGGCGCGATAGCGCTGGGCAATCACGCTTGAAACAGCGTTCGACGTGACCGAAAGCTGATAGGGGAGGAATTCTGCAAGCCCCCCGTTTCTTCTGCCAGCTTTTTCAATTCGGTCAGTCATAGCTGAGATGTGTCACATTTTCTTCTGATTTGGCAAGCAAGTGTCCCAAGCTATCGCCCCTTGATTGATTGCCAGGCAAATACCGCATTGTTTGCAAAACTATTCAACGGTAATCCGGCTCTTCCCACCAGGGAAAGAAATCCGGCATGTCCTCGCTCACCTTGCCGGGATATTGCGGCGCCCGCTTTTCAAGAAAACTGGCAATCCCTTCCTTCGCATCATCCGCCCGCGACAGGCGATATATCGCCTTGCTGTCAACCCGGTGAGCATCCATGGGGTGCTCCTGCGCAGATAGCCGCCACATCATCGCACGGGTCATGGCGACCGAAATTGCCGAGGTGTTGTCAGCGATTTCCCGGGCCAGATCCACAGCCGCGGGAATCAGTTCATCCGCCGCGTGAACCGAACGGACCAAGCCTGCCTCTTGAGCTGTCGAGGCATCAAAAATGCGGCCTGTGTAGCACCATTCAAGCGCCTGGCTGATGCCGACAATCTTGGGCAGGAACCAGCTGGAGCAAGCCTCGGGCACAATACCCCGCCTGGCGAAAACAAACCCATAGCGCGCCGTTTCACTCGCCAACCGAATATCCATCGCCAGCTGCATGGTTGCGCCCACCCCGACCGCTACGCCATTGCAGGCTGAGATCAGCGGCTTTTTCGATTGGAAAAGACGCAAGGTCAGTTGCCCGCCCCCGTCACGAACAGTCGGATCGGACAGATCCTCAACCTCGTTGGGGTCGGAAAACACGTGCCCCCCACCCTCTGGCGTCAGATCCGCGCCTGCACAAAAGGCGCGCTCTCCCGCACCGGTAAAGATCACCGCACGCACGCTGTCGTCGGCATCGATATCATCCATCGCCTCGACGATTTCGCCCTGCATGGTGCGAGTATAAGCATTGAGCTTGTCCGGTCGGTTGAGCGTGATTGTCGCGATCCCATCGCTTTTACTCACCAGAATTTGCGAATAATCGACCATATCAATCCTCTCCAAAAAGCTGCGCGAAACCGCAAAATGTTACACATGTTACACAGTCCAGGGCACAGTATTCTCGCCCGCCTGGTCCACAGAATGAAATGAGACAGAGGGCAGATCAGCGCAGTTTTTCATGGACCATTTCGATAGCCCCGATCCCCCGCAGTAGGAAAGCGGCCAGCAGATATGCAGCTGCACAGGTGATCAGCGGGCGGGATCTCGCGTGAACGGACGGACCAAATAATCCCACCATCCCTCCAGCGGCCGGTATTCGTCGATACCGGTGGGATGAAAAACTTCATTTTCAGGCATGTGCTGCGTGCCGAACAAGCGATCATAGAACGAGAAGAAGGAGCAGTAATTACGCCCCCAATGCTCGATCCTGCGCGAATGATGGTAATGATGATAGATGTTGTCAGCCAGTATATGCCGCAGAAACGGCGGGAAGCTGAGCGCCGGATTATCACTGTGCATGTAGTAATTCGACACCAGATAGATGGTGGTGAGCAGGGCGATATAATTCTGCGGTCCTTCGATCAGAAAGACCAGCGGGATGGTGATCACCGCGAGATACAAAGCGTCTTGCGCCCAATGAGAGTAACTGCGCGCCGCATTCATGTTTTCAATCTGGTGATGGATGGCATGCAGGCGCCAAAGCACGGGAATATCGTGCAACGCGCGATGCAACCAATATTCGAAAAACCCGATAACCAGCATGTAGATGATCGGAAACACAACCAGCAGCGGGCCGACCGCCTCCGCCTTTAACAGTGGCGTAATCTCATACTCGGATAGAGCAGTAAACGCTGCGGTTTGCAGCACAATAGCGATCAGAATTGCCGTGCCGCCGTATAGAAGACCTTCACTGTAGCGCGTGCGAAAATCATCGAAGCCGAGCTGTTTCCATTCGAAAAAGGCAAACAATGCCACCAGGCCAGCAAAACTTAGCAGTCCGTTGGTTAATGCAGCCGCCAGCCCAGCCCATGATAAGGAAATATCCATCGCCAGAAGACCATAGCCGACTTCGTCCTGAACCCAGCCAGCTGCATAAAGGACAGCTTCTGCACCGATCAGGATCAATGCAAATGTAAAGGTGAAGCGGAAGAAACGACGCCAGTGGCCATCAACAGCAGGCAAAGTGCCTTGGTCGGCCTGCTCGGCCAGCATCCCTCCCGATTGATCGGCCTGCTCGAGCATTACCTTGGCTGTCGCCCCCATATCTGGCCGGTATAGTTCCGCATTCCTGTACCATTCGTGTCATGCGGGCGGAAAGTTACAAATGAAGAGACCATGCCCACTCCGTTATCACTCTCGCCATTCCAGCACGATAGTTGTGCTGCCATCGACTTCGTAGCGCGCATCGCAACGTTTTAACCCTGCTTTTTCCAGAACATGGATCGATGCCGTATTGGGTTCGGCCACAGTTGCGATGAAATGGTCAATTGCGTGCTGTGTTCGACCAAATTGCATGAGCCCGCGGACGAATTCGGTGGCAAGACCCCTGCCCCAAAACGCTGGCAGAAAAGCGTACTTGATTTCTGGTTCGTCCTGATCATCGGGATGCACGATCCCCCCGCAGCCGACAAACTCGGCGGTCAACAGGTCTTCAATCAACATCATTCCATAACCACGCTTGACGTAATTGCGTGCCGTAACCCCCATCCAGTGATCGACTTCTACTGGAGTTATAGGCTCTCCATCATCGACATAGCGCACCACTTCGGCTTGACCGTACAGTTTCTGAATGAGGGGCTGGTCGCCCTCGCCCCAAGGGCGCACGCGCAGACGCTCTGTAGCAAAGTCGGATTGGGTGCTTTCTTTAGCCATGATTCCGGCTTTCTAATTCTCTGCCTTGTCAAAAACAACGCCGCCTGCGCTCGATGCGCAGACGGCGTTCCAGTTTTTATCACAGCGGCGAGCGATCACCGCGGCAGTTCGTTCAGTCTTAGCGCGGGGCCATCCGGATCGCACCATCGAGACGCACGTCCTCGCCATTGAAATACCCGGTTTCAATCATCGTCATCGCCAGCTTGGCGTATTCTTCAGGCATGCCCAAACGCTTCGGGAAAGGCACAGAAGCAGCCAGCGCTTCCTTCACTTGTGGCGGTGCAGCATTCATCAGTGGTGTTTCAAAAATGCCCGGGAGGATGGTGTTGACGCGAATCCCCTCGCGCATCAAATCACGTGCGATCGGCAGGGTCATCCCGACTACGCCGCCCTTGGAAGCGGAATAGGCCGCCTGACCCATCTGGCCGTCTTCAGCGGCAACCGAAGCTGTGTTGACCATTGCGCCGCGCGCACCGTCATCATTGATCGGGTCCAGGGTCATCATTCCGGCTGCCGATTTTGCGATACAGCGAAACGTCCCGATCAAATTGACCTGAATCACGAAATCGAATGCGCTGATCGGGAAATGCTTTATTTCACCCGATTGCTTGTCTCGGCTGGCGGTCTTGATCGCATTGCCGATGCCAGCGCAATTGACCAGAATGCGCTCCTGACCATGCGCTTCACGCGCTTTGGCAAAGCCTGCATCCACATCTTCATCGCTGGTCACATTGACCTTGCAGAACACGCCGCCAATTTCGGCAGCCATGGCTTCGCCCTTTTCTTCATTCATGTCGAAGATGGCGACCTTCGCGCCTTTGGCAGCGAGCGCGCGTGCGGTGGCTGCACCAAGGCCCGATGCGCCGCCGGTCACAACGGCGGGAGTATTGGCTGAAACTTCCATTATTCTATTCCTCTCGAAGGGGTTGGTTTAAAGCGCCTCGACGATGGTGACATTGGCCACGCCGCCGCCTTCGCACATCGTTTGAAGCCCATATTTCTTGCCGCGCGCTTTCAGCGCATGAACCAGTGTCGCCATCAGTTTGGTGCCTGATGCCCCCAGCGGATGACCCAGTGCAATCGCACCGCCATTGACGTTTAGCTTGTCGGGGTCAGCACCCGTGTGCTTGAGCCAGGCCATTGGCACAGGGGCGAATGCCTCGTTGACTTCATACAGGTCGATATCGTCGATCTTCATGCCTGCCCGCTCAAGCGCCTTATCCGTTGCAAACAGCGGTTCTTCCAGCATTATCACCGGGTCGCCTGCGGTCACGTTCAGATTGTGAATGCGCGCAATCGGGGTCAGGCCATATTTCTTGAGAGCTTCTTCGCTGACCACCAGCACCGCGGACGATCCATCGCAGATCTGGCTGGCAGATGCCGCAGTTATCTTGCCCTCGGGCGCAAGCAGTTTCACGCCTGCAATACTCTCCAAAGTCGCGTCGAACCGAATGCCTTCATCGACTGTGTGCATGTCTTCGCCTTCGGGCGTTTCAATAGCAATCGGGACAATCTCGTTCTCGAACGCGCCAGCCTTGGTTGCAGCGATTGCACGGTGGTGGCTTTCCAACGCAAAGCGATCAAGATCATCCTTGGAAAACCCATGCTTTTCAGCGATCATTTCCGCACCCATGAATTGCGAGAACATCACATTGGGAAATTTCTCTTCCAGACCCGGCGATTTGTAATTGCCCAGCCCTTCTTTCATGTGCAGCGTCACGTTTGATCCCATGGGAACGCGGGTCATGCTTTCCACACCGCTGGCAATGACCACATCCTGCGTTCCGCTCATCACAGCTTGCGCTGCAAACTGGATGGCCTGTTGTGATGATCCACACTGACGATCAATTGTCACTGCAGGGGTTGATTGGGGCAAGGTTTTGCTGGCCAGAACGCCCATCCGGCCGACCTGCATGGCTTGCTCGCCCGCCTGGCTGACACAGCCGGTAACAACATCGTCAACGGCCTTGGGGTCGATACCGCTGCGAGTTACGACCGCGTCAAGCGATGCGGCCAGCAAGTCCACAGGATGAACCCCGGCCAAGCGGCCACCACGGCGGCCGCCAGCGGTCCGGACGGCGTCGACAATATAGGCGGTGGTCATTGTAAGTGCTCCTGAAATTTCGCGTTTCAAATTTGAAAACCGGGTGTGTGCCCGGTCTTGTTGGACGGGGCCTAGGCCATACCTTACGTTTGCGTCAACTTACTCATAATGGTAATTTGGGGCCGATTTTTGCACCAGGCACAGCTTATGGAAGTGTCGCTCACCGAGCCGTCAGTTGCTCGTCGTGGCGGCGATACAGGCTGGTCGACGGCCAAGGCCCAGAAGCCCTAACGTAAATTCGGAAATTTACCGGGGCGAGCTGTCGTCCTGATCCTCTCCGCCTGCATCGGAGCGTTGCAAATCAGGTCAATCCAGGCGTTTTACCTTGAACCCGCGACGTTTACCGATTTTTGCCGTGTAGCTACCAAGGACGCCCTTTTTTATGGTGACTTCGTCGCCGGCGCCAGGCCCGCCAAAGACAGGCACCTTATCAACCTGCTGCCAGCGCGCACCGTCTTCCAGCGTCAGCAAGTAACGGCCGTTGCTCATTTGTCTGGCACTGGCAAGCGTAGTGGTGATTTCCGAGATTTCCTCGACCTGATCGTCATCATCATCATCGCCACCGCCGAACAGTCCGATCTTTGGCAAGGTAAAACCGAAAAGCCCCTTGCGAGTCTGTCTGATCTGTTCCCGGTCGGTAATGACCAGCTCTTTGCTTTCCTGAGCTGCAAACACTCGCCCAACCTCGCGGTCAAAGCAGGCAAGACGCTCCTCGGGGTTTTCAATGGTACGGCACTCAAACATCTCAGCAACCAGCTCTGATCCGGGCACGGCTACGGCTTCGTCTGACTGCGCAGAAGCGGCGCTCGTAGCACCAAGCGCGGAAAGCGCGATGAGAATGTGGAACTTGCGAAACTGCATCAGAGACCCTTTCAGCTGATTTTTACCATTAGTGAGCAATTCCCGGATGCTGTCAATGGTGCTGCTGAGCGCGGAAACGCGCCGTTTTTTGCAAATACAACACTGTTGCATCGGCGCTACACCATGGCAGTCAATTTGTTGTAAGCGAACCTCATTGCTTCCAAACAGGGGGTCGAAGCGCGTAACCCGTAATCAGGGACTGGCTATCTGGTGCATTTTTGGCGTTTGCTGGAGATACCCGGGTTGCTTTCGCCCGATGAACTTGGCCGGGGAAGGCAGTGACGCTTGAGGCGTCTCCGCAAAATCCGGCCGCAACGTGTCCATCGCCCAAAGCGATGGTGCAATTCATAAGGGTACAAAACCACATGAAATTTTCCACTCAACTCCGACTGAGCGCTGGTTCGCTGGCCGTCGGTCTGGCGATGGCAGCTACGCCTGCTTTTGCTCAGGACGACACCACGGTTGCTGCCGAGGACGAGGATCTCGGTGAGCTGATCATCGTGACCGGTTCGCGCATCGCATCGCCAAGCGTTGAATCACCTGCACCTCTGCAGATCATCGACGATCAGGCCATTGATGACGCCGGTGTCACCAACATTCAGGAACTTCTGCTTCAGAACCCTGTATTCGGTACGCCTGCTCTTAGCCGTACGAACGCCGCCTTCCTGACATCGGGTACCGGTGTTGCAACGGTCGACCTTCGTGACCTCGGCTCTGACCGTACTCTGGTTCTCGTAAACGGCCGCCGCGTTGTTTCGGGTCTGCCAGGATCGTCCACGGTTGACCTTAACGTCATCCCGACCCAGTTCCTCGAGCGTGTCGACGTTCTGACCGGTGGTGCTTCGGCGCTTTACGGTTCTGATGCTGTCGCAGGTGTTGTGAACTTCATCTACAAGACCGATTTCGAAGGCATCGAAGCCAACGCACAGTATGGCATCACCGAGCGTGGTGACGATGCGCGTTATCAGGCAAACGTAACCGTCGGTTCGAACTTTGCCGATGGCGACGGTAACGTCATGCTTCACTTCGGTTACTCGAATGAAGAAGGATTGCGTTCCAACCAGCGTTCGAACACTCTGTTCGATGATGCTGAAGGCGCATTCTTCGGTCTCGACTTCGGTACGCCGTTTGAACCTTTCTTCTCGTCGTTCCCTCCACAGGGTCGTTTTGACGTAAACGGTACGTCGTCATCTGCTGATGACTTCACCTTTGACGCAAATGGCAATCTGCAAGACTGCTTCACCACGAACGGCGCAACTTGTACCGCAACGATCGGTTCGGGTACTGGCCCCAACGGCTTCAACCGTCAGGCCTTCCGTACGATCGCTGTTCCTGTTCAGCGCTATCTGTTTGCTGCAGCCAGCAACTATCAGATCTCTGATGCGATCAATTTCTACTTCGAAGGTACGTATTCGAATACGTCTTCTTCGCGTATCATTGAACCGTTCCCGCTTTCTTCGGAAGACATCTTCCCATCAAGTGGCGGCCGTGTTCCGATCGAATTTGATGATGGTAACGGCGGCACGGTATTTAACCCTGTTGTCCCAGCAGCTATTGTTGCAGCATCGCAGGATACC
This sequence comes from uncultured Erythrobacter sp., assembly GCA_937969505.1. Classification (GTDB taxonomy): domain Bacteria; phylum Pseudomonadota; class Alphaproteobacteria; order Sphingomonadales; family Sphingomonadaceae; genus Erythrobacter. Next base: position 80,856 of record CALBWA010000017.1, on the reverse strand, counting down.
GATGGTGACGGATTTGCCGACATTGGCTTTACCCGTCGTACGGTAGAGTTCGGCCCGCGTCAGGGCGGCACCACGCGTGACTTCTTCCGGGCCGTTGTTGGCTTTAACGGAACCTTCGCGGATGACCGTTTTGCCTGGGACGTCAGCTACAACTACGGCCGCACCTCCGAGAACCAGTTCTCGACAGGTCAGGTCAATGTTCTGAACTTCCGTAACGCACTGACGGTTATTCCTGACATCAACGATCTGGATAACGACGGTGACGTAACTGACGGTATCTGTGCTGACGTTGAAGCACGTGCGCAGGGCTGTGTGCCGATCAATCTGTTCGGTGCAGGCAACATATCGCCTGAAGCTATCAGCTATATCGATGCTGGTTCCAGCTTCCAGACCGACATCACTCAGCAAGTCGTTCAGGGTATCCTTACCGGGTCGCTGTTCGAACTGCCCGGTGGTACGGCTGGCTTCGCTGGCGGCGTTGAATACCGTCGTGAAACCAGTGTGGAAGAGCTTGACGCTCTGACCAACGCTGGCCTTAACGCCGGTAACGCATTGCCTGACACCGAAGGTTCTTTCGATGTTATCGAAGGCTTCCTCGAAGTTAAGCTGCCTTTGCTGGCCAACACTCCTGGTTTCGAACTGCTCGAACTCGGTGGCGCGATCCGCGTTGCTGACTATTCGACGGTTGGTCAGGTAACCAGCTACAACGGTACGTTGACCTGGGTTCCATTCGATGCGCTGCGTCTTCGTGGTACCTATTCACGTTCGGTTCGTGCACCAAATGTGTCGGAACTGTTCACCGGTCTGTCTGAAACATTCCCAAGCGGTCTGATCGACCCTTGTGGTGCAGGCGGTAGCGGTCCAAACGGCGGTATCACCAATGCTGACGCTGGCACGACACTGTTCCAACAGTGCGTTGCTCAGCCAGGTGTTCAGGCCAATATCGATCTGAATGGTGAATTCACCACGACCCAGTCCGACCTTCAGGGTATCGGTGGTTTCAATGGTGGTAACCCAAATCTGTTCGAAGAAACCGCAGACGTGTGGACCGTTGGTGCCGTGTTTGATCCGGACTTCATTCCAGGTCTGACTGTTACAGGCGACTACTGGAACTACGAGATTGACGATGTGATTGCTTCACCGCCACGTCCATTCATTCTTGACCAGTGTTTCAACCAGGGAACCGATGAGTTCTGTCAGTTCGTTACCCGTCGTGCTGCTGGCACGGCTACGAACAGTGCCGGTTCGATCGAATTCGTCAATGCGCTGCTGGTCAACTCGGCCAACCTCGCAACCGACGGTTTCGACGTTACCGTGAACTACACTCGCGACCTGTTCGATGGGCGCTTCTCGTTCAACGGTGCCTACACGCACATCCTGAACTATGACTTCCAGCCAACTCCGGTTGCCGACATTGACTCGGCTGCTGGCGAAATTGGTACGGCTGATCATCGTTTCACGATCAACACCGCTTGGCAGAATGACAATGTCCGTCTGAGTGCGACGACCACCTTCATCGGTGCGTCGGACGAAGACGACCAGGGTAGCTTCCCTGATGAATCTGTTGGTGCAGAAACATATCTCGATATGCAGCTGACATGGTTCGCCACGGATGAAGTTGAGTGGTACTTCGGTGTCGACAATGTGCTCGACAACGACGCGCCAAACCTCCTGTCGTTCACGACCTTTAACGTGACCGGTACGGACACAGCTGCTGACGTTTACGACGTCTTCGGTCGTGCTTACTACACCGGCCTGCGTCTGCGCTTCTAAGCCAACGCAGCGTTTAAGCTGAAACAAGGGGGCGTCGGGAAACCGGCGTCCCCTTTTTCATGCCGGACAGCAAAGACCTGATGAGCTGTTCAGTGAACCATCCAGATCAGGCTCGCATGCCGGCCTCGGATCAGATCAGTCAAAGGAGGCCATAGGCTTCCTTGCGGACCCAAAATGATCTATGCTCCATCGTTGAGACGTGTGAGTAGATAGGCAACCCTAGTCCAGGCGCATGAACTCTCAGCGCCATGCGGGTTGGTTGGCGCCAAGTGCCAGTCCGTCACTGCGTTTCCGAGGAGGTCATCAATGATAAACATCACATCCATCCTGGCTGCCAGCGCAATTCCTTTTGTATTGCTTGGGGCCGCTGCTCAGAGCGAGAATGCGGACACGGCAAATGGCGAACCAGAGGTTGCCGTTGAGGGAGCTGTGGCGGATGACCCTGACGGTAACGCAGAAGCGTCTGCGGAAGAGCCGCTGCCCGAACGGAAGAAGATGCGCTGCAAAATGACCAAGGTCGTCAACAGCCGAATCCCGACCAGAATCTGCGCGACCAATGAGGCATGGGAGGAGAAGGAGCGCGAAATGCGTGAGCAAAAACAAGGCACCTTAAACCGGAACAGCGGATGCACCGGCACTCCTTGTTAGTCTAAGCGGTCTTTTTCGGCCGGCTCAAAATTGCGTGAGCGAACAAAAAAGGGCCCGCCATTCTGGCGAGCCCTTTTGTTTTCCTATCACTTGAAATCAATCAGAGGCCACCCGGTCCGCAATCATTCGCGAGGAAGTCGAGCATCTTGGTGTAAAGCGTCTTTTGGTGATTGAACATCAAATTGGAGTGATCAACACCCTCAAGCGTGACGAACTGTCCCAAGGAACCTTTACCGGCCTCCTCGAGAGCCTTCTTGTAATCCTCGTAATGATAATAGCGCACACGGGAATCTACATCACCATGAACCATCAGAAGGGGGATATTGGCTTTGCTGACATCATTGATCGGATTGATACCGATCGTGCCACGCCGCTTGCCCCAGTCATCCAAGGCCTTGGGAGCAGAAGTGCTCCGCCGAGCGCGATAGGATTTTTCCGGATCTGACACGGCAGCAACTGCGATAGCGCACTGGTACATATTGTTTTCACGCTGGGAGGCGACAAGCGCAGCATAGCCGCCGTATGACCAGCCGTAAAAAGCCACACGCTCAGGATCAGCGAGGCCTTGATCGATGAGATATTGGGCCCCATCGTCCTTATCGTCCTGCATCGCCAGGCCATGCTCACCATATCCCGCGTCAAAGTGTGACTTGCCCCATCCGGTCGAGATACGATTCTGTGGGTAGAGAACCATATAGCCATTGTTGGCCAGCATCTGCCCGATTTCATTGTAGGTCTGCACCGCATTTACGTGAGGACCACCATGGTGCTGGACGACCAAAGGAAATGGTCCCTCGCCTTTGGGAACGGTCAGATAGGCTGGAATGATCCGCCCATCGCGCGCCTCGTATCGAATATATTGAACATCAGCCAGGTCTTCTGGATTGACCAGAGGATTGCGACTGCCCAGCTTAGCCATTTGGCCGTCTTTCACCAGCCAGAATGAACCTGGATCACGCGGACCAGTGTTGCTGACGACCATTACACTGCCATCACGCGAACGGCTGGAGATACCCATCTGATGCGCAAAGGGAATTTGGCTTTCAAGCGCTTCATAAAGCGCTTTTTCTTCCTCATCGAACCAGTGGCGCTCCATCTTTGCCCCCGGGTAACGCGCAGCGACAAGCTTATCATTTCCTGGGATAGAATGCCGCTGGATTCCCATGACATCCGCTTCGTCATTCTGAAACAGCTTGTCCCCGAATTGACCGGTGCGGAAGTCAAACTCCCACAAGGCGGCCTTGTCTTCTCCATTCCGGTTGTCAATTATGTAGCCAATGTTGGGATCTTCAGCGCTGAACCCGACAAGCCCCTGAAAACCGCCGAGAACCCGATAAAGATTCTCGTGTTCGTCGAGATCAAATTCCTCGCCGAACTGCGTCCACGAGCTTTCTCCCGGGCGGCGGAAATAATACCGCAGTTTTTTGGACTCAATATCATACCCTTCGGCATAGCGCGGGTTTCCGTCATTATCGAAGGCAAGGTTTGAATATTTTTCGTTACCCTTGATCACGAGCCGCTTGCTGCCGTTGGTCAGATCAAATTTGTAATACGAAGTTGGGCGGAACGCAGCGAAGGGATCCTTGCCGGATGTATCGGGAATCGCATTACCCGCAGCGATCAGGATCTTGTCTGGTTCATTGGGCAGCGTATTTACGATGCCAAAATTGCCGTCAACGGCTGAAAATTCGTTCTGCTCCAGGTTATAAAAATATCCCCTGATGCTGCGATGATTTTCCTCGGGGCGCGTCACGCGCTTGCGCACTTCTTGCCAGGCTGAACCGAAAATGTGGTTGTCACTTACCCAGGTCGCCGTGATGATTTCCATCGGATCCGCAGACAAGGTCCGTAGTGGTTTTGACAAGTCGTCCGTCTTGTAGACTTGCAGCAAATAATCCCCTTCGCGGCTGTCCACTTTGTGCACCAGCAAATGTTTGCCGTCTGGCGATACCTGCACCGCATTGACCACATTGCGCAACGCCCAGACGTCAACTGGAACATTATCGGCACTTTGTGCATTCGTCGGGGTGGCTGGAACTGCGGCTAGGCCAAGGGCAGCAACACCTGCGGCAGCTGCAAGAAGTGGGGCTTTGAAAAGCTTCATTTGGATGTCTTTCGAATAAACTCTGCGATGGGTTCATTAAAACAAAAAAGCGGCCTCATAACAAGTGTATGAGACCGCTTTTTTGATTACCTATTTGACTATGAACAAGGTCAGAACTGCTTCTGGATCGAGAAGAAGAGTTCTCGGCCATCATAGTCATAACCTGCACCGATTACCGTGTTGGCAATGGCGAAGCCTTCAGAACTGTCGATCTGCGGTGGTGCAGTGTCAAAGATGTTGTCCACACCAGCGATAAAGGTCCAGCTGTCAGCTTCATAACGCACCGAAACGGTGTGCAGGAACTGTTCTTCTGCAAAACCAACATCACGGCAGAAAATGCCATCACCAGCAACGCCAGGTGCACCGGCACCAAGGCAGGTGTCGCTGAACTGGTTCACTGGCGTGCCATTCGGGCCGATTGGGGCTCCACCGTCGGGGCCATTACCGAATACGTCGGCAAAGGCGTCGACACCGTCAGCGTCCTGCTCGACCGGTCCGGTGTAACGGATCTGATAGGTCAGGCGGACATTGTCGACTTCAGCGGTCATGGTGGCACGACCGTTCCATCGTGGAAGGCCGATTTCACCCGCATCATCATCGAATGCAACGTCACCGTTATCATTGATGAAGGTGGTGCTGCGTTCGATCAGATGGTTGGCGCGAATCTCAAGGCCCAGGTCAACCAGCTTGCCGAACAAGGTCACATCCTTGCCGAAGTTTGCATTGAAATCGATGCCACGAACGCTTTCGAGATCAAAGTTCAGGAATTCACTGCTGAGCGTAGCGATCAAGCCCCGATCAGACGCGTTCACCACGCCGTTCAATTCATCGAACGTCAGGCGGTCACAGAACGGGCTGCGGGTGCCATCATCGCGCAGGAAGCAGTCGTTGATCACGAACTGTTCTGCCGGCTCGACAATCGAATCTTCAACCTGGATGTCGTAATAATTCATACCCAGGTTGACCTCCCAGCCATCGCCAAAGTTTTCTTCAAACGCGAAGCCGGCGGTAATCGATGTCGACGTTTCAGGATCAATGTCAAACGAACCGCCAGAAATGGCCTGAACGCTTGTGTTCTGTACTGGCTGAGTGTTCGGAGCGAGGCCAACCTGCGTTGGATCGCGCCCTTCACGAACACAGTTTTCAAGAACGAAATCCTGGCGCGGATCATTTTCAGGAACATATCCGACACCCAGCTCAAACGCTTCGCCAGGGACTGCACAAGGGTCAAACAGAGTGAGGAAGCCTTGCTGCGCCTGCAGGAAGTTTTCGCGCAGGTTAGGAGCACGGAAGGACGTACCATAGCTGAATTTCAACAGCAGTGGTTCGACCGGACGCCAACCACCCTTCAGCGAGTAAGTAAAGTTGGTTCCGTAGAACTCTTCCTTAGTAACCCGGCCCGAAAGGTTAACGGTGAGCTCTTCCACCATCGTTTTGCCGGCAACAAGGGGCAAGTCAACCTCGCCGAAGCCTTCAAAAATATACTTGCTGCCAACGGCACCCAAATCCTGGCTAAAACCAAAGAACAGACCGTTTGCGGCGACGAAATCCGGCTGGGAATTGATGGAGTCAGAACGATACTCTGCGCCAACAACGACGCCCGCAGGGCCACCCTGCAGATCAAAGAGATCACCAGTCACAAAAGCGGAGGCCACAACCTGTTCGTAGGTTGTGTCAAATGAGCGATCGCTGAAAACGTAGCTGCGTTCGGCAGCTGTCGCAAAATCACCGATAGGTTGACCAAGAAGCGATGGGGCAAACAGGTTCACCGGAACGCAGCCATCCAGCAAATCGGGTGCAGCTAGATCAGGGTTTGACAACGCGCTTGCGTCACACGGAGTAATGCCTGGCCGACCGTAGAAAATGCCGAACTGCACCAGATCACTGTAATCGTCAGCGATACCGTCGCCCGTGTTATCGATGATACCATCACCGGTGAACTCGGTTGTCGGGTCGATACCCAGAGCAAAGGCCAGCTTGTCTTCACGAACACCGCGGCGGATCGAGCTGCCTTCAGAGCGCGAATAGACAAGCGACGTATCGAAGGTCCAGCTTGGCCCGACGAACGGAAGGTCACCGCGAACACCCAGAACACCACGATATTGTTCCTGGGTCACATCTGTATTGTTCCGGTCTCCAACAACCGAGACAATTGGAAAAACAGAGACATTAACGCCAGTTACCGAACCAGGGAAGAAGGGGCTTCCCGGGCCCCAGATTGGAAGTCCGCCAGAGAACGGTGCAAATAATGCGTTGTCGATCTGGCGGCAATCCGCACCTCCGGCAGTGATATTGCAGGGGTTGAACGCATTTTCTGCAGGCACATCAGGGAAAAGAAAGCTCGTCCCGTTATTGTCAGCCGTAATCCGAGCACGGCTGTAGTTGGCTTCAAAATAGGGAGTGATGTTGGCGTCGCCTGCCAACGTATACTCACCATAGGCCATCACGTTCAGCAGTCGCTGACCACTAAGAAAAACTGCGTCCTGGTTTACATTGTTCCCGTTGTAATCCTGATCATCTACATCGCGGATTCCGTCAAAGTTGAAATCAATCGGATCCAGGAATGCATTCTCACGCGTAGCGAATCCAGGCAGACCAAACAGCCCCAGGTTGTCAAACGTATCGCCGCGCTGGAAGAAAACCGAATTCAGGAAAGTGTTGTTCGGAATGAACCGTCCGGTGACCGCCTGAATTTTGCAAGGGCTGGTCGCGCCAGTGGAAATCTGACCGAACGGACCGCCTGCGCTGTCGCGCTCAACCAACGCATTCGTGCGAAGATCGATCGAACGGAGATTGCCATCCTGATCGACTTCGAGATGCTCGTCACATCCACCAAAGAAATCGCGATCGCGCAACCGAATTGTATCACGGCGATCAAATTCAGCACCGACACCGACGAAACCACGGTCAAAGTTCAGACCATAAGCTGCGCTGATCGTGTAATCTTCGCCTGCACCATTCGGGTTGATTTCGCCCCGACCGAAAAGTTCCAGACCATCGAAATCCTTGCGCAGGATAACATTGCCCACGCCAGCCACAGCATCGGAACCGTAGATCGAACTGGCACCATCAAGCAGCAAGTCAAACCGGTCAATCAGCGAGGACGGCAGAAGATTGATCGACGGGTTTACAGGAGCACCTTCAACACCGGCAGGAGCCAGGCGGCGACCATTCAGCAGCAGCAATGTGCGGTCAGCACCAAGGCCGCGCAGGTTCAGTGTTGCCGAACCAGGACCGTTGGCCAGAACGAAGCCCTGGAAGGTCGCGTCGATCTGTTGACCGGCTGCGGACTCATCGCGCTGCAAAATTTGCGTAGGGTCGAACAGACCAACGTTACGTGCTGTATCGGTATTAATCACCTGCAGGGGTGAAATGCTGGAGTATGTATCACGCTTGATGCGCGAGCCTGTAACCGTGATCCGGCCAGCATCGGGTGCAGCGCCCTCATCGGCGCTGGTGATATCGACGACTTCCTCGTCTTCTTCGACAGCTTCGGTTTCTGCCTCATCGGCATCCTGTGCCAGCGCAGGTGCGCCCATCACGAGAGCAAGCGACGATACAGTAAGCGCGAGACCCTTTGCGGCGGTGAAATTTATCGTTCTCATTAAAGACTCCAGTTGGACACCGGAATCGGGCTCATTGAAAGGTGACTGACGATCGCAAACGCCAGTCCCCACCGCGCTTAATCGATCCATTGACCCCTATGTGACCCAATCCCCATTAGGTGCAGAGTTTTCTGAAGCATCAGCAGGGGGTTGTCAAAGAGCATGTTTGCATTTGATACCACTTGTTGCCCAAATCACACATACTTAATCAAATTATTGTTATTATTGTTGTTTTTTAGGCGGGCATGCAATGTGAGCCCACAATTTTCTTGCAGGTCGGCTCTAAAGCTCTGCGCGGTTCGCAGCAATTGCTATCGGCACAGGATCATGCGCCATCCCTACATCGAAGAATTAACCGACGGTCATCTTGAGCTCGCCATCACCCTCATCGATCTGCACCGTGCTGCCATCGGGCACTTCGCCCTGAAGCAATTTCTCCGCCAGAGGATCCTGCAAGTAACGCTGTACAGCTCGCTTCAGTGGGCGCGCACCATAGACCGGATCATAGCCCACGCGGCCCAGCCAACGCAGCGCAGCATCGGTCAGTTCCAGCGTGATCTTGCGATCGGTCAGCAGCTTCTGGACGCGACCAACCTGGATCGAAACAATCGGCGCCATATGCTCCTGGCTCAATCGATGGAAAAGGATGATCTCGTCCAGCCGGTTGAGGAATTCCGGGCGGAAATGTCCGCGCACCACATCCATCACCTGCGGCTCAACATCGGCCACTTTCTGGTCATCTTCCATATTGGCCAGATACTGGCTGCCCAGATTGGAAGTCAGGATAATAAGAGTGTTCGAAAAATCGACCACCCTGCCCTGACCATCAGTCAGTCGGCCATCGTCGAGCACCTGCAGCAGCACGTTGAAGACGTCGCTGTGAGCCTTTTCAACCTCGTCAAACAGGACAACCTGATAAGGCCGGCGGCGGACGGCCTCGGTCAAAACCCCGCCCTCGTCATACCCGACATAGCCTGGAGGAGCACCGATCAGCCGAGCGACCGAATGCTTTTCCATGAATTCGCTCATGTCGATCCGCACCATCGCATCGTCATCATCGAACAAAAATTCCGCGAGCGCCTTGGTCAGTTCGGTTTTGCCGACACCTGTTGGCCCCAGGAACAGGAAGGAGCCGAGCGGACGATTGGGGTCCTGCAGTCCGGCACGAGCGCGGCGGACGGCCTTGGATACAGCTTCGATAGGTTGCGACTGGCCGATGACACGCTTGCCCAGAATCTCTTCCATCTGGAGCAGCTTCTCGCGCTCACCCTCCATCATCCGCTCCATCGGGATGCCGGTCCAACGGGCGACAACGCTGGCAATATCTTCTTCGGTGACTTCCTCGCGCAGAAGCGCATTTTCGGTGTGACCTTCCGCCTCGGCAAGCTGCTTTTCCAGCTGAGGAATACGGCCATAGGAAAGCTCACCCGCTTTCGCCAGATCACCTTCACGCTCTGCCTGCTCCAGCTCCAGCCGGGCGGCATCAAGCGCTTCTTTGACCTTGGCCTCGGCGTTGATCTTGTCACGCTCGTTCTGCCACCGCGTGGTCAGCTCAGCGCTTTCCTGCTCCAGATTGGCAAGTTCCTCGCGCAGCGCTGTCAGGCGGTCTTGCGAGGCGGTATCGGTTTCCTTGCTGAGCGCTGATTCTTCAATCTTGAGCTGAATGATGCGGCGATCGAGCCCTTCGATTTCTTCCGGCTTGCTTTCCACTTCCATCCGGATGCGGCTCGCCGCTTCATCCATCAGGTCAATCGCCTTGTCCGGCAGAAAACGGTTCTGGATGTAGCGATTGGACAATTGGGCTGCGGCTACAATCGCGCTGTCGGTAATCCGCACACCGTGATGAAGTTCGTATTTTTCTTTCAGGCCGCGCAGGATCGAGACTGTATCCTCGACACTGGGTTCATCGATATAGACGGACTGGAACCGGCGTTGCAGAGCCGGGTCCTTCTCGACATATTTTTGATACTCGTCGAGCGTGGTTGCACCAATGCAGTGCAATTCGCCGCGGCTCAGCGCAGGCTTGAGCAGATTGGATGCGTCCATTGACCCTTCCGACGCGCCCGCGCCGATCAGCGTGTGCATCTCGTCAATGAACAGGATAATCTGTCCATCGGCGCCCTTCACCTCGTCAAGAACGGATTTCAACCGCTCTTCAAACTCGCCGCGATATTTCGCGCCAGCAATGAGCGAGCCCATGTCGAGCGACATCAGGGTGCGGCCCTTCAGACTGTCCGGCACATCGCCATTGGCAATGCGCAGCGCGAGCCCTTCTGCAATGGCGGTCTTGCCGGTGCCGGGTTCACCGATCAGCGCGGGATTGTTCTTGGTTCGGCGAGCGAGAATTTGGATGGTGCGGCGGATCTCCTCGTCCCGGCCAATGACCGGATCAAGCTTACCGTCGCGGGCAGCCTGCGTCAGATCGCGCGCGTATTTTTCCATCGCGTCATAAGCGTTTTCAGCACTGGCAGAGTCAGCCTTGCGCCCACCGCGTAACTGGGTGATCGCTTGCTCGAGTGACTTGGCATCGACATTCGCGGCCTTCAGCGCCTGGCCCGCTTTGGTCGTGGTGGCCAGAGTGAGCGCAACCAGCAGGCGTTCTACCGTGACAAAGCTGTCGCCGGACTTCTCAGCGATCTGTTCCGCCTGGTCGAGGGCGCGAACAGCATCATTATCGAGGCCCGGGGTCGCTTGCGCGCCGCCACCCGATACGGCCGGTATCTTGGCCAATTCGGCATCCACTTCGCTCACTGCACGACCGGCATCACCACCTGCGCGCTGGATCAGGCCAGCGGCCATGCCCTCACTGTCTTCGAGCAGTGCCTTGAGCAAATGCGTCGGCGTGATGCGTTGGTGGTTCATCCGGATCGCGACGGTTTGCGCGCTCTGCAGAAAACCCTTCGCGCGGTCGGTGAATTTTTCCAGATTCATTTACGAAGATCCTCACTTGATTACCGCACATATATGGTGTTGCCAATTTACAACACAACCCCTCCGGGCAATTTCCACGCAGGTGTATTACTCACCTAGGTAGGCGGCACAGGCACAGTCGCAAGGGTCAGCCTGAAATTAGCAAGGATCTTGCGAGAGGATCGCTTCGTTCCAATCACGCCCGGCCAGGCCGCCAATTGCGCGCCATTTCGTCCAGCAGCATCACACCAAATCCGCTCGCACCGACCGGGATCAACGGCCGGTTGACTTCATTGCGATCAATCGGAGCCATGTCGATATGTACCCAAGGCAAAGATTCCGGCACAAAATACTCGATGAAATGCGCCCCGGCACTGGCCCCAGGTGCCGGGCTGGTGTTGCTGTTTTTCACGTCGGCGACGGAAGATTTCACCGCCTCGCGATAGGCCGGGTGAAGCGGCAATCGCCAGATTGGCTCCCCCGTTGCGGCAGAAGCAGCCAGAGCGGCTTCGGCATGCGAGTCCTCCCGCGCAAACATAGCTGCATATTCCGGTCCAACCGCAGCCCCGGCGGCCCCGGTCAGGGTTGCCAGGTCAATCAACGCATAGGGATTGGCCCGCCCAACTGTATATTCAATCGCATCGGCCAGAACCAGGCGCCCTTCGGCATCCGTGCTGAAAATCTCGATTGTCTTGCCCGACATGGTGCGCACCACGTCGCCAGGGCGCTGCGCATTGGCGCCCGGCATGTTTTCCGCCAGAGCCACCGCAGCAACAACATGCACGGGCGCGTCCGACTTGGCCAATGAAAGCATGGCTCCGGTTACAGCAGCTGCACCAGCCATATCCCCCTTCATTTGCCACATGTTCGTGTTCGGCTTGAGGGAAATTCCGCCAGTGTCAAAGGTGATACCTTTGCCGGCCAGGGCCAGGGGAGCACCACCGGCCCCGCGATAGGTGATCATCATCAGTCGCGATCCTCGCGGACTGCCCTGCCCGACCCCAGCAATTGCGCCCATGTTGAGGCGGCGCATATCGGCCTGATCCAGCACTTCAATGGTCACACCATCGACCCCTGCAAAGGCTGCCCTGGTACGGTCAATAAAGCTTTCAGGATAAACCGTATTGGCCGGTTCGTTGACCAGATCGCGGGCAAACCGCACTGCATCGGCCAAAGGCTGACTGCGGTTCGACCATTGGTCGCGCGCTTGCGAAACGGCATCGCCAACGATCACGATCCTGTCTGCCGGAGGGGCATCGAGATCGCTCTTGAACCGGTCAAAACGATATTGCCCGAGCGTTGCACCAAACCCGACATCAGCCATGGCGCTGGCATCAGACAGGCCGAGGATCGCGATCGGATGGGTCTGATCCGCCATCAGCTGTGCAATACGGCCGCCCACTTCGCGCCAATTGCTGCTGCCATCATCTTCGCGCGCCCCAAAAACCACCACCCGGGGACGACCTTCGACAGCGGGAATGTCAATCGAGGTGCCAGCTGCGCCATCAAAGTCAGCAGCAGCCATAATCGCCGCGGCCAGCCTTTGACCTACTGCACCAAGGGGCGCATTGTCTGGCAGGTCAGTGCTTGTGGTCACAATCGCCAGCGCAGCCCCATCAGGAATGCTGGAGGCAAATACAATTGGCCGCTCGGCTGAATTTTCACTGGATGTCGGCGCAACACCTGATCCAACCACATCCTGCGCCAGGACTGGCGCCGGTGCGGCAAACGCGATTGCGCTGGTGAAAGCGAGGGAAAGAGCGACGAACTGGGTGCGTATCGTGATGAGGAAGCTCCTATTGCAAAATATGGCGTGTTGACCTCGTCAGCTGCACAAAGCAATTGTGACGCTCAAAAGCAATATTGAGGATGTCGCGATGCGCAAATGGTTGGTTTACAGTGGCTTTGCGCTGCTCGTTTTGGCGATCGGCGTTTTCGTCGCATTGGCCAGTTGGGAACCACTGTTCGCTGAGCGAGCAAAGGCTCCGCCCGAAAGAACCTATCAGGCAGAGATCATCCGCGACGAATTTGGCGTTCCGCACATCTACGGAAAAACCGATGCCGATGTCGGCTTCGGTGTCGCTATAGCCCACGCAGAGGACGATTTTTCCACCCTGCAGGATGTGGCTGCCATGTCGAAGGGCCGCTATGGCGCGATCGCTGGTGAAGACGGTGCAGCGGTGGATTTCGTCTATCATCTGCTCGATGCCCGCGGCACGGCCGAGCGCAATTTCCCAGCCATGCCGGCTGACACGCGCGCCTTGTTTGAAGCGTACGCAAGTGGGCTCAACCAATATGCGAGAGACCATCCTGAAGAGGTCAAGCTGAGCAATCTGTTCCCGATCAGCGGCGTTGATGTGGCGGCAGGCTTTGCCCTTCGTCAGCCGTTCTTCTTTGGCCTGAATAATGTAATCCAGCCGCTGGTTGCTGGCGATCCGCTGCGGCGCGAATTTGGCGAAGATATTCCCGGCTTTCCGCGCGATCGGTTGGGCAATGTCATCGAGACGTCTGCGCCAGCCGACCCTGCAGTCAGTTACTCACCTCTGGGGGTCGAGGCCGCCTTGGCTGGTTCCAATGCCTGGGCGGTTGCGCCAGCGCAAACGGGTGGCCCGACCACTCTGATCTCCAACGCTCACCAGCCCTTGCGCGGCCAGGTGGCATGGTACGAATTCAGCGTTGAGAGCGAGGAGGGCTGGCACTTTACCGGCGCAAACTTCCCCGGTTCACCATTCCCGTTTCTGGGCCATAACCGGCATCTGGGCTGGACCAATACGGTTAACCGGCCTGACATGGTCGATGTTTACAAGCTGGAGATGAACGAGGCTGGGGACCAATATCGCCTGGATGGCGAATGGCGCGATCTGGATGAAAAGACCGTCACTCTGCCAGTTAAAATGGGACCTGTGGTCCTTCCCATCCGCCGCACGATTTATCGCAGCGCGCATGGCCCTGTAATCAAGAATGACAATGGGTTTTACGCCTTCCGGTATGGAGGGATTGGCAAGCTCGATCAGCTGGACGCGTATTACCGGCTCAACAAGGCAGTCGATCTGACGGAATGGCAAACGCAGATGGCGCGCATGGCCATCCCCAGCACCAATTTCATCTATGCTGATAAGGAAGGCAACATCGCCTATGTTTACAATGCAGCCATTCCCGACCGACCTGAGGATCTGAACGTCAATTGGCGCGGCATCTTGCCGGGTAACCGCAGCGATCTGATCTGGGAGGGGTCTGTCGAATATGCCGAGATACCCAAGCTGATCAACCCAGCTTCCGGTTGGCTCTATAACGCCAATAACGAACCTTTTACCGCAGCTGGGGCGGGCAGCGACCTGTCGCCGGAGGATTTCTCGCCCGTCCTGGGAATAGAGCGCAAGCAGACCAACCGTTCTCGCCGGGCCTACAAGCTCTTGTCCGAGGCAACCTTGCTTGATCGTGCTAATCTGGAACGCATCAAATACGACATGGTCTACGAACGCGAGAGCTATGTTGACCAAATGTTCGATGCATTGGAAGCAATGGACGCTGATGGCAAACTCGCCGAGGCGCGCGATCTGCTGCTGTCGTGGGATTTTACGGCAGACAACAAAGGTGCGGCAGACGCCCTTGCTCTGCTGATGATCCGCGACTTCATGAGCGTGGAGTATAATAATATCGCCCGGAAACCCGATGTGGAGGAGTATCTTCTAAATTCGGCCGATCACCTCATTTCACATTTCGGTCGGCTCGATCCGCCAATGAGCGACTTGCTCAGACTGCGCCAAGGCGATGTCGATTTGCCTCTCGACGGTGGTTCGGACACCTTGCGAGCATCCACCACGTGGACGGTGGACGATGATGGTCGGCTCAGCCTGGTTCATGGAGACAGCTTTATCCAATGGGTTGAATGGCCAGCTGACGGTGGACGCGTTTCTTCCCGTTCGATCCAGCCTTTTGGCTCCGCGACCACCCGGCCAGACAGCCCGCATTATACCAACCAGATGCAGCTCTATGTCAATCACCAGCTCAAGCCGGTTCATTTCTGGCGCGAAGATGTGATCGCCAACGCTTCGCGCCGATATACGGTTGAGTCCAACTGACACCCGTGTAAATAGGAACCCGATCACCGAACGAAGCTTGGTTAGGTGACCCCCGGAATTCCTGAGAGGAGAATACGAATGTCTGTAGCTGGAACTTATAACACCGTCGTCAAAAGCCCAATGGGCGATCAGAGCGGCACTTTCACTGTTGTCCCAGGCGACGATGGTACCTTTACCGGTTCTATGGCTGGCGGAATGGGCAGCATGGACGTCGAAGACGGCAAGATCGACGGTGACAAGCTGACCTGGAAGATGAACATGACCGTTCCGATGCCTATGACGCTCGACTGCGAAGCGACTGTCACTGGCGATCAGCTGACTGGCAATGTGAACGCAGGCGCTTTCGGCGCTATGCCACTGACGGGTGAGCGCGAGGGCTGAGCCTGAACGTCGACCTTTCTAAACATTTGAAAAAGCCGTTGGAGTTCGCGCTCCGGCGGCTTTTTTGATAGATATGGATACCATGATGATGTTGCGCATTTTCCCACTCCTGCTTGCCAGCACCGTGGTCCCGGTCGGCACCGCCGCCGCCCAGGAAGACGATCCGCGCGAGATTGCGAGCGATGGCAGCGTCCCTGGGGAAAGCGGCAGCACTTCGCAGCAGGCAGCGCAGGATCGGCCCGGGCCACCGCCAGGCGTCACAACGGGCGGGCGACCGGGGCGACCAGACTCTGACGGCGTGTGGGTTACAATTGGTGTGGCCCCTGTGCTGAGCCCTGCGTTTCAGGGCTCCCGAGATTCCACACTGTCGATCTTTCCCGACCTGCGGCTGAACTATGGAGATACAGTCTTTGCATCGATTCCCGATGGTCTTGGCTGGAATGCGGTGAACCAGAATGGTTGGAAAGCAGGACCACTTGCAAAAATCCGGTTTGGCCGGGACGAAGATACCGGCGGGTCACCGTTCCTGATCACTGGTGACAGCGACGCCTTGGTTGGCCTCGGCGATGTCGCCGCATCGGGCGAAGTGGGCGGATTTGTCGAAAAGAGCTTTGGCGCACAGCGCGAATGGCGTTTACGAGGCGAGGTTTTGCAGGGGTTTGGCGGCCATGATGGCCTGGTCGCAGATATCGCGCTCAATTATCGACTGCGGGCTGGTCGAACGATCGTCAGTGCCGGACCGCGTCTATCGCTCGCCAGTGGCGATTTCATGCAAACCTACTTCGGTATCGATGCGCTGCAATCGGCCAATTCAGGCCTTGCACAATATGATGCGGATGGAGGGGTTGTGTCCTGGGGCATAGGCGGATCAGTCGTACATCCGCTGACCCGTCGAAGCGCGGTGACCATGTTCACCAGTCTGGAGCGGCTGGGAAATGAGGCAACCAATTCTCCACTCATCGAAGAGCGCGGGCGAGCTACACAATTCACCTTGGGGATAGGTTACGGAATTCGCTTCGGACTTTAGCCCCGTTGGCGAGGCATCTCCAAATCAAGCCTCAAGGATGATGCTCACCGGTATGGATTTGAAGGCAGGTGTCTTGCTGCGCGGGTCATGTCTCACCGAGGACAGCTCGTTCGCCTCAGGATAATAGGCCAGCGCATTGCCCTTGGGCACGTCGAAGGGATAGACTGCAAGGCCGGTCATTTCCCCCTCGCTGGATCGCATGGTGACCTTGATCTGCGAACCATCGCCCTGGGACAGGCCCATCGCTGCAATATCTGCCGAATTCATAAGAACGCACCAGCGCGATTGCGTTTGGCGGTAGCTGTCCTTCTCTTCATAGATGATCGAGTTGAACTGCCCTTCGCTGCGTATGGTCGCAAGGGTGAAGGGGAAATCTGTTTTTGCCACCTTGGCGTCAGGCATCTCGCGAACCACAAATCGCGCCTTGCCAGAATCCGTTTGGAAAGCGGGCTCGTGCATGATCCGGTTGCGGACAACAAATTCCTGTTTCGCAACATCAATCGAGCGCAGATCTTCCATGCCAGGAATGATTTCGGCAATGGCCTCGCGAATTTTTCCATGTCGAGCAAAGGCAGAAAAATCGACGGGACTGTCCGGTAACAAGCGCGATCCTAAATCCGACAGAATAGCCACTTCAGGTCGCACATTCGCATGACGGGTAATACCGCCATCGCTCATCCGAACATAGTTGAACATGGATTCCTGCGTTGTAGGCTCCCACTCCTCGTCCCGTGCGGTAACCGGCAGGATCAGGGTTTCGCCCTTGCCCGCACCAGCCAGATGACCTTTGTTCAGCGTAGTCGTCAGGAAGGCCTTGAAACCGATATTGCCCAAAGCAAGCCTCGCCAGCTTGCTATTGGGTGTCGCGGCATAAAGATTGCCGCCCATAATCACCGCTGCGTCCATGTTGCCTGCCGCTGCCTCTTCAATGGTGGCCAGAGTGTCCAGCCCTTTGGCGCGTGGCAGCGAGAGCCCCATCGTTCCTTCGATCTGGGCGATAATGTCCTCACCCAGGACCGGCTTGACCCCGATGGTTCCAATCCCCTGAACATTACTGTGCCCGCGCAGCGGCAGCAGGCCAGCACCCGGGCGCCCAACCATCCCGCGCAGCAGTGCCAAATTTGCAATGTATTCAATATTTTCGACCCCGTTCACATGATGGGTCATTCCCATACCCCATGCAAAAACGGCTGAACGAGATGCGCCGTAAAGCTCGGCACATTGCACGATAAGCGCCCGGTCAACGCCACAAATCCGTTCTATTTCATCCCAGCCTAGCGCCGCCAGATCGCTTAGAAACGCTCTAGATTGCTCGGTATATTGGTCGATAAACGTCTGATTGGCAGAACCAGCCTCAACGACGGCCTTCGCAATTCCCTTGAACAGAGCAATGTCGGTCCCGATCCTTGGCTGGAGGTACAGCGATGCGATTTCGTCGCCACCTTTGAGCATGGATCGCGGGTTTTTTGGCACGGCGAACTTGACCAGGCCAGGTTCCTTGGCGGGATTGATCACGATCACTGTGCCGCCGCGATCGCGGACTGCCTTCAGAAGATGGATAAAACGCGGATGGTTGGATGACGGATTAGCGCCAATAACGAACACCAGATCGCTCTTTTTCAAATCCGCCAATTCAACCGTCGATGTGCCGGTGCCAATTGTCTCCTGCATCGCCACCGATGTGGCCTGGTGGCAGTAATAGGAACAATTGGTGACGTTGTTCGTCCCGTAAGCCCGAGCCAGAAGTTGGAACAGGAATCCAGCTTCGTTGGAGGACCGGCCGGAGCTGTAAAAGAAACTTCGCGACGGCGTGCATTCGGCCAATCGGGCCGCGAGATGATCCATGGCGAAGTCCCAGTCGACCGGATCAAACCGGTCAGAACCGGCGTGTTTGAAAATCGGCGTCGCCAAGCGACCGAGATGCTCCATTTCCTTGGGAGAAAGCTCATCCAGCTCCGTCACAGTGTGAGCAAATATCTCCTCCGGGATGGCTGGCTGAATATCAGTCGATTGAGCCTGAACACTCTTGTTACAGACCGAGGGGAATTCACCAATCTCGTTGGTCATTCCCCCCATCTGTCCGCCCATGCCCAAGCCGCAGGCCTTGCAGGTGTTTCTGGCGCTTAGGGCCTTGGCGGCCCTGCCCAAGCCGATGCGGCGCACCGTATTGAGTGTGTAGAGGACCTTCTTCGGGCCGCCGCCAACCACTTTGCTTGCCATTTTACGACGCGCACCAGCACATACGACTGCCTTTGAAAGATAGCGAAAGCTCCACTCTAGCCCAGCTTGCCTTTCAAAATCTGATTGACCACCGCCGGATTGGCCTTGCCCTGCATGGCCTTCATTGTCTGACCCACGAAGAAGCCGAACAATTTGTCCTTGCCGCCCTTATATTGCTCGACCTTGTCACCATTGTTGGCAAGTATTTCGTCGATCGCCGCTTCAATCGCGCCAGTATCGCTGACCTGTTTAAGGCCTTCGCTGTCCGCAATCTCATCCGGCTCGCGGCCGGTCTTGAGGACGATCTCGTAAATCTCCTTGGCCTGACCACCCGAAATCTCGCCTGCATCCTGCATCTTGAGGATGGCGGCCTGGCGTGATGCGGTGGCGTGTTCCAGCTGCGCTTCATCACCCAGCGACTTGATCACGCCCGGCGCAACAGACAGAGCCCAATTGGCAACTTGCGTTGCGACCTTGGCCTCGGCCTTGCCCAATGCGCTGGCGGTTTCGCCCAGCAGCGTTTCAAACCGCGCGAATGTCTCCACCTCGGCGGTCAGCTCGCGCGCGTTGTAAGGCGTCAGGCCCAGCTCCTGCTCGTACCGGATACGTTTGGCATCGGGCAATTCGGGCAAGCTGGCTCGGCATTCCTCGAGGAAATCATCCTCCAGATTGACCGGCAGCAAATCAGGGTCGGGAAAATAGCGATAGTCATGCGCATCTTCCTTGCTGCGCATTGTCCGCGTGGTGCCGGTCGCAACATCAAACAGGCGCGTTTCCTGATCAACCGATCCGCCGCTTTCAAGCAGATCGACCTGACGGTTCGCCTCATATTCGATGACCTGCATTACAAAACGCACCGAATTGACATTCTTGGTCTCGGTTCGAGTGCCCAATTCTGGATCACCAACCTTGCGCACGCTAACGTTGACGTCAGCCCGCATGGAGCCTTGCTCCATATTGCCGTCACAACTGCCGACATAACGCAGGATCGAGCGCAGCTTGCGCACATAAGCGCCCGCCTCTGCGGGAGAGGTCATGTCAGGTTTAGAGACAATTTCCATCAGCGCCACGCCGCAGCGATTGAGATCGACATAGGACATAGTCGGGTGCTGATCATGCATCAGCTTACCGGCGTCCTGCTCGACATGTATGCGCTCAATCCCGATCACCTTATCTTCGGGAATGCCAGATTTTTCATCCGCCTCGATCAGCAGCTGCCCCTCGCCCACAATCGGGTGATAGAGCTGGCTGATCTGATAACCCTGCGGCAGATCGGCGTAGAAGTAATTCTTGCGGTCAAACCGCGAATATTTGTTGATCTCTGCCTCGATCGCCATGCCGGTGCGCACAGCTTGGCGAATACATTCAGCGTTCGGCACAGGCAACATGCCGGGCATGGCTGCATCCACCAGGGAAACCTGCGTGTTCGGCTCAGCACCAAATTCGGTCGAGGAGCCGGAAAACAGCTTGGCCCGAGAGCTGACCTGCGCATGCACTTCGAGGCCAATGACAACCTCCCAATCACCTGTTGCGCCCTGAATGCGATAAGAACTCATTGTAACTCCGAAACCTGAAAAGCTGCAGCAATAGGGGCCAGCCATGCCGCTTGCCGTGTTGTTCGCGATATTTAGCGATTCTGCTGCGAAAATCCATGCGCGCTTTGCAGTCTTATCGCAAGAGATCGCTTTACCCTCTGACCGGCGCCCGATAGGTCTCATGGTGATGACGAGCGAGGCAATCGGTTCCTATCACGACACGGTCCGCGGCGACGCGCTGGCCATGCTGAGCGGCCATGCGGGGCGGGTGCTCGATTTCGGTGGCGGTGTCGGCGCAACTTCGGTGACGCTAAAGAACACTGGCCGCGCCGACCATGTAACTCTGCTTGATCAAGTGGCCGACAAAGCTTTGCCAGCAGTGGATGACGCGCTCCCCATCAATCTCAACAATCTGGGCGAGATTGAGGTTGCGCTGGCATCCTACGGGCCGTTTGATACGATTCTCGCGCTCGACGTTCTGGAGCATTTGATCGACCCTTGGGAGGTATTCCGGCACCTCGAGGCTGCCCTGAAACCGGGCGGAACGATGGTCGTATCCCTGCCCAATGCAGCCCATCACAGTCTTTTAATCCCGCTAGCCTGCGGCCGTTTCGACTATGCTGATGCCGGTATCCTGGACCGTACCCATCTGCGTTGGTTCACCAAGGCCACGATGGTGGAGCTTTGCACCCGGGGCGCACTCAAACTCGAACGAATTGAGCCCAACATCGGCGGGCGGCGCGACCAAGCGCTGGCGCGGCTGTCATTCGGAGCATTGCAGCGCTTTCTTGCAAGCCAGTACCGGCTCAAACTGGTCAAACCCGCCGCTTAGCCGAACAGGCGGCGCGACAGGTCCCGTCCCGGCTTTTCCACCAGCCGATAGGTTGCGTAAGATACTGCGACCACCATGGCGAGCATCACGACGGTGACGACGTCGCCAATCCATGCCGGGCCGGTCAACAAGGTGCGCCCTTGCAGGTCAACCCGAATGGCCAGCCAGTCGGTCACCTGCAGCAATTCACCCAGCCGGCCCTGCACAAAGATATGCGTCATATAGATCGAATAACTGATCAGTCCGAGCAGTTGGAAGACCGGGCGCCGCAACAGCTTGGAAATAAACCCACTCTGCGTGGCCAGCACCAGGATCGTAACAGCAAAGAGCAGCGGCGCAGCAAAGGTCAGAGCGCCGTGCGCCAAACTGGCAAACGCTGTCAAAGCGGCGAAAGCGGCCAATTCCCAGATCTGGCCGGACAAGCCGCCAAACCTTGTGTAGAATTGATAGGTCAGCACGCCGACTGAAAAACCGAAGATGCAGCGGATAATCCCGCCTTCAAAGGTGACATGCAGGTCGGGCGCATTGGCGCTCAGCCAATAAAGCGCCGCTGTCCCAAGCAATGCTGATATCGGCACCAGCCAGCGCCGGGCCGCCATGAATACCAGCGCAAAAAGCAGATAAGTCCACATCTCTGCGGCAATGCTCCACGCCGGGCCGTTCCAGCCGCGCCCGCCTTCGATGCCGAAACTCTGAAGCAAAAAGATGTTCTGGACCAAGGCGCCCCAACTGCGAGATCCGGTAAAGGCTTCGCGGGTGACGAATTGCGCCAACAAATCGCCAGCCAGAACCAGCACCAACTCCAGCGCGACGAATGCGAGCAATATTGCGATATGCAGCGGATAAATTCGCCCAATTCGCAACGCCATGAAGCGACCGATGGAAACAGCGTCTTCTGCCAGCCTGGTGCCATAGGAATGGGCAATGACAAAACCGCTTAGAACGAAGAAATAGTCGACGAACAGCCAGCCATTCTGAACCAGCAGTGATTGGGCAATCAGTCCATTGGCTTGAAAATGGTAGAGCGCCACGAGCAAGGCGCAGATGCCGCGCAAGGCGTCGAGCACTTCGAACCGTTCAGCAGTGTGCGCATCCTGTTGGGGCATAATAGGCGTCGAGGGCGCATCTGCCCTCACCGGTCAGTCGCCCGCAAGTTCAAGCAGAAACGCTTCTGTTTCCTGCACTTCGACCTGCAGCATCCGGTCGTACTGGCTTTTGCCTGTGATATTTGTCGCATTGAGCAGCAGCACGGAAATATCGCGATATTCAGGAAAATTGCGCAATTCGCGCATGCTTGCGACCACGGCAGGGCCGTTTGAAGCATCCTTGTTCACTTCCTGCACCAGCCGATCAAGAACGTTCATATACGCCCGATACCGCGTGCCGGGTTGCTTTTCGACGGCGAGGTTTCGCGCCGAGTGGATCATGAACAGATACACCCAAACCGGGATCACGACTCCGACCAGGATCAGAGCGAGGATGGCCGCCTCAAAAAGGCTCACCACCATTTCTCGGGCGCGGCGGCAAAGCCGGCGCGCTGCTGAATTGCAAGACCAGCATTGAGCACACCCTGCTCGTCAAACGGCTTGCCAACCAATTGCAGGCCGAGCGGCAGACCATCGGTGGTCATCGTCGCCGGAACACTCATCGCGGGAAGTCCGGCAAGCGAGGCTGGCACGGCAAACACATCGTTGAGGTACATGGTCAGCGGATCGGCATCGAGCGATCCCAGCGGGAAACTGGGCGTCGGCGTGGTCGGGGCCAGGATGACATCGCACTGCTCCCAAGCCTTTTCAAAATCCTGTGACACCAACGTCCGGATTTTCTGTGCCTGATTGTAATAGGCATCGTAGAAGCCTGCGCTGAGCACATAGGTCCCGATCAAAATCCGCCGTTTGACCTCGTCTCCAAAGCCAGCCGCGCGCGTTTCGGCATACATGTCCTGCAACCCGGCTCCGTCAGGAAGGTCGCGCAGACCATAACGCACGCCATCATAACGTGCGAGATTGGACGATGCCTCCGCTGGCGCGATGATGTAATAAGCGGGCAACGCATATTTGGTGTGCGGCAAAGAGATATCGACGATTTCAGCGCCAGCATCCTTGAGCCATGCCTTGCCTTGGTCCCAACTGTCGAGGATCGCCTGATCGGTGCCTTCCATGCGATATTCGCGCGGAATGCCCACTTTCTTGCCGGACAGGTCGGCGGACAATGCCGCTTCCCAATCGGGCACATCCATGTTCAGGCTGGTTGCATCCTTGGGATCGAACCCGGCCATCGCCTCCAGCATGATCGCGCAATCTTCAACGCTGCGCGCCATCGGGCCTGCCTGATCAAGAGAGCTGGCAAAGGCGACAACGCCCCAACGGCTGCACCGGCCATAGGTCGGCTTGATCCCGCAGATACCGGTAAAAGCGGCGGGTTGGCGGATCGACCCGCCTGTGTCCGTTCCGGTGGCTGCAGGCGCGATCCGCGCGGCCACAGCCGTGGAGCTGCCACCTGACGAGCCGCCCGGGCTCATCGCGGCATTGCTGCCTTCCTTGCGCCATGGCGAGGACACGTTCCCGAAATAGCTTGTCTCGTTCGAGCTACCCATCGCAAATTGGTCAAGGTTAAGCTTGCCCAGCATGCCAGCGCCTGCTGCCCAGAGATTGGCCGAAACGGTGCTTTCGTACTGGGGCGTGAAACCTTCCAGAATATGGCTTGCTGCGGTGGTCTGAACCCCTTGCGTGGCGAACAGATCCTTCATCCCGATGGGAACGCCAGCCATTTTGCCCAGCGTCTCGCCGTTGGCGCGCGCCGTGTCGGTTGCATCGGCAGCCGCCAAGGCATGATCAGGTGTCGTCACGATAAACGCATTGAGCGATGCCGCGTCTGCGACCGCTGCGTTGAAGCTTTCTGCCACTTCGCGCGCGGTAAAGTCGCCACTGGCGACACCATCGCGGATATCCTTGACCCCGAGGGTGGTAAATTCGGTCATTATTCGATCACCTTGGGCACGCCAAAGAACCCGTGCTCTGCTGCCGGGGCGTTCGCCAGAACCGCTTCGCGCTTGCCACCCGCTGTGAGCGGATCGGCGTCAATCACATCTTCGCGCAGCCGCAAAGTGTTGGGGATGACTGCGGTCATGGGTTCAACATCGCTGGTATCCACTTCACCCAGCTGCTCAACCCATTCAAGGATGTTGTTAAGCTCGGGCACCATCCGCTCAAGCTCTTCATCACCCATCTTGATCCGTGCAAGACTGGCGATCTTGGCGACCGTCTGTTTGTCTACCGACATGGTTGTTTAGCCTTCCAGAGTTACTGTGCCGGGATGGGAACAGGCGCTGGCTGCGGCGGTGCATTACCAGCGGGCGCCCCCGGGGCACCACCAGGACCGCCCTGCATCACTTGTTGGAGCATTCCGATCCGGCTGTCGAAATCAGCTCGCGTCATGAAATCGACCATCTCGACTTCAAACAGCAGATCAGCGTTGGGCGGGATAGGTGCGCCCGGTGGCGGGCTGTCACCATAGCCCTTGTCCGATGGAATGAAGAGCTCGTACTTGCCGCCCTTTTGCATCTTCATAGCGCCTTCACGAAAGCCAGGGACCATGGCGTCGAGCGGGAGCGGGCTGCCATCAGGGAAGATCCCTTCCACTGGCAGCGGCAAAGGCTGCGATTCGTCAAAAATCTCGCCGCTATCGGCCAATTTTCCGACATATTTCACAAAGACAACGTCGTCGGCTGCGGGCATTGGGCCAGTGCCAGCGGTCAGCGTGTCCACTTCGACACCCTTTGGAATGGCGGCCCAGGCAATGCCAGCGCCGATCAGAACGGCGATGACCACGCCGAGCCACAATTTGGTCAGCGACCCCTTGGCGATTGGCTGCAACGGTACTCGGGTAACTTCGGTCATACGACTATCCTGAGGTGTGGTCGGGCTAAGCCACCCGATATTACAAAGTGCAAGGGGTTGATGACAGCAAAAAGGCGCGGGAATCAACCCACGCCCCTTTGGCTTATCACGATGCTGGCATCAAGCGGTTCGCGCGTTAATTTCCAGCCATGGCCGCTTACGAAGCGACACGTGACGAACTGCCAGCGAATGCAGGCTTAGCCGTCGCGTTCGAGGCGCTTGCGCTCAAGCTTGCGAGCGCGGCGAACAGCTGCTGCCTTCTCACGGGCGCGCTTCTCGCTGGGCTTTTCGTAATGCCGGCGCAGTTTCATTTCGCGGTAGACGCCTTCGCGCTGCAGCTTCTTCTTGAGCGCACGCAGGGCTTGGTCGACATTGTTATCGCGAACCATGATTTGCATAAATTCAAACACCTCGAAACAATTGGCTAGAGCCCGCCAAAGCGCGGGTTGCGCCACTGATTTAGCAAAGAAAAACGGGCCGAATCCCCTAAGGACCGGCTCAACATGAGGCGCGCCTAATGCAAATCGGCCTGCATGGCAAGGGCCAGTCTGGCACATCCGGCGCTATGCAGCAGCCGCTTGCGCGGTTAAGAGGCTCCCAAATGGCGCAAACATCCACTCTTACAGCAAGCCTTTATGTCGCCCTTGGCGGCGGCATCGGGGCTGTGCTTCGTTACCAGCTCGGCCGGGCGGTTACTCATATCTTGGGCATATCGGTCGCCGATGCGTTTCCATGGGCAACACTGGCGGCAAATGTACTGGGCAGTTGCGCCATGGGACTGCTGTTTGGCTTGATTGCGCGGACCGGCGTGGCAGAGGGTGACGCCATGCGCCTGTTTATTGGCGTTGGCCTGTTGGGCGGTTTCACCACATTCAGCGCCTTCAGTCTTGAAACCTTTCAATTGATCGAGCGTGGGCAAGCGGGCCTTGCGGCAAGTTACGGCCTGATTTCGGTCGTTGCCGGATTGCTCGCGCTTTATTTGGGCCTGTTGGCAGCAAGGGCGATGACATGACCGAGCAGGCAGGCAATTCGGACCAATCCGTCCGCCAATTTACCGTAACCGAGGATGACGCCGGCATTCGGCTTGATCGGTGGTTCAAGCGCAATCTGCCGCAAATCGGCTTTGCCACGGTGTCGCGCTGGGCACGCACCGGGCAGATCAGGGTCGACGGCAAGCGGGCGAAACCGGATGACCGGCTGGAAGAAGGGCAGACCTTGCGTGTGCCGCCCGGTGGGGAGAGCCCTGCCCGCAAGCCGAAGGTCAAGCGCGAACTGACCGCTGCCGAGGTTGAGCAAGCCCATACCATGGTCATCAAACAGACAAAGTCTGCGATTGTGCTCAACAAACCGCCCGGCCTTGCCACCCAGGGCGGCAGCAAGACGACCAAGCATGTTGACGGTCTGCTTGATGCCTTTGTCGAAGGGGACGAACCGCGCCCGCGTTTGGTCCACCGGCTCGACAAGGATACATCCGGCGTCTTGCTCATCGCGCGCACACCGGGGGCCGCTGCATCCTATTCCAAGCGGTTTGCCGGACGCAGCGCGCGCAAGATTTACTGGGCCCTGGTGGTCGGCATTCCCGAAGTCTCCGAAGGCACGATCGAGGCGCCGCTGGCAAAGCAACCGGGCACTGGCGGCGAGAAAATGCATGTCGACTATGAAGAGGGCCAGCCAGCCAAAACCCGGTACCGGGTGGTTGACCGCGTGGGCAATCGCGCAGCCTGGGTCGAGCTGGAGCCTCTGACAGGCCGCACCCATCAATTGCGCGTCCATATGCAGGCAATCGGCAATCCCATTGTTGGCGATGGGAAATATGGCGGGCAGGATGCGTTCCTGACCGGGAGTGTCAGCCGCAAGATGCATCTTCATGCGCGTCGCCTGGTTATTTCCCAGCCGGGGGTTGATGGCAAAAGCGGCGGCAAGCTGGACGTAACCGCAGAATTGCCCGAACATTTTGCCGCCACGATGGAGCAGCTGGGTCTGGACATCGGCCTGAGCGATGCCGCCCCGATCAGCGTCGGTCCGCCTGAACGCACCGGCGCAGAGAAAAAGCAGGCGGCCCGCAAATATGCCAAACAGTTCCGCAAGAGTGAGCGCAGCACGCGCCGCGGACGTGGGGCTGCAAATGCGCAAAGGGCTGCCAAGAGCGGGCCAAAATCAGGTCCCAAGCCCAAAGGGTCAGGAGCAAAGGGTCGCAAGCGGTGACCAGACAACTGGCTGTATTTGATTGCGACGGAACTTTGGTGGATGGGCAGGCCGATGTTTGCGACGCGATGGAATTTGCCTTCAGCGATGCTGGCCTGGAGCCGCCTGACCGCAATGATATCCGTCGTTCTGTCGGTCTCAGCCTGCCTTTCGCCATCCGCCGTTTGGCGCCGGACTTGGATGATCTTCAGTGCGATACAATCGTCGAGAAATACAAATTCGCCTTTCGCAGCCGCCGCACGCAGGGCCATTTGCGCGAACCGCTTTATGACGGGATTGCCGATCTGCTTGGCAGATTGCAGCACAATGGCTGGGATCTGGCGGTTGCCACCGGCAAAAGCGATCGCGGTCTGATCGCTTGCCTGGAAGGTCATGGCATCAAAAGCCAGTTTGTCTCGCTGCAGACTGCCGATCGCCATCCATCCAAACCCCATCCCGCAATGCTGGAAGCCGCCTTGTTCGAGGCTGGAGCCACCCCGGGGCAGGCTGTGATGATTGGTGACACCAGTTTTGACATGGAGATGGCGCGCGCCGCCAATGTCCGGGCCATTGGGGTTGCCTGGGGATATCACACCAGTGACGATCTGATGCTGGCCGGTGCACAGGCTGTCGCGAGCGATCCGCACCATCTGGAGCAATTGCTATGACCGATCATGACCGCAATCGGCCCAGCGATGACGATGCTAAGGCGAATGCAGCCTTGGCCAAGAAACGCTTTGCCGTACTCAACCTCGTGCGGTTGGTAGGCTTGGGTGTTGTGCTTTTGGGCATCGCCATTTCGCAAGGGGCCACGAATGCGCCGCCGGCGCTCGGTATTGTCCTGGCGCTGTCCGGGCTGGTCGCATTTTTCTTTTTGCCCAAGACAGTGGCGAAGGGTTGGCGGAGCGATGCGGAATGAAGCGCTTCTATACGGATGCCACCTGCGCAGCAGTGGACGGCGGCTATCAGGTGATGCTGGACGAGCGACCGCTAAAGACAGTCGGCGGCCGTCCGCAGATCGTACCGAGCCAAGCGTTGGGCGAAGCCTTGGCGCGCGAATGGTCCGCGCAGGGCGAGAAACTGGATCCGACGGGGTTCATCATGCGTGACCAGACCGATTTTGCCATCGATGTGGTGGCAAGCGACCCCAGTGACACGGTCGAGCGGACCTTGGCTTATGGGGAAACCGATACGCTGTGCTACCGCGCCGACCCGGAAGACGCGCTGTTTGCACGACAGAACGAACAGTGGGAGCCAATTATCGAGGCGGTCGAACAGCGCGAAGGCGTGCGTTTTGCCAGGGTAAGCGGCGTCGTCCATCGCGCACATCCCGACACCACCCTGCCCGCATTGGAAGCGCATCTAAACGCGCTCGACCCCTTCGCTCTTGCTGGTTTGCACACAATGACATCGCTGGCAGCGTCGCTGTGCATCGGGCTGGAGGCGATGGTAGAAAGAGCCGATCCCGACAGGCTGTGGGATGCGGCAACCCTGGAAGAGCAATGGCAGGCCGAATTGTGGGGCCGGGATGCCGAGGCAGAAGACGCACACAACGCCAAACGCGAAGCTTTTCGCTCAGCCTTTAACTGGAGCAAATTGGCCCGCGGCTGATCATCGATCAGCCATGCGCAACCTTATTCACCCACCCAATCGGCAACCTGCCGTGCCACATCATTGGCCGCACGATTAAGAGCCGCTCCAACCGGTCCTGCCTGTGGCAATACGCCATTTTCGACAGCCTCGAACCTTTGGGTTTCGATCGTGCCTTCTGCATCGCGGCGGATTGCATCGAATCTGACAACCACAGTCGAGGTTCTGGCATCATAGCCAAATTCGCGAAGGACGCCGCGAAGGCGGCTTTGCGCTGACAGGCCGGGATCATCAGCGTCCAGCACCAGCTTGCCGGTCCGCACGCGAACAGTTTCTGCAAGCAGGCGGCGGAACAAACGGGCCGGTTTTTCAACCCATACCGCTTCTTCGAGATAGGCAATTTCGGTCGCTGTGACTTGGACCGGTACGCGCAGCACATCGATCTTGGCGGGAACCTCTGGTTCGTAGATCGCCAAGGCTTCGTCACGCGAGGCGCTGGCTGTGCTTCCCGCCGGAACGGCAGCCTCTGATGTCAGGTTCAACAGGCTTTCAGGCGGTTCGGCACCCAAACTGATACATCCTGTCATCAATAAAGCCGACGCCAGCAATACGCCCGTCCGTGTCCGGCTAATCATGGTCGCAAGGCTCCCTAGTATGCAGAAATCGGTCATGGTTTGTAATCCGGCAGCGATTCGCCCTTGATCAGGCCGCCAGCACCCTGATTGTCGAGTTTTTCCGTCACGGCGCGCAGGGCTTTGCTTGTCGCGCGAAGATCACGCAGCGTGGCTTCAGCTGCCGGCAAGGTGGTGTCCTTGAGCTCTCGTGCAGCGGGCCGTGTATCTTCCAGCGTTGCGGAAAGCGATGTAGCAGCCGCAGTGGCCGCGGCCAACGTGCCGCGCAATTCCTGGGCCAGGGATTCACCCTCGCCGTTGATCAGTTCATCGGTTGAGGCAAGCGTCGTTTCAAACTGGTTGAGCGCCTCGCTCGCTTCACGTAAGGTCACCTGCAATTCGGCCATGGTGCGTTCGACCTGAGGGCTGGCATCGGCCAGATTGGCTGTCACCACATTGGTATTGGCTAGTATGCCTTCGAAGTTTTCCAGATTGTCGTCCGAGAGCACCTGGGTCAGACGTTCGGTCAACGTTGCCAGTCGCTCCAGCAGCAAGGGCGCGTTGGCAAGCACCGCGCCCAGACCCTGGCCCGGCGCTGGCGGGATCACCGGCACACCTTCCGGGCAGGCGGTTGTCTCGCACGTGATGCGTGGCTGACCGCTTCGTGCGCCGTCGAGCAGAATGGTCGACACGCCTGTAAAACTACCCTGAATGGTAGCCGATGTGCCCACCAATATGGGCACCTCATCCTTGACCCTTACCCGAACCCGGACAAATTGAGGATCATCCTCGGACAAGGAAATTTGCGACACCTGCCCGACCGGCACACCTGCAAAAGCGACTTGCGATCCATTGGCAAGGCCGGATACCGATTGCTTGAAGAATATATCATATTCGTTCTGCTGCCCTTGGCCAAGCCGCGCAATCCATACAATCGAAACGGCAAGCAATGCGAGCAACGCAAGCGTTACCGCACCCACCCAGATATGATTTGCCCGTGTTTCCATCTCGTTGCCTTTAATTCCCTGATTTGCCGGCTTTGTCTATCACAATGCCATCAGCTTGTTGCAAATCGCTGCACTGTTGGCTGCGACTGGCATTGCGGCCGCGTGGTCCATTGAAATATTCCTGGATCCACGGGTGATCCGTTGCCAGCAATTCCGGGATGGTGCCAACGGCAATCACCTTTTTGTCGGCAAGCACCGCAACTCGGTCACAAATTGCATAAAGCGTATCAAGATCGTGGGTGATCAGAAACACCGTCAGGCCAAGGGTTTCTTTCAATTCTTTAGTCAAGGCATCGAATTTCGCTGCCCCGACCGGGTCAAGCCCAGCGGTTGGCTCGTCCAGAAACAACAACTCAGGGTCAAGCGCCAGCGCACGGGCAAGACCTGCACGTTTGCGCATGCCGCCTGACAATTCCGCCGGAAATTTGCTGGCAGCAGCTTCGGTAAGGCCCGACAGCATGACTTTGTAGCGCGCGATATTGGCCCGCAATTCGTCGCTGATCTCTGGAAAGAACTGGCGCAGCGGAACTTCTACATTTTCGCCGACCGTCAGCGTGGAAAACAGCGCCCCACCCTGAAACAACACCCCCCAGCGGCAGCGCACACCGATTTCCTCGTCGGGCTCCGCTTCCGTGATTGACTGACCAAATACGTCAATGTTGCCTTCCGTCGGGGTCTGCAAACCGATGATTGAACGCATCAGCACACTTTTGCCTGTCCCTGATCCACCGACCACGCCCAGAATCTCGCCCCGCTTGACCTTGAGCGAGAGATCTTCATGCACGACCTGATCGCCGAAACGGTTGACCAACCCCTCCACCACAATCGGAAAGTTGCCACGATAGCGCTCGTTGGGTCGCAGTCCTTCTCGCTCGGTATTTTGGTCGTCAGACATGTTTCAAACCCAACCGATTTTGGTGAAGAACACTGCGAAAAACGCATCGAGAACGATTACTGCAAAAATGGCAGAGACCACTGCTTGAGTAGTGCGGCGACCAACCTCTTCTGAATTCCCTTTCACCTGCATCCCGTGATAGCACCCAGCCAGTGCAACGATCAGGCCAAAAACTGGCGCTTTGAGCAATCCGACCCATAGATCATAAACCGGGACCACATCCTTGATCCTGTCGAGGAAGGTGAAAAACGGAATACCCAAAGACAACTCGCCGACAACAGCACCGCCGATAATAGCAACGATTGAGCTGTAAAAGCCCAGCAGCACCATCATGAATGTACAGGCCAGAACGCGGGGGATGACCAGCGCCTCGATTGGGGAAATGCCGATCGTGCGCATGGCATCGACTTCCTCGGTTAACTTCATCGTGCCCAGCTGGGCGGCAAAGGCTGAGCCCGATCGACCTGCTACCATGATCGCAGTCATCAGCACACCGAGTTCACGCAAGGTGATCCGCCCGACAAGGTTCACGGTCAGCGCCTCTGCACCAAATTGCGACAATTGCACCGCCCCTTGCTGTGCGATGACGATGCCGATGAGAAAGCTCATCAGGCCGATAATGGGAAG
Source organism: uncultured Erythrobacter sp. (assembly GCA_937969505.1). Lineage (GTDB taxonomy): Bacteria > Pseudomonadota > Alphaproteobacteria > Sphingomonadales > Sphingomonadaceae > Erythrobacter. Next base: position 48,926 of record CALBWA010000017.1, on the reverse strand, counting down.
CGAAGCGACGCCAACCAGTTCCAGCTGGCGGATAAACGCGCGCATTCTGAACCGGCTTGGATGCAGCATGACTTGCCACAGCCCTACCAGGATCTGCCCAAGGAAACCGACAACCTGGACGATGCCGGTCCAGGCGTTGGCAACTTTGGTACCCATGTGTTCCGTCACCCGTACCCACAAGGGTGCGCGCGGCGGGCTGAGGTCTGCATCATTGCTGGCGCCCTGAACGGCATGCAGCAATCGTTGCGCCCGTTCGCTCGCGCCCTCAACCTGCAGGTCGTGACGCTGCGACAGGCGGCAGATTATCCACGCACCCACAGTATCAATCTCTGTAACGGCGCTGAGGTCTACCGAATCGAGCGGTTGGTCTATCGCTTCGAGGCCTTCGTCTATCGCACCAACCGTCGACACCAGAAGCGCGCCCGTAATGGAAAGCCGATTACTCCCGTTCTCGCCTTGCTCAATCTCGAAGCTGGTTACGCCATCCATAGGCTTGTCTATGAAAGCAATTTTGTGACTTGCCAAGCGGGCAGTTCAAAGCTGGCCTGCCAAGATTTGTCTGATAGTGAGCCGGCCCATCTGCCTGACTGGGTCGCCTTAGAGACGCTTTTCGCCCGTTGCATCGCAGCATGACCGCTGGCAAAGGCATGGGGCAATCAAACTTTCACCGCTTCCCTGCGTGGCCAGGGCCGCAAGCAGCAAAAGACCATCATGACCCTTCCAACAACTTTTGATCCGGCTGACATTGAACAGCGCTGGTACGCCCATTGGGAAGAGAACGGCTGTTTCCGGCCCGCGCGTCCCGATGCGGAAGCCTTCACCATCGTGAATCCGCCGCCCAATGTGACAGGATCGCTGCATATCGGCCACGCGCTCGACAACACGCTTCAGGATATTGTCATCCGTTATGAACGCCTGCGCGGCAAGGATGCGCTGTGGGTGGTCGGTACCGATCATGCCGGCATCGCGACCCAAATGGTGGTTGAGCGCCAGATGGAGGCGAAACAGGACAAGCGGACCAATTATTCACGCGACGAATTTGTCGACAAGGTGTGGGAGTGGAAGCACGAAAGCGGTGGCACGATTACCCGCCAGCTGCGCCGATTGGGATGTTCGATGGACTGGTCACGCGAACAGTTCACCATGGACGAGCATTTCACGAAGGCCGTCCTTAAAACCTTTGTCGACCTGTACAATGACGGCCTGATCTATCGCGACAAGCGATTGGTTAACTGGGACCCCAAGCTGAAAACTGCGATTTCCGACCTGGAGGTTGAGACGCAGGATCTGAAGGGCAATTTCTGGCACTTCAAATATCCGCTCGAAGACGGTGTGACACTGGATTCAGGGCAGGACTACATCGAGGTCGCGACCACGCGGCCCGAGACGATGCTCGCCGATATGGCGGTTGCGGTGCATCCTACCGACGAGCGCTATGCCAGCGTAGTGGGCAAGCATGTCGTGCTGCCAATCACTGGCCGCAGGATACCGATCGTCGCAGACGAGCACGCCGATCCCGAATTGGGCAGCGGCGCGGTGAAGATCACACCGGGCCACGATTTCAACGACTTCGATGTCGGCAAGCGTGCAGGTATAGCGGCGGGCGACATGCTCAACATGCTCGATGGAGATGCCAATGTTTGCCAGACGGCCGACGGTCTGGTGCCGCACGAATTCCTCGGCCTGCACCGTTTTAAGAAGGACGGTGTCGATGGCGCGCGCGAACTCGTCGTCCAGCGCCTCAAGGAACAGGAATACCTGATCCCGCACATCGCCAAGACCAAGAAGGGCGAGGAGGTCGAACACGACGCGGAGCCACGCCAGATCGCAACACCCTTCGGCGACCGCGGCGGCGTGGTGATCGAGCCCTGGCTGACCGACCAATGGTATGTCGACGCTGAAAAGCTCGCGCAAAAGCCGATTCAGGATGTGCGCGACGGCACGATCGAGATCGTACCCAAGAGCTGGGAGAAGACTTTCTTCAACTGGATGGAAAACATCCAGCCATGGTGCGTCAGCCGCCAACTGTGGTGGGGGCACCGGATTCCGGCTTGGTTTGATATAGATGGAAATGTCTTTGTCGCGGAAAGCGAGGAAGCCGCGCAGTCTCAGGCGGGCGAAGGTGTTGCCCTCACCCGCGATCCCGACGTCCTCGACACATGGTTCTCCAGCGCGCTTTGGCCGTTTGCGACGCTTGGCTGGCCCGAAGATACCGACCTCGTTAAAAAGCACTTCCCCAATAACCTGCTCATCTCTGGTTTCGACATCCTGTTCTTCTGGGATGCGCGGATGTTGATGATGGGGCAATACAATATGGGGCGGGCCCCCTGGCCCAAGCTGTACCTGCACGGCCTTGTCCGTGCGGCCGATGGCGCAAAAATGTCCAAGTCCAAGGGCAATGTCGTCGATCCGCTCGGCCTGATCGACCAGTATGGTGCTGATGCGCTGCGCTTTTTCATGGCATCGATGGAAAGCCAGGGCCGCGACATCAAGATGGATGAGAAGCGGGTCGAGGGATACCGCAACTTTGCCACCAAACTATGGAACGCCACGCGTTACTGCCAGTCCAACGGCATTGGTGCATCCACCACAGTGAAAGCGCCGAAGGCGCACATGGCAGTCAACCAATGGATCATTGGCGAGGTTCAGCAAACCAGTGCAGATCTCGACACTGCGATGGCCGATCTGCGGTTCGATGCAGCAGCCAACACGATCTATCAATTTGCGTGGAGCCGGTTCTGCGACTGGTATCTTGAGCTGATCAAGCCGGTGCTTGTCAAAGACGATGTCCAGCCGCCCGCTTCAGACGCTGCAATTGCCGAAACGCGCAAAGTTGCCGGATGGGCGCTGGACCAGATCCTGGTTATGCTTCACCCCTTCATGCCCTTCATCACCGAAGAATTGTGGCATGCACAGGGCGCTTTGAACGGCATGGATCGCAGCAAGTATCCGCTGATCACTGCCAAATGGCCCGATCCGCGTGCAGAGGTCTCCAAAGACGCAACCGATGCGATTGACTGGACGATTGAATTTGTCGCCAATGCGCGCACCGCCCGCAACGAGATCGGCATTCCGCCCGGCACTAAATTGAAGGCCGTCATCCAAGACCCATCCGACCTTGCGCGCAAGGTTTTTGGCGGCAACGGCGCCGCCGCCATGGAGCGGCTTTCGCGTGTGGGACCGTTCATCATGACGGGACAGATCGGCGATCACAACGTGCCCGGTCCGGTGCCGAAACCTGCCATGGAAATTGCCGTTGGCGATGATGTAGTCCTGGTCGATCTGGCTGGAGTGATCGATATTGATGCTGAGCAGGCCCGCCTCGAAAAGGCGCTCGAAGCTTCGCGGAAGGAAGCCAAATCCCTCGAAGGCAGGCTCTCCAACGCCAATTTTGTGGAGCGCGCCAAACCCGAAGCTGTAGAAAAGGCCAAGGCCGATTTCGCACACCATTCGGCAGAGGTTGAGCGGCTACAAGGCGCATTGGCGCGGTTGGGATAATGTGGCTCAGCTAGTCCTTGCCACTGACGATGCTGGCGGGCCGGAAATTTTCGCCAGCCTGCAGGGCGAAGGGCCAAGCGCTGGCGTGCCTGTTGCATTTGTGCGGCTTTCGCGCTGCAACCTTGCCTGCACATGGTGCGACACGGCCTATACCTGGCGGTTCGATGACACGCATGAGCATCGCGATGATGTGACTTATGATCGCAAGGCCAATCAGGTCGCGCTTGATCCCGAAGATGCCGCGGCACGCATCGCCGCGCTCGGCCAGAAACGCTTGGTGATCACCGGCGGCGAACCCTTGCTGCAAGCCGGCGCGCTGGCCGAAATGCTGGTCCATTTGCCGGATATCAGTGTCGAGATTGAAACCAATGGCACAGTCAAAGCCCCTGCGCGGCTCGACATCAGGGTCGATCAATACAATGTCAGCCCGAAGCTGGCACATAGCGGAAATCCCGCCGGACTGGCTCTGTTGCCCGAGCGGCTGGATGGCTATGCCAGCGACCCGCGCGCTTTCTTCAAATTCGTGATCGCCCAGCCAGATGACGTGGACGAGGTGCTTGCCCTCAACGCCAAGTGGCGGTTCAAGCCTGGCCATGTCTTTCTCATGCCCGAAGGAACTGACAGCCAGACGCTGCGGGCCCGCGAAGAATGGCTGAGTGATCTATGTCTGGAACACGGTTTCCGCATGAGCGACCGGCTGCATATCCACCTGTATGGTGACACACGCGGAACGTGAGAAAGAAGTGGCGATCCGGTGCCCAGCACCGCAGGGCCAACTGGCTATTCGCAGCGATGCGGAGGTCAGGCCGTACGAGCGAGAAACCCGCAACCCGGATGGGCTGCGGAAACCGGCAAACCTAACCCTGGCTCCGCCAGCGCTGAACCACGCGTTGCACGGTCTCTTCCTCGCCGCCGCTTGATGACCACAGGTCAACAAAGCTCGGATCTTCCGAGGCAGGCCGTTTGTTCTCTTCCAGATTATCGAACGACACGCGGATCGGAATAGCGACACCCTCTCCGCAAATGATGCATTCGCGATTGCGCAGCGCAGGGATTGAATCAAGGAAACCGCGCGCGCCTTCGGGCATGGCCGCGCGAACAAATTCCTGGTCACGGTCGTTGTTCAAACGCATTGAAATGATCGTACCGCATTGCGACAAGACGCCTTCGGCCAAGTCCGATGGACGCTGGGTGATCAATCCCAGCGAAATACCGTATTTACGGCCTTCCTTGGCAATCCGTGATAGAATGCGGCCAACCGAAGAGCCGTCTTCATTGGCGCTGTTTGGCACATAACGGTGGGCTTCCTCGCAGACCAGCAGGATTGGCCGCGTCTTGTCGTCGCGACCCCAAATTGCAAAGTCGAATACAAGACGACTGAGCACAGCCACCACGGTGCTGGTAATGTCAGAGGGCACGCCGGAAACATCGATGATAGAGATCGGCTTGCCATCACCTGGCATGCGGAAGACCTTGGAGATAAAGTCGGCCATGGTATCCCCCACCAACATGCCCGAGAACATGAACTGATAACGGGGATCAGCCTTCAGTTCCTCAAGCTTGTTCTTGATCCGCATATAAGGAGCAGACGTGGTCGATTTGTCGAGCTTGCCCATCTCGTCCTGGATCTTGTTCGACAGGTCGGACAGCAAATAGGGGATGGGCGAGTCCACCGTGATCTTGCCCATGCCTTCGGCCAAACGGTTCTTGCTGCGGGCGTGCAGCAGACATTTGGCCAGAATATCGGAATCGACCTGACGTTCGTTCCCGCTGGAAGTCAGCAGGACTTCGCAATGCTCTTCGAAATTCATCAGCCAGTACGGCATCTGCAGGTTGGAAACATCAAGGATCAGGCCAGTCTGGCGGAAGGCAGCCGAATATTCGCCGTGCGGATCGACCATGACGATGTGACCTTGCGGTGCTGCCTGGCAGATGCGGTGCAGGATCAGCGCGGCGCTCGTCGATTTACCGGTACCGGTCGAACCGAGCAGGGCAAAGTGCTTGCCCAGCATTGCATCGATATACATGCCGGCTCGAATATCGCTGGTCGGATAGACCGTACCGATTTCGACATTGGCGCGGCCATCGCTGGCATAAATCTGTTTCAGGTCAGCAGTGGTAGCAGGATAGATCAAGGCGCCGGGTACCGGATAGCGCGTAACACCGCGGCGGAAACCATGGATGCGGCCGGTCAGTTTTTCCTCACGGCCCTCGCCCAGAAAATCAATATTGGCAAGGATGCCGCCGTTCGCACGGCGATCTTTGCGCTGGTTGCGAACGCTGGCGAGAAGCCAGTTGTCGCCGACGCGAATCTTGATCTGGCTACCCACCTGGCCGGCAAGACCAACTGATGGGTCCGCATCAGCCATACAGTCATTGAGCCTCTCCAGATCAAGGGCAACCTCGGAACCCGAACCGGCAATCTCCAGAACAACGCCTATAGGCAGGCGCGCATTGTCATTCTCGTCGCTTGATGTCGGCTTTTCGTCAACTTGCGCCGCTGGCTGCTGCCCCGGCAGACCAACTGGTGCCTCGGCACGGTTGGCCGTCTGGTTAGCAGTGTCAAAATTCTGGTTACCCATATCGGTCATAATTGGCCCCAAGTCCCGTGAAATCGGTTCATGGTGCTCTTATGCCAACGGGGGTTAATATCGCGTCAACGATGATAGCAGGACTGCTGAAAATATCGAGTTATCAGAGCTTTGCAAAAAGCCGGCCAGCAATCCAACCCATGCTGATCGATAAAATGACAGCAACCAGTCCGTAGAGGAAAGAAGATCGCTGAGAGGCAACCTCGACAAAACGTTCGAGCCCCACCTTGCGCACTTCGACATTAGCGATGGCCGACGCAATGACCTGGCCATTCGTAATTGCGAAGGTTTCGGCGGTGTAGCGTCCGGTCTGAACATTCGACGGAAGCGAGATGCGAGCCTGATAAAGCACCTGCTCGCTTATACGTACGCCATCCATGTCCTCTTTATAGAGGCCTTGCCTCTGGCGCAGATCGACCAGTCCGGAAGCAAACCGCTGCTGCGTTTCAGGATCGATTTCGCCAGTGGGGGATAGCTGGATAAACTGCGTACCGAGCTCGTAAATCGCAGCTGTCCGGTCATCGACGATGGTGTTAATCGGGCGTGATGCAGCCACGGCAAAGAAGGAGGGTGCAGAGCGGAAATCGGTGCTTTCCGCATTCATCCAGATGAGCGCAATCCGGTCCTTTTCTCGCATGCGGATCGGCTCGGTCGGGCCCTTGAGCACAACGACAATATCGTATTGCGCCCCGGCCCTGCGTCCGGCCGGATCGAGGATCGCACCGAACAGCAGCAGTTCGGTACCCGTGAAGCCTTGGCGAACCTGCACTTCATTCTGTGACACTTCGGGCACCAGGATGGCGTCCCGCTGACCCGACAGCATGAATGCGGCCAGAATAAGCAGAGCCGGTTTGAAGACACCCAGCCTCATAATGGCACCACAGTGTAAATTTCTTCAGGCTGGTAACCCAGGCCAAGAACCATCCGCACAGCCACTGCCAATACGATTGCTGCCAGAACAAGGCGCAGAATTTCCGGCCGCGCCTTGAGCGCGATCTGGGTACCGAACTGCGCGCCCATGACGGAGCCAAGCAGCAGCAGGCCAGCCAGAACGATATCTACTGATTTTGTCGTCAGCGCATGGGTCATCGTGGTGACCATGGTCACAAACATGATCTGGAACAGCGATGTCCCGATCACCACATTACCGCTCATCCCGAGAATATAAAGCATTGCCGGCACCAGGATAAAGCCGCCTCCAACCCCCATCAGCATGGTCAAAATACCAACGATCACGCCCAGCAGCAGGGGGGCAAGGGGCGAAATGTAAAGGCCCGAGCGATAGAACCGCCAACGCATCGGCAGCGCTGCCACCAGCGGGTGATGGCGACGTTTGCGTGGTCCCTTCGCTGCCCTGCCAACCTTTGGAAGGATTGCCTCCACGGCCTCGCGCGCCATCAGCGTACCAATGGTTCCGAGCATGACGACGTACAAAATGTTGATGACCACATCGATCTGGCCAATCGCTTGTAGGAAGCGGAACAACAGCGCGCCAATCAGCGCACCCACCACGCCGCCTGCGACCATGACCATGCCCATACGGTAATCGACACCATTGCGCTTGCCATGGGCAATAACACCTGAAACGCTGGCCCCGGTGACCTGGGTTGATGCCGAGGCCGCTGCAACTGTCGGTGGAATGCCGTAAAAAATCAGAAGCGGCGTGGTCAAAAACCCGCCGCCAACACCGAACAAGCCCGAAAGCACGCCCGTCAGCGCACCCAGCGCCACGATCAGCAGGCCGTTTACCGACAGATTCGCAATGGGCAGATAAACGTCCATACCCGCTGGCCTACTCCACCAGAGGGAGGGATTAAAGCCGCAGTGTGCGCAGCATCGCTAAAACCGGGTCGATAGTGTCACTGCCGCACCGGAATCGGGTTCGGCAGTGCCGGCCATACGCTCACGGTAATCAACAGACAGTCGAGCCGGCACAGAACCGATCATCATATCAACCCGCATGCTTGGCCCCAGATCGATCCGCTGTGCGCCCTTTTGCGCGCCGCCCCAGGCCGCTCCACCGACGCTCACCCTGCCCAAGTCAAAATCCGCGACATCGCGCAGGATATGCAGCTGCCCATCGGCGAAGGCGGTCGCATCTTTGCCCGATACATACCCAGCCTGAGCGTAGAACTCAGCGCGCGCGTTCAAAGGCAATTTCTGAGGGGCAAGTTCGGTTGTCACGAAAGCAGAAGGCCGCGCAGAGACAGTGCTGTCAAAGCCGCTCTGGGTCGCGCGCATTTCCGCATGCGCACGGATCGGTAGTCGCGCGATAGGCCGGGCAGACAAGCCTGCCGCAACTTCAGTTTCACCATTTTCAACCAGCGCGCGATATACCCGGACATACGCCCGGGGTGCGCGGTTCGGCGTGTCTGCGCTTGCCGGAGACAGACGATAGTTCAGCACCGCCCCTGCCTGGCTTGCGCCATAGGTGGGCGCGCGCCCTTGGCCAATGATCGCCGCGTCAGAACCTTGCCGCCAGAAGGCCCAGCTATCAATCGACCAACGGCCAGCTTCTTTATTGGTGCTATCTGCAAGTCTTGCGCGCTGGTCAGGACCCGCGCTTGTCACAAGATCTTGCTCCAGCGTCTGCGGCACTGGAAGATAGGCTACGGCCGCCATCCACAAGGATTGATGCCCCATCGCTCCACCTTGCGCCATCGATTGGGACTGCGCCCAGCGCAAAGGTTGTTCATCCAGGATTGCAAGATTTGCCGATGCCAATTGAACTGGCAGCGGCGCAACCACAGCAACGCGATCAAGAGGGCTTCCATCGGCTTGCGCTTGAGGCAGTCGAGCCAGGTTCCGATCATTCGCGGCAAGGCCGGTGCCGCTGCCGTCCGCTTCGGCCAGCAAGGGGGCGGCAAGATCGATCAAGGCATCCGCTTGCGGCCAGGGCGCTTCCCACAGGACAATTCTGGAACCCGTCCACACGGCCAGAACCAATGCCAGCATGGTCAGCGGCTTGCCCCGCCGAGGTGTCTGAGCTGCATTCATGAGGTCGCTCCATGAGCAAGCTCAGCGCCGACTTTACCCTCATCCACACCCTCGCCCAGCGCATCGGTTTGCGTTGGGTGGTTGAAGTGCGGGGTCTTGTCCCAGATGATCGCACTGCCTCGCAAGGTCTTGAAATAGGCGACGAGTGCCCGACGACCCGACATGATCGCGATGATATTTGCCACCGGCATTCGCAGAACCGCTCGCATTCCTTCAACCGAACCGTATTCGCGTGTTGTGAAGGCAAATCGCATGATCACGCGCCACACCAGCGCCGCCAGATTGGCCCATAGCAGGAATTGGGTAAAGCTGGTCAGTTTCACCGCTGCGCCATATCCCAGAATGCTGGCACCAAATCCCAAAGCGGACAAAGCAAGCAGAACATATCCGACCGAGAGAACTATGGCGGAGAAAGGTCCGCGCCTGTCGCGCAGCCGCATCCACACTTCCAACGGACGATTGGTCCAGCCAATGCGGTCCCAGCCTTGCAAGGCAATCCCGTGAACCCAACGCGTTTTCTGGGTGATGACATGATCAAGGCGAGCGGGGAAATAGGCCCTTGTGGCGATCAGATCACCTCCCGCTGTGCGTGCCCGTACGAAAGCACACCGCCCGCCTTGCTCTGCAACACCCATCCCGAGTTCATAGTCCTCGGTCAGCGAATCCGCGGCAAAGGGCGTTTCGCTATTCCTCCTGTTCGCAAGACCTTCGAGCGCCCCGCGCTCAACCGCACAGCCAACGCCAGCAGCCGGCAAGGCTGCGCCAAGCGCATGGCGAACAACCATGGCCTTGCCATGCGCCTCGGCAAATTCTTCGCAATAATGGCTGCCTAGCCAGCGACTGTTCTGCTGTGGCAGCGGCAATACGGGAAGCTGGGCAAAGTCCGCCTGGCGTGGTCCGGGGCCAATGGCACGGTCAAGCATGACCAGCCCTGCTGGATCGACCATATCCTCTGCATCGTGGAAAACCACCATTCGCATCTTCCGGCCAAGGCGCTGCTCATCTTCGCGCATAGCCAGATATAGCCGGTTAAGGCAGTCTGCCTTGGTGCTTGGTCCGGGACGCTCGTTGATCACCAGGCGCAATCGGGGGTCCTTAGGCACTGCCGACGATACGGCCGCAAGCGTCGCCGGATCATTGCAATAGCACCCGATATACAGCCTCAAATTTCCTTGGGGCCATCGCTGCAGCATATGCCGAATTGTGTCGGAGATCACGCTGGCCTCGTTCCATGCAGGAATGAAAACTGCCGTTTCTCCGGCAAGCGCGGATGCCGCGGTTTCGTCACGATCAATCCGACGAGGCGCGACTTTTCCAGTCAAGCGCAGCCAGAGCCAAGTGAGATCCATTACCAGATCATCAATCGCACCGATCAGGAAGAAAATTCCCGCGAACAAAAGCAATTCGTGCTGAAACAACACGAACCACTGCCAAAAAGTCAGTTCCATGATAGGCAAGCGACCCCATACCCCCTGAAAACAGCTTAACGGCTTCACTCTTTGCTTGCAACGAAGGAGTTTCTTGGGGAAAGAGGCACCCAATCATGGCAAATAGAAAATCCCCCGCTCGCTCGCTTTTCGCCCCGGTGAAAGCGCTTTTCGTCGGCGACGCATCGGCAGGTATCCTGCTGATCCTTGTTGCTGCAGCCGCAATGCTGGCCGCCAATTCAGTTCTGGCCGATGAATACAATCAGCTGATCAATGGCAAGTTTGGTTGGTATCCCCATCCCAAGCTCAGTTCGGTGCATTACGTCGTGAATGACGGATTGATGGCGGTGTTTTTCTTCGTCGTTGGTCTGGAAGTGAAACGCGAGCTGGTCGGCGGCCAACTGGCAGACCCCAAGGCTCGTAGATTGCCTATGGTGGCCGCTGCCGCCGGCATGATTGCCCCTGCATTGGTGTTCCTGGCGGTGTCCGGTGGCGGCGAATATGCTCGTGGCTGGGCCATTCCGGCAGCAACCGATATTGCCTTTGCCATGGGCGTCCTCGGCATTCTGGGCAACCGGGTCCCGGCATCGCTGAGATTGTTCTTGCTGACCGTGGCCATCGTGGATGACATCGGGGCAGTCCTGGTGATTGCCTTCTTCTACACCGACCAGATCTACATCACCTGGCTAATCGCCTCTATCGTTGTCTTCGCAATGATGGTGGCGCTTAACCGGATGAAGGTAAGCACCTTTACCCCCTACATCCTCTTGGCAATTGTGCTTTGGTACTGTGTTCTGAACACCGGCGCACACGCAACCATTGCAGGCGTTGTTGCGGCCCTGACAATTCCCATGCACCGCAAGGATGGCAATTCCATGCTTGAAAGGCTGGAACATGGCCTTGCACCATGGAGCGCTTATCTGGTTGTGCCAGTGTTTGGTTTCGCCAATGCAGGTGTTTCGTTTACCGGCATGACCTTGCAGAATTTGCTTGATCCGCTGCCAGTAGCAATTGCTGCCGGTCTCGTCGTCGGCAAGCAGGTCGGGATTTTCTCGACCATCTGGATTTCGGAGAAAATTGGTTTTGCAGCCCGCCCCGCGAACGCAAGCTGGCTTGAGATATGGGGAATTTCGATCCTCTGCGGCATCGGCTTCACCATGAGCCTGTTCATTGGACTGCTGGCGTTTGAAGGCAATCAGTTCCTGATTGACGAGGCAAAAATCGGCATCCTGATCGGATCGGCAATCTCGGCAGTGATGGGCTACATCGTACTTCGACTGTCGACGACCCATCCCGAAGAAGACTGCGATGATCAGGGCAGCCAGATTGCTAATACCTGACGTCAGCCCCCTGCTGACGCGATGTTTACAGGCCAGCTATCGTCGCAGGTGACCCGATACCGGTGTTCTGATACTTGGGTGCAGGCCCTGGGTGCAGGCGCGCGCGTTGCTGTCTAACTAAGCCCTGGGAGGCGAATGGCCAGCTGCAAGCGGCTTGCTCAGCGAATGCACCTTTAGTCGGCAACTACCAGCTGCCGACGTTCTCCATGCTGGACCATGGCTCGGCTGGTTCCAGCTTCCCATCCTGCAGCAGTTCTATCGAAATGCCATCGGGGGATCGGACGAAAGCCATATGCCCATCGCGCGGCGGACGGTTGATTGTGACCCCGGCATCCATCAGCCGCTGGCATGTGTCGTAGATATTGTCGACCCGATAAGCCAGATGGCCAAAGTTGCGACCGCCATCATATTCTTCAGGATCGCTGCCATCTTCAGCTGGCCAATTGTAGGTCATTTCCACTTCGGCAATGCCCTCTTGGCCCGGTGCTGCCATGAAGATGAGAGTAAACCGCCCTGCTTCTACATCGAAGCGGCGCACCTCCTCCAGTCCGATCAGCTTGAAGAAATCTACCGAGGCCACCGGATCGGTAACGCGGATCATGGAATGCAGATATTTGGCCATAATGACAGTCTCGCTCGATTGGGCTTTGCGCCGATACGCTAGCAGGTTGACCGGAATTGGGGTGCCCGAATTTGGGATGCTTGCACAACAGATGCAATGCGGCGTCGCATTGCGCAAGGGTATGTCGACATGCTGTGCAACGAAGCTGCCGCGCGGACCAATGCAGCAGCTGCAAAAGGAAAGGGCGCGAGCATTGCTGCCCGCGCCCCGTTCCCCTTGCGATCAAGCTTTGTGCTTCGATCGATCTAGCGCGATTAGAAGCTCGCGCTCAGCGTTACAACCAAAGCATCGTCGGTAAAGACGCCGCCTGGATCAATCGTTCCATCACCTTCAACCCCAACATAGGCAACGCCAAGGCTGATCGGACCAGCAACCGGCGTTTCCATTCCGATCGACCAGTCAAACGCTTCGCTGTCTTCGGTGAAGGTCAGGAAGCCATCTGTGTAGCCAAGGTGACCAGTGACCGTGACGGGCGTGTTGGGAATGCCGAAGCCCACATCGGTGTACAGATAGAGGTTATCCGTATCGCCGAGGGATTCTTGATCGGGCGCATAAGCGATACCTGTGGTCAACTCGAGCGGACCGAAAGTATAACCGAGAGAGCCGTAGAATTCGACATAATCCGTCGCCAGGCCGGATGCGGCATTGGGATAGAGGTAGTAGATACCACCAATGTCAAACGACAGACCTTCGCCGATATCACCGCCGAAACCGGCATAGACATCAAGCTCGGTCGAACCGAATCCAACCGTGTCTTCATCAAGATTCGAAGCCCAGGTGCCGACATAAAAGCCGGAGCTGTGGCTGATATCGAACCCACCCTGAATGGCCAGATCGCCGTCCGACAGATCGACGCCGCGGAATCGATATTCCGAAGCGAGGGCGACGTTGGCCGAAACCTCGATGCTGGATTCTGCGCCAACCGCGTTAGCGGTTTCGATGTCGAATTCTTCAACAGCGCGTTCAATATCGGCCTCGGTAACAGCTTCGCTTACCTCGAGTGAAACTTCACTCTGGGTTGCTTCAGCAGATTCTTCGGCCATGGCCGGAACAGCCGTGAAGGCCAGACCGGTAGCAAAACTTGCGGCGACGATGCCGCGGATGGACGTGAGCATTACAACTTCCTTAACTTTTGTTGTTGCCTCGTCCCGCCTGCGTATCCAGCGGCCGCTTCTTTTTGACGAGCGATCTCTACTGAATGCGAAACAATCGTGCACAGATTCGCTGCATTGCACAAGACAATTTGCAAGCATACGAATGCTGGTCTGAATGTGTTGATTTTATGCACCACTGATGTTGCGCGCATTCATTGCCGCTTTGCTATTGGTAAGTTGCCGTTCAGGCCGCACTGCCCTAATGCGCGCCCGAACTCTCATCTACTCGTGTGATTATGTTGAAACCTCTGCGCAACCTGTTTGGCTCCAAAGCGAAAAAGAAGGCGGCTTTGCCCTGCGTGCCAGCTGGTGATCGCTATTATGCCATTGGCGATATTCACGGCCGGCTCGATCTGTTCGATGCGCTGATTGATGCGATTGAAGCCGACATTGCCGAGCAGCCCAGTGCGCTCATTCACGTGATCCTGCTGGGTGATCTGGTTGATCGCGGCGAAGATAGCGCAGGTGTAATCCGGCGAGCGCGCAAGTGGCAAAAGAAGCGCAAGGTGCGTATTCTGGCCGGCAACCACGAAGAGATGTTTCTGCAATCCTTTGATGATGCCGACGTGTTGCGACACTTTTTGAAGCATGGCGGCCGCGAGACCATTCTCAGCTATGGAATAGCGCCCAAGAAATTCAACGCTTTGAGTGTCGAGGAATTGCTCGAGAAACTCCCCGACATTGTCCCCCAAGCCGACCGCGACTATCTCGCGGCGTTTGAAGAGATGATCATTGCGGGTGATTATGTCTTTGTGCATGCGGGGATTGATCCGGAAAGACCGCTCGATAAGCAGAAGCGCCGCGACATGCTATGGATCCGTGAGCGCTTCCTCAAACACGAAGGCCCTTTGCCTAAGGTGGTGGTCCATGGACACACCATTTTCGACACGATAGAGGATCGCGGCAGCCGTATTGGAATTGACACCGGAGCTTTTCGCACCGGCGTACTCACAGCGCTGGTGCTCGAAGGCGACACAAAACGTGCCATCAGCGCGACAGAAAATAGCGGCAAGATCAAGATTGCGAACAAGGAATTGAGTTCATGAAAATTGCAATGGTCGGCTCGGGCTATGTGGGCCTGGTTTCCGGAGCCTGTTTTGCCGACTTTGGCCATGATGTCGTGTGCATCGACAAGGACCAATCGAAAATTGACCTGCTGCACGATGGCGTCATGCCGATCTACGAACCCGGTCTGGATGCCCTGGTCGACAGCAATGTGAAGTCCGGCCGCCTGACTTTCACCACCGATCTGGCAGAGGGCATCAAGGACGCCCAGGCAATCTTCATCGCCGTTGGTACGCCAAGCCGCCGCGGCGATGGCCATGCCGATCTGACCTTCGTATACGAAGTCGCACGCGAAATCGGCGAGAGCCTTTCCAACGATGCCGTTGTTGTGACCAAGTCCACTGTACCGGTTGGTACGGGCGACGAGGTCGAGCGCATTCTGGCCGACAGCGGCACGGCGCATCAATATGCCGTCGTGTCCAACCCAGAATTCCTGCGCGAAGGCGCAGCCATCCGTGATTTCAAGCAGCCTGACCGGATTGTGATCGGAGCCGAAGACGAATTCGGCCGCAATGTGATGCGCGAGGTATACCGCCCGCTGTTCCTGAATGAATCGCCCATCCTGTTCGTCAACCGCCGGTCGAGCGAATTGATCAAATATGCTGCCAATGCGTTTCTGGCGACCAAGATCACCTTCATCAATGAAATGGCCGATCTGTGCGAGCAGGTTGGCGCCAATGTGCAGGATGTTTCACGCGGGATTGGCATGGACAACCGGATCGGTCCCAAGTTTCTGGATGCCGGGCCGGGATATGGCGGATCGTGTTTCCCCAAAGATACTCTGGCCCTGCTCAAGACGGCAGAGGATTATGAAAGCCCGGTTCGCATCGTCGAGGCCGTGGTGGCCGTCAATGACAGCCGCAAGCGCGCGATGGGCCGCAAGGTAATCGAGGCGCTGGGCGGCTTGGACGCAGCACGCGACAAGAAAGTTGCGATGCTGGGCCTGACCTTCAAACCCAACACCGACGATATGCGCGATTCACCTGCAATTGCTGTGGCCCAGACGTTGCAGGATGCAGGCGTTGATATCGCCGCCTATGATCCAGAAGGCATGGAACAGGCTGCCCCGCTGATGCCCGGCGTCACCATGTGCACCAATCCCTATGACGCAATCGAAGGCGCGGATGCCGTGGCCATTGTGACCGAGTGGGATGCATTTCGCGCATTGGACCTGGGCCGGGTCAAGCAGTTGGCCAAGGCACCCATATTGGTTGATTTGCGCAATATTTATCAGCCCGACGACGTGCGTGCCGCGGGCTTTGAATACACCAGCATCGGCCGCGACTAAGAACGCCACCGGCGGATCTGCCCCGCCGCGCCTTGACCGCAGGGTCAAGCGCGCGAGCGAGGAACAGAGCAAACTTACCGCTTTATAATTATCCGCCGATTTCGGTCGGGAACGCCGGTGCCTGCCGCACAGGTGGAGGGTTTTCAGCCAATTGCTGTGTCACAACTGAAATGGCGGCTTCCAATTGGGTGTCCTGTCCCCGGTCTAGCGCAATCGGGTCCAACTCGACCCGAATGTCAGGCGCAACACCTTCATTTTCGACCGTGTAACGGTCGCCGTTCGCGTAGAAGCGGAAGAAGGGAACGGTCAGAAACCCGCCATCAATCAAGCCGGGATTGGCGCTGATCCCGATCAGGCCGCCCCATGTCCGGGTACCGATCAATGTGCCCAGACCCGCACGGCGGAAAGCATAAGGCATCCAGTCGCCGCCCGATCCTGCGTCCTGATCTATCAGCATGACCTTGGGCCCGTAAATTGCGCCGCCCGGGGTCGACCAATCGATCCCTTCACGGTCTTTCCAACCGGCAAGCCATTCGCGGCTGAGAATGTCGATAATGTAATTGGCCGCCTGGCCGCCACCATTTGACCGTTCGTCCAAGATAAGCGCCTGCTTGTCCGTCTGCGAGAAATACATCCGGTTGAAGAAGGTATACCCGTCGCCAGCCGTGTTCGGCATGTAAACATAGGCAACCTTGCCGCCGGTCGCCTGATCCACGCGCTTGCGATTGTCTTCAATCCACGACCACAGGCGCAGCTGGCGTTCGCCGCCAACAGGTTCGACCACCGATGTTCGCCGAACACCGGATGGACTGCTGGCGACTGTCAGCGAGACTTGAGACCCGGCTGAGCCCGAAAGAGCTGCATACAGATTGTCGCTGGCCGTCAATTCCTGGCCGTTCACAGCGATGACGTAATCGCCTTCATTGACGTCAACACCCGGCGCCGCCAGCGGTGCAGACAGGAACGGGTTCCACTGCTCGCCGGTGAATATCCGCTTGATCCGGTAACGCCCGTTCTCAATTGCGATATCAGCGCCCAGCAGACCCGGAGAGGCAGAGCTGTTGTCATAGGTATCGCCGCCGCCAATGTAATTATGGCCAACCCCCATCTCGCCAGCCATTTCGATCAGCAGCTCATTCAGATCTTCGCGCCGACCGAGATAAGGCAGAAACGGTTCGAATTTGGCGCGCACACCTGCCCAGTCGAGACCATGCAGATTGGGGTCATAGAAATATTCCTGCTCCATCCGGTAGACGTCGCCGAAAATCTGTTTCCACTCGCTCAAGGGATCAATCTTCATCCGCACGCCGGACAGAGACACCGGTTCCGGCTCCAGCTTTTCGCCTGCCTCTGCAGTCATCAAGCTGTTGCCATCCTTGATCAGCAACAGCTTGGAACCGTCTGCATTGGTCGAAACACTTGTATAGCCAGACCCAACTGACCCGGCTTCGCGTTCTTCGAAATCGAACCGCATCAGTCTGTTTCGGGCAGAGCCACTGCCCGGACCGGTCGATGTGCCGGCCTGGACCTGCTCGATAAAGAACAGCGCGCCATCCTTGGCCGTTGCAAGGCTGGTGTAGAACGCTTCTGCAACGGGAAGCGATACCAGCCGGTTCATGATACCCGCAGGCGATACGGAAACGCCATCATCTGCGCTGGTGTCATCCCCCTCATCGCTGTCATCACTGTCAGTCGCATCGTCGGCTTCTTCATTGGCGAGAATCGGCGCAAGCGGCGATTCGCCGTCAGCTTCCAGAACAGCTGCATATATGCCAGCGCGATAGGGCCGATCCTGCGTCGTCATGTCCAGACCGGCATAAACCGTGCCCGAATTGGTTGACGCCGTGAAGAAGAGCAATTTGCCATCCTTGGCAAAAACCGGCGAACCAATGTCCGCAAAATTGCCGGACACGGGATAGCTGCGGCGGGTCTGCAAATCATAAAGGTGCAGGGCACCATTATTGTTCACGCCGCGCGTGGTGTAGGCAATCCAGCGTCCTTTGGGCGACATGGTCGCATCGAAATCGCCATTGCGGCGCTGCGTCGTTGCGATCTGCCAGCTCGATCCTGTGGCGACATCCATGCCGAACAGGCCAAGCTTGTTGTTGGCATAGACAATCGTCTTGTTGTCATTGCCCCAACCGACCAGATCATAAAAGTGATCGCCTAGCGCAATTGTGCGCACCGATTTGATCCCGCTCTGGTCTTCGATTCTAAGCGTCTGGCCCGTGCCATCATCGGTGACATAAGCGATCTGGGTGCCATCGTCCGACCAGATCGCATCATAATCGCGCACGGAAGAAGTCTGCGAGATATTCCTGGTTGCGCCCTTGTCGGTCGGCACCGTGAAAACCTCGCCCCGGGCGGTCACTGCGACCCGGGCACCGGACGGCGACAGTGCAGCAGACGTCATCTGCTCGCTGACATTTTTCCAGCTTTCCTGCCGCGCGGGCAGATCAGCGACGAGCGTGATCGGCAGCCTGCTTGTCGTCCCGCTGGCCACGTCAAAGGAATGGAACACTCCGGCCGATTCATAGACAATGCGGCCATTCTTTGCCGTGATGTTGCGGATGTCCCAATCCGCCACACTGGTCAGCTGTGCAAGCTCGCCCGTTGCCGGATCATAACTGTGAATGTTGGAGCGGGTATTCCACCGATCGGACAGGAAATACAGGACACCGTCCATCCACACCGGATCAAATTCGGTTGTGCGATCACCTGGAATGGTGGTCGCTGTGTCGGCATCAAAATCGATCAGTTGCAACGAAGGGGTGCGACCACCGCGGTAACCGCGCCAGCCATTCACTCCTCCGGTCAAATTGGCATTGGCCGAACCCCACGGTACGTTGGTGAATATCCGCCCTGCCTCGTCATAGGAACCGCCAGCCACCACGGCTTCGGAAATCTTGGTCGGCAGTCCGCCGTTCAAGCCGACATGAAACAGCTGGCCGGATCGACCAGAGCGCACTTCGCGCGCTGAGACAAACGCAACCTCGGTCCCGTCCGGCGACCAGTCAATCGCTGTGTCATTACCGGGATGCCAGGTCAGGCGCTGTGGTTGGCCGCCAGTGATGTCGATGACAAAAACATCGTCATTGCCATCATAATTGGCAGTAAAGGCAATCTTCGTCCCGTCAGGGGAGAAGATCGGATCGCTTTCGTCTGCTGCGTGCGAGGTCAACCGTCTTGGGTTGCTGCCATCGGTATTGGCAATCCAGATATCGCCAGCATAGGCAAATGCCAGCGCGTTGTCCGACAGGGCCGGATCGCGCAGCAATTTGGTCTCTTCCGCTTGCGCGGCCATGGGGGTGGCAAGGATGCTGGTGGTTAGCAGAGCGGCGGCGAGCCAGCGCTTAGGCATTGAATTCTCCTATTGAATTGCTTGTTCCTTGCACAATCACGCAACATAATACCAGAGGGCTCAAATGTCGCTCGTCGATGCTGGTATGTCGCTGGTCTGCTCAAAACCCAACAATCATGGCATGCTCAGGGTTCAATAAAAATATGCCAGGGGGCCTGTAAGCCGGGTTCTGTCGTACGGGCGATATGCATTGACATCAGCCCCGCACGGGCAGCCATTCATCTAGGCTACGGATTGCTCCGCAGCTCAAGCAGCCAACCCGGGCGACTGGGTCAAAACAACCCGGCCATCTCCGCAAGCGGTTCAGGCGCGCCGCCCCTATTCGGCCTTGCTCCGGGTGGGGTTTGCCATGCGGGCGCTGTTACCAGCAGCCCCGGTGCGCTCTTGCCGCACCCTTTCACCCTTGCCTGTGAGACAACCTTGCAAACAAGGCGCTCCATCGGCGGTATACTCTCTGTGGCACTTTCCCTCGGCTTCGCATCCAGGGACACTCGCCGGGCGGGCGTTACCCGCCACCCTTGTTTCATGGAGCCCGGACTTTCCTCGGCAGAGTAAACTCTGACGCGGCTGCCCGGCCCCCTGGCATCAGCGCCTATAGTGCGACTGCCGGCATTAGGAAACCCTCCCCAACGCCGGCAACCGCCAGTAACGAGCCGGGCTCAGTCGGTCTCGCCGCCGATGCCTTCAAGCGATTCGTCAGGAGACAGCAGGTAACGCCACACGGCTGCGCCGATGGCTGCACCGATCAGCGGCGCGACCCAGAACAGCCACAGCTGCCCGACAGCGCCTGTCTCGGCGTAAAAGGCAACGCCGGTTGAACGGGCTGGATTGACCGAGGTATTGGTCACCGGAATGGAGATCAGGTGAATAAGCGTGAGCGCCAAGCCGATGGATATCGGCGCGAATCCGCCCGGAACCTTGTTGGACGTCGATCCCAGGATCACGACCAAGAACGCGGCGGTTAGTACAATCTCGATCAGTAGGGCTGATTGCATCGAAAATCCGCCGGGCGACAGTTCACCAAATCCGTTCGAGGCAAATCCACCGGGCGACCAACCGTCCTGTCCGCTTGCGATCAGATACAGCATTCCGGCTGCGCAGAATGCACCAATTACCTGTGCCACCCAATACGGGATAAGTTCGCCCCAGCTGAACCGCTTGGCAATGGCCAGACCCAATGAGACGGCCGGGTTGAAATGGCCCCCTGAGATCCCGCCAACAGCATAGGCCATGGTCAAAACTGTCAATCCAAAAGCCAGTGAGACACCGGCAAATCCAATCCCGAGCTCGGGATATCCAGCGGCCAGGACGGCTGATCCACAGCCGCCGAAGACCAGCCAGAAGGTGCCGAAAAATTCGGCGAAAAGTTTTCTCATCATGACAATGCTCCCTCTCCAATTAGACCCGGAAGATAGCCTATGCCTGATTTGCTATGCACGCGAATCTGGCTGGGGATATCGCCGGTCAGCGGGCCGTGCCGCGATCCCGATCCAACAGCAATTGGAACAGAATTGCACGAAGTTGCCCGTCGATCTGGCCATCAATCCGTTCGGGCCGCCAACGCCGCTGAAACGCCTCTACCGCCTTGTGACCATCGGTAATGTCATAGCCAAACCGTTCAAGCGCGAGATAATACGAACCATCATTGTCGAACGGGTCGCCCAGTTCCAGGCTTTCCGGCTTGGGCAGGCACAGGCCGTATTCCGCCAGGCGGTCCCATGGAAACAATTCGCCCGGATCGGTTTTGCGCGCCGGTGCGACATCGGAGTGACCCACCACATTTGCTCGCGGAATGTCATATTGCTTCACGAGCCGCGCCACCAGCGGCACCAGAGCTTCAAACTGGGCATCGGCGAATTCGCGATAGCCAAGCCCATGCCCTGGGTGATCCAGTTCAATGCCGATGCTGGCCGAATTTACATCCTTGTGGCCGCGCCAGAACGACACACCAGCATGCCAAGCCCGCTTTTCATCGGGAACCATCCGCGTCACCACGCCCGCCTCGCTGATCAGATAATGGGCGCTGACACCGGCTTCAGGATCGCACAACCGGTCAATCGCAGCCTGCGCGCTGGCCATTTCGGTGTAGTGCAAAACCACCATGCTGATTGGCAGCTCGCGGTCGTTGCAATTGGGCGAGAGCCGCTCTTCATGGACCAGCTCGTCCGCCATCTCAGCCGATCATCCCGGCAGGTTGCGGCAGCACCGCGCCCAAAACCAGCGCATCCTCGCTGCGCTTGTACTGCAGCCCTCCGCCGGTTTCTTCTGCCAAGAGAGCGATCATGTGAGCCGCTGCTGTCCGGCTCGACAATTCACCCGGTGCCAGATTGCCTTCGATCGCCTTGCCAATCACATCGTCGAATGCAATCCGGTCGCCGCTTGCTCGCACCACGATTTCTGCAGCGCCTTCGCGCATCTCCGCCCCGATATCGAGGGTTCCGCCCCGGATCAGCGCATCCAGTGCGATGTGGGCAAAATTCAGCATCACTTTCACCGCAGGCTTGGGCAGGCTTGCCCCCTCGATGGCCCAATTGATTTCGACCCGCTTGGCATCCACGGCAAGTGCATCGATCACGGCCTTCGATTCCTCGACAGGCACCGCATCGCCAAATCCGCCCGCAGCGCCGAACGCCAGTCGGAAGAATTTGAGCTTGTCGCGGCTGATCCGCGCGCTTTGTTCAAGCAATTCCATACATTGTTCACGCATCGCCGGATCGGTTTCATCGGCGAGCAATTCCAATCCATTGCTCAACGCACCAACCGGTGAAAGCATGTCGTGGCACAGCCGCGAACACAGCAGAGCGGCAAGATCAGTGGCAGAATTTTCGGTCATCAATTACCCGGTCAGTCCCAATGTTGGTTACACATGTTACACTGTCTTAGAACAATTTCTTCGCCTCGCCACCCGCCGCGTTGAAAAGCTGTTGGCGAGAAGGATTTCAGGCGTCGCATGGCCCGCGTTCTAGCTTTCGACAAGCTGGTAGGAAAGCGCAGCAAACCCGCCGGGTGCATCCCGCCAGAACTGCACATCTTGCTCGCCCACGATGGCCCAGATGCGACCGTCGGCAGATGCCATCTCCTGATCCGTGTCCGAAGGACAAGGCTGGCCGGAAGGATGCGAATGGTAATAGCCGATCACCTGTGCGCCGCCTGACCGCGCGAGCCGGTGGGCATCGACCAGGGCCTGCGGATCGATTTCGAAATGGGTTGCCGGGGTGGAATGCACATTGCTGGCTGGCTGAATGGACCCGATTTGCCCATCATAGCCCAGCAATATCCCGCAGCATTCATGCGGATGGGCGCGCATCGCTTCATCCAGCAGACGCTGATGCACATCCACTGGAACAAGCAAATCGCCATCCGTTGTGAAAACAATATCCATTGCCACTCCCCTTATCCGTTCGCCCTGAGCTTGTCGAAGGGCAGTCCTTCTCTTAGGCATGGCGTATGCCATTCTGGACCTACATGCTGCATTGTCGTGGGGGTGTGTTCTACACGGGCCACACTGACGATCTTGAGCGGCGCGTCAGCGAGCATACTTCGGGCGAAATCGCTGGTTTTACCCGAGACAAGCTACCGGTCGAACTGGTCTGGTCGCAAGATTTTGCCACCCGCGCCGAAGCCTTGGCCGGAGAACAACAGATCAAGGGCTGGTCGCGAGCCAAAAAACTGGCTTTGATTAGAGGGGATTGGGATAATATTTCTGAGCTAGCAAAAAGCGAAAGCAGCCCTTCGACAGGCTCAGGGCGAACGGGAGTGTTGATGGGGACAATTGATGCGTCCGACCGCCTGGATAAGGCATTGGCACATGCTACTGACTTGTCACGTGCGCGCGTGCAGGCGCTGATTGCTCAAGGTCGGGTTGCGATCGATGGCTCACCCGTCACGAGCGCAAAGGCCAAGGTGGCCCAAGGCAGCAGCTATGCCATCAATATCCCTCCCGCTGCCGAGGCCGAGGCACAAGCGCAACCCATCCCGCTCGACATTGCGTTCGAGGATGAGCATCTGGTCATCGTGAACAAGCCGGCCGGCATGGTGGTGCATCCGGCTGCCGGCAATCCGGACGGCACGCTGGTCAATGCGTTGCTCCACCATTGTCGCGGGGCCTTGTCGGGTATCGGCGGCGTTGCCCGGCCTGGCATTGTGCACCGGATTGACAAGGACACATCCGGCCTGCTTGTCGCGGCCAAGAATGATGCCGCGCATGAAGGGCTGGCCCGCCAATTTGCCGACCATTCGATTGAGCGGCGCTATCTGGCGATATGCAACGGACACCCTAATCCTGCCGAAGGTCGAATTGAAGGCAAGATTGGCCGCAGCGACGCGAATCGCAAGAAGATGGCCGTGCTTGCCCCGGACGCATCGCGCGGCAAGCATGCGGTGACCCATTTTCGCACGATCCAACGCCTCAAAGGGTGCAGCCTGATTGAATGTCAGCTCGAAACCGGGCGAACCCATCAGGTCCGCGTTCACTGTGCGTCAATCGGTCATGCGCTATTAGGGGATCCGATATATGGACGAACTCCGACCGGATTGCGCCCTGTTCTCAAGCAGTTGGGCTTTGCCCGCCAGGCATTGCATGCCGCTGTTCTGGGGTTTGAGCACCCGGTCACGGGCCAGCGCATTCACCGCGAAGCGCCACTGCCGGTCGATATGCGGGAACTGATCGACGAAACCGCACGTTGAAATCGACGAAACGCACTGCAAAAGCTGCAAGAACCGTCTATATGTAACCAAGTGGCCCGTTTTCACGGATGCCCAGCAGGGGTCCGTGACGTGAGGTCGACGCTAGAAAGGTAAGGGAAGACGTGAGTAACAATAAGAGTGTAACGGTCCCGTCACTCGGTGGTGAGCAGAGCCTCAACCGATATCTCTCAGAGATCAAGAAGTACCCCGTGCTTACGGCGGAGCAGGAATATATGCTCGCCAAGCGCTTTCAGGAACATGAAGACCCCGAAGCTGCCGCGCAACTGGTGACCAGTCACCTGCGGCTGGTGGCCAAGATTGCCATGGGATACCGCGGATACGGCCTGCCCGTCAGCGATCTCATTTCAGAAGGCAATGTCGGCCTGATGCAGGGCGTCAAGAAATTCGAAGCCGACCGCGGCTTCCGCCTTGCGACCTATGCAATGTGGTGGATCAAGGCGAGCATGCAGGAATTCATCCTGCGCAGTTGGTCTCTGGTCAAGATGGGCACCACCGCCGCGCAGAAGAAGCTGTTCTTCAATCTGCGCCGCATGAAAAAGCAGCTCGAAGCTTATGAAGATACGGACTTGAGCCCCGAAGATGTGACCAAGATTGCGACCGACCTCGGTGTGCCCGAGCAGGAAGTCGTCAATATGAACCGGCGCATGATGATGGGCGGCGATGGCTCGCTCAACGTGCCGATGCGCAATGGCGAAGATGGCTCTGGTGAATGGCAGGACTGGCTGACCGATGATCGTCCCTTGCAGGATGAAACGGTTGCCGATGCGCAGGAAGCCGAAGTGCGCCACGACATGCTGGTCGAAGCGATGGATGCGCTGAACGATCGCGAGAAGCACATCCTGACCGAACGTCGCCTGACGGAAAAGCCCCAGACTCTCGAAGAGCTGAGCCAGGTTTACGATGTCAGCCGCGAACGCATCCGCCAGATCGAAGTGCGCGCTTTTGAAAAGCTGCAAAAAGCGATGAAGACGATCGCAGGCGAAAGGCTGATGCCCGCCGTCTGAGCTTAGCGACATTGCGAAAGAATCCGGGGTCGGCAACTTGCGTTGCTGGCCCCTTTTCTTTGCCGCATTGGCAAGCTAATCGCTCGTTTATGGTGCGCACTGTGATCCGCTTTCTGGCCAAGGCCATCATCTGGTTTTTTGCCGTCACTCTGTTTCTGGTGGTATTGTTCAAATGGGTGCCGGTGCCGATCACGGCGACCATGGCGCTGGACAGCAAGGTGTATGAGCATGGCCTGTCGAAGGATTGGGAACCGCTGTCCAATATCGACCGCAATCTGGTGACTGCGGTGATCGCAGCCGAGGACAGCAAGTTCTGTGCGCATGGCGGCTTCGATGCAGAGGCGATTGCCAAGGCAGCCGCACAAAATGCTGCTGGCGGGCGCATTCGCGGCGGTTCAACCATCACCCAGCAGACCGCAAAGAACGTCTTTCTGTGGCAAGGCGGCGGATATTTCCGTAAGGGGCTGGAGGCCTATTTCGCCTTCGCGATTGAGAAGATCTGGGGCAAGCGGCGGATCATGGAAGTTTATCTTAATGTCGCGGAGACCGGTGTAGCGACCTATGGCGCAGAAGCAGGCGCGCAGCGGTATTTCGGACATTCCGCCGCCCGACTATCGCGCGACGAGGCATCGCGCATGGCGGTGGCCTTGCCGCTTCCCAAAAAGCGCGAAGTGGTCAACCCTGGCGGCTGGTTGGCGCGCCACGGAAACACGATTGAAAGCCGCATGGGTGTGGTTAGGCGTGACGGGTTGGATTCCTGCGTCTATGAGTGATGCCGATGGGGTCCTCGCACACACACAAGCCTGCCAACAGCGCTGCTGCGGATGGTCATGTGCACGACCATTCACACGGGCATTCTCACGGGCATTCTCACCGGCATGGGCACTCTCACGGACACTCCCACGCACCGGCTGATTTCAACCGAGCGTTCCTGATCGGGATCATTCTCAACACCGGATTCGTGATTGTCGAGGCCGTGTTCGGCATTCTCTCTGGCTCCATGGCGCTGCTGGCCGATGCGGGGCACAATCTGTCCGACGTACTGGCCCTGCTGCTGGCATGGGGTGCCAGCCTGGCCGCCAAGCGCCCACGCACCGCGCGCTTTACCTATGGGTTCAAAAGCTCGACCATATTGGCAGCTCTTGCCAATGCCGCTCTGCTCGCTGTGGCAATCGGAGCCATCACATACGAAACCGTCCACCGCATGATCGAGCCGGCGCCGGTCGAGGGGATGACGATGGTCATCGTCGCCAGCATCGGTATTGCAATCAACGCTGGCACCGCCATGCTGTTCATGCGCGGGCGACACGATGATCTCAATATCCGCGGCGCATTTCTCCATATGGCCGCCGATGCTCTGGTTTCGTTGGGAGTTGTCATCGCAGGGATCGCCATCATCCTGACCGGCTCGGCGTGGATCGATCCGGTCATCAGCCTGCTGATCGTCGCTGTGATTGCTTGGGGGACATGGAACCTGGCGAAAGACAGCGTGAAAATGGGATTGCTGGGCGTTCCGGCTCAAATCGACGAGGCGGCGGTTCGTGAGGCTTTGATGAATTGCGACGGAGTGGACACGCTGCACGACCTGCATATCTGGCCGGTTTCAACCACCGAAACCGCTTTGACAGCGCATCTGGTGATGCCTGCCGGTCATCCCGGTGATGATTTTCTCAATACGCTTGCCCAGCAGTTGCAGGACGATTTTGGCATACAGCATGCCACCATCCAGATCGAGCTGACACGTGCCAATTGCGCCGGGGGCTGTGCATGAAAACGGCAACAACACAAGCACGAGAGCAGCTCAAAAAGGCGATGCAACGCCTTGCCGATGGAGATCGCGCTGCGCTCGAAGAGATTTACCAGGCAACTTCAGCGAAACTTTTTGGCATCTGTTATCGTATCTTGGGTGACCGAAAAGAGGCCGAAGACGCGTTGCAGGACGTTTACATCAATTTGTGGCAGCGGGCAGACCGCTACGACCCGGCGCGGGCCAGCCCGATCAGCTGGCTGGCGACCTTTGCGCGCAACCGCGCTGTCGACCGTTTGCGCACGGGCAAGGTCCAGCGCAATGCCGTGCCGGTGGAAGAAGCCGCCCCCGTGCCGGATGCAGCCCCGCTGGCCGACGCAATGCTGATCGATGCGGAACGCTCTGCCAGAATACACAGCTGTATCGAGACGCTGGATACCAATCAGCGCACAGCCATTCGCACCGCTTTTTTCGAGGGACAGACCTATGCCGAATTGGCCGAAGCCAATGATGTCCCGCTGGGCACGATGAAAAGCTGGGTGCGCCGCGGACTGGCCAAGCTCAAAACCTGTCTGGAGGCTGAGGGATGACCACTGACGATCAACTCGCCGCAGAATATGTTCTTGGCCTGCTGGAGGGCGAAGACTTGCTGATGGCGCGCGGCAGAATTGCCCGCGAGCCGGAGTTTGCACAGGCTGTAGAACGCTGGGACGGGCAACTCGCCCCGATGCTGGACGATGTCGAAGACATGACTGCGGGGCCAGAATTGTGGGCCCGTATCGAAGCAGCGACAATCGCTACGCCCGAAGGCGGCGCTCAAGTCATTGCCCTCAAGCAAAAGCTGCGCAATTGGCAGATCGCCGGAACCGCCTCGGCCATGGCCGCAGTGGCCGCGCTTGCCATGGTGGTCCTGGCACCCAATCAGCCAGGCGCTCCGCAGCCCATTGCTGCTCCTGCTCCATTGGTGGCATCCATCCCGATTGCTGACACGCCTTTGCGACTGGGGGTGACATATCTTCCGGACCGTTCCGAAATGCTGGTTTCGGCCAGCGGTTTGAGCGCTGATGGCGTCCATGACCATGAATTGTGGCTGGTGCCCGAACAGGGCGAACTGCAATCGCTGGGCGTGGTTGTGCCGGGACAGGAGCGCCGCATAGTTTTGCCGCAGAATGTCGCTGCCAACATCGCTGATGGATCAGCGCTTCTGTTGACGCGCGAACCGCTGGGCGGAAAGCCTGCCGGGGTTGACGCCGGACCTGTTGTGGCATCCGGCGCTTTTTCAGCCACTTAGAACTTTTCTTCAAACTTCATAGTGCGGCGATGCATCCATTGCAGACCGTGTTGCGTAACTCCTCATGCAAGCAGGACGGGGCTTGTCCTTTTTAGGAGACATTACGTGAAGAGTTCAAACAAGTTTCAAGCAGCAGCCTTGGCTGCCATCGCCGCAACAACCGGTTTTGCCATCTCGGCAACTGCCCCGGCATCTGCACACCACCACAAGGAAAAGGCGCAGCCCAACATTGTTGAAATTGCGCAAAGCACCGGCGTCCACAACACGCTGGTGGCAGCTGTAACCGCAGCCGATCTGGCAGGCACACTGCAAAACCCAGGGCCCTTCACCGTGTTCGCGCCCACTGATACCGCATTTGCCAAACTGCCTGCTGGCACTGTCGACAATTTGCTCAAGCCTGAAAACAAGGGCACGCTGACCAATGTGCTGGTCTATCACGCCGTATCGGGTTCGGTCACCGCAGGTGATCTCGTGGCTCTGATCAACAAGCATGGCGGCGAAGCGACCATCACGACGCTGGCCGGTGCCGATCTGACCGCCCGCCTTTCGGGCGACACCGTGGTCATCACCGATGCAGCCGGCCGTGCTGCCGCAGTCACGCAGACCGACGTCATGGCGTCAAACGGCATCATCCATGTCACCGACGGGGTCTTCCTGCCTGGTTGATCCAAGTTTCACCCTTGCGCTGCTGCGGGCGCGTTCCCCCCAAAGCACACAGCAGCGCAGCAACGAACCCCGTTCGGCCCCATCCTCCGGGCCGGGCGGGGTTTAATTCTGGCTGGCAGCCCAGCGGGCCAAGAGCCACAGGATAAAACCCTGCGCAGCCAGCATGATGAGGCTGGCCGTGATCAGTCCGGTGGTTGGATCGCCATTCTGCAGGTCTGCAGGAACGAACTGCACAATCGCAGCAAAGCCGATCAGGAACAGCGAAAAGCCGGCAGGGATGGCCCAGGCCATCTGCCGCCGCGACGTCAGGCGCGTCGCCTTGCCGCGAATATCATAGTGCGCCGGGATCTGGTCAAACCGGCGATAGGTCTGATCGGTCCACCACCCTGATGCCAGCAACAAAGCCACAGCGATCAATACGATGATGATCGCCGGGGCTGTCAGCATGGTCAGGCCGCTTCGTCTTTCTTCTTGTCGTCATCATTGGAGACGACGCGGATCGGCTCTTTCTTGCCGCCCACCACATCTTCATCGACCACGACTTCGCTGACATCATCAAGATCAGGCAGGTCGAACATCGTGTCGAGCAATATGCCTTCGACAATCGAACGCAATCCGCGCGCACCAGTCTTGCGCTTGATCGCCCGCTCGGCAATTGCCTTCAGCGCAGCGTCGGTGAATGTCAGATCGACATCTTCCAGTTCAAACAGCTTGCCATATTGCTTGACGATGGCGTTCTTCGGCTCCGTCAGAATGGTGACCAGCGCATCGACATCAAGGTCATGCAATGTGGCGATGACCGGCAGACGACCGACGAATTCGGGGATCAAGCCGAATTTGAGCAGATCTTCCGGCTCGCTCTTTTCCAGCAATTCGCCAATCCGGCGATTGTCGGGATCGGCGACATGCGCACCAAAACCAATCGAACGCTTTTGCAAGCGGTCAGCGATGATCTTGTCGAGACCGGCAAAGGCTCCGCCGCAAATGAACAGAATGTTGGTCGTGTCGACTTGCAGGAATTCCTGTTGCGGATGCTTGCGTCCACCCTGTGGCGGGACGGAAGCCGTTGTGCCTTCCATCAGCTTTAGCAGGGCCTGCTGCACGCCTTCGCCCGACACGTCCCGCGTGATCGACGGGTTTTCCGCCTTGCGCGTAATCTTGTCGATTTCATCGATGTAGACGATGCCATGCTGGGCCTTCTCGACATTGTAGTCGGACGCCTGCAGCAGCTTGAGGATGATGTTTTCTACATCTTCACCGACGTAACCCGCCTCGGTCAGAGTTGTCGCATCGGCCATGGTGAAGGGCACATCAAACGTGCGCGCCAGCGTCTGGGCCAGCAAAGTCTTGCCGGTGCCCGTCGGGCCGACCAGCAGGATGTTCGACTTGGCCAGTTCGACATCGCTCGACTTGCTGGAATATTTCAGCCGCTTGTAATGATTGTGGACGGCAACCGACAGGTTGCGCTTGGCGCTGTTCTGGCCGATCACATAATCGTTGAGCGTGGCGAAAATTTCCGAAGGGGTCGGCACTTCGCCTTCCTTCTTGCCAGCGATCCCGGCCTTGGTCTCTTCGCGGATAATATCATTGCACAGCTCCACGCATTCATCACAGATGAACACGGTTGGCCCTGCAATCAGCTTGCGCACTTCGTGCTGCGACTTGCCGCAGAAGCTGCAATATAGGGTGCTCTTGCTGTCAGTTCCGCTCAATTTGGTCATTTCCTAGGCTTCCTGATCCTCGCCATAGAGGATTCGCCCGAGTCTATCTCGGGAAGTTTATGAATCAATATATAGGGTTCGGTTTTATGACCGACCCCTGTCTGAAGTGTGAATTTCCCCACAAAGACAGGGATTAAACCCGATATCCGCCCCAATTCGGGACGTGGAAAAGCCCCGATTTGAAGCGCAGTCTTACTCTGGCGCGCCGCCGGAACCCTCTTCACCATCAGGCGAATCGGTTTCTGGACGCGTTTCAAACACCTTGTCGACCAGGCCGAATTCCATCGCTTCTTCCGCTTCAAGGAAGGTGTCGCGATCCATCGCCTTTTCGATCTCCTTCAGGGTGCGGCCGGTGAATTTGACATAGAGTTCGTTCATCCGCGTGCGAATGCGCAGGATTTCGCGGGCCTGAATCTCGATATCCGAAGCCATGCCGCGGGCACCGCCCGATGGCTGGTGAACCATGACGCGCGCATTGGGCAGCGCGATGCGCATGCCCGGCTCGCCAGCGGCCAGCAGGAAGCTACCCATGGAGGCAGCCTGCCCCATGACCACGGTCGAAACGCGCGGCTTGATATAATTCATCGTGTCAAAAATCTGCAGACCAGCGGTCACAACGCCGCCGGGCGAGTTGATGTACATGCTGATCGGCTTGGAAGGATTTTCGCTTTCCAGGAACAGCAATTGCGCAGTGATGAGCGAAGCCATTCCGTCTTCGATCTGCCCGGTTACAAACACGATGCGTTCGCGCAGCAAGCGGCTGAAAATGTCGAAGCTGCGTTCGCCCCGGCTGGTTTGCTCAACCACAACGGGAACCAGCGCGCCGGTCAGCGGGTCGCGGGTGAACTGGCCCTGGGTGGCGTGGGCATCAGAGCCGAACAGATCGATCATCAAAGCTATCCTTGTCGAATGGGTCAAACAGGTTGAACGCCTATGTCGGGCGCGGGTGCGAAATGTTCAAGGGCATTAACCCTTTGCCGATGCATCTTGCCCGGTTTGTGGCTGCACAAGCAGCAGGATGTGGAGCGGCCCAAAAGAAAACGGCGCGCATCTCTGGGATACGCGCCGTTCGCAAATTCATCCGTGCGATTACTTGGCAGCGGGCTTTTTGGCCGGAGCCTTCTTTGCAGGTGCCTTCTTGGCCGCAGGCTTCTTGGCAGGAGCCTTTTCAGCAGCTGCCTTCTTGGCGGGTGCCTTTTTGGCCGCGGGCTTTTTCGCCGGAGCCTTCTTGGCTGCCGGTTTCTCAGCCGCATCATCCTTGGCCGCTGCTTTCTTGGCCGGGGCCTTTTTGGCGGGAGCCTTTTTCGCAGCCGGCTTCTTGGCCGGGGCCTTCTTCTTGGCCGCTGGCTTGGCTTCGGCTTCCTCTTCCGCTTCGATCGCTGCTTCCAGCTCTTCCTGCGTTACTTCGCGTTCGCTGACTTCGGCCTTGTCAAACAGGAAGTCGACGACCTTGTCTTCATAAAGCGGTGCACGCAGTTGAGCGGCAGCCATCGGCTCCTGCTGGACGTACTGAACGAAGCGCTCGCGGTCTTCTTCGCGGTATTGCTGCGCTGCTTGCTGGACGAGCATGCTCATTTCCTGGGCGGTGACTTCGACACCGTTGGCCTGTCCGATTTCGGACAGCAGCAGGCCGAGGCGCACGCGACGTTCGGCGATTGAACGGTAGTCGTCCTTCTCCGCCTCGATTTCCTTCATCGCCTTGTCGGGATCTTCATCCTTGGCAGCTTCCTGCTGAAGCTGGGCCCAGATCTGTTCGAACTCAGCGTCCACCATCTTGCCCGGAACTTCGAAATCGTGACCAGCAGCCAGCTGATCAAGCAGCGCGCGCTTCATCTGGGTGCGGGTCAGGCCAGCGGTTTGCTGCTCCAGCTGTCCGCGCAGCAATTCCTTTAGTTTGTCGAGACTGTCGAGGCCCAGCGAAGTGGCAAAGTCGTCATCGACCTTGGTTTCGGTTTCGACCTTCACAGCCTTTACCGTGACGTCAAACTCAGCTTCCTTGCCCTTGAGGTTTTCAGCCGGATAATCTTCGGGGAAGGTCACGGTGATGGTCTTTTCATCACCAGTCTTCACGCCGGTCAACTGCTCTTCAAAACCTGGGATGAACTGGCCAGAGCCAATCACCAGAGCTGCATCTTCAGCCTTGCCGCCTTCGAATTCGACGCCGTCAACGCGGCCGACAAAGTCGATGATCAGCTGATTGCCTTCTGCCGCCTTCTTGGTCTTGGCAGCATCCTTATAAGCCTTGTTCTGGCCAGCGATGTTCTGGATCGCTTCGTCCACTGCTTCATCTGAAACGGGCACGACCAGCTTTTCCAGTTTCAAGCCGTCGGTCGATGGGGCTTGCACGTCAGGCAGGATTTCCAGATCGACCGTGACTTCGGCATCCTTGCCTTCTTCGTAACCTTCGCCGAGATTGATCGCAGGCTGCATCGCAGGACGCAGTTCCTTGTCCTTCATCAGGCCATCGACCGATTCGCGGATCACATCATTGATGGTTTGCGCGTGAATCTGTTCGCCATGCATCTTCTTGACGAGATTGGCCGGGACCTTGCCTGGGCGAAAGCCGGGCATTTTCACCTGGGGCGCAATCTTCTTCACCTCATCTTCGATCCGGGCAGAGATATCTGCTGCGGGGATGGTGATCTGATAGCCGCGCTTGAGGCCTTCGTTGGTGGTTTCCTTGATCTGCATGGAATTAAACTGATGCCTTCTCAACAAACTTTTTGAATTTCGCCGGTTACGACAAATAGGGTGTCGGCTAACGGCCTGGTGCGGGCGAAGGGACTCGAACCCCCACATCTTACGATACTGGTACCTAAAACCAGCGCGTCTACCAATTCCGCCACGCCCGCAACCCGAACGATGCCGCATAAGTGCGCCCCTGGGGGGCACACCCGCACGGTTAAGGGAGCGCCCTTAGAAGGGCGCGCGGCAAAGGGCAAGCACTTGCGTCTTGTTCTGCGCACATCAGGCGACTAAGGGCGCGGGATATTGCACGATTGGGACCCGTTCGCCTGCAGGGCGGCTGCCATCACAGACTGGATAGATAGCATGAGCGACGAACAAACCGCCGACACACCAAAGTCCGACACTCCGCCTGACCGCATTTCGGTGCAGCCAGCTTCGCCGCATTTCGATTCGGAGAAATTGCAGCGCGGGATCGGCATCCGCTTCAAGGACCGTGTCCGCACCGATATCGAGGAATATTGCATTTCCGAAGGCTGGGTCCGGGTCCAGGCCGGCAAGACGGTTGACCGCAAGGGCCGCCCGCTGACGATCAAGCTGACCGGTCCGGTCGAAGCCTGGTACGAAGACCTGGGCGATGAACCACCGGTGGCCAAAAAGGGCTAAAGGCGCCTGCAACCGCGGCAACACTTGCCAAGTGTCCGTGCAAGCGCCACTTGGCTGTCAGTCCTATGAAACCGCAAGTCATCATTATCGGCCGGCCCAATGTCGGCAAATCCACGCTGTTCAACCGGCTGGTGGGCAAGAAGCTTGCCTTGGTTGATGATCAGCCAGGGGTGACGCGTGACCGCCGCCTGGGCGATGCAGAGCTGGCGGGCATGGAATTTACCGTGGTCGATACCGCCGGGTGGGAGGATGACGATCCTGACAGCTTGCCTGGCCGGATGCGCCATCAGACCGAAGTCAGCCTGGAAGGGGCCGATGCGGCCATGTTCGTGGTTGATGCACGCGCCGGGATCACTCCGCTCGATGAAGAGATAGGCCGGTGGCTTCGCGGACAGGAACTTCCCATCATTCTCGTCGCCAACAAGGCAGAGGGCCGTCAGGGCGAGGCCGGCGTGCTGGAAAGCTACGCGCTCGGGCTTGGCGAACCGGTACCGCTGTCGGCTGAACACGGCGAAGGGGTGGCCGATCTGTTCGGCGCATTGTGGCCCGTCATCGGTGCTGCCGAAGAAGAGCTGGCTGCCGCAGAACGCGCAGGCGAAGCTGCCGAAGAGGATGATTACAGCCTCGGCCCGCTCAAGCTGGCCATTGTGGGCCGCCCCAATGCAGGCAAGTCCACACTGATCAACCGCTTGCTTGATGAAGATCGGCTGCTGACCGGGCCGGAAGCAGGGATCACCCGCGATTCGATTGCCGTCGATTGGCAATGGCACGATCCCAAATCGGGCGAGACGCGCGACATCAGGCTGATCGACACGGCCGGCATGCGCAAGAAACGCAACGTCACCGAAAAGCTTGAAAAGCTGTCGGTTGCCGATGCGCGCCGTGCCGTCGACTTTGCCGAAGTTGTCGTGCTTTTGCTCGATGCAACGCAAGGGCTTGAGCATCAGGACCTCAAGATCGCCAGCATGGTGCTGGAAGAAGGCCGCGCCCTTATGGTGGCCATCAACAAATGGGATGTGGCGGAAAATCCCTCCAGCCTGTTCAACGGGATCAAGGATGCCTTGCACGATGGCCTGGCGCAGGTGCGCGGCGTTCCGCTGTTTGCTGTCAGCGCAAAGACCGGCAAAGGTCTCGACACGATGTTGGCCGCAGCCCATGAAATTCGTGACAGCTGGTCCAAGCGTGTACCCACTGCGGCATTGAACCGGTGGTTCGACGACGCGCTGGAGGCCAATCCGCCGCCCGCCCCCAATGGCCGCCGGATCAAGCTGCGCTATATCACGCAGGTCGGAACCAGACCGCCGCGCTGCGTTATTTTCGGAACGCGGCTGGAAGCCCTGCCGAAAAGCTATGAGCGCTATCTGGTGAACGGCATCCGGGCCAAGTTGGGCTTTGATGCAGTGCCAGTGCGTGTTTCGCTGAAAAGCCCAAAGAACCCTTACAACGCCAACCGCGGTGGCGGCGGCAATTATAGCGGCGGTGGCGGAGACCGGACATGATGCTCGACCTGCTCACCAGCACAACCATTGCTGGGGAATTGTTGCAGCGCACATCCAGCAGCATGCGTGTGCAGCAAATGGTCGAACTGAGCCTGACCCCGGCCTTTTTGCTTGCTGGTATTGGCGCGGTCATGAATGTCATGATGGGACGCCTGATCTGGATTGCGGAACGGATTGAGCGGCTGGAGGCACGCCTGCGCGACAATCAGTCTGCTGTCGTCCCGAATGAATTGACCCGTTTGCGGCGCAGGCGACAATTGGCACAGCGTGCGGTAATGTTCTCAACCGGTGCGGCTCTGTGCATTTGCGTGGTCATCGCACTGCTGTTTGTCAGCGCCTTCATAACCCCGCAGATCGGGACGGTCACAGCCATTGTCTGGATCACAGCCATGCTACTGTTGATCCTGGGTCTGCTGCATTTCGCCCAGGAAACCGTGATGGCAGCCAGTGCTCAGAAAAAGGCTGCCGAACGCGACAAGAACGATTGATCGACGCGAGCATGCTGAGACGCGTGCGCATAGGGCCCAAAGGCACAAGAAAGGTGCGACAACAAAAAGGCGAGGCATCGCTGCCCCGCCCTTTCATGAAAAACTGATCAGACCAACTCAGTCGTTGAATTCGATCGGACGCAAGATGCGAACGCCCTGAATTTTGCGGATGCTGTTGTACAACTCGCGCACAGTCTTGTTGTTTTCCTGCAAATTGGCTTCACCCCAGGCTTCGAGGAACTTGTCATATTCCGCCTTGTCCGGGTCCAGTGAAGCCATGTTGGGATAGTTCACCCGCAGAACCAAGTTCACTTCGTTCGATCCATAAGGAACGGTGTAAATCCCATAGCTGCTGATCTGGCCCAATTCTTTGGCGACTTCATTAGCCTTGGCCCAGGTTTCCTTCAGCCCCTCGAGATAAAAACCCAACTGTCCCTCATCAACCTTGACAAAAGTCAGCTCGACCACGGTTTCCTGCGGCGTGTAGTCTTCCCACGGCTGCAATTGCGCAGCCGCTGGTGCAGACAGCGTCATTGCAGTTGCAGCGGCGCAGGCAAGGCCGGCCTTCTTCAGTGCATTCATCATAGTGATACCCCTCGTTGCATATTCGGTTGCACGACCCGTGATGGGAAAGGCGGGCAATTGCGCACGCTTTCCATGCACATAGGCTTGCGGAAAAATGCTTGGGGCAGATTGTAGGAAGGCGACAGAACAGCCAATTATCCCTCTTCGGCGGGCTTGCTCTGCAGTTGAACGTAGTTTTGCAGGCCCATACGCTCGATCATATCGAACTGGGTCTCGAGGAAATCGACATGCTCCTCTTCGCTAGAAAGGATGCTGGCGAAAAGGTCGCGGGTCACATAGTCGCGCACACTTTCGCAATGTTCGACACCGTCACGCAGCAGTGGAATGGCTTCTTCTTCCATCGCCAGATCAGCTTTGAGAATTTCCTCGACCGTCTCGCCCACCTTCAGCTTGTGGATGGCCTGAAAATTGGGAAGTCCGCCAAGAAACAAGATACGCTCGGCCAATTGATCGGCATGCTTCATCTCGTCGATGGATTCATGCCGTTCGTATTCCGCCAGTTTGTGAACACCCCAATCGTGCAACACGCGATAATGCAGCCAGTACTGGTTGATGGCCGTCAGCTCGTTCGTCAGAGCCTTGTTCAGAAATTCGATGACTTTTTCGTCGCCCTTCACCGCGCGTCTCCTAGATGGGAAAATATGCGCTGCTTATGCGTGGTCCGAACTGGGCTGGCAAGGGGATAAGGGCTCAAAAACCGCAGAAAACCGCCAGTTGCGAGCGATTTTCAGTAGCAGGGATCAGGCTCAAGCTGCGACTGTTTCGCAGCTCAGTTCGCGCTCTTCAAACAGGATTGCTTCAGCATCCGCCAAGCATTGACCGCAATTGGGTCGCTTGCCGAGACAGGCATATGCCGCCTCAGCATCACCATTGGTCTTTTGCGCGACGCGGCGCAGCTCGGTTTCACGGATGGCATTGCAAATGCAGATATACACGAGCGGCTCTCTCCTGCGATTGATTCGCATTAGCCAGTTTATGCGAATTATTCTCAATAGCAAGAGCTATATCATCGCTTGAGAGGAAATATCCGCCCATAAGTGAGGCAACGCCACAGCCATTCCAGCGGACCGTAGCGAAATCGGTCGAGCCACGGCTTGGACCATGCGAGCATAACCAGCCATGCAATCAGCGTCACCAGATACAGCTGCGGCCGGCTCAATGCGCCAAACAGCCCCAACCCCCAACCGTGGAAGACTATAATCATGGCTATCGATGTACCGAGGTAATTGGTGAAGGCAGCCCGCCCGGCAGCGCGCACCCTGTCAGCCAGCCAGCCAGTCCATGCAGGAGAATAGACGACCAGCAGCGCGGCCAGCCCCAGCACCATGATCAGTCTGGGGATCACGCTGATGCCAATGAAGGCGGCAATCGACGCGTAATAGGTAAAGCCGGTTGATTGCGCCCACAGCCCGATCAGCAAATGCAATCCTGCACCGCTCAGCAGACCGAGCCAGCCCCACAATTTCATCCGCCCCGGATCAATACCGCCGCTGAAAAACCCGAGCCGGTAGAGCGCAATGCCGATCAGCATCAGCGGCAAGGTCTCCGGGCCGAACAGAAACAGATTGGTGAATTGCTCGTCCCCATGCATGGCGAGCCTGTGTGCAATAAGAGGGGTAAAAGCACTCGATTGCTTCAATTCCGCTTCGATCGCATCATCGGCCTGTTCCTGCTGGAGACTATCCTCCAGCCCTGCGCGCATTTCTGCAAATGCGGCCTGATCCCCCATAGGCGTGTCGGCTACCAGATACAGTGGCACCATCATGGCCGCGTAAAGAATGGCGCCGGCAGCATAGCCCAACAACCCCACCTTGAGCTGGAGCGACGCCGGCCAGCGCAAAACCAGCAGCAGAACCAACCCGCAGATTCCGTAATAGAACAGGATATCGCC
This sequence comes from uncultured Erythrobacter sp., assembly GCA_937969505.1. Taxonomy (GTDB): domain Bacteria; phylum Pseudomonadota; class Alphaproteobacteria; order Sphingomonadales; family Sphingomonadaceae; genus Erythrobacter. The sequence continues at coordinate 10,633 of CALBWA010000017.1, read as the reverse complement.
GCGCCACACGAGGAAGAAATGCGCCGCGCCAAACAGGATCAGGATCGCCAGCCTTCTGGCTTGCAGCCAGCGGGTTGATCCTCTTGCCCAAGCTCGCTCCATGAACAGGTAAAGTCCCGCCCCGAACAGCAGTGTGAACAGACCGCGCATCTTGCCATCGACCAGAACGAATTGTGCAATCCACAGCCAGCCGTCCGGATCACCTGTCGGCACCAGAAATTGCGATGGGTCCATGTAAGAGAGAAACGGCTGGCCGAATGCGATGATATTGGCGGCCAGAATCCCCATCACAGCAAATCCGCGGATGAGATCGAGGCTGCCGATCCGGTCTGCGATCCTGGGTGCTACTGTCTCCCGACCAACGGCGGCGGTGCCATCGGGCATGCTGGCTGTATTTGGCTCTGCCATGTTATTCCCCACCTCACCTTCCATCATCTTATCAGCCTGAAACGGGTTGGAAAGGGAGGGTTATCCCCAGCCAGCCCGAGCCGCAAACCTGCGCTTTTGCGTGCGACGATCATCAAACCTCTGCCCGCGTTAACCTAAAATTAGGGGTATACTGCGATCTCAAGGAACGAAGCCGTCGTGGGGCGGATAGTTTTTTGGCAAACCAGGGGGAGCCAGGCGTTGCGAGTACTTGCATTAGCATCGCAGAAAGGCGGATCGGGCAAAACGACCCTGTCCGGCCATCTCGCCGTCCAGGCACAGCGCGCAGGCGCTGGTCCGGTCGTCTTGATCGATATTGATCCACAAGGGTCGCTGGCGGATTGGTGGAACGAGCGTGAAGCGGAATATCCCGCTTTTGCCCAAACCACTGTTGCCCGTCTGGCGAACGACTTGATGGTCCTGCGTCAGCAGGGTTTCAAGCTGGCCGTGATCGATACACCACCTGCCATTACCATGGCCATCCAGTCGGTTATCAGCGTCGCTGAACTGATTGTTGTGCCTACTCGCCCCAGCCCACACGATCTGCGCGCTGTTGGCGCAACGGTCGATTTGTGCGAGCGGGCCGGCAAGCCTCTGGTGTTTGTGGTCAATGCCGCAACGCCCAAGGCCAAGATCACTTCGGAAGCCGCCGTTGCCCTGTCGCAGCACGGCACTGTTGCTCCAATCACACTGCATCACCGCACCGATTTTGCCGCCTCGATGATCGATGGCCGCACCGTGATGGAAGTCGATCCCGACAGCCGCAGCGCTGCCGAGATGACCGCCTTGTGGAAGTATATTTCGGACCGGCTGGAAAAGAATTTCCGCCGCACCGTTTTTGCCGCACCCGGTTCCCAGCCACAAGCGGCTGGCATGCAGCGCCCTGCAGGTGGTTTCGGCCGCCGCGTAGCTCAGTAAAAGGCGATCGCAAGCATGTCCGAAGCCAGCTTCGCCTCTCTCAACCCCGCCTTGTTGGCGCGCAAAGGCGGCGCAAAACCCGCCATGCGGCCTCAGCTTGGCCCGATCCCCGATGCCGGCAAAGCGCCCAATCTGGATGATCTGGGCTGGAACGACATGGGCGAGGATGTTGGGGAAGCAGCGCTGATTAACAGCGTCGGCCAGGCTGCAACCGCCCGGCAAACCGCCGACATTGTCCAGCTGACGCCAGCAGGATCTGCTGACCAGCCGACAATCACGCAGGATAACGAGCCGCTTGTAAAGTCGGCATCAAAAAAGACCCGCCCTGCCCGCCGTTCTGCGCTGGGTCAGGGCAAGCGCGCAGCCTTCACATTGCGCCTTGATGCTGAGCGCCACCTGAAACTGCGTCTTGCTTCGACCATGAAGGGGCAAAGCGCACAGCAATTGGTCACCGACGCGCTCGATGCGCTGCTCGGCGAAATTGAAGATCTGGACCTGCTGGCTTCCAAAATGAGCCGCCAGTGATCGCATTGGCCATCAACGCCAATGCATGAAAATTCTCGTTGATCGAGGGGGAATGAAAATGAGTGCCGTCGGAAAGACAAACAAAGTGAACGCACCCAAGGTAGGCCTGGCCATCACCACGGCCCTGGCCACTGTTGTTTTGGCCGGTTGCACCACCAGCGTTGCACCGCGCGCTGAATCCTCCTTCAACAAGGCACAGACCGCGCTCGCCAAGGGCAATGTCGACAAGGCCGTGATGCATGCAGAGGCCGCCGTTCTGGCAGAGCCGCGCAATGCCGGTTACCGCGCCATGCTGGGCGCTGCCTATCTTGAATCGGGCCGTTTCAATGCGGCCGCAACCAGCTTTGACGATGCACTGGCGCTGGGAGACAGCGATCCACGCACAGTGTTGAGCTATGCCCTGGCCAAGATCGCTCTGGGCGACAATGCCGGCGCCATCGACAGACTGGAACAGTGGGAAAACGACATCGATCCAGCCGACCTTGGCCTGGCGCTTGCGCTGGCCGGAGAAGCGGACCGCGGTGTCCACATCATCGGCAACGCTCTGCGAGCCGGTCAGAACACTGCCAAGGTGCGTCAGAACCTCGCGTATACCTACGCCCTGCAGGGCAATTGGAGAGGCGCGCGCGTAATGGCAGCCGAAGATGTTCCCGCCGACGAGCTGGACGCGCGCATCAGCGAATGGGCCCATATGGCCAAACCCGAAGATTATCAGCGCCGTGTGGCCGGTCTGCTTCAGGTTGATCCGATTTATGACGCTGGTCAGCCAGTGCATCTGGCGCTGGGCAATTTCCCGAGCCAGGATACAATGTTCGCTGAAGCAGCTTCGCAAGCCCCGGTTGAAACGGAATTTGCATCGGTTGAATTGCCAGCAGAGCCAGTGGCCGTTGCCCCGGTTGAGCCAACGCCTGTCGTTGCCGCCGCTCCGGCTCCTGCAGCAGCCCCGGTATCGCGTCCGCAGCGCCGCTATGTCGCCAACGCCGTTGTTCAAGCTTTGCCAGTTACGTATTCGCAACGGGCCAGCGCGCCCGTATCTAAGCCGGCAGCGAAGGTTTCCAGCGCTCCTGTTTCCCGCATTGCCGCCAAAAGTTCGCAGCGCCGGATGGCTTCGACTTCAGACCGCGCGACCGATTCGCACCTGGTCCAGCTTGGCAGCTTCCGCAGCAAAGAAGCCGCAGAGCGTGCATGGTCAATCTATCAAGCCAAATATTCGCAGCTTAGCGGCAGCGACAAGGTCATCACGCGGGCCAAGGTGGACGGCAAAACCTATTTCCGCGTGGCAGCGTCCGGTTTTGGTGCGAACAGCGCGAAAGCCATGTGCTCAACGGTTAAATCTTCGGGCAGCGGCTGCATCGCCTATGCCCGCTCGACACCGCTGCCCGGCACTGTCGACACTGGCGTTCGTATCGCATCGCGTTAAGCGCGACCAGACAGCAACGCCTGATCACGTTCAGCGAGAACCCTCGGTACCTGCGGGCACCGGGGGTTTTGCTTTGGCGGTAAAGCCAAGGGGACAATTTCGCTTTGGTTTGGGCCCCATCGGCGCGCGCTCGGCTCAGACGCGAGCGCCGCCCTTGAACAGGGCCATCACACGGCCTTGTGTCGGGAAACTGTCGAACGGAGTATTGTCAGCTGTTGCTTCCATCTTGCGGCGATCCACGATCCAGGGTTTTTCCGGATCGATCAGCGCAATGTCAGCTTCTTTGCCTATGGCAAGCTCGCCTGCCTCGACACCCAGCAATCGGGCCGGATTGCGAGCGAGAAGGTCAAACGCACGCGGCAGATCAATGACGTTATCGCGCACCAGGGTCAGCGTCATGGCCAGCAATGTTTCAGCGCCTGCCATGCCTTCTTCGGCATCGGCAAAGGGCAGCCTTTTGTCTTCCGGTCCACGCGGATCATGCCCGCTCGAAATCACGTCGATCACGCCTTCGCCAATCGCGGCGACCACAGCCTTGCGATCCTCGTCACAGCGCAGCGGCGGCGACAGCCGGGCAAATGTGCGGAAACCGCTTGTGGCAAGATCGGACAGCATGAAATGTGCAGGCGTAACGCCAGCCGTGACCGCCACACCGCGAGACTTGGCCGCTTTGACCAGCGCAAGCCCTGCGCGTGTCGTAACCTGCCGGATGTGCAGTCGAGCGCCGGCGATCTCGGCCAAGGCAATATCGCGTGCAATCGCCAGCGCTTCAGCCTCTGCCGGTGCGCTGGGCAAGCCCATGCGCGTTGCCATTTCGCCAGCCGTCGCAGCGCTTTCACCGCTCAGGCCAGCATCTTCGGCATGGCTGACCACCACCAGATCAAGCATGGCGGCATATTGGAGCAGGCGGAGCATCACGCCGCTGTCGGCAATCCATCGCCGACCGGTTGCAACCCCGCGTGCACCGGCCGCCTTCATTAATCCGATTTCGGCCAGTTGCTCGCCCGAAAGCCCGCTGGTTGCTGCCGCCAATGGGTGCACCCAGAGGTCGGGCTTTCCGCTCTTGGCAATATAAGACACGCGGCTGGGCAGATCGAGCGGCGGGTTCTGGTCCGGCATCAGCGCAGCGCGGGTGATCCCGCCAAAATGAAACGCCGGCTTATCGATGGCGAACACGCCCAGATCAACCAGGCCGGGTGCCATCAACTGACCGCGAGCATCGACAACATCATCACCGTCTTGCATTGTTACATCACCGCATTGGGTGATGACGCCGCCTTCGGCACGCAGGCCGCCGGTCACGAGGCCCGCCGGGGTGATCAATTGGCCATTGGTGATTGCAAGGGGGCGCTGCTGTTTCATGTCCAGCCCTCCACGCCGCGCGTTCGTCGGGTCAGAATGTCGAGGCAGGACATGCGGATAGCAACACCCATTTCCACTTGGCGGGTGATGATCGACCGGTCGAGCATGTCGGCCACTTCGCTGTCGATTTCCACCCCGCGGTTCATCGGGCCGGGATGCATCACCAGCGCATCAGGCGCAGCGCGCTTCAACCGCTCAAGCGTCAGCCCGTACAGATGATGATATTCGCGCGCAGAAGGGATAAACTGCCCCTGCATCCTTTCGTTCTGTAGGCGCAGCATCATGACCACATCTGCGCCCTCCAGCGCGGCATCGAAGTCGTGGAACGGTTCTGCACCGATGGTTTCCACCCCGGCAGGCATCAGCGCTGGCGGCGCGCACAGCCGCACGCTTGCGCCCAGCGCCTGAAGGCACAGAATATTGGAGCGGGCGACGCGCGAGTGCAGGATATCGCCGCAAATCGTGATGACGAGGCCGGTAAAATCCTCCGCTGCCTCGCCCCGTTCGCGCAAAGCATGGCGCAGTGCGAGCGCATCAAGCAAAGCCTGCGTGGGATGTTCATGGCTGCCATCGCCAGCATTGAGCACCGGACAATCGACCTTGCTTGCGATCAGGTCCACCGCGCCGCTTGAGCCATGCCGGATGACAATTGCATCGGCGCGCATGGCGTTGAGCGTGATCGCTGTATCGATAAGTGTTTCGCCCTTTTTCACAGAACTTTGCGCTGCGTGCATGTTGACCACATCGGCACCCAATCGCTTGCCTGCGATCTCGAAGCTGAGCAGCGTCCTGGTCGAATTTTCGAAGAAGGCATTGATGATCGTCAGGCCTGCCAGCGTGTCACTATGCTTGGATGGCTGGCGGTTAAGATCGACCCAGGGTTCCGCCTCGTCGAGCAGATACAGGATTTCGTGGCGCTCCAGCTGGGCAATGCCCAGCAGGTCGCGATGCGGGAAGGCCAATCCGCCCGCTGGATAGCGGCCGAAGGTCATGGGATTATCCGTCGATGTCATTAAAGCCACGCCCTTAGTCGAGTGAAGTCACACGCTCAACCCTTTCCTTCTCGTGTTACAGGTGGACCTTTGCCGGATAAGCCTTAACTAAGGGACAAACGGGGCGCCGCGCCCCAGCAACAGGGTAAGCGATACGATGAATTTTGCGGGCAAGATCTGGCGACTTCTGGTGGGCATCAAGGATGGTCTGGCTCTGATATTCCTGCTGCTGTTTTTCTGGGCCTTGTTTGCTCTGCTTTCTGCCAGCCCCAGCCCCGGCAAAGTGCGCGAAGGCGCATTGCTTCTCGAGCTGGATGGCTTCGTGGTGGAAGAACGCTCCGAAGTTGATCCCTTTCAGGCCCTGCTCAGCCAGCAGGCCCCCATGGCGGAATACCCCGTCCACGAACTGGTGCGCGCATTGAACAATGCCGCCACCGATGACCGGATCAATTCGGTCGTGCTTGACCTGTCGCGCTTCCTCGGCGGTGGCCATGTCCATATGCAACAGGTGGGCGAGGCGATTGAGCGGGTTCGCTCGGCTGACAAGGATGTGCTGACCTATGCGCTGGCTTACAGCGATGACAGCCTGCACCTGGCGGCCCATGCCAGCGAGGTGTGGATTGACCCGCAGGGCGGCGCGATTGTGGCAGGACCAGGCGGAACCTTCCTGTTCTACGACGAATTGCTCGACAAGCTGGCGATCAATGCCCGGGTCTACAAGACCGGTATCTTCAAGGCTGCAACCGAGCCTTACACCCGCACTGATCTGTCCGAGGATTCGCGGCGCAACATTGGCGCCGTTTACGAAACGATGTGGGCCGAATGGCAAGCCAATGTGAAAAAGGCTCGCCCGGCGATGAATATCGACCTCGTCACCGAAAATTCAGGCGAGTGGCTTGATGCTGCCAATAATGATCTGGCGCAGGCAGCCATGGATGCAGGATTGGTCGATAAAATCGGCAACCGCGAGGCATTCGGCGACAGGGTAGCGGAGATTTCCGGCAAGGACGACTGGGACAAGGCGCCGGGCACTTTCATCAAATCCGATCTTAAGCCCTACCTTGCCGATATTTCGACAAACCGCGATGGCAAAGCGGTCGGCATAATCACCATCGCTGGCGATATTGTCGATGGCGAGGCTGGCCCTGCCACGGCTGGCGGTGACCGGATAGCCGGGCTGCTCGACGATGCGCTGGACGATGATCTGGCGGCGCTGGTTGTCAGGGTCGATTCTCCGGGTGGCTCTGTCACCGCGTCCGAAGTGATCCGCAGGGCAATCCTGCGTCACAAAGCGAAGGATATCCCGATCGCTGTATCCATGGGCAATATTGCGGCCAGCGGCGGCTATTGGGTTGCGATGCCGGGGGATCGCATATTTGCGCAACCCGAAACGATTACCGGCTCGATTGGCGTTTTTGCCGTAGTCCCGACCTTTGAAGGCACCGCTGACATGATCGGCCTCGACACCGATGCTCTTCGGACTACGCCCTTTTCCGGACAGCCCGATCTGGTGGGCGGCTTCACCCCGGAACTGGACCGTTTGCTTCAAGGTCAGACCGACGGTTTTTACGATGATTTCATCGAATTGGTGGCCGAGGCCCGCGGTATGGCGCCCGAAAAAGTCGATACGCTGGCGCAGGGCCGGGTCTGGGATGGCGGGGCGGCTCGCCAGAATGGCCTGATCGATCAGTTTGGCGGGATCGAAGATGCCGTGGCCTGGGCTGCCGACAAGGCGGGCTTGGCTGATGGCGATTACCACACAGTGCGATTGGGAGAGACACAGTCGCGCTATGATTCGCTCATTCGGCAAATGTTTGTTAGCGACGATGCGGCAGCGCAGGTGAATACCGGAGTGTTTGGCATGGTCGCCCGGCAGAACAGCGCCTTGTCGGCGACATTGCTGCGCGACTTCAATCGGCTGATGGCCAATCCGGGAGTGCATGCCTATTGCATGGAATGCCCGGTTCAGAGCAGTCAGACGGCATTCGCCCCAACAAGCGTCACGACGCAGAATTGGCTCCAGATCCTCGCGCGATCCATTATCGATTAGGCGTTTGGTGACAGGGCTTTGATCTGAGAATTGTTCACTTAATGTTCCGCATATGCTAGCACGGGTGCCGTTTCAGAGAATCGGACCCATGACTGCATCTAGCCCCGCCCAATTCAATCCTATCCGCCTTGCCCCCGCTGACCCCACTGCCGGCGGCGATACAGGGGCAGAGCTTTATCGCGCGCGACTTTATCTTGATTTTGACAGCTTTTTTGCCTCGGCAGAGCAGCATTTCAATCCGCAATTGCGCGGCAAGCCGGTGGGCGTCGTGCCGGTCGATATGGCCGGAACATCTTGCATTGCCGTTAGCCGAGAGGCCAAGGCGCTGGGCGTGCCCGGCAGCGCAAAACTGCGCGAGGCGCGCGCCATCGCACCCGATATGATCTTCGTGGTCGCCCGGCCCGACGCCTATGTCCGTCTGCATCACCGGATCATGGAAGTGATCGAAGGTTGTCTGCCAATTGAAACGGTCCGGTCGATCGACGAACTCGTGTGCGAACTCGACGCGCAGCAAAGCCGTAATCCAGAACCTTTGGCCCATGCCATCAAACGCGCCCTTGCGAGCGAATTCAGCGAAGCGCTGACCTGCTCCATCGGGATCGGGCCGAGCGAACTGGTTGCCAAGATCGCCGCCGAAATGCGCAAGCCCGATGGCATGGTCGTGATCAAGCAGGCCGATCTTCCTGCGGCAATCGCCCACCTCCCCCTGAAGGATATTCCCGGATTGTCAGAGGGCATGTGTGCCCGGCTGGAGAAGGCGCGCATCTGCGATGTACCATCGCTGTGGTCGATTGACCGCAAGCATGCCCGCGCTTTGTGGGGCAGTATCGAAGGCGAACGGTTCTGGAATGCCATGCATGGCCTGCCGTTTGACCGGCCCGAAACCAAGAAAGGGATGTTCGGGCACAGCCGAATTCTACCTTGGGATTGGCGCTCGCCTGAGAAGGTACATGAATGCGCGCGTCAATTGCTGCTGAGCGCAGCGCGACGATTGCGGCGCGCCGAAATGCGCAGCGGCAGGATGAGCTTCAGCGTGAAGGGAGACGCCTATTCGCGCAGACGCGAGGCGCAAAAAAATGGCCGCAGACTATCGCTGGAAGCTGTTTTCGAACCAGCCTGCGATGACATAACCCTGCTTGCCGAACTGGACCGGTTGATCGATCAGTATCGTCAGCAAGCCCGCTTTGCGCCGCGTTCAGTGGGCGTGGTCCTGCACGGTTTGAGCGAGCGAGTCGCTAGGCAAGGCGATCTGTTTGCGCAGATGGGAAATGATCCGGCAGAGGCGGTCCACCCTGCTGAACGCCGCAAGCGCGAAAGATTGAGTTCAGCGCTGGACAATTTGCGCAGCGCCCATGGCCCCAAAGCCGCATCACTTGGACCGCAAAAATCCATGCCGGGCGGTTATGTCGGGGCAAAGATCGTGTTCGGCCGGATACCCGATCTGGCTGACTTCAGCGAGAGCGCCACAGCCGATCATGAAACGCAGTTCTGCACGGTGTGATCGCGAGAATCGGCCGGGCCATTATGATTGGTTTCGGGACCAAAGACCGGCTTGACGCATTGATGCATCATGCCATTTGAAGATGCCCTGCTGCCCAATCTGCGCACCCGCACCAGACAATTGAATCAGGATGCAGGGTCGTGCAACAGCCCGCGCTACGTGCTGGTCTGGCTGCAACAAACCCTGCGTGGCCATCAGCATCCAACGATCGAGGCAGGGCTGGCAATTGCCAACGCGCATAACCTGCCGCTGCTGGTCTATCATGGTTTGCGCCCCGATTACCCGCATGCTTCCGCGCGCCTGTCGCGCTTCATCATCGGCGCATCCGCTGCCATGGGCAGGGCGCTGGATCAGCGCGGCATCGCCTGTCGCCAACTGGTGCAAAACAAACCGGATCATGGCAAGGGCATGGTCTATCATCTGGCCGAACACGCCCTGTGCGTTCTGGTGGACGACCACCCGACCTTTGTCGCACGCGCGCAATCCGATGCCTTTGCCGGCAAAGGCTTTCGTCCCACTCTGGCGGTCGATGCAACCCGCCTCGTCCCGCATTTGTCGCTGGATGGTGGGCTGGGTTCAACCAAGGCCTTCCGGGCAGCGCACACGCCGCTGCGCGACGCGTGGAAGGATGGTGTGGCGCAAGGCAAGCCCGCAGTGGCAAGCAGTGTGATTACGGACCTGCCAGAGGAACTGATGCAGCTGGCATCATTGAGCGAAAGCGAACTTGATCAGCTGGCCAGTGCATTGCCGATCGACCAATCGCTTGGCCCGGTCGAGCAATATCCGGCGACAGCCGCTGCGGCGCAGGCCCGGCTGGATGCGATCAACGAGGATTTCGTTCGCAATTATAAATACCAGCGCAACAATCCGACCATGCCCCACGGGGCGACCGAACTTTCCCCCTATCTTCATTTTGGCATGGTGGCGCCGTGGGAAGTGATCGCACGGGTCGAGGCGAGTGGCGCGCCAAAATCCTATGGCTACAAACTGCTGGACGAACTGCTGACCTGGCGTGAATGGACGCATTACCGCATGGTCGAGCGGCCCGAGCTGTTGCATTATGAAACGTTGCCGACATGGGCGCGAAAGACGCTTGCCGACCATGCCGCAGACCCGCGCGAGCTGGGCGGTGTGCAAGACGGCGATTTGTTTGCCCAGCCTGACACAGGCCAATGGAGCGATCCCGTTGCTGCGCTGACCGAAGTGATCCATGGCCGCACCCCGGATGCAGTGTTCAACGCCTCGGCCCGGTGCTGGCTTGCCACTGGCTGGTTGCACAACAATTTGCGGATGTATTGGGCAAAGCAGGTGATCCGCTTCATGCCCAGCCCGCAAAGCGCATGGGCCGCATGCTGTTACATCAATGACCGGCTGTCGTTCGATGGACGCGATCCGGCGACTTATGTCTCCATGCGTTGGGCCTTTGGCGAAGCGCGTCC
>CALBWA010000016.1 GCA_937969505.1 uncultured Erythrobacter sp. | reverse complement strand
CGCATCAATGATGATGTGAATGAGGAATGGATTTCGGATAAAGCGCGCTATCAGGTCGATGGCCTGACCAAGCGCCGTCTCGACAAGGTTTTCATGCGCAAACGCGGCAAGCTGACCGAGGCGGGCTGGGACGAGGCGTTTAAGGCGATCGCCAAGCAATTGAAGGGGGCGCCCTCCAGCATTGCGGCGGTTGCTGGCGATATGCTCGATTGCGAGACCATGTTTGCGGCCAAAAGCCTGCTCAAGGCCTGCGGATCATCGCTGATCGAGGGCCGTCAAACCGGCATGGATTACGATGTGTCCAATCTGGCTGCGGTCAATTTCAATTCGACGCTCGCCGGTATTGAAGATGCCGAGGCGATCCTGATCGTGGGCAGCCACGTGCGTTGGGAAGCGCCGTTGGTCAATGTCCGCCTGCGCAAGGCCGTGAAACGCGGCGCCAAGGTGTTCTTGATCGGGCCGGAATGGGAAACAACTTTCCCCTCGACCTTCCTCGGCAATGATCTGGGCGTGCTGAATGATTTGCCATCCGATGTGGTGGACGCCTTTAAGGGTGCCGACAAATCGGCTGTTATCCTGGGTGGCGCGGCTCTCAAAGGCGCTCATGCCAAGGCGATGGCTTTGGCGGCGGATTGGGGCGCTGACTTTAACGTGTTGCACTTCTCAGCCGCGCGCATGGGCGGACTGATGCTCGGATTTGCGCAGCAGGGCGGCATGGCCGATATCGCTGCGGCAAGCCCCAAGGTGGTGCTGGCTCTGGGTGCGGACGAGATGAATTTCGAGCCGTTTGCTGATGCGCTGAAGGTCTATATCGGCCATCATGGCGACAAGGGCGCGCATGCAGCGGATATTATTCTGCCCGCCGCCAGTTTCGCCGAGAAAGACGGCACCTATGTGAACACCGAAGGCCGCGTCCAATTTGCCGAAAAAGCCGTGTTCGCGCCGGGTGATGCCCGCGAAGACTGGACGATCCTGCGCGCCTTGGCAGATGCGCTGAAAGTGGATGTCGGCTTTGACAGCTTTGCTCAATTGCAGGCGGCGATGATTGCTGAAGTGCAGGCCTTGGGCGAAGAAGGATTGGCAGATTATGGTTCGCTGCCAGCAGCTGCCTCGGATGCGAAAGCAGAAGGTGTTTTGGAAGCCTATCCGATCAAGGATTTCTACCTCACCAACCCGATCGCCCGCGCCAGCGCGGTGATGCAGCAATGTTCGGCAGAACTGCTCCACGGCGATGAGATGAAGGAGGCGGCAGAGTGAGCGTTGCGTTGACAATCCTCGCGGCAGTTGTCGTCGCATTCCTGCTGATAGCTGGGCTTGTTCGTCTATCTCTTTGGATGACCGGCAAGAAAATTGCGGCAAATCCAGAGGCTTGGCGAGACAGTGGGCACGGCCAGCCCGGCGGCTATGTGTCTGATGCTTGGACCGGCGGCGACATTGGCGGAGGCGACGGGGACTGATGACCGAATTCTTCCAATCTCTCGGCATGTCCTACGAATGGGCATGGTTTGTCGCCACGGTCAGCGGTGTTTTGCTTATTGCTCTGCCGCTCATGCTGGCAGTAGCGATGGTAATCTATGTCGACCGCAAGGTTCTGGGCGCGATCATGATGCGTCGCGGGCCCAATGTGGTGGGTCCGTTTGGCTTGCTGCAAAGCTTTGCCGACGGTTTGAAGGTGTTCCTGCAGGAAACCATCATCCCCAGCGCGGCGAACAAGGGCATATTCCTGCTCGCGCCTATCATCACCTTTACGGTGGCATTGGCTGCATGGGCGGTGATCCCGTTTGATGAAGGCGTGCTGGTATCCGATATTAATGTCGGGCTGCTCTACATCCTCGCGATCAGTTCGTTGGGCGTTTACGGCGTGGTGATGAGCGGGTGGGCGAGTAATTCGAAATACCCGTTCTTCTCCGCCATGCGGGCCGCTGCACAGATGATCTCTTACGAGGTCTCGATCGGCTTTATTTTGGTCTGCATCGTGCTCTGGTCGAAGTCATTCAACATGTCCGACATCGTATTGGCGCAGAAGGGCCACGGGCTTGGTTTCGTCAACGGGTTTTACTTCAATCCGCTGCTTTTCCCGATGTTCGTAGTGTTCTTCATTTCGGCCTTGGCCGAAACCGCGCGCGCTCCGTTCGACTTGACCGAGGCCGAGTCCGAGCTCGTCGCCGGGTATCAGACTGAATACAGTTCGATGAGCTTTGCTCTGTTCTGGCTGGGCGAATATGCCAACATCTTGTTGATGTGTTCGCTATGCACGATCCTGTTCTTTGGCGGGTGGCTGCCACCGGTTGATTGGGAACCACTTTATGCCGTGCCCGGTATCATCTGGTTCCTGCTCAAGACCTTCATGTTTTTCTTCATGTTCAGCTGGATCTGGGCAACCGTCCCGCGCTATCGCTATGACCAGCTAATGAGGCTTGGCTGGAAAGTCTTCCTGCCGATGAGCCTGGTCTTTGTCGCCCTGATCTCGGGCTATCTGATGGCCACCGGACACTTCACGGGAGCCTCAACATGAGCACCGTCACACATCTCATCAAATCCTTCACCCTATGGGAATTCCTCAAGGCGCATGCGTTGACCTTGAAGTATTTCTTCAGGCCCAAGGTGACGATTAACTATCCGTTCGAAAAGAACCCGCTGAGCCCACGTTTTCGCGGTGAGCATGCCTTGCGCCGCTATCCCAACGGGGAAGAGCGCTGCATCGCGTGCAAATTGTGCGAGGCGGTTTGTCCTGCGCAGGCGATAACCATTGAGAGCGAACCGCGCGAAGATGGCAGCCGCCGGACCACGCGTTATGACATCGACATGACCAAATGCATCTATTGCGGGTTCTGCCAAGAGGCCTGCCCGGTGGACGCAGTGGTTGAGGGTCCGAATTTCGAATACGCAACCGAAACGCGCGAGGAATTGCTCTACGACAAGGCGAAGCTGCTGGCCAACGGGGACAAGTGGGAGCGCGCCATCGCTGCGAACCTTGAAGCCGATGCCCCGTATCGCTAACCGCCGCCGCGAAGAGAAACTGGAATTATGATTCAGACCTTAGCCTTCTATCTGTTTGCCAGCTTGGTGATCGGCAGCGCTGTCATGGTGATCATGGCCCGCAACCCGGTTCACTCTGTGCTGTGGTTGATCCTGGCGTTCTTCAATGCAGCCGGCCTGATGGTGCTGGTGGGCGCAGAGTTTATCGCGATGCTGTTGGTGATCGTTTACGTCGGCGCGGTCGCGGTATTGTTCTTGTTCGTCGTGATGATGCTGAACATTGATTTTGCCGAGATGCGTGCAGGTTTCATCAAGAATTTCCCACTCGGGATCCTGGTCGCACTGATACTGTTCCTGGAATTGTTTGTTGGTCTGGTTGCCTATGGTGCAGGGGGAATCCAGCTCGGCACACCAGACGGCAGCGCTGCGGCCAGAATGGGGCAAAGCAATATCGAAGCAGTGGGAGCGCTCCTCTACGGCAAGTATGTGTTCCTTTTTGAAGTGGCTGGTATCATCTTGCTGGTGGCTATGATCGGGGCGATTGTCCTGACTCATCGCCAGCGCCCTAAAGGTGCGCGTGGGCATCAGGATATTGGCAAGCAGATCCGTCGCCGTCCGGATGATGCGACCGTCATGAAACAGCCTAATATTGGCAAGGGGGTCGAACTGTGACCGATCTAGGGGGTATTGGCGTCGAACATTTCATCGTCGTCAGCGCAGTCTTGTTCGTTCTGGGTGTCCTGGGGATTTTCCTCAATCGCAAGAATGTGATCGTGATCCTTATGGCGATCGAGCTGATCCTGCTGGCAGTGAATCTCAACCTCGTTGCTTTCAGCGCCTTCATGGGCGACCTGACAGGGCAAGTTTTCGCCATGCTGGTTTTAACCGTGGCGGCAGCTGAGGCGGCCATCGGACTTGCTATTTTGGTGATCTATTTCCGCGCGAATGGAACGATTGCCGTTGACGACGTCAATCGGATGAAGGGATAACCCTCAGTGCAAACCTCAATCATCCTGATTGTTTTCCTGCCGCTCTTGGCTGCGATTATCGCGGGTCTGGGCAACCGTGCATTGGGTAACACCGTCACAAAGTCGCTGACAACTGGCGCGCTGTTCATCAGCTGCGCGCTCAGCTGGCCAATTTTTATCGGCTTTCTCACCGGTAGTGCTGAGGCAACAGTTGTTCCCGTCTTGAAGTGGGTGGAAAGTGGATCGCTCACCTTCGACTGGGCGCTTCGTGTCGACACATTGACTGCTGTCATGCTGGTCGTTGTCACCAGCGTTTCGGCGCTCGTCCATCTGTATAGCTGGGGCTATATGGAAGAGGATCCGGATCAGCCGCGTTTCTTCGCCTATCTTAGCCTGTTCACCTTCGCCATGCTGATGCTGGTGACGGCCGATAATCTGGTTCAGATGTTCTTTGGCTGGGAAGGGGTGGGCCTGGCATCCTATCTGCTGATTGGATTCTGGTTCCGCAAACCCAGCGCCAATGCCGCCGCGATCAAGGCCTTTGTGGTCAACCGCGTGGGTGATCTTGGCTTTATGCTCGGAATCTTCGGCACATACCTCGTCTTCCAGACGACCTCGATTCCGGAAATCCTCGAAGCTGCGCCGGGCATGAGCGGAGCCACCATTGGCTTCCTCGGCTACCGCATGCAGACAATGGATATTCTGTGCATCTTGCTGTTCATCGGCGCGATGGGGAAATCCGCGCAGCTGGGTCTGCACACTTGGCTGCCGGACGCTATGGAAGGTCCAACGCCGGTTTCGGCTTTGATCCACGCGGCGACCATGGTGACCGCTGGCGTGTTTATGGTGTGCCGCCTGTCTCCCATGTTCGAGGCTGCACCTGTGGCGCTCACCATTGTGATGTTTGTGGGCGCGGCGACCTGTTTCTTCGCTGCTACAATTGGTACAACGCAGTGGGACATCAAACGTGTGATCGCCTATTCCACCTGTTCTCAGCTGGGATATATGTTCTTTGCCGCTGGTGTCGGCGCCTATGGCGTCGCCATGTTCCACCTGTTCACACATGCATTCTTCAAAGCCCTGCTGTTTCTGGGCGCAGGTTCGGTGATCCATGCGATGCATCACGAGCAGGACATGCGCTATTACGGCGGCCTGCGTAAGCAGATCCCGTTCACCTTCTGGGCGATGCTGTTTGGCACGCTCGCCATTACCGGCGTGGGCGTTTATCACTTGGGCGTTGGCTTTGCCGGATTCTGGTCCAAAGATGCGATCATCGAAGTGGCGTTTGCGCGCGGTACGGAAATGGCCAATTTTGCCTTCTGGATGGGCGTTGTCGCGGCATTACTAACCAGCTTCTACAGCTGGCGTCTGATGTTCCTGACCTTCTGGGGCAAGCCTCGCTGGATCGAGAGCGAGCACATACAGCATTCGGTTCACAAAACACCCGAGGAAGCGGGCGAAGACACGACCGGCGGATATCATCCGCATGAAAGCCCGCTGGCGATGTTGATCCCGCTGGGCGTGCTCAGTGTGGGCGCGATTGCGGCAGGACAGGTGTTCGCACCCAAATTCCTTGATGATGCGGCCTTCTGGGCGGGTTCAATTTTCTACAATGAGAATTTGATCCACGCGATGCATGCAGTGCCATATTGGGTGAAATATTCCGCCTTTACCGTCATGGTGCTAGGGTTTGTCGGAGCATGGTGGGCCTATATCAAGGACGCCAGCATCCCTGGTAAATTTGTTGAACAGTTCCGCTACGTGCACAATTTTGTGTTCAACAAATGGTATTTTGACGAGCTTTACAATTTCATCTTCGTCAAGCCGGCGTTCTGGCTGGGTCGTAAATTCTGGAAATGGGGTGACGTCGGCACGATCGATCGCTTCGGTCCGAACGGAGCAGCTTGGGTTGTCGCGAATGGCGCTTTGTATGCCAAGAAAATCCAGTCGGGATATGTTTATAGCTATGCGTTGATCATGCTGTTGGGCTTGGTCGCTGCAGTTACATGGGTGCTTTTCTGATGGGCGGGTTTCCCATTCTCTCAATAATGCTGCTGGTCCCGCTGGTGGCAGGCATTGCTTGCTTCTTCCTCGAGGCGAAAGCGGCCCGGATGGCAGCGCTTATAGCCACTTTGGTCAATCTGGCACTCGGTGTCGTCCTCTGGGCGAGTTACGATGTTGGCGGGGCTCAATGGCAATTTGTCGAGCGATCAGAGCTCTTCGCAGGCTTCAGCTATGCCTTGGGAATTGACGGCATTGCGTTGATGCTGATAATGCTGAGCGTCTTCCTCATGCCAATCTGCATATTGGCGAGCTGGGACGCAATTACCAAGCGTGTCGGGGAATATATGGCGGCCTTCCTGATCATGGAAGTGCTGATGATCGGGGTCTTTGCTGCGCAGGACATCTTCCTGTTCTACATCTTCTTTGAAGCCGGCCTGATCCCGATGTACCTGATCATCGGCGTATGGGGCGGCGATAATCGCATCTATGCCAGCTACAAATTTTTCCTCTACACGTTGCTCGGATCGGTCCTGATGTTGATTGCGATGTTCTGGATGGTGAATGAGGCTGGCACGTCCGACATCCCGACCCTCATGCAATATGATTTTCCTGCCGGGGCGCAAACTTGGCTCTGGCTAGCCTTCTTCGCCAGTTTCGCAGTCAAGATGCCGATATGGCCGGTGCATACCTGGCTGCCAGACGCGCACGTTCAGGCACCAACTGCAGGTTCGGTGATCTTGGCAGGCGTATTGCTGAAGTTGGGCGGTTACGGCTTTATCCGGTTCAGCCTTCCGATGTTCCCAGAAGCAAGCGCACAATTCACCTGGCTCGTCCTCGGCCTTTCAATGATTGCTGTGATCTACACGTCGTTGGTCGCGCTTGTGCAAAATGATATGAAGAAGCTGATTGCCTATTCATCCGTCGCGCATATGGCGATTGTGACGGCAGGACTGTTTGCCTTCAATGTGCAGGGACTTGAAGGAGCAATGATGGTCATGCTTGGCCACGGGCTGGTGTCCGGCGCTTTGTTCCTATGCGTAGGTGTTATATATGATCGTCTCCACACGCGAGAGATTGACCGCTACGGTGGGCTTGCCATCAACATGCCGAAATATGCGCTGTTGTTCATGCTGTTCTGCATGGCAAGCGTCGGCCTGCCGGGCACGAGCAATTTTATCGGCGAGTTTCTCGCGCTTGCCGGTGTCTATCAAATTTCTACAACCGTGACCTTGGTTCTTACGACAGGGATCATTTTGGGCGCAGCTTATATGCTGTTTCTGTATCGTAGAGTGGTCTTTGGGGTGCAGAAAAACCCCGATGCTGCAGCGATGAAAGATCTCAACATTCGTGAGTGGGCCATGCTTGGACCAATTGCTGCGGCTGTCTTGTGGATGGGTGTTTATCCAGAAAGCTTCCTGGCACCAATGCGCGCGGATATAGCTGCACTGGAAGTGCGACTGGCTCGGGCGGCGCCCGCAGGTGACTCCATGCTCGAAGTTGGCACTCCCAACGCAACCAATGCGAATGCCATGCCTGAACTCGAGCATGACTATGCGGGCGAGGGAGCCCACTGATGAACCTAGATATCTCTCTCTACTTCACCGCACCGGAAATTGGCCTCACCATCTCGGGCCTGCTTTTGTTGCTTGTCGCTGCATTTGGCGGTGACAAGACGGCACGGATGGTCACAATCCTGTCGGTATCAGCGCTGTTTGGCGCAGTCGCCTACACAACCAATTTGCTCGTTAATCCTGCTTTTGAACTGGGCGGAGAAGCATGGGCTGGCATTTATCGGATGGATGCATTTGGCAGCTTTGCGAAGATATTGATCTACATTGCTGCCATCGGATGCCTGATCGTCACACCACGATTTTTCGAAGAGAACGGCGGATACCGACCTGAATATGCCATCGTTGTGCTGTTTAGCGCAGTGGGTATGGCGCTGATGGTGTCTGCGGTAAACCTCATGACGTTATACATGGGGCTGGAGTTGATGAGCCTATCATCATATGTGCTGGCCAGTTTCTCGCGCAGTGATAATCGCTCAGCAGAGGCCGGTCTGAAGTATTTCGTCCTGGGTGCTTTGGCCTCTGGCATTCTGCTTTACGGCATGAGCTTGGTTTATGGCTTCACCGGATCGACAAGCTATCTCGGCATTCGTTTAGCTCTCCAAGACGGCCTTTCGATGGGGGCTACCTTCGGCATAGTTTTCATGTTGGCAGGATTTGCCTTCAAGATCGCCGCCGTGCCGTTCCATATGTGGACGCCCGATGTCTACGAGGGTGCACCAACGCCGGTCACCGCTTTCTTCTCGACGGCACCTAAAGTTGCTGCTGTTGCGATCTTGACGCGGATATCGCTCGACACCTTTGGCGAAAATGTGATTGTCTGGCAGCAGATCGTGATCTTTGCCGCACTGGCTTCGATCGTGGTTGGCGCACTTGGCGCTATCGGACAGACAAACATCAAGCGGCTGCTGGCGTATTCGTCGATCAACAATGTTGGCTTCATACTGATTGGCTTGGCTGCAGCTACACCTGCGGGTGCCAGCGCCGTACTGGTCTATTTGACGATTTATGTTGCGATGTCCCTTGGCGCATTTGTGGCCGTTATGATGCTCAAGGATGCACAGGGTAGTCAGATTGAGAATATCGCTTCAATGGCAGGCATGGTGCGCGAAAAGCCGCTGCTTGCCTGGTGCATTTTCTTCCTGATGCTCAGCCTTGCCGGTATCCCGCCGCTGTTCGGTTTCTATGGCAAGTTCGTAGTCTTTCAGGCGGCGGTACAGGCAGACATGATTATTCTTGCAGCAATTGGTATTGCCGCCAGTGTGATCGGAGCGTTTTATTACCTCAAAGTGTGCAAGATCATCATGTTTGATGAGCCTGCTGGTGAAGTTGGTGGCGAGAGCAGTATGGCAAATTGGACCATCTTGCTGATCTGCTCCCTCGTCATTTCGCCCTTGGGCTGGATTTTGACCTCGCCGTTGATCGCTCTGGCTAACCGTGCGGCGAATTTTTTGTTCTTTGTGATTTGATACATATCGCGGCACAAACCGGCTCCACCAATGCCGATCTTCTGGATCGCCTGAAACACGGCGAGGCTATTGAAGAGGGGACTTGGCTGGTGGCCGATCGCCAGACAGCTGGACGCGGCCGGCAAGGGCGAAAATGGTTTGACGGTTTCGGTAATTTCATGGGTTCGACTCTGCTGCGACCCACACCTCTTGACCCTCCGCCGCATACATTGGCCCTGATGATTGGGATGGCGCTTTATGATGCGATGGCGTCACTTATACCTGAAGGCCATGGTTTGCAGCTGAAATGGCCCAATGATTTGTTGCTGAATGAGGCCAAGCTCGCCGGGATTCTCCTCGAAAGTCAGTCGGGCGCCGTCGTTATTGGTATCGGTGTTAATTTGCGGCAGGCCCCGAAGATCGAAAACCGCGAGACCGTTGCACTGAGCGATATCGGATTAATCGTTGAAAGAGACGAATTTGCGCCAATGTTGGCGAGGGGGGTCCGCGATGAGGTTGTCCGATGGAGGCAATTTGGCCTCGAACCGTTGATACGCCGTTGGCTCAAAGTGGCTCATCCTGAAGGTACCGCGTTGAGCGTTCATGATGGGAGTGGCGATGTACTATCCGGCGTATTTGCCGGGCTGACAGAAACAGGTTCGCTCCAGCTTCGCTTGGAGGATGGTTCCACCCGTGCCATTCATGCAGGCGATATCTCGCTCGATTGAGGAAATACACATGTTGCTCGCCGCCGATGTCGGAAACACCAATGTCGTTTTTGCCCTATTCGATGGGCGAGAGATCAAGGCACGTTGGCGCATTGCGACCGACCCGCGCCGCACGGGTGATGAATATGCCGTCTGGCTGCTTCAACTGCTTGAAATAGAGGGGGTCAAGCGGGAGGATATCACGCAAATTCTTTTCGCTTCAGTGGTCCCGCGAGCAGACCACAATTTGTCGGTTCTGGCGCAGAAATATTTTGGCATCACTCCTGAGTTCGCGGGCAAGGGCAAGGCAGCTTGGGGATTTGAAATTGATGTCGATCAGCCCAGTTCGTTGGGTGCTGATCGTGCGCTCAATATTCTGGCTGCACATGAAAAATATGGTGGCGATCTTGTTGTTGTCGACTTTGGCACCGCGACCAAATTTGAAGCGATTGATTTTAATGGCACCTACAAGGGCGGGATCATTGCTCCGGGTATTAATCTCTCACTTGATGCACTCGTCGGCAAGACAGCCAAATTGCCTCGTATTGCCATTCGTGCTCCTGATACCGACAGCGTTATTGGTCGCAACACCGAGGACCAGATGCTGATCGGCGTTTTTTGGGCCCATGTGGCCATGATGGAGGGCCTGATTGAACGCATGCGCGCCGAGATAGGACGGCCTGCCAAAGTTGTTGCGACAGGAGGTCTGGCGATCCTGTTCGACAAATCTACAGACATCTTCGATCATGTGGATGCGGACCTGACAATCGAAGGCCTTGCCATTCTGGCTGATCGGATCGCTTCATGAAAAAAGATTTCACTCCCGAACAGGAGCTGCTGTTCCTTGCGCTTGGCGGCTCGGGTGAGATTGGCATGAATGTCAATCTGTATGGATGCGATGGTAAATGGATCATGGTCGACTTAGGCATGACGTTTTCTGGCGACCAGTATCCTGGGGTCGACCTTGTTTTTGCTGACCTTGAATTCATTGAGGATCGTTGCGAAGATCTGCTCGGAATTGTGCTGACCCACGGGCACGAAGACCACATTGGCGCTGTACCCTATTTCGCTGCTGAGTTGGGCGTGCCGCTTTATGCCACGCCTTTCACTGCAGACCTTGTTCGCCGCAAGCTTGATGAGGCAGGAATTTCTGGCGAAATCGAACTGAACGTTATTCCTGAGGACCACGGCACACTCACCCTTGGTAAGTTCGAAATCACTTACCTGCCGCTGGCCCACTCCATTGCCGAGGGGAATGCGCTACTGATCGACACGCCCTATGGACGCATTTTTCACACCGGCGATTGGAAGCTTGATGAAGAGCCGATAATTGGCGAGCCGACCACGGAAGAGGAGCTTACTGCAATTGGCGACGAGGGCGTTGATGTCCTGGTGTGCGACTCAACCAACGCCTTCAATCCAAACCCAAGCGGTTCTGAAGGAGCTGTCCATCGTGGCTTGATGCAGGAAGTTGCCAAGCACAAAGGTAAGCGCGTGTTGGTGACTACCTTCGCGTCCAATGTGGCTAGGCTCCAGACCCTGGCCGAAGTAGCGCGGGAAACGGGCCGTGAAATTTGTGTTGCCGGGCGCTCGCTTGACCGAATTATCGGCGTGGCGCAGGACAATGGCTATCTCGCTGACTTTCCAGAACCAGTCGATTTTGACACTGCGATGAGCTTGCCACGCGGTGAAATCATGATTGTCGCAACCGGCGGGCAGGGTGAACCTCGCGCGGCCTTGTCGCGCATCGCAGAAGATAATCACCCGCTTGAACTGGTTTCTGGCGACGTTGTTTTGTTCTCAAGCCGCCAGATACCAGGCAATGAGATTTCTATTGGTCGGATACAAAATCGTCTTGCTGAACGAGGGATCACGATGGTTACGGATCGACAAAGCGAGATCCACGTTTCCGGTCATCCAGGTCGGCCTGAACTGGAAGCCTTGTATGCGTGGCTCCGTCCTGAATTGCTGATCCCCGTGCATGGAGAGATGCGTCATATGCAGGAGCAGGCGCGGATTGGCAGAAGCAGTGGAATTCCGACTGCTTTAGTACAGCAAAATGGCGATATCGTTCGTTTAGCTCCGGGCAAGCCAGCTAAGCTGGCGGAGGTTAGGGCGGGGCGCCTCGTACTTGACGGTGACATTATCACCCAGGCTGATGGCGATTCCGTCACCATGCGCAGACGCCTGGCGCGCGATGGATTGTTGATGATTGTTCTTGATCACACTCTTAGACCTACGATCGAGGCAATGGGTGTACCACTTGACGAGGACATGCCCGAATTCATTCAGGAAGCTTGTGCCGATATTGAGAAAGCTATTGCTAAACTCAAAGGAAAATCTCGTCAGGACCGTGGCGATGTAATGGAAGCCGCGCGGCTCGCAGCGCGAAGAGCGGCACAACGTTGGTCCGGCAAAAAACCTCAGGTGAAGGTCATCATGCACTCGGATGCAAAGTAAATGCAGTGGACCTCCATACTTGCAATTTATGCGCTTGTCTGGGTGATGACAGCATTCGTTTCGCTTCCTTTTGGAGTGCGAACGCACGAGGAAGCAGGTGAAGAGCTAATCCCTGGTCAAGCAGACAGTGCGCCGGCAAATTTTCGTCCGGGCAAGCTTGCACTCCGGACGACAATCATCGCCGCCGTTCTGACAGCGCTGTACGTTCTCAACTTTGAATATGGCTGGATTGGGGTTGATGACCTCAATTTTTTCCCCGATCCGCCATCTATGCGCTCCGAAAGTTCCTGACAGGGGTCCTCTCGGATCGGGACCTAATTGCGTAACCGTTCAATGGCCTGAGCCAACACCACGTACAACTTACCCATATCAGAGCTAAGCAAGGTCACGCCCATAGCATTGCCATCACGGGTTGAGAGCACGGAACGCAGCATCCCCTCGAAGTCATGAATGTAGCGTGACACGTCTTCACGAAATCCATCATCATTCTGGTACAGATCTACGATATCGCGAGCTTCACCATTATCGATCAAGCGGACAGCACGCCGCGTGAATATCCCCCGATCACCTTTGAGATAAGCAGCCCATGCGGTATCGGATATCTCGGTCGAAAGCGATTTTGCTATGTCGATTGCATTGGAATTGAGACTATCTGTGATTAGTGCCATCCGACGTGCAAAGTCATTGTTGACCTGATCTTCGGCCTGAGCCCGCGCCCGCGTCACACGCTGTTCGAGGTTTCCGGTTAGCTCGTTCACAAGAGCCAACTGGTCGCGCAGCTGCAACGCCGCTTCTCGTCCAACGCCAGAGGCATGCGCAGCGGCCTGCTCCAATTTTCCAACTGCCTCGGCACTGTGAGTTCGCAAGGATTTTTCGATTGCTCCTACGGCGGTTTCACTCATTTGATCGGCGACTCTTGCGACGCGATCTGCTGACTCATGTTCGATAGTCGCAAAAGCGGCCTTGGCCGCTTCATCAAGCTTATCGATTGCATTGCGCAAATCTTGCTGCGTTCGTTCGGATAGCCGGCTGTTCTGCTCGTCCAATTCAGCGAGCAATTTCTGCAAGCCTTCGAGTTGAGCATGGCTAAGATCTGTATAGGAGGAGAACCGTTCGTGGTGAGCGTCAATCGACTCCCCAATGGCCTGGACGCGATCACCTGTCGCTATCACATAATCGGAAAGCGAAGCGCTTTTCTTGCCCGTCTCGTCCATTACGCTGCTGAGAAATACCGTCCGGTTTTCGACATCTTCGAGCTGTTTGGTTGCGACCTGAATAGCTTCTGGCAGGTCGTCACGACTCTGCCTGGCCCCGGACTGAATGATCTCCAGCAGCCGAACGCTTGCTTCTGTCAAATCGGAAAGAGTTGCGCCGGTTTGTTCAAGAGCAGACTGGTTTTCGGACAGATGGCTGCTCATCGTGCTCAATCCGTCACCAACTGCCGTTTTGGTTGTCTCGGCCTGTTTGGCGACAGCTTCAAACAATGTATTAAGTTCAGCCACATTGGCAGTAATATCCTCGCCACGCGCGATCAGCAATTCAGTGTTGCGTATCTGCGCTTCACGCCGTTCGGCTAGTGCTTCGTCCAGCTCCGCCATACGTTGCGCCAGAATCTCGCTTGCTTGGGATTCACGTGTTTCAAATTGGGCCTGCCGACGTGCGAGCTCTTCGTTTAGTCTTGCATCGCGTGCGGCAAGACTATCGTCAAAATCTGCCGCTTCTTCTTGCAGTTTCCGAATACGACTTTGTGAAGCTGCAATGGCGTTCTGATCGAGCGTGTCAATTTCGCTGATAACAGCGCCGATGTCGTTCAGTAAGCGGTCTTTTGATCCGGACAATGCACTGATTGCCGCTTCTTCAGCAATGCGAAGTGAAGCCGCAATTTGCTCGCCATTCGCTTGCAATGCTCCAATCCGGGTTTCCAAAAGGTCGAGTGATGCTTGCCCTGACTTGGTGAAATCTTCCTGCAGGGTTGTAAGTCCGCTTCTCACCTCGTCAGCACGACGGCGCATTGCAGCTAAGGCATCAACTTCGCGGCCGTCCAGATCGGCCCGGAATTCCTCGCTCTTTGCAGTAAGGTTTTCGAAGCGCGCTGCTGACAACGTTTCGAGATTGTCGACCTGGTGCTCAAAAGCCGAGAGTGTCGTTTCTACCTTCTTACTGATGGTTTTCACCATTGCGTTGCTGGCTTGGCCAAATTCATTCAGGCGCCCGAAGCCAGTAATGAGCTTCTCCAATTGTTCGTGGGCCGTGCGTCCTGCATTTCCGACCTGATTAGAAACATCGCGCGCCGAATTTGCTACTACAGGCAAATCATCACGCAGTTTCTCCATATTGCCAAGTGCAGTCTCGCTGACGCTGGCAATCGCATTCACCCGATCGCCATTGGACTTGATCAATGTCTGCAGTTCATCTGCACGGTTTGACAATCGCTCGCTCGCAACTCGGCCGAGGGTTTCCAGTTCGCGGGTTTGTGTCGAAAGAAACTCGCGCGCCAGGCTCAATTCTCGATTTACTACTGCCAAGCGATCTTCGAGCGCTGCTGCTTCATTGGAAAGTCTGACTGCGGCATCGCCGAAGCGGGCAGATTCCCGGGTACTCATCCGCATCAGGAGCATCCAAATACTAATGATTAGAAGAACAGGAACCGACCAGTTTATAATCCAGCCAACCCATTCAACGGGAGCACCGCCCGTCATGATATCGGCCTGAAGTGCCCAACCGTAAAAGGCCGTCCAAATGGCGATGGCTGAAAGGGCAAGTGCCGGCTTCAACCAGCTCAAACTCCGACCAGGAATTGCTGTATCATCATCCCAAGCAAGGTTTTCAGCTCCGTTTTCCACCCAATCCTCTTGAAGGGCAAACGCGTCGCCACTTTCTTCGCTGGACGTTGATTCCGGCGCTTGCGGCGCTGCGTCTGGGCCAATGGCCCTAATGTTTGATCCTGAGGACATGCATTGAATCTATCATTTTTATGCAAAGGATAAACCCCGCTTTAACCTAACTAGCGATATTTCCGGCCAATGGCGTATGAAAGCGGAGCAATGGATGCCACTTTGGCAGCAGCGGCGGGTGAAGATGCCGCGCTGATGGCGGAGCTGCGCAAAGCATTCGTCGAGAGCGCTCAAAAGCAACTCGATTTGTTAAAACGGGCGAGGTGCGATGGCAATTGGCACGTTGCAGCCATGCGCCTGAAAGGTCTCGCAGCAAGTTTTCACGCGGCTGAATTGCTGCAACTGGCAGACGGAGCATTGGCCGCAGCGCCAGGTGAACCCACCATAGTGGCTGAAATTGACGCTTGCTTGGACAAATTTGTCTGACGTAAGTCGTCAGGGCTTGGCTAAGGCGCAACTTTCCGCCTATTTATGTAGTCTGTAAATTGGACTGCGCCCTTGCGAACAGCTTTGATATCCACCCTTGAGCGAACCAACGAGGGAATTCCGCTGGCGTTTCTCGAAATGGGGGGGCGCAACATTGGTCATTGGCAAGTTGATATGGCACGCAGGCTTGGCTGCACCACAATCGTTTGTCTTGGCGGCCGGCCGAGCAAGCAATTGGATGCGCTTGCGCAATATGCAGAACAGGCAGGTGCTCAATTCCATCTGATTAGCGCAAATTTACAACTGGTAAGCCATGTTACTGCTGATCAGGAAATCGTCGTAATAGCAGACGGTGTGATCATAGATCGAGCTGTTGCACCAAAAGCTTTGGAGTCAGGGCGGGGCGTATTAGCAGTGCCTGCAGAACGCGGACTGGCCATCGGTCTGGAACGGATTGATGCTTCGCATGCATGGGCAGGCGTGTTGGTCGCACGAGGGCAAATCGTCAATCAACTTGCCGACTTGCCTCCTGATAGTGATGTTATAGCCCTAATGTTGCGGCTCTCTCTACAGGCGCGCACGCCGCTTATCAATTTGGGTAATGATGTGCTGGCCGATCGCTCGGTGATGCTAGCATTGGACGAAACGGTGGTCGCTGAGCGAGAAACTTCGTTGCTCTCAAGCGCAAGATCTCGTAATTCTTGGTGGTTGCCAAGTCGTGCCTTGGCACAAGTGCTAGTTCGGCTTCTTGGCCCTGAGTGGCTCGGGAGGGGGCCACTTGCATTCGGTTTTCTGGCAATAGCAATGCTTTGCTCAGCCACAGGGCTAAGCCTGTTTGGCTGGCAATTTTTCGGGTTGCTCTTGCTAGGTTTATCGACGGTTCTGTGGTCGATCCGGCTTGAATTGAATGACCTGAGCGAGCGTATATTTGGAACAAGTTTAAATTACAAATTCTTTCCTCATTGGAAACACTTGTTTGATTTTTCTATCATCATTTCACTTATTGGTGAAATGTCCATAAACCTGACTTTTTCGGAATACACTACGCCCATACTCCTTGTCGGCATCCTACGTCTGTCAGAAATTACGCTGCACGGTCGCTTGCGAAAAATCGCAGAAGATCGTTTCGTTTGGTGTCTGATTTTGGGTTCTGGCGCGGCGTTAAACATCCTTGACGAAGCTATGCTCATTTTCAGCATTGGACTTGTTTCGAGCATGCTTTTTAGCGCGCGAAAAATAGGATAACACGAACTTAACTATGATGCGCTATGTGCGTGTAATGAATACTAACGTGCCGCCAATACCAAGGGATGATGATCCGATGGACTATCTGCGTGCCGATCTGGCTCGTGGTGATAGAGCGTTGGCGGGAATTGCACCGGTGCTCGTAAAAATGCTTGCCGGTCCAAGTGCTGTTTTGATCAGTGATAGAACACTTGCCCAATTGCGTGGAATGATTGGTGCTTTGGCCAGTCAGTTGCTTCTGGCTTTGCGAGACGTCGCGATGCAGGAAAAAGACTCTCAGAACCAATATGATGAGCTGGTTTTTAAGCTGTCGAGTAACACTCAACTGCTTAGCCATTGCTATGCATTATCGGTAGAAGGGCAATTGGCTCATCACTTCGAGAGCACCCTTCATATCGATCAGACTGCTTCGCCACTATTGCAAAATTCACTTAACGCTGACGGTGAAATTGCGAAATTGGCGGCAGGTGCTTTCTCCGCGCAATCACGTTTCATTCAAGGTCAAGCACGCATGTCGCTAGACTTGCGGGATTTGCCCGCCGATCTGTTTCGAATAGCGATTAGCAGCGCCACCGCGATGCTATCAAGCGACGCTGGAATCGATCTCGATGTTACAAGTGCATCGCTGCGCGAAAGTTACGATGAGGCGAGCAGCCGGTTGGCCCTGCTGACAAGGCTGGTCACTGGCTTGCCTGGCGGGGCGAGCGCCGCATTGGATTTAGAACAGGCCGGTCTATCGCTTTTTGCAAGCGCCCTATCGAGCCTGACCGGTCTACCGCGCGAGCTTGCTGTTTTGGCTTGCACTGAAGGGCAACACACCAGGCTAGGCTTTATGCTAAAAGCATGCGCGATACCTCAAGCGAAAATTGACATCCTGATGTCACAGATACACCCGAAGGTTGTCTTACCTTCCTCGTTTGCGGAACTTGATTCTGGCGCAGCTGCAGTAGTGATAAACTCTACTCCGCAGAGTGGTTCGGGCGTTGACAGTTAAAGGCATGGACAACAACGAGAACGTACTGGCCGCCCGCGGCATAGTTGATGAAAATGGTCGCCTGCTTTCAGCGGACGCTCCGTTGGCACAACTGCAGCGAACTTGTGGTGGAACCCTTCCGGGTGTCCTGGCAATTCCAGAATTACTCGAGATTGCCACGCAGTGCCGCAGCATGAATTTGCGTCTAGCGCGAGAATTTCGTGCTAGTGATGGTCAGGCCCAAGTCACTGGCTTTGTAAAAGCGCACCCCATCAATGATGATGAACATTTTGGTTGTGAATTGCTTATCGTAAACTGGCAACGCGCGGAGCTTCCGGCCGAAAATCATCAAATTGCTGGTGATCGCCAGAACGCGGTTGATCGAAGTACGAGCGAGTTTGTTGCGCGGCTAGATGCTGAACAAAAAATCTTGACCATGGACGCCAGCGCTTATGATCTTGAATCACTGTGCCAAGGCATCAAGGCGCGGCCAGGACTGGCTTGGTCGGAATATGTTCAGTTGGTGGGGGTCGCCCATAGGCAGCCCTTGCACTGGAGAATTCTTGATGGAGTGCAACTGACAATTGGCGGTTCAGAGCGCAATTGGACTGCGCGACTGCTGCCCATCGGGCCATCGATGCGGACCCCTAGCGGATTTGAGCTGTTGTTGATGGCAGATCAACCGTTGCTAGCCAAAAGCGCGGAAAGTGATGGCACCCTCTCAGCCAGTAGCCTCATTGGCGATGCTTTGACCGCAGCACTGAGAGATCCGATTGCCAGGGTGATTACGAACGCCGAAACAATCCGTACGCGAATGGCTGGCCCCTTGCGCCAAGAATACAGTGATTATGCAGGCGATATTGCTACTGCGGGACAACACTTGTTAGGATTGCTTGATGACTTGAGTGATCTCGAAGTCGTTGAGTCACCTGATTTCAAGGTCTCAAATGACCAGATAGATTTGGCTGAGGCTGTTCGTAAGGCCGCGGCAATCCTGGGAACCAGAGCGCAGCAGCAAAATATTTCAATCGCTGGACCGATGCAGGAGGCAAGCCTGATGGCTGTTGGGGAAATGCGCCGTGTCGTGCAAATTTTGCTCAATCTGCTTGGCAATGCGATCAATTATGCACCGCGCGGATCGTCAATTACCATTCATTTATCGACCGACAATGCGGGTTTTGCCTGCATTAGCGTAACTGATGAAGGCCCGGGTTTGAGCCAGGACCAGCAGGTGCGCGTATTTCGCAAATTCGAACGTCTCGGGCGTGATGGCGACGGAGGGTCAGGATTGGGACTCTATATCTCGCAAAGGCTCGCTCAAGCGATGCATGGCTCTCTTAGGATAGAAAGCGAGGAAGGGAAGGGCGCAAGCTTTACACTTGCCCTTCCACAATCCGCTTGATTTCGGCCAGTTACCAATAGGCCGACGTTTTTCAAGATGATCGCTTGTCTACAGGCACATAGTCTCGTTGTGTTGGTCCCGTATAAAGCTGACGCGGGCGGCCAATTACCTGACCAGGGTCGGAAATCATCTCGTTCCATTGCGCAACCCAGCCAACCGTGCGGGCGAGGGCAAACAATGCCGTGAACATCGTGGTCGGGAACCCGATTGAGGACAAAATGATGCCAGAATAGAAATCTACATTCGGGAAAAGTTTCTTTTCAGCGAAATAGTCATCATTCAGAGCGATTTCTTCAAGTTGAAGCGCAGTTTCAAAAACCGGGTCGCTTACATTCAACGCTTCAAACACCTCACGCAGTGTTTGCTGCATTACGGTCGCGCGCGGGTCGTAGTTTTTGTAAACTCTGTGCCCAAAGCCCATCAGGCGGAACGGATCATTTTTGTCTTTTGCTCGCTCGATATAATGGGGAATCCGGTCAGGCGTCCCGATTTCCTGCAACATATTGAGCGCGGCTTCGTTTGCTCCACCATGCGCGGGACCCCATAAACACGCGATACCAGCGGCGATACAGGCAAATGGATTTGCTCCTGAAGACCCTGCAAGGCGGACTGTCGACGTTGAAGCGTTCTGTTCATGGTCAGCGTGGAGGATGAATATCCGGTCCATCGCCTTTTCGAGGGCGGGATGCACCTCATATTCCTCTGCCGGGACGCCGAAGGTCATTCGCAGAAAATTGCCGGTATAACTGAGTGAGTTGTCGGGCTGCATCATGGGCTGACCGATGGAGTATTTGTACGCCATGGCAGCAATGGTTGGCATCTTTGCAATCAGGCGATGACTGCTAATTTTCCGATGTTCAGGGTCGGAAATGTCGGTGCTGTCATGGTAAAAGGCAGAGAGCGCTCCTACAACGCCACACATGATTGCCATAGGGTGCGCATCGCGGCGAAATCCTTGGTAGAATTGCCGCAATTGGTCGTGCAACATCGTGTGGCGTGTGATTGTGTATGTGAAATCATCAAGTTCATCTTTGCTTGGCAACTCGCCATTGAGCAGAAGATATGATGTTTCCATGAAGCTGGAATGCTCCGCCAGTTGACCGATTGGATATCCGCGGTGCAGCAAAACACCTTCGTTACCATCGATGTACGTCAGTGCACTCTCGCAGCTGGCTGTCGACTTATATCCTGGATCAAACGTGAACGCACCGGTCTGACCATAAAGCTTGCGGATGTCGACCACATCGGGGCCGACACTCCCTTCGAGCACGGGAAAATCGTAACTTTGTCCGCCCAGTTCGAGCTTAGCCTGCTTGTCAGCCAAAAGTAGTCTCCTATCGTTCGTCCAGCTCAGTCCTCAGACAGAGCATGCGCGTCGATGCGCGCCAACGCTTCTTCCCGTCCCAAAAGGACCAGAACATCGAAAATACCGGGCGAAGTGGTCGTTCCGGTAAGGGCTGCGCGCAGCGGCTGCGCCAGCTTGCCAAGGCCCAATTCAAGTTCCTCGGCGATTGCCTTCGTAGTGGCTTCGAGTGCTTCGATTGTCCAGCTATTTTCGGCCTTGTAACGCAGCAAAAGCTGACCCAATCGGCGTTTCGCATCATGATCAAGCAATTTTGCAGCCTTTTCTGTCAGCTCTAAAGGTCGCTGCTTAAACAGAAAGCCTGCTCCGTCAGCCAGTTCTCCGAGATTTTTTGCCCTAGTCTTGAGCACTGGCATAGCCTTTGTCAGCAAGTCGAGGTCTGCTTTACCATCAAATCGAGGGGCGAGAACCGCCGCCAAAAACGCGTCATCGGCCTCACGAATATAGTGCCCATTTAGGTGTTCCAGCTTCTTCAAGTCAAAGCGTGACGGACTTTTCCCGACACCAGCAAGATCAAACAGTTCGATGGCTTCCTGACGGCTGATTTCTTCACGATCTCCATGCCCCCAGCCAAGTCGCAAAAGATAATTAAACAGGGCTTCAGAAAGGACACCCATGTCGTCGCGATAAGCTTCGACACCCAAAGCACCGTGACGCTTCGAGAGCTTGGCACCGTCTGAACCATGGATAAGAGGGATATGGGCATAGACCGGTTGCGACCATCCGCCCTCGACCTTGTGCATGGCATGATAAATCGGCAATTGTCGGAATGCGTTGTTGAGATGATCATCGCCACGAATGACATGCGTCACCCCCATATCGTGATCATCAACTACAGCTGCTAGCATGTAGGTTGGCGTACCATCAGCTCGGAGAATTATGTAATCGTCCAATTCCGCGTTTCGCACAACCACGCGGCCTTGAACTTCGTCATGGATAGCTGTCTCGCCACTAATCGGCGTTTTCAATCTGACAGTGAAGGGGGTGTTGTCAGGAGCATCTGCAGCCGGGCGGTCACGCCACCTGCCATCATAGCGCATTGGCTGTTTGTTAGCCCGTTGTTCAGCGCGCATCTGGTCCAGCTCTTCGGTAGTGGCATAGCACCGGTATGCATGGCCTGCCTCCAGCAACTTATTAGCAACTTCGGCGTGCCGCTGTGCACGATGAGACTGAAATACAGGAGGCTCATCATAGTCGAGGCCAAGCCAATCCAATCCGCCGATAATGGCATCAATAGCATCTTGGGTAGATCGTTTCTTATCTGTGTCTTCGATCCGCAGCAGCGCCTTACCGCCATTGTGACGAGCGTAAAGCCAATTAAACAAGGCTGTTCTCGCACCGCCAATATGGAGAAATCCGGTGGGAGACGGAGCAAATCGGGTAACTACAGTTTGAGTCATTACAATCTTTTCACCTTGGCCATTGCTTGCCTTAAAGGCTTGCTTCCTTTCCAACATCTTGATGGCAACCGATCATTCCGGGATGGTGACCCATGGCGATCTTCGCAACATCCAAAATGGTGCACCGCAGCGCCATTGGCGTAACCCATGGCGCTTGTCCAGCTTAGCAAACCGGATCGAGCGTTTTCTGGCCATGGCTGGCTTTGACCGGGGCCCGTGGCTGATAATCGCTTTTGCTATGGGCATAGTAGCATGGTTTGCATTCTCCCAACCTTGGCAATGGGGCGGGGCGGTAATCGCTGGATTGCTGACATCTTTGTTTGGGGTTTCGATGACACCACGAGACAATGATGCGTCAAGCCACCATCATTCAGCAATCAACGTTGAAGCTGAAAGCAATGCCGTCGCAGAATGCGAAACCGTTGATGCACTGCCTCATCTTCGGAGCGCGCTTATTGCCTTTGGCCTGTTTTTCGCTGCCGGTGTAACACTGGTTTGGATCCGCTCCGAGATTGTTGGGGCACAGCCTCTAGACCGCCCAACTGTTTCTTGGGTGAATGGCTATGTTCTCGAGCGAGACGACCAACCAGCACGAGATCGGGTTCGCTTGGTTATGGCAATTCGTGATGCGGATGTTGGCAAGGCCCGCAAAATCCGCGTGAACATTGCCTCGGACAAGATTCTTGCCGGAATGGTGGAAGGTGCCACCGTGCGGATGCGCGTCCGCCTTATGCCGCCTGCTCCGCCAATGCTTCCAGGCTCTTACAATTTTGCCCGTGCGGCATGGTTCCAGGGTCTTGCCGGGACCGGAAGCATGATTGGCGAGGCAGAGATTATCGAAGCGGGCGAGGAGGCCGCCATAATCGCTCCAATTCAGCGTCGCCTTTCCGCACATGTTCGAAACCAGTTAAGTGGCTCAGCCGGCTCCATCGCTGCCGCTTTTGCCAGCGGTGACCGGGGTGGTATCAACGATGCTGATGAAGACGCAATGCGTGATGCCGGCCTTACCCATCTGCTTTCGATCAGCGGGCTTCATGTTAGTGCTGTTATTGCTGCTGGCTATTTGATCACCCTGAAAATCTTGGCATTATTTCCAGCAATCGCGCTGCGAATCAGACTGCCAGTCGCAGCAGCAGCTGTCGGCGCCTTGGCTGGTATCGGGTACACTTTGCTGACTGGCTCCGAGGTGCCAACCGTTCGGAGTTGCGCGGCTGCGCTGTTGGTACTGGTAGCCTTGGCTATGGGGCGAGAAGCTTTGTCTCTGCGGATGGTTGCAACTGCAGCGTTTGTTGTGCTGCTGATGTGGCCTGAAGCTATCATCGGTCCAAGCTTTCAAATGAGTTTCGGTGCTGTCATCGCGATCGTGGCCCTACATAATGCAGGACCAATCCGTGCATTTCTGAAGCCCCGTGAAGAGGGTGCTCTGAACTGGCTGGCTCGGCGCACAGCGATGCTACTGCTAACAGGGTTTGTCATCGAACTTGCCCTGATGCCAACTGTTCTGTTTCACTTCCACCGGGCCGGAGTTTACGGCGCCTTCGCCAACGTGATTGCTATTCCATTGGTCACTTTCGTGTCGATGCCATTGATCGCTATTGCCTTGATGTTAGACCTTATTGGCGTTGGCGCACCAGCTTGGTGGCTCGCAGGTCAATCACTTGACCTCATGCTATGGATCGCCCGGACAACGGCGGAGCAACCTGGCGCAGTCAAGCTTTTTCCGCAGATGAGTGATGCCAACTTCGCGCTTTTTGTTGGGGGCTTGTTGTGGCTTGGGTTGTGGCGAGGATGGGCCCGCCTCTACGGGCTTTTGCCGGTTGTAGGAGGCGTTATGATGCTCATGACTACACCCATTCCGGATGTGTTGATTTCTGGCGATGGTCGGCATGTAGGTTTGACTACGCCGAAGGGTGACTTGATTTCCCTTCGCGATACCCGGTCGAGTTATGCGCGCGACAACCTGATTGAGTTGGCTGGCGTAACTTCAGCCCCCGTACCGATAACTGAATGGGATGGCGCGCAATGCAGCATCGAATTCTGCGTTATCACGATCAATCGTGGTGAGCGTGACTGGACATTACTACTGGCAAGAAACAGGAATATGATTGAAGAGCGATCGCTGGCCGCCGCATGTGAACGGGCAGACATCGTGGTGGCCGACAGATGGCTTCCTGCATCGTGTAATCCGCGCTGGTTGAAAGCTGATCGCAATCTTTTGGAAAACACCGGCGGATTGGCCCTGAACCTGCAATCGCCATCAATGCAAACCGTAGCCGAGCGCCAAGGTGCACATGGTTGGTGG
Source organism: uncultured Erythrobacter sp. (assembly GCA_937969505.1). GTDB lineage: Bacteria > Pseudomonadota > Alphaproteobacteria > Sphingomonadales > Sphingomonadaceae > Erythrobacter. The sequence goes on along the minus strand of CALBWA010000016.1, from coordinate 77,510 downwards.
AGGGGAAACAACAAATGAGCTCGTTCCCCTGTCCATCACAAATTCACATCAATGATAGCGCCGCAGCAAGCCGGCTAGCCTGCCCTGAACTTTGACTTCGCCCGCGTGATATATCTGCGGAGCATAGGCCTCATTTGCTGGATCCAACCGGACGTTGCCCTGATCACGATGCAAATACTTTAAGGTTGCCTCCTCATCGCGAACAAGAGCAACCACGATTTCGCCATCGCGAGCTGTATCCGTCCGCTTGACGAGCGCAAAATCACCATCAAAAATTCCGGCTTCAATCATTGAATCGCCCGACACTTCCAGAGCATAATGTTCGCCAGGCCCTAGCAAAGCCGCCGGAACAGGCAGGCTACTTTGTCCCTCAAGCGCTTCGATTGGCGCGCCTGCAGCGATCCTGCCATGCAACGGAATTTCAATCACGTCATTGGCTGGTGAAGGGGCGCTAGGTGCCTTTGTTGCCTGAGCCACAACATCGCTAACAACAGGAGCGCGAGCTGCGGGAGTGGCGTCTTCTGGTTGTTTGATCACTTCAAGTGCTCTGGCACGATTGGGTAGTCGGCGAATAAACCCTCGTTCCTCCAAGGCAGAGATCAAGCGGTGCACGCCAGACTTGCTCTTCAGATCAAGCGCTTCCTTCATTTCCTCAAATGAAGGCGAAATGCCGGTCTCTTCCAAACGGGTTTGAATGAACTGTATCAATTCGTGCTGCTTTGCCGTCAGCATGGCGAGATCTCCTGAGCCGCGTGAGCGGATTACTATCGCATATCTGCCCACCCACAAGGTGAACGAATGAAGAACAAGTAGGCAACTTTTTGACGGTGGTCAAGCGGCTTAGCAAATTAGAGCAGGAAGACGGGCACAAGATCACCCACCTGCGCCTCCTCAGATTGTGAGGGGCGGTAGATGAGACAGTTTGCCTTAGCCAAGGCAAAAAGCGCACTAGAGTCCTGACAGTTTGCTCTGGTAACGGATATTCCATCCCACCACGCCCTGAGAAATTCACGGCGCATTCCAACCTTCGGCAAACCTTCAGCAAGGGGAAGCTGAGCGGTTAGTGGAAGAGTGTCTCTGGCTCCCATAGCTGCGCGGATGGCTGGCAGAACCAAAAGAAAGGCTGTGACGAAACTGGAAACTGGATTGCCGGGAAGCCCAAAGATCAGCATCCCACCACGCTGACCGACCATCACTGGTTTGCCAGGCTTCATCGCTACCTTCCAGAAATCCAACTTTGCTCCCCAATTTTCGAGCGCAGGGCGCATTAGGTCATGATCACCAACCGAAGCACCGCCAGTAGTAACCAATACATCACAGCCACCTGCATTGCTCAGCGCCTCGATCAAAGCGACCATATCATCGCCAACTGGTCCAAGCCGTATGGTCTTGCAGCCCATCTCAGTCACCATCGCGGCGATCATAGCTCCATTGCTAGCCGGTATCTGGTGTTCACCGCATTGTTTCGGATCGGCGACCAATTCATCGCCGCTGTCGAGAACCGCGACACGGGGCTGCCGGACAACGGACAGTTCGGCATGACCCGCCGTTATCGCGAGCGCGATCTGGGCAGGGCCGATAGAGGTACCCGCAGATAGAACTGTGTCGCCGCGTTTGAAATCAAAACCAGCCAATCGGATGTGACGTTCCATGCTCGGGAAATCCTGAAAACAGCGTACGACACCATTCTCGACCCTGGCATTCTCCTGAATCAGAATTCTGTCTGCACCAGTTGGAACATGGGCGCCGGTTGAAATTCTTACAGTTTCGCCTTGTTCGAGCGATCCCTCAAAGGGACAGCCCGCGCGACTTTCTCCGACCAATTTCCAGACAAGTAAGCCATCCTCAGCAGGACCGCCTACGGCGTAGCCATCCATCGCTGAAAGGTTCGCCGGTGGTTGCGTCCGCGTGGCCACACAATCGTAAGCTAGAAACCTGCCAAGCGCATCTTCAACCGCAATTTTTTCTTCAGGAAGAGTAGGCGCAAGATCGATGGCACGCCGCTGGGCTTCTTCCAGGGTCAACATGGCTTAATGATCATTGCTCGGTAACTGCAAGCTTCACGCATCGGCCATCCAATGACCCGATTTGCCGCCGCGCTTTTCGACCAACCGGACACCGCCAATAACCATCCCTTTATCGAGCGCTTTGGCCATGTCGTAAATCGTCAACAATGCAGTCGACGTTGCCACCATTGCTTCCATTTCAACGCCGGTCTTACCGGTTAAGGACGCGGTCGAACGCACAATTACGCCCGCGTCATCGTAATCGAAGTCAATATTCACCGTATCGAGTGCAAGAGGGTGGCAAAGGGGAATAAGTTCACTTGTTTTCTTTGCCGCCATGATCCCGGCAATCCGTGCCGTGCCAAGCACATCGCCCTTGGGGGCATCGCCAGCTTTGATCGCCTCAAGAGCCGCTGGGCTCATTGCGATGTGCCCCGAGGCGATTGCCAATCTGTGGCTCGCCTGCTTAGCCCCGATGTCGACCATAGTTGCCGCTCCATCGTCATCAATATGTGTAAGATCAGTCATGATTTTGCCCAAGTCAGCATCCTGCAAGCGTCGCTCATGCACCAATATGTCGTGCTTGGTTCAGCTCGGGAACCGGCCATTTGACTAGCCCTGGAGCAACGTGTGTGTAGCGCTTGCCAGATCATCCGCGCGCATCAGGCTTTCTCCGACAAGAAAGGTGCGAATGCCACTATTGGATAGGCGCTGACAATCGGCGTGAGACGAAATTCCGCTTTCACCAACCAGAAGTGTCCCTTTCGGAGCAAGCGACGAGAGGCGCTCTGAAACGGAAAGGTCAGTAACAAAGTGCTTGAGGTCGCGATTGTTTACCCCGATCAAACGGGACTTAAGCTTCGCTGCTCGCGCCATTTCGTCTTCATCGTGCACTTCAACCAATACGTCGAGGCCAAGATCAATTGCTGCATGCTCGATATCATGCATGGCGCTATCATCGAGCGCCGCCACGATGATAAGTATGGCATCAGCACCCATTGCGCGCGCTTCCGTCACTTGCCACGGATCAACCATGAAATCCTTGCGGAGGACAGGCAGACTGCAAGCAGATCGGGCGGCAATGAGATAATCTTCATGCCCTTGGAAATATGGCGCGTCTGTGAGCACTGATAAGCACGTCGCCCCGCCAGTTTGATAATCGCGGGCGTGAGTCGATGGATCGAAATCGGCTCGGATCAGTCCCTTGGAAGGAGACGCCTTCTTGATTTCGGCGATAAGAGCAAAACCATCGACGGCCGCTTGTCTCAGCGCTTTTTCAAATCCACGAGGCGCAGTTTGCTTGCCTACCAGGGTATCAAGGTCAGCAAGACTGCTCCGGGCCTTGCGTACAGCCACTTCCTCGCGTTTCGTCGCGCAAATTTCGTCGAGTTTGTTCATGGACTGCGATATCACTTTGCCAGATCGATCCATTTTTTCAGCAGCTGCATGGCTTGTCCGGAATCGAGAACCTCGGCACATTTTGCCACGCGGTCTGCCCAACTGAGCCCTGCATCACCCGCAACCATCAGGGACGCGGCTGCGTTGAACAAGACAGCATCGCGATAAGGGCCCGGAGCTCCGGTAAGAAGGGCTTTAAGCGCAGCAGCATTGTGCTTGGCGTCGTCACCCCTAATGGCTTCGACTGGTGCTGTTGGTAATCCTGCAATGTCAGGCGACACGCGCGTCATCTCAAAACTATCGCCTGTAACGACTGCCACCTCGTTACCCCCTGCAAGGCTCAGTTCGTCTAGCCCTTCATCGCCTGAGATGATTAGTGAATAGCCAGTCCCAAGACGCGCCAATGCGCCTGCATAGATTGGCACGTAAGCTGGTCTTGCAATTCCAATAAGTTGATTAGTTACAGCAGCTGGATTGGAAAGCGGCCCCATCAGGTTAAATATTGTGCGGCGGCCAATGCGTTGGCGAATAGGCATAATACGCCCCATCGCGGGATGGTGGTTCTTCGCAAAAAGGAAGCAGATACCGATCTCGGATAAAGTCTTTTCAGCAGTACGGCCCGCTGCATCCATATCGAGCCCTAGCGCTTCAAGCGTATCTGCTGCACCGGCTTTGGAGGACGCAGCACGGTTGCCATGCTTGGCAACCGGCACACCGCAAGCGGCGACAACAAGGCTAACCGCAGTAGAGACATTCAAGGTATGGTGGCCATCGCCACCAGTGCCGCAAACATCTATGGCATTGTCAGGCGCTTCGATTGGTAGAAGGCGGGCACGCAGTGCGCGTGCAGCGCCGGCAATCTCTTCGGCAGTTTCACTGCGATCAGACAGGGTGACAAGGAAGCGTTCTATTTCATCTTCGCTGGTCTCTCCGTCCAGAAGCAAACCAAAAGCGCCTTCTGCTTCTTTTTCCGACAAGTGTTCAGTGCCATCGGGAAGTTTCCTCATGCCGGTTGCTCCAGTGATGCATCACAAAGTTTCAGAAAGTTGGCGAGCAAATCATGACCATGCTCAGTAGCGATGCTTTCCGGGTGAAACTGGACTCCATGGATCGGCAGGCTTTTGTGTCGAAAGCCCATTGTGCATTCATCCTCTGATGTCGCATTGACAACAAGATCATCAGGTTGATCGCGAACTACGAGGCTATGGTACCGCGTGGCTCCAAAAGGCGAGGGCAAACCTTCGAATACGCCGGTTCCGTCGTGCGATACAGGGCTGGTTTTGCCATGCATCAATCCGCCGCGAACCACTGTCCCGCCAAAATGCTGTCCGATTGCTTGATGGCCCAAACATACCCCCAGCAGCGGTTTGCCTGCGTCTGCGCAAGCCGCAACCATATCCAGACTAACACCAGCCTCATTGGGAGTGCACGGTCCAGGAGAGATGAGAAATCCATCCGCTCGAGTTGCAATGGCCTGAGTTGCAGTCAGCGCGTCATTGCGTTCCACCCGAACTTCGGCGCCCAACTCCATGAGGTAGTGCACCAGGTTGAAGGTGAAGCTGTCATAATTGTCGATCACAAGAATCATCAGCTGCCCTCAATATTCTCGACCAACAACATCGGTCCGATTGCCCCGCGATTATCCATCCGTCCGGCTGAAGGGTTCCACAAGGCGGAAATGGTACCATCCAGGTAGAGCGCGTTCGGCGTCTTCAGCTCGTCCCGATAAAATCGCGCCAATTGCCCAAAACTCAGCGGAGTTTCCGATATGACAAAGTGCGCCTTACCGTCGGTATCAACGCCCACGCCGTTTCGTATAAGCTTCGACGGTCCATTATCTTGGATTGATGAATGCAATTGACCGTCGATAACCAGCATGGGACCGGACTGGGTACCAAATTCCGGACGCTGGGAAACGGTGCGGTAAAATGTGTCACTGTCCTTGACCGCCCAATTGCCGCCAGTGCCATAAAATACGCCATTCGGAAGAAGATAAAAATTTCCGCCGATCCCGTCTGAGCCATCATCGCGACTAAGTTCCGATAGGCGATTGCCAGCCTCAACATAATAGCCCAGCGGCAGGCCATCGGAGTCGAACATTCCGGCATTGACGGCAAACGCGATATCACTCGATTGCTCTGCTTCGCCCAACGCATCGAAAGAACCGTAGGGCACATCCTGATCCGACGTATGCGCGGTCGCGATACGGTGTTTTGCGGGATCAGCAACGCAATGCGTTAGGACCACACCTTCAAAGTCGGTCAGAGTGCAAGGTGAAGAAGAAATCGAAGCTCCTGCTAGCATGCCATCGGCATCACTTACTAGAGCATCAGCAGCAACACCTGTCTCACTGCTAATGTCAATGGTGGCGACAGGCTGACCTTCAGATTTTTGCTGGCACGAAGAAAGCAACAGCATTGCGGCCGCTGCACATGACACAAAACGCTTCTTCACTGTCCAAACCCCGGTTCCTCGGCAATTCTGGCCGCTTCCTGCGCTGCTGCAATTAATGCACTAGCCTTGGCCTTGCACTCTGCCAATTCGTAGTCGGGGTCGCTGTCCGCCACAATGCCGGCCCCTGCCTGAACATGCATCGTGCCATCCTTCACCACCGCCGTGCGCAAAACTATGCAGCTGTCGACTGACCCATCAGGCGAAAAATACCCAACTCCGCCTGCATAAGCTCCGCGTGTTTCTGGCTCCAGCTCTGCGATGATTTCGCAAGCCCTGATCTTGGGCGCACCGCTGACCGTCCCAGCAGGAAACCCTGCAAATAAAGCATCGAGCGCATCCGACTTCTGGTCCAACTGTCCAATAACGTTGCTGACGATATGCATGACGTGACTGTAGCGCTCGACAGTAAAGCTTTCGGTCACTGACACGCTGCCACGACAGGCAACACGGCCCACATCATTGCGGCCTAGGTCGAGCAACATGAGATGTTCGGCCCGCTCCTTGGGATCAGCGAGAAGACTTTGTTCATTATCACGGTCCTGCGTGCTCGTCGCACCGCGCGGTCGTGTCCCGGCAATTGGCCTGATCGTAACTTCGCCATTGCGAACCCGCACCAGGATTTCCGGACTGGAACCCACGACAGCAAAGCCGGGTAAATCCAGAAAGTACAGAAAAGGCGAAGGATTAACCCGCCGAAGCGCTCGATACAGCGTTAGAGGAGGGAGCGGAAAGGGGCAGGTAAATCGCTGAGCGAGCACAACTTGAAAGATGTCACCTGCGGTGATGTAATCTTTCGCCCGTGCAACCATCGCCTTGTAGTCGTCGGCCGCGATTTGCGGCTCCAGCTCCATAGCCGGCAAGCCGCACGAAGCGGTCTGGATCGAAGAGGGCTGCATTAAGTGGCTGAGACCTGCGTCAATTCGCTCAGCTGCTCGTTCAATCGCTTCATCGCAATCGTCGGCCTGCCAAATAGGCGCGACGCAGTAGAGCGCGTCTGTAAGGCTATCAAATACCATGATGAGTGTCGGCCGGACAAACAACATGTCTGGTAAATCAAGCGGGCTTTGCTGTGCCCGCGGCAAGGTTTCGACCAAGCCGATCGTCTCATAACCGAAATAGCCCACCAAGCAGGCAAGGGCAGGAGGCAGTTCCGGAGGAACATCAATTCGGCACGATGCAGCAAGCGCTCGCAATTCTTCCAATGCGCCGCCTTCGCACGGCACAAAAGCTTCACGGTTGTATCTCCAGTCCTGATTTATCGCGGCTTCCTTGCCAGCACCACGGAAGACGAGATCGGGGTCAAGCCCGAGCAGACTGTAACGCCCGCGCACTTCTCCACCTTCAACAGACTCGAGCAGAAAATCCCCACGCCCTGGCACAATTAACTTAGACGCAGCTCCCACGGGGGTCTGCGTGTCCGCAATTATCTTGCGCCATACAAGAGCAGGCTTGCCAGCACGCAATTGCTCCGCCGCAGCATCGGCGTTCTCAGGCAATAGAACATTGGTCAGTTCGGCCTCCGTTAGCTCTCACCAAGCAAACGCTTGCGCACAGCTTCAACCGCGGCGTCATTACGCTCAACCCCAAGCTCATCGCGCATGGCGCGGGTCACTTGCTGGCGATATTCTTCAGCAATAGTGGTTTGCAACTGACGTTGGGCCGCGGCGACAAGCGGGTCGTCGGTAGCAATCTCATCAGTCGATATATCGTCCAACTCTACCACAAACCAGCCCAGATCGCTGGCAGCCTCCAGCCTTTTGGCGGTGCCCTCTGCCATTGAGAACATAAGTACCAATGGTGGCGGGATCTGCTGGTTTTGCTGGGTCACCAGGTCCTGACGATTGAGGTCCACCGGCTGCGGCTGAGGCAACGTTGCATCTTCTGCTTCCAAGGCAGCGCCGAGAGTTGATCCGTCCGCGATCCGTTCCATGACGCGGTCTGATGCGGCGCGCGCTAACCTCGACCCTTCAGACAAACGCCAGGCTACCGTCACATCATCGCGGATTTCGTCAAGCGGCGCTGTGGCCGATTCGGTAACTTCGCTGACCTCAAAAACAAGAAATGTCGAACCTGGTACAATCTCGGCAAGTTGAGGCTGGCCTTCTTCCATTTGGAAAGCAGTTTCAAGCACAGGCTGCAATTGCGGGGGAACGCCGCGCCCTTGCTGGCCGTAGACTCTGCCATCGGCAGTCAAGGTCGGTGTGGTGGTCACCGTTATACCCAAATCCTGCGCTACCGTGGCAAGTGGGGTACCGCCATCGACCTGCTCTTCAACGCGCGCACTTAGATCAGCCAAGGCTGCGGTTCGCTTCTCTGCTTCGAGCTGCTCGGCAATCTCGCTGGAAACAGATGCCAGACTGCGCGCTGCTACAGTTTCTACATCATCAATGCGGACAACGTGCCAACCAAGAGTGCCTTGTGTCGGGGTTGCAATAGCTCCTTGGCTTGCAGTGAACACGGCTGCCGCTACACCGGCGCTAGCTTGCGTAGCGTAGTCCGCTCGTTCAATTGGCCCAATGCTGGTTGTGCTGAAACCGGCATCGCGAGCGACTGTTTCCAAGCTCTCACCACCACCAATCCTCTCGCGCAGAGAATCAGCTGCTGCCTTTGTTGGGACAATCAATTGGGTAAAAGTGCGAACTTCGCGCGCGGCATATTGCGCCCGGTTCTGCTCGTAGCGCGCTGCAATCTCGGCCTGTGTCGGGGTCAGACTGGCGTCGAGGCTCTCGACCCCGAAGCTAGCATAGCGAATAGTACGCCGTTCCGGGCGAATGTATCGCGCGCTATTATCGGTAAAGAATGCCTGTAATTGCGCATCGGTGGGGTCACCTTCCGGGGCAAATACCGCGCTTGGTAAAAAAGCAAACGCTCCCTGACGGCGCTCCTTCAAAAGCGCTGCATAACGAATGGCGAACTTATCGGGAAAGTTCGGGCTGGCCAGTGACGGCGAAATCAATTGTTGAGCTAGTAAACCAGCTCCGAGGTCTTGGCGCACCATTAAATCGGTGAGCCGCTGCTGACTCAGAAACGTCTGGTAGATATCCTGAGAAAAATTGCCGTCAGGGCCCTTGAAAGCGCCAATCGTCAGAATCTCGCTGTTTATCAGATTATCCCCGGCTCTAAGGCCGAATTTTTCCGCATAGGCGCTAATCGCATATTGATCGATCATCTGTTCCAACACTTCATCAAGCCCGCCCTGCTCGACGAAAGCTTGCATCGTGATGGTCGGGTTTTCGCGTCGCACCTGATCTACGGCCGAGCCTACGGTGCGGCTGAATTCACTCGAATCGATTCGCTCACCACCGATGACCGCAACTCTATCGCCGCCGGCAATCCCGCCAAAAGCGGCATTACCCGCCACATCGCTGCTTGCAAAAGCAAAGGCAATCAGCGCCAGAAAGGCCAACGTCAATCCAAGGCCAATCTTGGACTTGAAGAAATTGCGCATGAAAGTGATCATGAAATCGAAAAATCCCGCATTGGCCAAAACAGTTGAAAAATAGCTCGCATGGCAGTCATCCAAGCTTATATAACTGGCGGCACGAACAATTGTTATTCCGTGGGCTTTATCCATCCTGAGACCTTGCCGCAACAGGTGACGATGTCTTTTGACTGTATTGTTCAGGTCGGGTAGCGGACGCCGCGCTGATGCCCATATATGCAGCAAGCAGATTCGTTTAAATTTCAGGAAGTATTGATGCCTCAACGGCCCTACATCGTCGGTAATTGGAAAATGAATGGGACACGGGCGATGCTTTCCGAAGCGCGTGCCATTGATCGTGCTGCACAGCGGCACATGAAGGTGGAGGTTGCCGTGGCCCCGCCGTATACCTTGCTCCACGCGGTGCATCGCGAAGCGGCACAAATAGCCGTCGGTGCGCAAGATTGCCATCCAGGTGAGGAGGGGGCCCACACGGGCGATATCTCTGCCACCATGCTTGCTGATGCAGGCGCAAAATTTGTAATTCTCGGCCATAGTGAGCGGCGAATGGGCCATGGCGAGAGTAATGAACTTGTCCGTACAAAGGCCGAGGCTGCGTTGGACGCGGGTATGCGTGTCATTATGTGTTGCGGCGAGACAGAAGAGACACGTAACAGCGGCAAAGCGACAGGATTTGTCCTCGATCAATTGAGGGCGTCTCTACCGGAACAGGTTGAAAACCCGCTGGAGAGCATCGCGATCGCTTACGAACCGGTCTGGGCAATCGGAACTGGGAAAGCGGCAACGGTTCAAGACATCGGCGAAATGCATGGCGCTATCCGAACCTTGCTGATCGACTTGTATGGCGAAGAACAAGGCATTGAAATTCGTATCCTTTATGGTGGATCGGTAAACCCCGAAAACGCACGGGAATTGCTTGGAGCCGATGAAGTCGGCGGTGCACTGATCGGCGGAGCCAGTCTGACTGCAGACAGTTTCATGGGTATCGCTCTGGCAGCGGGTGAAATTGAAGATAATTGATGGCTGAGGCTGCCCTTGCTCTGGCGAGTTACTCCGCCTAAATGCCACGCACCGATTAAACGAGTTGAATCTTATGTCGCTTTTCCTGTTCCTGACCGTTTTACAAGCCATCGTGGCTGCCGCCTTGGTGGGCGTTATCCTGATGCAACGTTCCGAAGGGGGCGGGTTGGGAATCGGAGGTGGAGGCAGTCCAGGCGGCGTCATGGGTGCTCGCGGCGCAGCGGATTTCCTTACACGGTCTACAAAATGGCTGGCGGTAACGTTCGTAGCTTTGTCCATTGTATTGGCGGCTGTTGCCGTAGACGCGACTGGAACAGATGAAATCAGCACAACCCTGGATCGCAATGTAACACCTGCCACGACAGACCCATTGGCGATTGACCCGGTTACGGGAGCTCCCACTGCTCCTGCCTCTAATCCTTCAACTGACAATGATGATCCGCTTGCGGACGTAACACAATAAAAGCTTCAGCATTGTGGATTGCTGCCGGTTCGCAGCGCCAAACTGCTTGCACCGAATCCAAATGACAGCTTAAGGCTTAACTCCCATGGCGCGGTACATATTTATCACCGGCGGCGTGGTCTCCTCGCTCGGCAAAGGTTTAATGGCAGCAAGCCTTGCAGCACTGCTGCAAGCGCGCGGCTACAAGGTTCGGATTCGCAAGTTCGACCCCTATCTCAATGTCGATCCAGGCACGATGAGCCCCTATCAGCATGGCGAGGTCTATGTGACCGATGACGGGGCCGAAACTGACCTCGACCTTGGACACTACGAGCGGTTTACAGGAGTTTCGGCGCGGCAAAGCGACAACGTAACCAGTGGTCGCATTTACCGTGATATCATCGCCCGCGAGCGTCGGGGAGACTACCTGGGTGCAACCGTCCAAGTGATCCCGCACGTGACCGATGCAATCAAGGAATTTGCTTTGGCTGACGTCGACGATCTCGACTTCATCCTGTGCGAGATCGGCGGGACTGTTGGCGACATCGAATCTCTTCCGTTCATGGAGGCGATCCGGCAGTTGCGGAATGAACTTGAACCCATGCAAACGCTGAGCGTGCATGTCACTCTGGTGCCATACATTGCAGCGGCAGGGGAACTGAAAACCAAGCCTACGCAGCACTCAGTCCGCGAATTAGCCTCATTGGGGATCAAGCCTGATATCTTGCTGTGCCGCAGCGAACACCCGCTTCCAGAAGGGGAACGGCTCAAGATTGCGCAATTCTGCAACGTTCGAGCAGAGGCTGTAATTCAAGCCCTGGATGCACCATCGATTTACTCTGTTCCTTTGCAATATCATCGCGAAGGCCTCGACAGCGAAGTTTTGCGCGGATTTGGAATCACTGATGCGCGCGAGCCAGACCTGTCGCGCTGGGATGACGTAACAGATCGTTACTTTAATCCTGAAGGCGAGGTCACAATCGGCGTTGTAGGTAAATATGTTGGCCTTCAGGACGCCTATAAATCGTTGAATGAAGCTCTGGTGCACGGAGGCATGGCCAATCGGGTGAAGGTCAACATTCGCTGGATCGATGCTGAAGTGTTCGAAGGCAATGAGGCGGATATTGTTGCCGAGCTTGAACCACTTCATGGAATTCTCGTCCCGGGCGGTTTCGGCGAACGTGGTTCGGAAGGTAAAATTGCTTCAGTGCGTTTTGCCAGAGAGCGCAACGTGCCGTTCTTTGGCATCTGTCTTGGCATGCAAATGGCCTGCATAGAAGGTGCACGTGCAAGCGGTCATGCATCGGCGTCTTCGACCGAGTTTGGGGAAACCAATGAGCCTGTCGTTGGTATCATCACCGAATGGATGACGCAGGAAGGTTTGCAAAAGAGAGAAGCTGGCGGTGATTTAGGCGGGACGATGCGTCTAGGTGCTTATGACGCTGTGCTGTCACCCGACAGTCGAGTATCATCGGTTTACGGCGGAGATACGAATATCTCTGAAAGGCATCGCCATCGCTACGAAGTGAACGTGGCTTATCGAGATGATTTGGAGAATCAGGGCCTCGTCTTTTCTGGAATATCACCTGACGGCCTTTTACCAGAAATTGTAGAGCGGCCAGACCATCCATGGTTCATTGGGGTTCAGTTTCATCCCGAGTTGAAGTCCAAGCCGTTCGAGCCGCACCCTCTCTTCGCAGGATTTGTTGCAGCGGCAGTCGACCAATCTCGACTTGTTTAAGGTCGCAATTGTCCAATTTTGACGCGTCTTTGAGAAATTTTGTCGTTTAATTACAATTGGAGCGGATTTCTCTTGCTCTCCTCAACCTTTTATCCCACGCCTTGGGTCTGGACCATATAGGTTTTGTTAAGGGGCAGCCCAGAACGAATCTTCAATTCAGGTCCGATAATAGATCGGTCCTAAACTGCTTGGTTCGGATTCGACCGTCTTCTGCGACCCGGACGGTGGGATCCGGTCAAGGCGGCGTGTACGTCGCGGGGGCGGATCGCAAGATCCGCCCCCACTCGATTTAAAGTTCTACAATGGCGGCGTTTGCCTAAGCGAGGCTCTACGCTGCAGCTTTGCCATCGCCTTCTTGCGATTCTCCATCGGTGGGAACCGCCTCCAGCCCCGACGAAGCTCCGTTTACAGCAATCTTCTTTGGCTTCATCGCCTCTGGCACTTCGCGAAGAAGGTCAATGGTCAGAAGACCGTCCGCAAGACCTGCGTTTTCAACCCTGACATAGTCTGCCAATTCAAACCGGCGTTCAAATCCGCGATTGGCAATGCCAACATGAAGCATGTCACCGGCAACTCCATCTTCGTCACGTTTGCGTCCGTTGATGGTTAAAAGGTTTTGCTGCGCGGTAATATCAAGATCTTCGGGACGAAAGCCTGCGACAGCCAGCGTGATGCGATAATTGTCATCGCCGCGGCGTTCGATGTTGAATGGAGGATAATTGTCGCCAGCGCTGTTCCGGCCTTGACCTTCGAGCAAATCAAAAAGGTGGTCGAAACCAACTGTCGTGCGGCGATAGGGGGAAAAATCCAAACGAGACATAATACAAATCCTCTGTTGAGCAATCTGACAAAAAAGGGTCTGCAAACTTGCAGCTCCCAATGGGTTGTCACGGCTCCCATTGCGGCAAACCGTGGCATGTCCTAAATAGGTGGCTGAAAAAATGCTTTCAAGGCCGGGAGGTGCGGTCTCAGCTTCAAGCTTTTCAAGGATATATGACTTCCATGCCAAAAATTGACATCTACACGAAATTCGGATGCGGTTATTGTTCCAGGGCGAAGGCCTTACTCACCCAGAAAGGTGCCGAATTCGAAGAATTCGATGTAACGCTTGGCGGCGAAAACAGAGCCAAGATGCTGGAGCGTGCCCCGGATGCACGTACTGTCCCGCAAATTTTTATCGGTGATACACATGTCGGCGGCTCAGACGAGCTTGCGGCGCTTGAAAATGCTGGCAGGCTAGATGCCTTGCTGGCCGGATAGCTCATGCGCATTGCCGTTCTGCAGATGACCGCTGGCATCAATCCGGCGGCTAACGCAGCTACCCTGTCAAAGGCCATTGCCGATGCAGGCCGGGGCGGGGCAAAAATGGTCTTCACCCCAGAGATGAGCGGGTTACTTGATCGCGATCGAAAGCGTGCATCCGCACATATACGTGCAGAAGACCGCGACCCTGTCCTGAAAGCGGTTTGTCACGCTGCGAGCGAGCACAATGTGACTGTTGCATTGGGCTCTTTAGCATTAAAGCAAGACGGTGGTCGCTTGTGGGTCAATCGCAGCTTCTTGATTTCCGATACCGGCAAAATTGCAGCACGTTATGACAAGATCCACATGTTCGATGTTGAGCTTGCTACTGGTGAAACATGGCGGGAGTCAGCTGCATTTGCACCGGGCACTCAAGCTGTGACTGTGCCGAAGACGCCTGTTGGAACATTGGGTTTGGGCATTTGCTACGACATGCGCTTTCCTGCTCTGTTTGAGCGGTTGGGTCAGGCGCGCTGCGATGCGATTGCCATGCCTGCGGCATTTACTGTGCCGACCGGTCATGCGCATTGGCATATCCTGTTGCGGGCTCGGGCAATTGAGGCAAGCGCCTTCGTCATCGCTGCAGCACAAGTTGGTTGTCACGAAGACGGCCGCACGACCTATGGCCACAGCCTGGTTATTGATCCGTGGGGAGATGTAATCCTCGATCTGGGCGGTGATGAGCCAGGTCTTGGATTCTGCGATCTAGAATTGGAACGAATTGCGGAAATCCGGGGCCAGCTTCCCAGTCTTGCCAATCGCCGCCAGATCATCAATTAGCCAACAATGATTGTTTACGACCTTTGCTGCGACGACGGCCACACATTCGAGGTTTGGTTCAAATCGTCCTCGTCCTTTGCCAAACAGGTGGCAGGGGGGCTGGTAGTGTGTCCTCAGTGTGGATCATGCGCGATTGAAAAAGCAGTGATGGCTCCAGCAGTTTGTGCAAAAGGTAATACAAAAGCTGATGACCGTTCCGGTCAGCACGGGCCAGCTTCCGTTTCAAGTGGAGAGGGCTCGCCCGCCACAGAACCCATGACAGTCGCAAACCAGCCGATGCCTATGCCGAAAGAAGTGGAGAAAGCTCTGTCCGCGTTGGCAAAGGCGCAAAGCGAAGCCTTGAAACAAAGCACCTGGGTGGGCGATAAATTCGCCGAGACATCACGCGCAATGCATTATGGCGAGGAGGTCGAGAAACCCATTCACGGTCAAGCAAGCGTGAAGGAAGCTGAGCTTCTGGCTGAGGAGGGGATTGCGGTCGCGCCATTGCCCTTTCCGATCGCCTCACCCGACAAATTGAACTGATTGATTTCGGAGCTGGTGCCTCCTAAACGAGCGGCAGTGCGCCCGTAGCTCAGGTGGATAGAGCATCAGATTCCTAATCTGGGGGCCACAGGTTCGAATCCTGTCGGGCGCACCATGTCTGCCTTGCCTCCTAAACCAAAAGGGTGCCGACTATCCGGTTAGGGCACGAATCCGGCCTTTTTTGCCATTTCAACAACACCTCTTGCGAGCTCCAAAGGCCTATCTTCCTGGCTGAAGTGCCCGCAGCCTTCCAGCACATCGTGCGGCTGGCCATCAGCCCCAGCAATCCGAGACGCTAGTGCTGGGCCCGCGCTTCCCAAAACCGGATCATCTTTCCCAAAAAGAGTCAGAAAGGGTTTGTCGTAGGTCGACAAGCCAATCCAGGCCTGCTTGTTCTCGGATACGCCATCCATATCATCCGATGCGGGCACCAATTGTGGAAAGGCGCGCGCGCCGGCCTTGCTCGGTTCATCGGGGAATGGCGCGTCATAAGCCGCGATTTCGCCAACACTGCGATCGGTAAACGTGGCGCGATCAATCAATGCGCCAATCGCAAATTCCGGCGAGCTTTTTGCAAATTCACGCCAAGCGAGAAATGCGGGACTTGGGGTCCCGCCTGTTGGTAGAAATGTGTTGCTCGCAACAACGCACGAGAATTTATCAGGCCGCATCCCGACCATTCGCAAGCCCAGCAAACCTCCCCAGTCCTGGCAGAACAATGCGGCTGGCTCTGGCACAACCTTTTCGCGCCACTGGCTTAGCCAATCTACGTGCCGGGTATATGAATAGAAGGCGGGATCGTCCGGTTTATCGCTCTTTCCAAACCCGATAAGATCAGGCGCGAGGCAGCGAAATCCTGCCTCGACCAAAACAGGGATCATCTTGCGATAAAGGAAAGACCAGCTGGGCTCACCATGAAACAAAAGGACCGGCGGGGCATTTTCAGGCCCCTCATCCAGATAATGCATACGGCCAGAGTACCCATCACCAAGGTCTACATCGATCCAATTTTCCTGAAAAGGATAGTCGGGCAGATCGGCAAAGCGCGAAGGATCGTAAGACAGGACTTTCATGCACAATTCTCCCAAGAGATGCAGGGAGCTTGGTCAACCAGTCAGCTTTGCGCCGTTTCGCCTGGCTGGTCTCCCAGAGGAACCTTCTCTTTGAAGGTGTGCGTAACGTATGGAAAGGGGATTTCGATTCCAGCTTTGTCCAAACCTGCTTTGATGGCTCGGACTACTTTGTCCTTGCTCTCCCAGCCATCCCGAGCAGTCGATCCGGCCCACCAGCGGACGAGGAAATCAACCGAGCTGGAATTGAACTCCTGAGCGAAGACGTCGACGCCTTTGTCCTTTTCCAATCCATCAATCGCTTCGACAGCATCTCGAATAACTTTTGCAGCCTGATCCAGATCAGTGTCGTAAGATACCCCAATCACGACGTCATGGCGACGTTTGGGCTCGTCCGTCATGATTTCGACCGGGTTCTTGAACAGAATTGAATTGGGCACGACAGAAAGCTCGCCTGACAACTTGCGGACATGCGTTTCCCGCAGGTTGATATGCTCGACCTTGCCAGTGATCCCTTCACATTCAATCAGATCGCCAATCCGCATCTTTTCACGCAGCATGATCAGGATGCCGGCAAAGAAATTTTCAAAAATGTCCTGAAATGCAAAACCAACTGCAACAGCGCCTATACCCAGACCTGCGATCAGACTGGATGGCGTGAGGTCGGGAAATACAATAACGGCGGCGAGGAATATACCCAACAACCACACGGCCAGCTTGACCAGTGTCTCGATCAGATTGCGCAGGGAAGGGCGCAATTCAGTCTTGCCCACCAGCATGTCCGCAATCTTGACCGCAAAACTGGCGATAATCCCAGTAATCATTAGCAGAATGAGCGCAATTACAATGCCGGGCAGAGTTTCCGCAAACCCGGTGATCATCGAATCAATCTGGTTGTTGATTGTATTGAACATGGTCGTTTCAGTTCCTCTTTGCAGCTCAACGGTAACAACAATCGAGCGTTCCGCCTTTAACTGACGAATATCAGACCATCTATCAAGTTCGGCAGGTGGACAGGTTCATCACAACGCGTCAATCATGGCGCCACAGGCTCTGCACGAGAATTCCCGAACAAGGCACATGAACGCATGCAAGAAACTGAAGAAATCACCGAGATTCGCCGTGCCGTGCGCACTTTATGCGCAGAGTTCCCGGACGAATACTGGCGCGAAGCAGACCGTGAGCGAAAATATCCGGCTGAGTTTGTCGATGCACTGACGCGTGCTGGCTTTCTGGCCGCGCTGATTCCGGAAGAATTTGGGGGCAGTGGGTTGAAGCTGGATGCAGCCGCTGCGATCATGGAAGAGATACAGGCCTCGGGCTGCAATGGCGGTGCCGCGCATGCGCAAATGTACATCATGAACACGTTGTTGCGTTACGGCAGCGAAGCCCAGAAGAGCGAATATCTCCCGAAGATTGCCAGTGGTGATTTGCGTCTTCAAGCCTTTGGCGTCTCGGAGCCCACCAGCGGAACGGATACGCTATCGCTAAAGACCCGCGCGGTGCGTGATGGTGATGATTATGTGGTCAATGGACAGAAGATCTGGACCAGCAGGGCAGAACACTCCGATCTGATGCTGTTGTTGGCGCGCACGACGCCGCGCGACCAGGTTAAGAAAAAAACCGATGGTCTGTCGATCTTTCTTGTCGACATGCGCGAAGTGGCTGGGCCAGATTCTGCGCGTGGCGGCATGACAATCAAACCCATTCGCACGATGATGAACCATTCATCATGCGAAGTTTTTTTCGATGACATGCGTATCCCGGCAAGCTCCCTGATAGGAGAGGAAGGCAAGGGTTTCCGTTACATCCTGTCCGGTATGAATGCGGAACGAGTTTTGATTGCGGCGGAATGCATCGGTGATGCCAAATGGTTTATCGAAAAGGCGAGCGGCTATGCCAAGGAACGTCAAGTGTTCAACCGGCCAATCGGACAAAACCAAGGCATACAATTCCCCATTGCCCGATGCTATGCCCAGATGCGCGCTGCTGAATTGATGGTTTATCACGCTTCCGAAGTTTACGATCAAGGCGGGAATGCCGGCGAAGAAGCGAATATGGCAAAACTGCTTGCCTCAGAGGCCAGCTGGGCTGCCGCTGACATGTGCGTCCAGACGTTTGGCGGCTTTGGTTTTGCCGAAGAGTACGACGTGGAGCGCAAATTCCGTGAGGCAAGATTGTATACTGTAGCCCCAATTTCTACCAATCTGATCCTTTCCTATCTGTCAGAACATATCCTCGGTCTGCCGCGCTCTTACTGAGTTTTGTCACAAACCGCTTGAACGCGGGCGCTAACTATGATTCTGTGCGATTTGTGACGCAACGGGGAATCATAAAACGGCTGCCAAAGGAGCAGGTAAAGCAAGGGATCGCCCTAGCTGGCCTGCTGTGCCTAACCGCGCTTGCCATCGCCGGGCCAACAGGCCTTCTCGCATGGAGCGAGAAAGCAACACTGCTTGAACAGCGCAAGGCTCAGATCGCGCTGCTTAATGAGCAGCGGACCGAACTGCGCAATCGCGTGGCTCTGCTTGATCCGAACAACGCAGACCCAGACATGGTGGGCGAGGAATTGCGGCGTAATCTTAACGTCCTGCATCAGGACGAAGTTGTGATGATCCTGCCCGACAGCTGATCATCAGGCCGGACCGGAAACCCAATCCGCTTTCAGGGATTTCGTATGCAGGCTATATGCTTGACGTTGCGTAAGGCGCCAGCATCAGCCATTAGACCTATACGATTTCATACCGCTCGAATGCGGAAAAAGACATTATTCAAGGAATGACGTTTTGGCCCAATCGCCCAGCAAGTCTGCCAAATCTCGCAAAAGCTCAAAAACAAAAGATGCTGCAGGATCAGACGAATTTGCGCTGCACTCGCTTCAGGAAGCGCATGAGGCAAGCCCTCGTTATGATGCCAGCCCAGAAGAGATGCTGCAATTTTATGAGCAGATGCTGCTTATTCGCCGTTTCGAAGAAAAGGCTGGTCAACTCTATGGCCTCGGACTGATTGGCGGCTTTTGCCACCTTTATATCGGTCAGGAAGCAGTTGCGATCGGCTTGCAGAGCGCGCTCGACAATGATCGTGACAGTGTGATCACTGGATATCGTGACCATGGTCATATGTTGGCATACGGCATCGATCCCAATGTTATCATGGCAGAGCTGACCGGACGCCAGGCGGGTATCTCGCGCGGCAAGGGCGGCTCAATGCATATGTTCTCGACTGAGCATAAGTTCTACGGCGGTCACGGGATCGTAGGCGCGCAGGTCTCACTAGGCGGGGGTCTGGCCCTTTCACACAAGTACAATGAAGATGGTGGGCTGTGCCTTGCCTATTTCGGTGATGGCGCCGCCAATCAGGGCCAGGTGTATGAAACCTTTAACATGGCCAGCCTGTGGCAACTGCCGATCGTCTTTGTGATTGAGAACAATCAATACGCAATGGGCACTGCAGTCAGCCGGAGCTCTGCGGAAACCGAATTCCACCGTCGAGGCACAGCTTTCCGTATTCCCGGAATGGATGTGAACGGTATGGACGTCCTCGAGGTTCGCAATGCTGCCGAGATTGCGTTCAAGCATGTGCGCGAGAATGGTGGACCTGTGCTGATCGAATGCAATACTTATCGTTATCGCGGGCACTCTATGTCTGACCCGGCCAAATATCGCAGCCGAGAAGAGGTCAAGGAGAAGCGTGATCACCACGATCCGATCGAGGGTTTGAAAAAAACGCTGATTGAAGCTGGAAAAAGCGAAGAAGATTTGAAGGCAATCGACAAAGCCATCCGGTCCCGAGTGTCAGAAGCCGCCGACTTTGCTGAAAGTTCTCCCGAGCCGGAGGCAAGAGAGCTCTACACCGATGTTCTGGTGGAGACGTACTGATGGCTATCGAACTGAAAATGCCCGCCCTTTCACCGACTATGGAAGAAGGCACGCTAGCCAAATGGCTCAAGCAGGAAGGCGACACGATTGAGCCCGGCGATATCATTGCTGAGATTGAAACGGACAAGGCCACGATGGAGTTTGAATCCATCGACGAAGG
The DNA here is from genome assembly GCA_937969505.1 of uncultured Erythrobacter sp. Lineage (GTDB taxonomy): Bacteria > Pseudomonadota > Alphaproteobacteria > Sphingomonadales > Sphingomonadaceae > Erythrobacter. Next base: position 57,292 of record CALBWA010000016.1, on the reverse strand, counting down.
TACTCTCAGCAAGATTTTGATCGAGGAGGGTGCTGAAAATGTCGCCGTCGGCACGGTCATCGCGATGGTTCTGGGTGAGGGCGAAGAAGCATCCGATGCATCTCCCACCCAGAGCGATTCACCATCGGCCGAGCCTGAAGCTCAGAAGCCGGGCGAGGGCAAAGATGAAGGCCGCAATGAACCCGGTGGTATCAGCGCGCCAGAAAAACCCAGGGGTGAGCCAAAATCTGATCCCGACATCCCTGAGGGAACCAGCTACACCAGCCTTTCTGTACGCGAGGCATTGCGTGACGGTATGGCCGAAGAAATGCGCCGGGACGAACGTGTTTTCGTCATGGGTGAAGAAGTTGCCGAATATCAAGGCGCTTACAAAGTCACGCAGGGATTGCTCGATGAATTCGGCGCTAAGCGCGTCATCGACACACCTATTACCGAGTACGGTTTTGCCGGTATCGGTACGGGTGCAGCAATGGGAGGATTGCGCCCAATTGTCGAATTCATGACCTTCAATTTTGCGATGCAAGCAATTGATCACATCATCAATTCGGCTGCAAAGACCAATTATATGTCAGGCGGCCAAATGCGTTGCCCCGTAGTTTTCCGGGGCCCCAATGGCGCAGCCAGTCGCGTCGGTGCGCAGCACAGCCAGAACTACGGACCGTGGTATGCCAGTGTCCCCGGCTTGGTTGTCATTGCACCCTACGACGCCTCTGATGCCAAGGGCTTGATGAAGGCTGCCATCCGGACAGAAGACCCAGTGGTCTTTCTCGAGAACGAGCTGGTGTACGGACGCAGTTTTGACGTACCCGATGTCGAAGACCACGTTCTGCCAATCGGCAAGGCCCGGATTATGAAGGAAGGCAGCGATGTGACCATCGTGAGCTACTCGATCGGGGTCGGGTTCGCTCTGGAGGCGGCTGAAAAGCTAGCTAACGAAGGGATTGACGCGGAAGTCATTGACCTTCGCACATTACGCCCACTCGACACACAAACTATCCTTGAAAGCCTGGCGAAGACCAATCGCCTGGTTATTGCAGAAGAGGGATGGCCCGTTTGCTCAATCGCATCAGAAGTGATTGCGGTGTGTATGGAGCAAGGTTTTGACCATCTTGATGCACCGGTATTGCGGGTATGCAATGAAGATGTGCCGCTGCCTTATGCTGCCAATCTGGAAAAGCTGGCGCTGATTGACGCCCCACGCATCGTCGAGGCTGTCAAAAAGGTTTGCTACGCCGATTGATCGAGTGTTCGGCCACAAAAAACCCCGCCAGGCGTGTGCCGGGCGGGGTTTCTCTTTTCGGTTTTCATATCATTCGTCAATCAGGAAAATTGGTCTTTCATAGGACATTTCCCGGGAGCCGAATTCGAACAATGGTAGCACATTGGGCGGAGTGTAGGTCAGGGTGAGGGTTTTCTCGAAAGCCCCATCAACGCGCTGCGTTGCCGCATCAGTGACTGTGACAGCCAAGCTGTCCTGCAAAAGATAGGGTGCGCCCTCTCCGATGCTTTCTGCCTGAATTTTGATCTGATTATTATTGATCTCGTTCTGGTTCATATACTCAACAACGGCGAACCGGGCGGTATCTGACGCAATCCCTCGCAACGCATTTTGGGCCTGCATACTGATGCCAATTTGTAGCACGCCAAGCATCAGCCCGATGATCGCCGGTGCGAGAATGGCAAATTCGATGACGGTTGCGCCCTGAGTGTCGCGGCGCAGCCTCTTTGCAAATGTAGCGATCATGCGATTTGCACCCTTCGCGTGATGTCGTAATTGACCGGCCGTCCCAGACCAAAGTCGGCCCAGATAGGCGTGTATGTGTCGGTCATATTGATTTCGAGATACTCGGAAATCACAGCCGAGGCGTCGCAGCCGCTTGAATCGTTTCTCAAATCAGCCTCTGCATCGCAACGGAATCGTTGGGTCAAGCTGACCTGGTCGGCCGGAAGGCCGGTCGAGGTCTCAATAATAGCTTCTAGCGCGTTGCGCTCTTCCGCTTCGTCTGGGACACGTGCCAGCGTTACTGCAACAGCTTCTGCTGCGGCGGTCTGCATTTCGTTTTGACGCGAGACAATCATGCTCACCTCAAATCCGCCCAGAGCCATGATTCCCAGAACAGGAATGACAAAAGCGGATTCAATTACCACTGCACCTTCATTGTTGCGGAACAGGCTGCGTATTCTGGAAAAGAAAGCCATTACGCAACCAACCTGACGCGCGTACCGCCGTTGACGGAGAATGTGTCGATTTCTTCTCCTGGTGGGCAGAAGTTTGCCAGGTCCGCGCTGCCGCCAATCTGAATTTCACCTGCCGCAATCATAAGACATGCGCTGGTACCAGCAGCACTGCCCAGAATTTCAATTGAGCTGTTTGGTGCATAGATGGTGCCGTTCAGTGATGTATTGGCATTTCCATTGAGTTTGGCTTTGTCCGAGCCCTCGGAATCGGGGTGCTCGAAGATGAGCATGCCGGCCAGTTGCTCGGCGGTTTCAGCCGTAATCATTGGTACAGCAGCAGCAGCAAGCAATTCATTTACTGTCATGGCAGAAAGATTGATATTCGCCCCGCCATTGATCTGGATGTCGGCGCCATTCTTTAAAACAAACATCACTCCGTTGCCGGTCAACGAATAGTCAGCGTTTACTTTTAACACACCGCCATCAATGACATAGATACCTCCTGCCAGTGTCGTGTCACAGGAAAGATCAAAGCTGGAGTAAGTGCCGGGCTGCTGCGTCCCGGTTGGCGGGGTGAAAACTATATTGCTGTAAGTGAATGATGTAGTGGTAGTGATTTGCTCCCAAATCGCATCTCGACCACTTCCCGAGATCTTAACCAGGCTACTGTTCACCGTTTCGGTGTTGTTGGATGGTTCGCTGGCATATGTGTCACTGATCGTTACTGGTGTGAAGGGCGGCAAGTTTGTCCGACCATCACCTGAGTAGTCAATTGATCCACCGCTCAGCGCACGATTGGCATTTTGCCCTTGATAATAGGTGTAGCTGTAGGTCTGGTTGCGTGTTTCATCCGCAGACCATGGGTCGCCAACTGCCCCACATGTCAAAACCTGTGGTACGGGGTTGTCTGGTGGAATAAGATCTTCAAAAGGATCGAAAACACCTTCGGCATTTTCAACAACCGTTGCATCGGCAAATCCATCGTGCCGATCCAGCACGGTTCCCGCTGTCACAACAAAGCCCACATTGTATGTGCCCGAATTGCCAGTGATGGTTACGGCGTCATCACTATTTGACACGGCTCCCAATCCGCAGGCGGCATTCACATTCGGGCCGCCGTTAAACCAGACAGCCTTGTCGCCTGATGGCTTCACAGCGAGGATGCAGGGATTGTATGAAGGTACCGTCTCGAAGATCGCCTGAGAGCGCACAGAAATCGTGGTCGGCCGTTCCAAAACAATCTGGCTGAACGGCAGGTCAACTGAGATGCTTGCTGTTACAACAACACTGTTGAGGGTGCCGCCGTCCCAATCGGCCAAACTCGCCGCATCAACTGGCGTGTAGTCTGCAGTAACCGAGATGTTGTCGTCAAACTCCTGACCGGCGCGAGTCTGGTACCCAGTGCCCGTATCGCCGTTTCCGCGCGCCCAAGCGCCAGCAAGCGCGCCTTGGTCTGCAGCATATTGCAGCTCGCGCTTATAGAGATACCATTGCGCCGTATCAACGGCATAGCCGGTACCGCCAACCAGCACTGGCATACCCAGTCCCATCAGCAAGGCAGCGTTACCGCTGGTGCTGCGACGAAGCTTGCGACAAAAGTTTTTCAACACGCTCATTGGCTTTGAACCTTGCTTGAAGAGTAAATTCACCGAATGCCCTTAGCGCATACAGGATGAGCGAACCGTCAAATGGCTTGGTTAATAACGTGATAAGGATACGCCCCTTGTTTGTTGGTGGCGGGTGCTTGACAAAGTAAGCCAGAACCAGCCTAGGCGGGACAATGCAGCCAGATGACGATCCCCCTATTGCGGCAGAGCTTTCAATTGCTCTTGCATACACACCCGCATTTTTGCGTGAGCGCCTTGGGACCTTCTTTGCCCTTGATCAGCGGCTCGCCCGCATCAATGGCAGTACAACTGAACCGATGCTGGCACAGATGAAGCTGGCATGGTGGCGTGACATGCTGGCCAAGCCTCGCAGCGAGCGGCCCGTTGGCGACCAGGTGCTTGATGCAATCGCTGACCATTGGCCCAAAGAGGAAACAGCGCTTATCGGCGTGGTTGATGGTTGGGAGCATTTGCTCAGCGAACCCCCACTTTCTGCCAACGATGCCAATGGATTTGCAGCTGGACGGACCAGCGCCCTGGCAACCATTTACAACAGCGTGGTTGACCAAGAGGCAAGCCGATCCATCATTGCTGCTGCGCATCAATGGGCGCTGGCTGATCTGGCTTCCAAAGTTTCCCTCGATGATGAGCGAGCCCATATTGTCGAATTGGCGTTGAGCAATGTCGGTGATTATGGCGGGAAATCGCGCAAATTGCCAAAAGCGGCGCGGGGGATTGCCGTTCTATCCGCTCTTGCTAGACGCGCGCTTGAGCGGGGAGGCCGTCCGTTGATGGAGGGCAGGGGGGCTGCACTGACCGCTGCACGTGCTGGTTTGATTGGAATGTAAAAATCTCTATCCTGCGGCAAGCGCAAAGGAGATCTGACGATGGGCAGAATGTTTTTGGGACTGTTTCTGGGTCTTGTCCTGTCAGGCGTCGGAATATTCTGGTGGCAGGGGCGTGCTCAGGTCGAACAGAATGCGCCACCTCCGCCTGAAGCAGAGGATGCAGCGCCTGCACCTGAGGAACTTCCCATCACCGATCCAGGAGAGATGGAAGGCCCAACTCCCCCAGAAGCAAGCGAGCTGACGCGAGAACAAAGACGTTTCTTCCGCTACGACCGCAATCGTGACCTGACGATCACTCGCAACGAAATGCTGTCGACACGAAGCGATGCCTTTCGCAAGCTTGATGTGGACGGCAACAATTTACTGACCTTTGAAGAATGGGCTGTCACAACTGCGAACCGCTTTGATGGCGCTGATGTTGATGGCAATGGGCAACTGACTCAAAGCGAGTTTCGCACGACAGCACGCCCCGCGCCTAGCAACACCACCAGACGAAACAACTGCCGCTGCTGACGGCGTGCCGTTGCTCAGGCTGGCACGCCCTGAATCTCCGCTATCCATTGTTGCATGTCCGCCTTTGCCCGATCGGTATAGGCCTGCTTTCGCTCTTTCTTGCGAACATCATGGAGGGGAGGAAACAGACCAAAATTGACGTTCATTGGCTGGAACGTGTCGGCCTCAGCATCGCCTGTAATATGTGACAGCAAAGCGCCAAGCGCCGTGCTAGCAGGTAGAGGGATGTACTTGGTTCCGGCCAGCTCATGCGCGGCCATGATGCCGGCAATCAGCCCGACCGCACTGCTTTCCACATAACCCTCGCATCCAGTGATCTGTCCGGCAAAGCGGATGTGCGGTGCCTCACGCAAGCGCAGCTGGCGATCCAGAACCAGCGGTGAATTGATGAAGGTATTGCGGTGCAGGCCACCCAGACGCGCAAATTCAGCGTTCTCCAGACCAGGTATGGTACGGAACAATTCGATCTGTGCGCCGTATTTCAGCTTCGTCTGAAAGCCGACCATGTTCCACAAAGTTCCCAGTTTGTTATCTTGGCGCAGCTGAACCACGGCATAAGGCCAGCGGCCTTGGGGGAATTCAGGCGTCGTATCCCGCGGATTGTCGAGCCCGACCGGCTTCATCGGCCCGAACCGCAAGGTTTCGACCCCGCGGGAAGCCATAACCTCGATCGGCATACAACCATCGAAATAGGGCGTGTCCTGCTCCCATTCCTTGAACTCTGTTTTCTCTCCATCCATCAAACCCTGGTGGAAGGCGAGGTATTGCTCCTTCGTCATCGGGCAATTTATATAGTCGCCTTCCTCGTTTGAGGCTTCCGTGCGCTTGTTCCAACGTGACTGGATCCAGCAGATATCCATGTCGATGGAATCGCGATGCACGATTGGGGCAATCGCATCGAAGAAAGCGAGGCGATCTTGCCCGGTGGCCTGTACGATATTCTGGGCGAGCAGCTGCGCCGTCAGTGGTCCGGTGGCGACAATCGTAAGACCAGATTGGGGGAGGTCATCGATCCGCTCGCGCTCAATCGTAATGTTGGGATGATTGTTTAGAGCCTTCTCCACTTCGGAAGAAAAGACATCTCGGTCGACCGCCATTGCCGAGCCAGCAGGAACACGAGCTACCTCGCCAGCGCGCATGATCAAACTATCAAGCGCCCGCATTTCATGGTGGAGCAGACCGACCGCATTCTTGGTATCATCGTCAGAACGGAAACTGTTGGAACACACCAGTTCGGCCAAGCCATCGCTTTGGTGCGCCGCAGTCATCTCACCGCCCTTGTCAGCAGGGGCACCGCGCATTTCGGACAATCTTACCTTGCGGCCGCGCTGGGCCAATTGCCAGGCCGCTTCGCTGCCAGCCAATCCACCACCGATAATGTGTACGTCATAGGTCATAGCCGCGCAGTTAGGCTTGCACTGAACCTGCATCAAGCCCTAGCAGTGCACGCAAAGGAGTATGCAGCAATGCCGAACCGCGCACTGGTTGAACATCGTCCCTGGTTGCTGATGGCTCTGGTGGCGGCAATCGCTTTCTATTTTTTACGAGACAATCCAATTGGCGGGGTGTGGTTGATCTTGCTTAAAGGTTCGGCCGCAGCGGCATTGGCCATCTACGCTTTCAACCGCAGCAGCCATCCCGATGCCAGATTGCTGGGCGCCGTCATGGTATTTTCCAGCCTGGGTGACATGGGAATAGAGCTGTCGTTTGAGGCAGGCGGTCTCTTCTTTTTTGTGGCGCATCTGGTGGCCATCTCGCTCTATCTCAAGAATGGACGCGAGGTCTCCACCCCCAGTCAAAAGGGGCTGGCTGTCGTCTTGCTGTTGGGCACGCCGACCATATCCTTCCTGCTGACCGGAAGTTTGCAGGTCACGCTTTACGCGCTTGCGCTTGGCGCGATGGCAGCGACAGCCTGGATGAGCCGCTTCCCCCGGTATCGTACCGGAATTGGCGCGGTTCTATTTGTTGTTTCGGACTGGCTGATCTTTGCCGCGATGGGTCAGCCCGAGAGCAACCCTATATCGCTTTGGCTGGTCTGGCCGACCTATTTCGCCGGCCAGTTTCTCATCGCCACAGGCGTAATCCAGACCTTGCGAGGAGAGCATCCGCAAAGCGGTAGCTAGTCAGGCAAAAACAGTCTGGTCTGATCAATCCGCGTTGTCGGTGCTGCCGTCCATGTCTGCATCGCTGTGCGGAGTTGCCTTGGGTTCGACCACATCATCGCCTCCGCGAGCTTCTACCAGTTCTTCTGCGATCGCCTCTTCTGCGGCATCTTCCGGGGCTTCTTCCTCATCAATGCGCACGGCACTGACGATGGTCTCGCCCTTAGACACATCAAACAACTTCACACCTGAGGAGCTTCGTCCGATGACTCGCAGGCTTTCCAGCCCGATGCGGATAAGCTTGGCCTGATCGGTCACCAACATCAGCTGGTCAGCCTTTGTTGCCGTGAAGCTGGCCACAACTGGTCCGTTGCGCTTGATATTGTCGATATTGGTGATGCCCATGCCGCCACGACCAGCGCGGCGATATTCATAGGCAGACGACAATTTGCCAAAACCATTGGCGCAAACGGTGAGGATGAACTGTTCCTCTTCCGCCATTTCTGCATGTTCGGGCGAGAGGGCAGGAGCATTCTCATCAGCTTTCCATGGAGCTGCCTTGAGATAGGCATCGCGTTCGTCCGGTGTGGCGCTGCCGCCGTGCAGGATCGATAGCGAGACAACCTCGTCACCTGCTTCCTTGAATTTCATGCCGCGCACACCCGTTGACGTGCGTGAGGTGAACTCGCGCACATCTTCGCCGCCAAAGCGGATCGCCTTGCCCATTCGCGTTGCCAGCAACACGTCGTCGCCAGCCTCCAGCAGGGCAACGCCGATCAACTTGTCTTCGCTATCAGCATCGAACTTCATCGCAAACTTGCCGTTCGAGGGAACGTTGGTGAAGGCATCCATACTGTTACGGCGGACACTGCCTTTGGCCGTGGCGAACACAACGCTGAGCGCGCCCCAGCTTGCCTCGTCTTCCGGCAATGGAAGGACAGTACGGATCGTCTCTCCATCGTCGAGCGAGGGCAGCATGTTGATGATTGGGCGACCGCGCGTGTTGGGGCCTCCTTCCGGCAGCTTCCAGACCTTCAGGCGATAAACCTTGCCTGCTGTGGAGAAAAACAGCACCGGCGTGTGCGTCGATGTGACGAACATCTCTGCTACAGCATCTTCGTCCTTGGTTGACATGCCAGCGCGGCCTTTTCCGCCACGGTTCTGAGCCCGGAATGTGGAGAGCGGGGTGCGCTTGATGTAACCATCATGGGTGACGGTCACGACCATCTCGTCCCGCTCGATCAGGTCTTCATCTTCCAACCCATCCCAGGCCGGGGCGATTTCAGAAACCCGCGGCGTGGCATAGGTGTCACGGACCTCTTCCAGCTCCTCTCGCATGACTGCATAAAGCTTCACACGATCAGCCAATATAGACAGGAATTCAGCAATTTTATCCGCCAATTCCTTCAGCTCGTCGCCAATCTCGTCACGCCCAAGCGCCGTGAGACGGTGCAATCGCAGATCCAGAATGGCCTTCACCTGACGCGCTGAAAGGCGATAGGTGCCGCCCTCTTGCTCAGCGTCAGGCTCAATCGCTTCAACCAGGCGAATATATTGGGCGATGTCGCCGATTGGCCAATCCTTGGTCAAAAGCTTCTCGCGGGCTGCAGCCGGATTGGGTGCACCGCGGATAATCGCCACGACCTCGTCCAAATTGGATACCGCGATAACCAACCCAAGCAAGATATGAGCGCGATCACGCGCCTTGCTCAATTCAAACTTTGTGCGCCGGGTGATGACCTCTTCGCGAAAGCTGATGAAGGCTTGAATGAATTCGCGCAGCGACAGCGTTTCAGGGCGTCCGGCACGGATTGCCAACATATTGGCTGGGAAACTGGATTGGGCTGGGGTGTGCCGCCAAATCTGGTTCAAAACCACTTCGGCAGTTGCATCGCGCTTCAGGTCGACAACGACGCGCACGCCGTCACGGCTACTTTCATCACGAATGTCCGACACGCCTTCGATGCGCTTGTCCTTGGCCGCTTCGGCGATTTTCTCCACCAGATTGGACTTGCCAACCTGATATGGGATCGAAGTGAAAACCAGGCTTTCACGATCGCCCCGCTTGGTCTCGATCTCGTGGCGGCAACGCATTAAAATCGAGCCGCGTCCTGTGGTATAGGCAGCCTTGGCGCCAGAGGAGCCCAGGATCAGCGGTGCAGTCGGAAAATCGGGGCCGGGGATATATTCGATCAGCTCTTCCGCAGTGATCGCGGGATTGTCCATATAGGCGAAACAGCCATTGATGACCTCGCCCAGATTGTGCGGCGGCACATTGGTCGCCATGCCCACCGCAATGCCGCCGGCGCCATTGACCAGCAGATTGGGATATCGGGCGGGCAGAACCGATGGCTCCTGCTTACGGCCATCATAATTGTCGACGAAATCAACCGTGTCCTTGTCGAGGTCATCCAACAAGGTATCGGCCACACGGGCAAGGCGCGCCTCGGTATAGCGCATGGATGCGGGCGGATCCGGGTCCATCGACCCGAAGTTGCCCTGACCATCGATCAGCGGAACGCGCATCGACCATGGCTGTGTCATCCGGGCGAGCGCATCGTAGATCGCACTGTCGCCATGCGGGTGATAATCACCCATCACGTCGCCGACAATCTTGGCGCTTTTCACATAAGAACGACCAGCGACAAACCCGCCTTGCTTACTTGAAAAAAGAATGCGGCGGTGAACCGGTTTCAGCCCATCGCGCACGTCGGGCAGGGCGCGCGAAACGATCACGCTCATTGCGTAATCAAGGTAGCTCGTCTTCATCTCGTCGACGATATCGATACGTTCGAATTCGTCGCTGGGAACGGGCGGGGTTATCGTGTCAATATCGTCGCTCAAAACTGTACCGATCTTGCTCTGATTTGCAGGTATTCTGGTCGCACCCAATGTAGGCGCTTGGCGTCTAATTCACCACTGCGAGACTGGAACAAAACTGCAATAGAAGCGCTTTATCCACATAAAGGCCAAGCCTACGGTGATGCTGCGCTGCACAACACATTTACCGCATGTTCAATGCTCGTTCAGCCGCAGAAATGTAGGAAAAATTGCAAATTGAAGAAAGCGCGTCCATGACCCTTTCAACAATCGAATCCGATCCCTCGAAAGGATCAGAATTTACTTATTACCAGGAGAGTCACCCCCATGCGTTTTTTCGTTGCTAATCGACTTGCTCGGTCAAAGCCAGCCTCGCATTTTGCTTTAGCCATCGCGCTTGCCACAGGTACCGCTGTGAGCATGGTCGCTGTGGCTGAGCCTGCACACGCCCAGAAAAAGAAAAAGAAAAAGAAGGGCGAGGAAGAGGCAAAGCCGCAGTACTCGAAGGAGTTTATCGAGGCCTATCAGCCCCTCCAGGCGATCGTGAATGCCGAAGGCAATGACGTGACCGGTGCAGCTGCGCTGATACCTGGTGTCGTGGCGCTCGCCAAGTCGATTGACGAACGCTTTGTTGGCGGAAATGCGGTTTACAATGTTGGTGTTAAGTCGGGCGATCAGGCTTTGCAGTTGCAGGGCATGACTATGATGCTCGACAGCGGCAAGGCATCTGCCGACCAAGTTGGCCGCTTCAATTTCATTGCCTATCAGCTGGCGAACGCTGCAAGTGACCATTCTGCAGCGCGCGGTTTTCTGCAGAAGGCAATCGATGCGAATTTCAGCACGGACACGATTACCGCAGATTCCATGCGGATCGCCATGTCTGAAAGCTTTTTCAGCGAGGGCAACAATCGAGCTGGGCTCGATTTCCTTAACCAGGCGATTGCTGAGCGAAAATCAGCTGGCCTTGCGGTTGAGGAGCAGTGGTACCGCCGCGGCTTGAGTATCGCCTACAACAATTCGATTACGCCAGATGTATACGATTACGTCGTCGGCTGGATTGGGGACTATCCCAGCCAAGGCAATTGGCGCGATGCAATCAATATCGCCCGCAACCTAGGTACATTTAGTCAGGCGGAAATGCTTGACCTCCTGCGCCTTGGATATCGCATTGATACCTTTGTCGGCAAACAGGAATACATTGAGTATGTCGATGCTGCTGACGCGCGCCGCCTTCCCAAGGAAGTCGAAAAGATCATCAAAAGCGGCTATGCCAGTGGTAGGGCAAGTCGGGACGATATTTTCTTGGCTGACTCGCTGAAAACTGCTGAAGGCCGCATTGCTGCCGACCGGGCCGATCTGCCTGCACTTGAACGCGATGCTCGATCATCCTCAGCTGGTTTGCGGACTGTGGTTGCTGCAGGCGATGCCTTCCTGAGTTATGGCCAGAATGAAAAGGCAGCCGAATTCTACAGCAAGAGTCTGGATATGGCTGGCGTTGATAGGCAGCAAGTTCTGATGCGTTTGGGTATCGCTCAATTTGACATGGGAAATTACGCTGCAGCGAAGAAAACCTTTGAAAAGGTGCAAGGGAACAGGGCGCCCATTGCTATGCTGTGGTCAGCCTATGCAGCTGAAAAAATGTCAGGCAGCAGTGCAGTACCAGCCCCTGCCACAGCCTAAAGCTCAAGGCCTCTTTTAGTTTGAGGTCACTAAAGCTGCGGCGCGGACCTGCTCTTCAGGTTCGCGCCGTTTGTTTTGGTGCATTCGAAGTATTTGCTCAGCGAAGTCGCTTTACGAAAATCTGATTATCGTCTCGCCGATCCATTGAGAAATTATCCAGTGCGCCGAACAGATCAGACAGGTTTTTGAAGCCATAATTGCGCACGTCGAAACTGGACCTGTTACCCGCAATCTGACCTACCTGCTGTAATTTGGCATAACCCTGCTCATCACGCTTGGCCTCGGAATAAGCAGCTGTGATCAACTCCATCAATTCCTCATCGACCGCCCCTCCGCTTTCATGACGGGCCGACTTGCGCTCGCCTGGCTTGTCTGCTGCATAGCTCGCAATAAGCTGCTTAATATCAATGAATCGTGTGCAGACCGACTTGAAAGCGGGCGGGGTCTTTGCTTCGCCAAATCCATAAACCAGAATTCCATCCTGTCGCAGACGGGTGACCAATGGCGTAAAGTCGCTATCCGATGTCATGATCCCGAACCCGTCAACCTTGCCCTGATACAGCAGATCGATTGCATCGATTGTCATTGCCATATCGGTCGCATTCTTGCCTTTTGACACATCAAATTGCTGCTGAGGTCTGATTCCGAAACGGTTTGTAATCTTGTCCCAACGGGCCAGGTTGTCCTTGGCAAAATTGCCGTAGGCGCGACGAATATTGACCTGACCCAACTCCGCCATAACCGTCAGCACCGGATCAATCCCATCGGGAGTCGTGTTGTCTGCATCAATAAGCAGCGCGATGTTCTTGAGTTCTATTTCAGCCATGCAACATCAAATGGGCGCGCAACCGGCAAGGAGCAAGCGATAATAAGACCGGACCCCGTCAGATACCGTCGACAACCGGTTGGAACGATATGCCATCGTCATCCAACGCGCTCAACATCCCCCCACTGATGGCAAAATGAGCACCGCGCAGTTTCAATTTTCCGGCCGCCTCTTTCTCGCGGATCCAAGGGAATGTACGGAGATTGGCAATCGATTGCCTTACTGCTGCATGTTCCATCGCCAGTTCTGCAGCGCGGCCATCGTGGCCATGTTCTTCGATAACTTCGGCGCGCACCTTATCGAGCATGGTTATCCAGCCAGCGACAAATCCACCGCTACCAGGTTCAGCCTCCGCCAAGCTCTGATCGAGTGCAGCTTTGCAGCCGCCGCAGCGCCCGTGGCCCAGCACCAAGATTTGCTTTACTTCAAGAAACTGCACGGCAAATTCAATCGCCGCTGAAACTCCATGCATGCCCTTTGTAGTCTCGAACGGTGGGACAAGTGCTGCGACATTGCGCAGAACGAAAATCTCTCCCGGATCAACGTCAAAAATATGCTCGGGACCAACCCTGCTGTCCGAACAACCGATCACCATCAGCTTCGGGTGCTGGCCATTGCGGACGGTTTCATCAAACTTCTCGCGCTCGGCGGGATAGGTGTCTTTGAGGAAGCGTTGGTACCCTTTTACCAATTCTGCAAATTCAGGCATCAGAAACGCTCGCCCCGGATCACCTCCACATCCCACATCGTGAGCAAGAAGCCGTGTGTGGTCAGCAGTGGAGCGATGTCTTCAGCAAGCGCCATGGCTTTATCCTGAGGGGCGATAGTCAAAACGAAAACCTTGTCTGTCCCCATCACTCGCTCTTCGCGCCATTTCCCCTCGCGCCCTTTTCCAGAACTGACGGGTGTCACGGTCCACCCGGTAATTTCGGCACGGTCAATGGCATCGGTAACGCGCTTTACCAAAGCGGAGTCAGTGAGAATCTCAATTCGTTTGCGGATCACGGTTTCAATCATGGCGGTCCTGCTCCTGCCCCGGTCAGAGCCGTTGCCAGCGCGCTGATCAGGCCGATATTGATGAGAATGTTGAATGGAAAGGTGATGCTGAGCGACATAGTGAGATAAATACCTGGATCAGCCTCGGGCAGCGCAAGCCGCATAGCCGCCGGCACAGCAATATAGCTTGCACTGGCGCACAATACGCCGAGCGCAGCCGCCGATCCGACATCAAGACCGAGAGCAACCGCTGCGGATGTGCCGATAACGCCGTTTACGAGCGGCACAGCAATTGCAATCGCTGCCAGTCGCCAGGTTACCGCTCTTGCGTCCATGATGCGGCGGGCCGCAATCAAACCCATGTCGAGCAGGAAGATACAAAGAACACCCTTGAAACCCGCTTGGAAGAATGGACTGACTTCGGCAAAGCCTTGTGCACCACTGACGATGCCGATGGCAAACGCGCCCAGCAAGAGTACTACTGAAGAGTTGAAAAACACTTCGTGCAGCATTTCGCCGGTGGATTGGCCCCCACCTTTTGACCCAAGGCCGCGAGCCAGCATCAGGCCCGTTAATATGGCAGGTGTTTCCATCGCCGCCATCACAGCCACCATATAGCCGCCAGGCGGCTTGCCTTGGATTTCGAGTATTTCGACCGCTGTCACAAAGGTAACGACGCTGACTGAGCCATAATGCGCCGCGACAGCGCCCGCATTCAATCGGTCAAGCTTTCCGAAGCCCTTGAGCAATGCATAGGCGAAGAAAGGCATAACGAAGCTTGCCGCGATTCCGAGGCCAAGGGCGGTCAGAACGTTGGCATCGATGCCCGATTCCGATACTGCTACTCCGCCTTTCATGCCAATTGCAGCCATCAGATAAAGCGACATGCCCTTCGCAATAGCCTCTGGTATGGCAAGGTCCGAGCGAGCAAAAGCTGCAAGAATACCCAAAACGAAAAACAATATTACCGGAGACGTGAAGGTCTGAAGAGCGCTTGCATCCATAATATTGCGACTAGCCGAGCATACGTAATTCGGCAAGCGGGCCCATTGCGCCCATCAACACCATTGCCTAAGTGAGAACCATGAACGACCTGTCCACGGTTCCACCCGCGACTCCGGAAGATCGCCCGGCACGCCAGCGCAAACCCGACTGGATTCGCGTACGCGCGCCAGTCAGCAAAGGGTACAACGAAACGCGCAAGTTGATGCGCGAGCTGAACCTGAACACAGTTTGTGAAGAGGCGGCCTGTCCCAACATCGGGGAATGTTGGACCAAGAAACATGCCACCGTCATGATCCTTGGTGATGTTTGCACACGCGCATGTGCGTTCTGCAACGTCAAAACGGGCATGCCACGCAAGGTCGATCCGCTCGAGCCGGAGCATACAGCGATTGCCGCAGCCAAGATGGGGCTGGAGCATATCGTAATCACCAGTGTCGATCGCGACGATCTGCCCGACGGTGGAGCTGGTCAGTTCGTGAAAGTGATCGAAGCTTTGCGGCGCAATACGCCAGATACGACTATTGAGATTCTGACACCCGATTTTCGTGGCAAGATGCGTCCAGCTGTCGAAGCCATTTGCGAGGCGGGGCCGGATGTCTACAATCACAATCTGGAAACCGTTCCCAGACTCTATCCCACGATTCGCCCGGGCGCGCGTTACTACGCTTCGCTTCGTCTGCTGGAGGAGGTCAAACGGCACGATCCAATGATCTTCACCAAATCAGGCATCATGCTGGGACTGGGCGAGCAACGCCTCGAGGTACATCAGGTCATGGACGACATGCGTAGTGCAGAAGTCGATTTCATCACGATGGGCCAGTATCTTCAACCAACCCCGCGGCATGCCAAGGTTGAGGAATTTGTAACGCCAAAGGCATTCGACGCGTACGGCTCGATTGCAAGGGCCAAGGGCTTTCTTCAAGTTGCCTCCAGTCCGCTGACACGCTCAAGCTATCATGCAGGTGATGATTTTGCCCAAATGAAGGCTGCTCGCGCTGAAAAGCTGGCAAAACAAAACGCCAAAGTCTCCCGCTAGGCGAGCCTAGGTATGCCAGGTATTCAGGAAACCAGGCGCCTTCCATATAGCGCCGAACAGATGTTTGATCTGGTGGCCGATGTTGGGCGCTATGGAGAATTCCTGCCCTGGGTCATCGCTACCCGTGTTCGATCAGATGGCGAGAACGAAATGATCGCCGACATGGTGGTCGGTTTCAAGTCATTGCGTGAGAAATTCACCTCGAAAGTTCAGAAGGTTCGTCCGGTCGAAATCAATGTGCATTATGTTGATGGTCCGTTACGTGATCTCGACAACAAATGGACCTTCACACCTCTGCAGGATGGCGGGTGCGAGGTGTTTTTCTGCGTCGACTTTACCTTCAAAAGCCGTGTTTTCGAAGCATTGGCCGGACAGTATTTTGACAGGGCCTTCCGCAAGATGGTTGAAGCGTTCGAAGCGCGAGCAGCGCAGCTTTACGGCAGCAGCAATTCCAGCGCGCATACTGTCGCCTGATGGCGGATTTCGGCGCGTGTTAGGTCGCCGAAACTCTTCAACTCACCCTCAGGCTCACTCTGTGAATCTTTGACGGCGCGCGCGAAAACCACTGTCCCTACCGGTTTGAGCTTTGTTCCCCCACCCGGACCAGCGACACCGCTGATCGCGATGGCCACGTCTGCTTCGCTTTTTGCAAGTGCGCCAGCTGCCATTGCCCAGACACAAGCGATTGAGACGGCTCCAAATGTTTCGATGATGTCGCTTGCCACATTCAGGCTCTGCATCTTTGCTTCGTTTGAATAGGTTACAAAACCACGATCAAGAACGGCAGACGATCCAGGAACCTCGGTCAGCGCAGCTGCCACGAGACCGCCTGTGCAGCTTTCTGCTAATGCTATCCTGCGGCCAATCTTAGCGTTCTCTTCGACAACGCGTTGCGCCAGATCAGTGATCTCACGAGAGAGCATTCGGTCTTTGTCCATTGACTAATCCTGCTTGTTACAACGCTATGATGCTGACGATGGCTTGAGCGGCAATGCCTTCTCCGCGTCCAGTGAATCCGAGCCGTTCTGTGGTGGTAGCCTTGACGCTGACCAAACTTTGGTCTGCTTGCAGCAGTTCCGCCAGATTTTTGCGCATGGCGTCCCGATGCGGGCCGATTTTGGGTTCCTCGCAAATAATGGTCAGATCAACATTCCCGACGCGGTAACCCGCGCGCGCCACAAGCTTAACTGCATGCTCAAGAAACAGTGGTGATGCAGCACCATTCCACTGGGGATCGCTGGGTGGAAAATGGGTGCCAATATCGCCCTCTCCTATGGCACCCAGCAAGGCGTCGACTACGCAATGCAGCGCGACATCTGCATCGCTGTGCCCGGCCAACCCCTTGTCGTGATCGATTTTCAAACCGCACAACCACAATTCTTCGTCGGCAACCAACCGATGAACATCAAAACCTGTGCCAACTCGCATTGGTGGATGTGTGCAATTTTGTTGGTTGTCCAATTGGTTCGCGGGGCGAAGGTCTTGCGCAAATGTCATTTTCTTCAGCCTTTCATCTCCGTCCAAAAGGGCAATCTTGCCCCCATTGGCGAGCATGACCTGCGCGTCATCTCCAGCATCGCATGGCCCACTCCAGGCCCGGTGAGCCTTTAGAATATCGGCAAAACGGAAAGCCTGGGGTGTCTGAACTCGCCGCAGGGCTTCACGATTTGCAGTGCCAGCCATTTGTCCGTCAGTTTCCACAGCTAGGCTGTCCACAACTGGTAGGACTGGAATCACGCCGGAATTGGCAAGCAAGGCAGTTCGCAACTGCATAATAATGGATAATGGCAGATCGGGTCTGGCGGCATCATGAATGAGAACATTGGCAATGGAGCTATTTGAACTTGCTAGCGATTCAAGACCATTGCGAACCGATTGCTGCCGCGTTTCCCCACCGATTACCAGATTAAACCCGGACAGACCTATCAGCGCGCTTTGCGCTTTGTCTTCGCCATCTTCTGGAATCAGTATGACCAGCTGCTCGCACCCGGCAGCAAGCAAAGCCTCGGCAGAATGGCGAATCAGAGGCTTGCCGCGATATTGAGCAAATTGCTTTGGTGTATCACCACCAGCACGCAACCCTTTTCCAGCAGCCACAATTATAGCAGCAAAGGGGGGGAGGGCGGATGCTTCAGACATGGACTGCCGCGCTTAGGGACTGGACGGTTATTGCGCAATCCACTATGCGCTGCCTAAATTTTAGGCACCGTAGAACAATGACCGATTCACCCAAGCCTCCGGCTATGAAACCGATGATGATCGGCAATGTCGAAATTGCCGAACCGGTGCTGCTTGCGCCGATGACAGGCGTGACCGACAAGCCATTCCGTACGCTGGTGCGACGCTACGGTTCAGGCCTCAATGTCACCGAGATGATCGCAAGTGAAGCTGCGATCCGCGAAACGCGCCAATCGGTACAAAAGGCGGAATGGCACGCAAGCGAAGAACCGGTTTCGATGCAATTGGTAGGTTGCGACCCGGGCAGCATGGGTGAAGCTGCCAAGCTCCAGGAAGGCAATGGCGCTGCCATCATCGACATCAATTTTGGTTGCCCGGTGCGGAAGGTTGTTGGCCAACTGGCCGGCTCAGCCCTGATGCGCGAAGTGCCGCTCGCAACGAAGTTGATGGAAGCAACGGTCAAGGCCGTAAAAGTTCCGGTCACTGTGAAAATGCGAATGGGGTGGGATCATGCCAGCCTGAATGCTCCCGAGATGGCACGCATTGCAGAGGACTTGGGTGTAAAGATGATCACCGTTCATGGCCGGACACGAAACCAGATGTACAAGGGCAGTGCGGATTGGAGCTTTATCCGCAAGGTCAAGGACGCGGTGAATATTCCCGTGATCGTCAATGGCGACATCTGCGGAATTGATGACGCTGCTAAAGCTCTGGAACAATCTGGCGCTGACGGCCTGATGGTCGGGCGGGGCGCCTATGGAAAGCCTTGGCTGCTTGGTCAGATCATGCATTGGTGGAGAACCGGCGAGAAGCTGGAAACGCCCACTTTTGATGAGCAATATCGAGTACTGGTCGAACATTACAACGGTATGCTTGAGCATTACGGCCGAGATGTAGGCACAAAAATCGCCCGCAAGCATCTGGGCTGGTATACCAAGGGCATGCATGGCTCGGCAGAGTTTCGCAATAAAGCGAATTTCATTGATGACGCAGACCATGTGTTGGCAGAGATCGAGCGTTTTTACGAACCTTTCCTGCGGCGGCGAGCTGCGTGACTTCAGGCACTGTCGGCCCCGATCCCGCCGCGCAAATTGGCGGGTTGATCTTCGCCATGTTGTTGATCGACCCTGCAGGCAGAATAGCCGAGGCCAATCAGGCAGCTGAAACCATGTTAGGCAAAAGCGCCAAGCGGCTGGTCGGTCAGCCTTTGCTTGATAGTTTGCAGATCGCAAGTGACCGTGTTCGCGGGAAATTGACGGAACCTGATGCCGCGCTGGTGGCGCGCGATGTCACTATGGAAACTGGTAGTGGGACAAGGCAGATCAATTTGACCATTTCACCCAGCTCCGGACATCCCGGTTGGAGTGTTATGACTATGTCTGATGCAGGCCGCGATGATACCTCCCAGCCTGACCAGGACGAAGCAGTGACGCTCGGCGCGCCATCAATTTTGGCTCACGAGATCAAGAACCCCCTGTCCGCCATTCGCGGGGCAGCACAGCTTGCCGGGCGCAAGTTGCAGCCTCAGGATCGCTCGCTTGCTGTCATGATCACGACCGAGGTTGACCGGATTGCGCGGCTGATCGACCGGATGCAGCAATTGGGTAGGAGTACGCCTGATCCCGTTGCCCCATGCAATCTGCATGAAGTCGTGCGATCTGCGATTGCCACAGTGCGCGCCGCCAGCGATCAGCAGGTCGATATAGTGGAAGAATTTGATCCTTCACTTCCCGCTGTTCTGGCTAGCCAAGACGCGCTGGAGCAGGTTTTGATCAATCTGGTCTCAAATGCTCGCGATGCGGCGTTGGCTTCCAGCGAAAACCCAAGAGTAACGGTCAAGACTCGCTTCGTCAGTGGGCTGGTGTTCAGCGCAATCAGGTTAGGCCGCAGCGTCAAATTGCCGATTGAAATCACGGTTAGCGATAATGGCAGCGGCATAGAGAAAAGATTGCGCGATCACGTCTTTGAACCCTTCGTCACATCAAAGAAATCGGGTCAAGGCCTTGGCCTCGCACTGGTGCGTAAGCTTGTACGGGACATGAATGGCCGGATAGGTCATGATCGCAACGAGAGTGCAGGTCTGACCAATTTCCGCATAAATTTGCCGCTCGCACCAGAAGGTGAAGTCCAATGAGTGCCAAAATCTTGCTTGTCGAAGACGACACATCCATAGCGACTGTCATTGTTGCTGCGCTGGAGGATGAGGGTTATCTGGTCCACCGGACGGATAGCGTCGCCGGAAGAGATAAAATGTTATCTCAAAACGGTGATTATGCCGCAATGCTAACGGATGTTGTGCTGACCGATGGCGATGGAATCGCATCGCTACCAGATGTGCGCAAGCAGGCGCCCGACATGCCTTTGATCATCCTGTCAGCACAGAATACCCTCGATACGGCGGTACGAGCCAGTGAAACGCAGGCCTTCGAATACTTCCCAAAACCGTTTGACCTGGACGAATTGGTTCGTGCTGTAGGGCAAGCTGTTGGGCAGGCCGACGAGAGAGGTACCTTTCAAGCCGACCCAGGCGATGGCATGCCATTAGTGGGCCGCAGCGCCGCCATGCAGTCAGTATACAGAATGATCACGCGCGTTCTGAGAAACGATCTGACAGTTCTGGTAACCGGAGAGTCCGGGACCGGCAAGGAATTGGTTGCAGAAGCGATCCATCAGTTGGGATCTCGCAAGTCAGGCCCGCTGGTTGCGGTAAACGCCGCTGCCATCCCGGCCGATCTCATCGAAAGTGAGTTATTCGGGCACGAAAAGGGGGCGTTCACCGGAGCGGTGACTCAGGCCATCGGCAAGTTTGAACAGGCGAATGGCGGAACTCTTTTTCTCGACGAAATCGGTGATATGCCTGCCGAGGCGCAGACAAGATTGCTTCGAGCCTTGCAATCCGGCCGTATTCGCAGAGTTGGTGGGCGCCAGGAAATCGCTGTAAATGTCAGGATCATCGCCGCAACTAATCGCGACCTGGGTCCCATGATCGAGGCAGGGACTTTCCGCGAGGATTTGTTTTATCGTTTGAATGTGGTGCCAATCGAACTGCCCCCTTTGCGTGATCGTGCGGAAGATATTGATGTGCTGACCCAGCACTTCCTGCTTCAGGCCGCCGAGGAAGGATTGCCACGCCGGCAAATCGAGCCCGACGCTGTCCAAGCGCTAGAGCGGCGACAATGGCGCGGGAACGTCCGCGAATTGCGCAATGTCGTTTATCGTCTGGCGCTGATGGCGCGCAAGGAACGCGTCGATGCCGGCGATTTGTTAGAAATCATCGGTGCAGAACAAAGTCAAAGCCAGACGGAGAAGGGGGACAGCTTTGCTCTGGCGTTGGATCAGTGGCTCGCCGCCAACCAACCCCCGAAGGGCACTTTGTACCAAAGCGCACTAGCAGCCTTTGAGAAGCCGCTCATGGAGTTCGCACTGGATCAAACCAATGGCAATCAACTGCGCGCCGCCCAATTGCTTGGTATCAACCGGAACACGCTGCGCAAAAGGCTGGCTGATCTTTCGGTAGAACCTGACCGCTTCACGCGAACGGTTTGAC
Source organism: uncultured Erythrobacter sp. (assembly GCA_937969505.1). Classification (GTDB taxonomy): domain Bacteria; phylum Pseudomonadota; class Alphaproteobacteria; order Sphingomonadales; family Sphingomonadaceae; genus Erythrobacter. The sequence continues at coordinate 35,956 of CALBWA010000016.1, read as the reverse complement.
GCAAAAGACAAGAAAATGCTTGCATGAATGCAACACTGGCGTTGTAATCAAGCAACGATGAGCTCCAATTCCGGATCAATTGCGCGAAATTCACCGCGCTGGTGGCGTCAGTTCGTCGTAGGTGCCCGTCGCATAAACATTTTTCTCTGGCTCGAAATAGCCGCGGCGCTCGCTTTTGCGCTCGCAGTTTGGAGTACATGGTTCGCATTTTCTAGCGCACCACCAGATGGTCAGCTCCTTCCATCCGCACAAGTTGCCGTACTTCTGATCAGCACATTGATTCCGGCCATGACCCTGCTTGTGCTTTTGGGCCGCCGCTTGGCCAGACGCAGAGCCGTCGGCAGTACATCACGTTTGCATGTCCGGTTGGTATTCTTCTTCTCAATGGTCGCAGCAGTGCCGACACTGTTGGTGGCTGCCTTTGCTGCATTCCTGTTCCAGTCAGGGGTCGACTTCTGGTTTTCCGACAATTCACGCGGCCTGATGCAAAACGCCAATGAACTGGCCCAGGGTTATTATGAGGAAAGCCAGCGCAGCGTTGCTGATGGCACCATCGCAATGGCAGGAGATCTGCGATTTTATCTCGCCGGGTTGGAGGAAATTACACCAGCTCAATTGGCAGAAGAGGATTTCGCCGAATTTGTGACATACCAAATGCAGGGCCGCGAAGTGAATGAGACAGTAATCCTGCAACAGATCGATGGTGGATCCATGCGCGTTGCGGCTGCTTACGATCTTACAGAAGGCAATGATCCAAGTACAATTGCTGTACCCGCACTCGCCGCGCTGCAGGGCGGGGAACCAGTCTATATTTCTAACAATCCCACCCGCATCGAAGCGGTGGCGCCGATTGATCGGGAAAGCGGCCTTTATCTCTACAATGCCCGCAATTCGGAGGCACGCTCGTTCCAATCATGGGAGCAGGCCAAAGCGATATCCAATGCCTACGATGTCTTGATCAAGCGAGCGCGGGCATTGCAGTTGCGGTTCAATCTTGCGCTGTTTGTCGTCAGCCTTGCCTTGGTTGGCATCTCGGTTTGGTTTGCCTTGCGTTTCGCAGACAGACAGGTCGAGCCGGTCACCGATCTGGTCGCGGCGGCGCGCAAGGTTGGTGCGGGCAATTTTGCACTCCGGGTGGCCGGTCGCACTGGTCCGGATGAGATAGGCATGCTCAATCGCGCCTTTAATCGGATGACTGCGCAATTGGAAAAGCAGACCGACGCTTTGGTCAGTGCCAATCGTCAGATTGATGACCGCCGGGCTTTCACCGAGGCCGTTCTGGAATCAGTGACCGCAGGTGTCGTTTCTGTCGATGGGGGAGGGCGCGTCATGCTGATGAACAGCTCTGCCCAAGAGTTGCTGACCGGCAACGAAGAAAGTTCCGCGATAGGCGTAGCGCTTGCAGATATTTCACCGGAAATCGGTGCTCTGATCGCCGCCGGGGCTGACAGTGGGGTGGTGTCGCAAAGCAATAATCATGAATTGTTGACACTCGCGGTAAAGATCGCCGCTGAGCGGGACGGGCATGTCATCACCTTCGAGGACATTACCCGGCAATTGCTCGACCAACGCCAGGCCGCCTGGTCTGATGTCGCTCGCCGGATCGCACATGAGATCAAAAATCCGCTTACGCCCATTCAGCTGGCAACCGAGCGTTTAAAGCGGCGTTACCGCAAGCAGATTGAAGCCGATGGCGAATTGTTCGACGAACTTACCAATACGATAGTGCGTCAAGTCGGTGATCTGCGCAAAATGGTCGACGAGTTTTCATCCTTCGCTCGCCTGCCCAAGCCCCACTTTCGCAATGAAGACGGTGCAGATCTGGTCAAGCAGGCTTTGTTCTTACAAGAAGTTGCTCATCCTCAGGTAAACTTCTCCCTCGCGATGGAAGGCGATGGGTCATCTCACCTGAAATGCGATCGCCACCAATTCGGGCAAGCTATGACCAATGTCATGAAAAACGCGGTGGAAGCGGTCGAAACCCGTGCGGCAAATGCAGAGCCGGATTATCGCGGCAAGGTTGCCGTAGCGCTGACATGCGATGAAGACATGCTGACAATCAGTGTGGAAGATAATGGTGTCGGTCTACCCAAGGAACGCGAGCGGATTACCGAACCCTACATGACCACACGAGAGAAGGGCACCGGACTTGGACTCGCTATCGTCAACAAGATTGTGGACGAGCATGGCGGGGACATGAGCTTTTCTTCGGGCAGTGACGGAGGAACGCGCGTTGTCCTCAGTTTTGCCAAGAACCCAGTAGAAAAATCCAGCGAGAAGATTGGTTGATGCACATGCAAGATAGGGAAGCCCGGTAATGGCTCTTGATATTCTGATCGTCGATGATGAACACGACATTCGCGAATTGGTTGCAGGTGTGTTGAGCGATGAGGGCTATGAGTGCCGCACCGCTGCAAACAGCACCGGAGCGCTCGCCGCAATCGATGAACGCCGACCCAGTCTGGTGCTGCTCGACGTGTGGTTGCACGGCAGCGAGATGGACGGTCTCGAGGTGCTCGATGCAATCAAAGTGCGTGAACCTGAACTGCCGGTCATCATCTTTTCAGGTCATGGAAATATAGACACGGCGGTTTCTGCCGTCAGCCGTGGCGCAATGGACTTCATCGAAAAGCCTTTCGAAGCTGAACGGCTGTTGATGCTGGTTGAGCGTGCTACCGAAACCGAGCGACTGCGTCGTGAAAACACGCGATTGCGTGAGGGGTTTGCGCGAGGTGAGGAATTCACCGGCAATTCTTCTCAGATCAACGCCGTCCGTGCGACATTGAAGCGGGTGGCGAACACTGGCAGCCGAGTGCTGATATCTGGCCCGGCGGGCGCAGGTAAGGAAGTAGCAGCTCGTTTGCTGCACAGTTGGAGCCCGCGAGCCGATAGCGCATTTGTGATTGTGAATTCCGCTCGGATCACTCCTGAGCGATTTGAGCAAGAACTGTTTGGTGAAGAAAACGATGGCAAGCTTGTACGGCCGGGATTGCTCGAACTTGCCGATGGAGGAACGCTCTATCTGGATGAAGTGGCGGACATGCCTCTTTCGACCCAAGCCCGTATCCTGCGCGTTCTGACCGACCAAAGCTTCGTCAGGGTCGGGGGGGCACGTCAGATCGGTGTGGACGTTCGAGTGGTATCCTCCACCTCGCGCGACCTGCCGGTTGAGATCGAGTCCAAAAACTTCCGCGAAGATCTGTTCTATCGCCTCAATGTCGTGCCAGTGGAAATTCCTTCGCTGGCTGATCGGCGTGATGACATTCCTGCATTGTCAGAACATTTCTTCACCCGATATTCAAGTGAGCAAGGGATCAAGCCTCCAGTCATTTCCGACGAGGCCATGGCCGCACTTCAAGCATATGATTGGCCCGGCAATGTCAGGCAGTTGCGCAATGTGGTGGAGCGGACAATCATACTGACCCCGCGCGAGCAACTCGAGGCCGTGGAACCCGACATGCTCCCTGCTGAAATCACCGGAGGCAAATTGGAAAGCAGTGAAGCTGGCATGGCTTCCATGATGGGAGCTCCATTGCGAGAAGCCCGCGAAAGTTTCGAGCGGGAATATCTCAGCATTCAGATCCGCCGGTTTTCAGGCAATATATCCAAAACAGCAACCTTCATCGGGATGGAGCGTTCTGCTCTTCACCGCAAGCTGAAACTGCTTGGTATGGCAGACCGCCGTGATGCTGAGCGCAAGGGCTGATCCATCACGTTCTCTACCGATTTGTAACCACTGGAAATATCTGATTGCTCCATCTATGATTTGACGGCATTAGAGTATTTCACGAGCGGTAGGAGCAGTAACAGTTCCTGCCAGATTGCGGACCGCAAACGTGGCCGCCAATAACAAAGGACGACACGATGGCCGAAGGGCGAACCCTCTCCGCGCGCGCAATCCCGACAGCGACAAAACCAGCCAAAGATGCTCGGCAGATCAATCTGCAAGACGCGTTCCTCAACTTTCTCCGCAAAAACAAGACTCCGGTCACCATGTTCCTGGTAAAAGGCGTGAAGTTGCAAGGTATTGTCACTTGGTTCGACAATTTTTCTATTCTGCTGCGCCGCGACGGCCAGTCACAGCTTGTTTACAAGCATGCAATTTCAACCATCATGCCTGGCACGCCAGTCGATGCGGAACAGTTTGCCAGCCAGCAAGGCAGCAAAAAGCAGCGCCTGCTTCAGGATGTCTTCCTTTCACGCGTCGCAGAATCTAATGTTGAGGTGACCATGTTCCTCGTTAACGGAGTGATGCTGCAAGGTCGAATTGCCTCCTATGACCTTTTTTGCATGCTCTTGGAGCGGGATGGTTTTGTCCAATTGGCTTACAAGCATGCTGTATCGACGATACAGCCCGCCTCTCCGGTCGATCTGACCGACGATTGGGAAGGCGAAGACGACTGAGCTTCGATGATGATCTCTTAGGCGAAGTCACACGCGGTGCGCGTGCCCTTGTCCTGTGTCCTGACCTCAAGCGCCAGGCGTATGATCTCGACGCTGACGAGCGTTTGTCTGAGGCATGCGGCCTTGCGCTAGCCATAGGTGTGGTGATTGCCGATGCTTCGATCATTCCCGTACGGGATGTTCGCCCGAACACCATGTTCGGGGCCGGGCAAGTCGATAACATCGCAGCCGCCTGCAATCTGCATGAGGCTGAACTGGTTATCGTCGATGGCGCGTTGACGCCGATCCAGCAGCGCAATCTGGAAGATAAACTCAAACGCAAGGTCATTGATCGTACCGGCCTGATCCTGGAAATCTTCGGTGAGCGAGCCAACACCGCAGAAGGCCGCCTGCAGGTCGAGCTGGCGCATCTCGATTACCAGCAGAGCCGTCTGGTGCGCAGCTGGACCCATCTTGAGCGTCAGCGAGGCGGTTTTGGCTTCTTGGGCGGTCCGGGTGAAACCCAGATTGAGGCAGACAGGCGGATGATCCGCCAAAGGATGAGCCGGTTACGTCGTGAGCTGGAGCAGGTTCGTCGCACTCGCGCACTTCATCGCAAACGCAGGGGTAGGGCACCTTGGCCAGTCATTGCTCTTGTGGGCTATACCAATGCCGGGAAATCGACCCTGTTCAATTATTTGACCGGGTCCGATGTGATGGCAGAAGATCTGCTGTTTGCGACGCTTGATCCAACCATGCGAGCCATCAGCCTGCCAGGCGTCGAGAAGGCCATTTTGTCAGACACTGTCGGTTTCATCTCCGATCTACCAACGCAGCTGGTCGCAGCTTTTCGCGCCACTTTGGAGGAAGTAACAGCAGCAGACATAATTTTGCATGTGCGTGACATGGCCAATCCGGCCAATGCCGCTCAGAAAACTCAGGTTATGAATGTATTGGCTGACCTGGGTGTGGTCGAGAGTGAAACGGCCGCCACCACCGATAATTCCTCAACTGGGACAGGATCTCTTACCGGTCCGGGCGAGAGCGCTATTCCGATTCTTGAAGTATGGAACAAGATCGATTTGCTTCAGCCTGATGCTGCGGACGAGTTGCGCAGTCTCGCAGATGAGCGTGATGATGCAATGGTTGCATCGGCTGTATCGGGTCAGGGTATCGATGAACTGGGTGCAAAGGTGGGTGCCATGCTGACATCACATGCGCGCGAGATGACCTTCACCTTGCCCGCCAGCGATGGCAAACGGATTGCCTGGCTGCATGCCCATGGCGACGTTCTGGCTGATGTCGCTGCCCAAACAGACACTGATGCCGATGGTCCGATGAGGGAATTGACGGTCAGGCTGAACCCAAAGGAGCTTGGCCAGTTTGACACGCTCTAACGCCTTGATCGAGTAACAGAATACCGACTTAACACTCTGAGTTTTTTACTTTTTGCCACAAGTCTTCTTGATCATTCAGGTTGAGCCCGTCAATGCTCCCACCGTTTAATGCTTCCATTGCCTGAAAGCGGCGTTCGAACTTGCCGTTAGATGCGCGCAAGGCCTGTTCCGGGTCGACGCCGTATCTGCGCAAGATATTGACAATTACGAACAGCACATCGCCTGCTTCCATCAGCTTTTCTTCAGGAGTTTGAGCCGCTTCCAGCTCCGCAAGCTCTTCAGTCAGTTTCTCCAGCGGACCGTCAATTTCGGGCCACTGAAAGCCGACCCGAGCTGCCCGCTTCTGCAATTTGTCAGATCGTGATAATGAGGGGAGGGAGCGTGCCACCCCGTCCATCGCGCTTGTTGCTCCCTTTGCTTCGCGTTCGCGAGCCTTCAATGCCTCCCACCGCTGCTCGCCCATGGTCCCATCTTCTTCGCCGAATATGTGCGGGTGGCGCATTTCCATCTTGTCTGAGATTGCGCGCGCCACATCGGTAAATGTAAATGCGCCAATTTCTTCGGCCATGCGCGAATGAAAAACCACCTGAAACAGCAGATCGCCCAGTTCCTCTTTTAGCTCGGACATATCCTCACGCTCGATCGCGTCAGAAACTTCGTAAGCTTCTTCAATGGTATATGGAGCAATTGTTTTGAAATTCTGGGCCCGATCCCATTCGCAGCCTTTGTCAGTATCACGCAATGTCGCCATAATTTGGAGAAGGCGCTCAATCTGCTCACTCATACTGGCCTCAATGCAAAGATGATAATATATATTATGTTAAATACACCTATACGTGAATTTTTAGATTCAGAACCTAACCGCCGCCAACAAAATGAAAAATTCCGAATACGCCACCGAAAATGGCCAACCAGGTCAAACCCATGCGGATACCTTTGCTCCAATCCATCTTGTGTGAAGCCAATGCGCTGCCGCACAGCACCAGCCAACCAAGCAAGGCAATAAATGAAACGACGGAATATTCATTCATGCGAACAACTCCAATCCATCATAGCCAACAATAACGTCGTCAGGTGTTTCGTCGCACAATGTCTGATAATCCATACTCTTGTCGAGGTGACTCAGCACGAGTTTGCCGACGCCGCATTGATCAGCCAATTCCATGGCCATCGCAAGATGTGCGTGAGTCGGATGAGGATCGCGACGCAGACAATCGCTCACCAAGACATCCACCCCGTCATACAATTCAACCATCTCGGCTGTTATACCACTATAATCAGTAGCATACGCAATTGACTTACCATCAGATTCGAACCGGAACCCCGTTGTTTCGGTTGGCCCATGCGGCATCTGGCACCATTCAACGCCAAAACCTGCAAACATTCGCAATCTGTCGAGCGTATCCAGCGCCACAATCGTCGGATAGCCGTGCTGTCCGGCAAAAACATAGCCAAAACGTTGGCGCAATCGCCGAACCGTATCCTGACCGGCAAAGCCGGGAATAGGACCACCACGACCATATCGCATCACCCGCAGATCATCGATCCCATGGCAGTGATCGGCATGATCGTGAGTCCAGAATACGCCATCGATATGGCCAATGTTGTTGGCCAACATCTGCTGGCGCATGTCGCTTGAGGTATCGACCAGCAGGCGCTTGCCTTCGTTACTCTCTATCAGAACCGAGACCCGAGTGCGTCGATTGCGAGGCTCCTCCGGATCGCACGCGCCCCAATCATTGCCAATGCGGGGGACGCCCGTGGACGTGCCAGAGCCGAGCAAGATGACTTTCAAAGGGCCGCCTTACTGAACAATTTGAAGAAGTTGGCGCTGGTCGTCTCTGCCAATTGCGCAAATTCCTCGCCGCGCAAATCCGCAACAAACTGGGCTGTGTTTGCCACAAATGCCGGCTCGCATGATTTTCCGCGGTGCGGCACGGGCGCCAGGAAAGGACTATCTGTTTCCACCAACAATCGATCTGCTGGAACGGTTTTGGCAACCTCTTGCAAATCCTTGGCATTCTTGAACGTAACAATGCCGGACAGAGAGATCGTGAGACCCAAATCGAGCACCTTTGACCCAAAATCTTGCGACGCTGTGAAGCAATGGATCAGAGCGGGAAAGGCCCCCTTCCCCAGTTCATCTTCCAGAATTGCCAAGGTATCGGCTTCTGCATCGCGCGTATGGATAATGACCGGGAGACCGGTTTCACGCGCGACACCGATATGCATGCGGAACAGGTCCTGTTGCACTTTGCGATCCGACTTATCGTAATAATAATCGAGGCCGGTCTCACCAATCGCGATGACCCGTGGGTTGTCGGTCGCTTTGCGCAATATGTCCGCGCCCAAATTCTCATGTTCATCGGCCTCGTGCGGATGAATCCCGACACTTGCAAATACATCGCTTTCGCGCTCAGCAGTGCCGACAACCTGATCCCACTCGCTATGGCGGGTGGAAATGTTGAGAAATGCGCTGACGCCGGCCTCACGCGCGCGCCTGAGAACGCCCTGCTGATCCTCCACCAGACCCTTATATTCGAGATGGCAATGGCTATCGATCAGCATCACGCAGCCTCATCTGTTTCTGGCATTTCCAGACGGGGAAACACCGGTGTTGGTTTTGCGACATTGAAACCGCTGCCGACCAGGCGATGGTACCATTCCTTGTCATCCAGCGCAGCGTAATCACGCTCATCCTCAAAGACACCAAGTTGGTCTAGAAGAGCCGAAGCACGTTCAGGGACGATTGGCTGAATCGCAATTCCCAGATCACGCAGCGCGACGAATAGTGTCAGCAGAACCACTTTCATGCGCTCAGGATCAGTCTTTTTCAGGGTCCAAGGCGCTTGTTCGTCGACATATTGGTTGCACGCATAAATCGCACGTAGCCATGCCTCGATGCCGGTTGAGAACGAGAGGTTTTCAAACTCGCGCGGAAGATCGACAGCGCATGCTTCATGCACCTGCGCCAAGAGAGCCTTATCCTGTTCTGCGCTTTCAAACAGCTCCAGCTTACCGTCCAAATTCTTGGCAATCATGGACAAGGTGCGCTGCGCCAGATTGCCGAAACTGTTGGCGAGTTCGGCATTGGCGCGCGTGACGATGGCCTCTGGCGAATACGATCCATCCTGACCGAAGGCGACTTCGCGCATCAGGAAATAACGCAAGGGATCGATCCCGAATTTTTCGGCCAATTCCAATGGATCGGTCACATTGCCGAGCGACTTGGATTCCTTCTGCCCGCGATTGAGCAAGAAGCCATGGCCAAACACTTGCTTGGGCATCGGCAGGTCGGCGCTCATCAGAAAGGCAGGCCAATAGATCGTGTGAAAGCGGACGATATCTTTTCCGATCAAATGCAGATTGGCTGGCCAGAATTTGGCCATATCCTCGGTCTGTTCGGGATAGCCAAGGCCGGTGAGGTAATTGGTCAGCGCGTCGACCCAAACATACATCACGTGATTGTCTGATCCGGGCACTTTCACGCCCCAGTCAAAGCTGGTGCGGCTGACCGAAAGGTCGCGCAAACCGCCCTCAACAAAGGCTATCATCTCGTTGCGGCGGCTCTCCGGACGCAAAAACCCATCCGATTTCAGCAGTTCGAGCAGTGGCTCCTGATATTTGGACAAGCGGAAAAACCAGCTTTCCTCGACGGTCCATTCAACAGGCGTGCCCTGCGGAGAGAGCTTGTCGCCCCCCTCCCCTTCGCCGAGCTCGCTCTCGTCGTAATAGGCTTCGTCGCGGACCGAATACCAACCTTCGTAACGGTCGAGATAAAGGTCACCTTTGGCCTCCATCGCCTGCCAAATCGCCTGGCTGGCGCGGTGATGATCGTCCTCGACCGTCCGGATGAAACGGTCATGGCTGATATTCAGAGCCGCACACATATCCTGAAAATATCCAGCCATTTCATCGGCCAGTTCGCGGGCTGTCATGCCCTGCTCCTCAGCCTTGCGGGCCATTTTCAGGCCGTGCTCGTCGGTACCGGTCTGGAAGCGCACCTCGCGCCCCTGCAGACGCTGAAAGCGAGCAATAACGTCCGCCGCTATCGCCTCATAAGCGTGGCCGATATGCGGTGGGCCATTGGGATAGCTGATGGCGGTGGTAATATAATAAGGTTCAGACATTGGCGCGCTCGCTAGCCGGAGCAGCGCGGGCAAGCAAGGTGCCAATCTCCACCACCAGCAATCCGGGATCGAAATTGAAGGTCGGCGCTTGCGCGGTCAGCTCCACCAGAGCGCTATGGGCGTCAATCAGAGCAGCAGGGTTCGCGCAATTATCGGCAGATACTTCGTCAGCCACCACCATCCGCGCCATATCAAGCACCGCCTGGATGCGTTCGCGTTTTGCCCGCGCACCAATCTCGCCAGCGAGGCGGCCGCGCAGATTGAATGCAGGGTCTCCATCACGAAGCAATTCGCGCATGACCGATGCAATCGGGGCCAGATCCTGCTCAACGAAAGCTAGCGCCGCACCGTAAGAACCGCCTGAAGACAGAATTGCTAGCTTGCGAGTTGCTGCATCTGCCTGCGGAGCTGCATCTGCCAACATCCGATCTATGTCCGCATCACTCATAGCTGGAAAGCGCATCACCCGGCAGCGCGAACGGATCGTCGGCAACAGCCGTGACGGTCTGTGCGCAACCAGCAGAAAGAAAGTTCCTTCTGGTGGCTCCTCAAGGCTCTTGAGCAAGGCATTGGAGGCAGATGCTTCCATATCGTCAGCAGGGTCGATGATTATCGCCCGACGCGATCCCAAAGTGGGCCGGGTGTTAAGCCGCAATTGCATGGCCCGGATCTGAGCGACAGAGATGTTGCGCTTGGTTTCGTAAGACTTGCCTTCCTCGCGCTTTTTCTCCTCCTTGTCGTCCTTCGGCAGGCAGGACAGGACAATGATGTCCGGATGGTTTTCCAGCGATTGCTGCTGCTGCGATGCCCCATCGATACCCTTGGTGATCAGGGCTCTGGCCGCGTCTTCTGCAAAGGCGCGCTTGCCCAGCCCCTGACGCCCGGCAAGTATCCATCCATGGTGCATCCGCGGGCCGTCCAGCGCTTCGCGCCATTCATGCCAGGGGCCGGTATGGTTGGGCCAGAAATCGGTCAAGATTCGAGCCTGTCGTTTATCGCGGTCATGATTTGCGCATGAACCTGCTCGGGCCGGCCCGACCCGTCAATCACCGCAAACCCTTTCGGATCATCGGCGGCCAATCGCGTGAAGGATTGCGCCACAGCGGCGTGATAAGCCAGATCTCGTCCGCCGATGGCATCGCTGGTATCTCCGTCGCGTGCAGCCAGTCGGGCTGCGGTTTGCTTGGCATCAACCTGCAAAACGATGCTGAGATCGGGTCGCATGCCGTCGCTACCGATAGCATGCAGGCGGGTGATCGTATCGTCACCCAGACCGCCCGCGCCGCCCTGATAGGCCCTGCTGGAATCGACGAAGCGATCGCTGATGACCCAATCGCCTCTCTCCAACGCGGGCCGGATGCAGCGTTCGACGTGATCAGACCGAGCGGCAGCAAACAGCAGGGCCTCGGCCTGCGCGCCCCACCCTTCACCTGGAGGGTCCAGCAACAAAGAACGAATGGCTTCGGCACCGGGCGTTCCCCCCGGCTCACGCGTCACGATCGCGGTCAGACCGCGCTTTTCCAAAGCAGAGGCCAGAAGTTTTGCCTGCGTTGATTTACCCGCACCTTCGCCACCTTCCAAGGCAATGAAACGTCCGCGCACCATCACAACCACCCCGTCAGGCCATTGGCGATCCGTGCCAGCACCCCGGCACGTTCGACATTCTCGGCCGCAATCAGCGGCACATTGATCGTCGGCATGCCATCGACCAGCACTTCGAGATAGCCGGCTGTATCACCGGCCGTTACAGGCGCACGAAGCGGACCGTTGTAGTGCAAACGGACAGCGACGTCGCCACTCGCAGTCTTGGGTATGGTGGCGTATATGTCCCGCTCGCTGATCAGTGAAACGCTCATAGAGCTGCCGGCTTGCACCTTTGCTTCAGCAATAACCTCGTCCTGAGCGAACAGCAGCCTGCGATCAAAATTGGCAAAGCCCCATTCCATATAGGCGCGCGCGGCCTTGTTGCGTTGAGAGGCGCGGTCTGCGCCAGCCACCACCATCATCAGCCGGATACCGTCCCGTTCAGCCGACCCAAGAAAACCGTATCCCGCTTCATTGGTGAAACCCGTCTTGATGCCATCTGCGCCGCGCAATTTGCCCAGCAGGGGATCATGATTGGGCTGGCGAATACCATTGTATTCATATGAGGGGTTGCCGACGAACTGACGGTATTTATCGGGATGGTTCAGCACCATTGCCTGTCCCAACACTGTCAGATCCCGCGCCGTTACGAATGTGCGCCCTTCATCCGGCCAGCCATTGGGCGTACCAAAGAAACTGTCAGTCATGCCAATCTCACGCGCCTTGGCATTCATCATCTCGGCCCACTTCTCAACCGAACCGGCAGCGCCTTCGGCCAGAACAGCAGACCCGTCATTGGCAGAGACAGTGGTGATCCCGCGCAACAGCTCGGCGACACTTGGATTGGCATCCGCGCCGAGAAACATGGTCGATCCGACCCCGCGCCAGGTCCGAAACGCTTCGGGCGATACGGCAAACCTCTGGCTGCGGCGCAACGTACCCTCATCCAGCAAATCGAACGCGAGATAAGTCGTCATCACCTTGGTTATCGAGGCGGGTATGAAACGCCGATCAGCATTGTGCTGATGCAGAATTTGGCCCGAAGACAAATCGACCAGCATCGCGATGGGGATCTCGCTTTCGTCGGGAACCTGCGGCGCGTCCTCTGCAAGGCTTACCCGCGCTTGGGCGGCATTCGGCATGGAGGGGACGGCAAAAGCAATGACTGAAAGCGGAGCAAGGATTGCTGCAAGCCAGCCCTTCACCACATTCACTTTTGCAACTCCTGCCAATGGGCGTGAACGTCCGCCGCGGACGCTTCTGTCTCGAGCTATTGGCATAGCCTCTGCGCAGACTGTTGGCGAGGACATGTGGTCATTTTTCCGACCCTTATGCGCTTAATTTGCCTACCAGCGCGCCCTATTGTTCTGCTTCAGCCAGTCGAGGTCAGATCACCGCGCAATTTCATCAGCCAGCAGTCCAACGCTCATCGCGTAGTAATTGGAACAATTGTACTCCAGAATGACCCGATAATTGCCGGTCAGAAGCCACGCTCGCGTCCCGGGTCCATCAGGCTGGAACAGCGACGCCATGACGTCATCACCAATGCCGCGCTGCGGCTGGATGCCGAGGGCACGCCATTCGCTCACCGGTTTCCACACGCTGTGCCGCTCATGAACGCGCGGACAGACAGGAGCGCGCAGTTTGGTCCGGTAAGCATCGACGTCAAAGCCAGAGGGGACATAGGCACGCACGCCCCAAGGCTCTCCGCTCCGCCATCCGGCATCGATGAAATAGTTTGCAATGGACGCAAAGGTATCGGCACGATTGGTAAAAATGTTGGCACGTCCATCACCATCCCCATCGGTGGCAAGCCGCAAATACACACTGGGCAGGAATTGGGGGTTACCAAAGGCCCCCGCATAACTGCCGATCAGAGTATCGCGTGAATACCCCTTGTCCGCCACTTTCATTAAAGCGACCCACTCGCCAGCAAACAGCTCCCGGCGGCGGCCTTCCCATGCGAGTGTCGACAACGAACGCGACAGGTCGAAACCGCCGCGAATCCGGCCATAGCTGGTTTCATGTCCGAAAATGGCCAGAATGATCTCGGCCGGGACACCATACTCATTTTCCGTTCGCAGCAGCATCGAACGATAATTGCGCAATTCATCGCTACCGTTGCGGATGCGCAGAGAATTCACGTGCTTGTCGATGTAAGGCTGGAGCGCTGGATAACCGCGGCGCGTCGGAGAACCTGGCTGGCCCCGATCCAGATCGATGACTCTTTGATTAGGCGTTAGCCCTGCTGTCATGCGCTGCAAGGTCGCTTCGCTAACACCTTCGGCGCGCGCTCGAGCGATCAACAATTGCAAATACGCATCATAAGACAGGTTCGCTGCCCCATCCGATAATGTCTGTGTCTGGGCAGGCGTGCTCGCCAGAGCAGCAACAGCTGCAAAAGCCGTTATCAATTTGGTTCGTAAGGTCATGAAAAGTCTTGTCTCACAAATAATCTGAACCGGAAACAACCAATCTATGGTGACAGAGGCAAAAACACACGCTAGCTGCGTTTTTGCGCGGACAGGTGGCAGAGCGGTTGAATGCACCGGTCTTGAAAACCGGCAAGGGTGCAAGCCCTTCGTGGGTTCGAATCCCACCCTGTCCGCCAACTACTTTCCGCGCTTGAGTATGTCATCCATCTGCTCGCGCAGGACAGGATCCCACTCCTCCCGCAATTCCTTGATTCTCGCGATCAAGGGCGCGTTTTCATGGAAGGGTATTCCCGGATCATAATAATCGGCAACTTCGCGCAAGGACCGCCGGTCCATCTCTTCCCACGCATCGGTCATGTCCTGAGCGCTTTGCCTGTCTATTCCTAGCGCTTCGAATGCTGACCGGCCCATACGAAGACTGCTGTCATAAGTTTCGCGGATAATGTCACGTGCGCCCATCGACCACAAATCAAACACGTGGTTGCGGTCCAATGCGCGCGCGATAATATGCAAACCTGGATAGTTGCTGCCGGCATAAGCGACCAGTTTATCGATACTCTCCCGGCGATCGAGAGCCACAATCAACAGTTTTGCCTTTTCGATTCCGGCAGCGCGCAGAAGGTCAGGCCTCGTTGCGTCACCGAAATAGGTCCGGAAGCCGAACTTGCGGACAATATCAAGATGCTTCGAATCGTAATCGATCACAGTCGTGTTATAGTCGGCCGATTGCAGCATGCGGTCGACAATGCCGCCCACTCTTCCGCGCCCGGCGATGATGATCTCGTTTTTCTCGTCAATCGTATCTGCCTCACCCACGTCGGAACGCGAGTACATCGGCGCGACGAAGCGATCATAAACAATGAACAATAACGGCGTAACCAGCATGGAGAACGCCACGACCAGCAACAGCAGACTGGCCGTATCGCCGGGCAGGACCGAGTTTGTCGTGGCAAATGCAATCAGGACAAAACCAAATTCGCCAGCCTGAGCAAGGCCCAAGGTCAGCAGCCAGCGGTCCTGCTTGTGCAGATCAAAGAATTTGCCGATCAGGAACAGGATCGTCATCTTGGTCGCGATCAGAACGCTGGTCCAGAACAGGACCGACCCGAACTGTTCTGCAGCCAGCGCGAAATCAATACCTGCGCCAACCGTGATAAAGAACAAGCCCAGCAGCAGCCCCTTGAAAGGACTGATGTCGGCTTCAAGTTCGTGCCGGTACTCGCTATTGGCAAGAACCACGCCAGCAATGAAAGCGCCCAAGGCGGGCGACAGGCCGACCAACACCATCAACAAGGCGATCCCCACGACAAACAGCAAGGCGATTGCGGTGAACAGCTCGCGCAAATCTGCAGAAGCAACATAGCGAAAGATCGGTCGGCTCAAGTAGGTTCCGATGAACACCACCAAGGCAACCGCGCCGACTGTGACCAGCCCGCCTAGCCATGCTGGCAAATGGTTCACCAGGCTCATACCTGAATGTGCATCGCTTTGAGAGGCAGCCTCTGCGCCAGTTGCAGCCAAGTCTGGCATCGCCAGCAAAGGCATGACCGCGAGCATGAGGATAACGGCCACGTCCTGCACGAGCAGGATCGAGAAGCTCGCTTCGCCACCTGGCCGTTTCAGCCAGCCCTTCTCCTCCAATGTCTGCAAAACAATCGCAGTGGAGGACAGCGCCAGTATCATGCCGATAGCAAGTGCTGTGCGCCATTCGTATCCGCTGACCAACGAGATGCACGCAATAACTGCCGTAGTTATGACAACTTGCCCGCCGCCCAGCCCAATCAGGCGCTTGCGCATCTCCCACAAACGCTTCGGTTTGAGATCGAGCCCGATCAGAAACAGCATCATGACCACGCCAAATTCGGCGAAATGCTGCAATGAAACGACGTCGACCCCGAGGAATCCCAGAAGCGGACTGAGCGCCATTCCGGCGAGCAAATACCCCAGTACCGATCCGAGGCCGAGGCGGGTCGCCAGTGGCACGGCAATAACACCGGCCACCAACAGGATGAATGCGAGAAGAAGCAGACCGGTCATGCGCTTCCCATCCCTCGCCTTCGCCTAAAGGTCAAATATGAAGCGCTTTCCCATAAGCGCCCAACACGCTTTCATGCATCATCTCCGACAGGGTCGGATGCGGGAAGACGGTTTGCATCAACTCAGCCTCTGTCGTCTCAAGCTGCTTGCCAACAGTGTACCCCTGGATGAGTTCGGTCACTTCGGCGCCAATCATATGCGCGCCCAGCAACTCGCCGGTCTTGGCGTCAAACACCGTCTTGATGAAGCCTTCTGCCTCGCCCAATGCGATGGCCTTGCCATTACCAATGAAGGGGAAGTTGCCAACCTTCACACTGTATCCGGCTTCTTTGGCCTTGGCTTCTGTCATGCCGACAGAGGCAACCTGTGGGTGGCAATAGGTGCAGCCAGGGATGTTGTTTCGGTCCAGCGCATGAGGATGGACGTCCTTATTGCCCATTTCCTGAGCGATGGCCTCTGCCGCGCTGACGCCTTCGTGGCTCGCCTTATGCGCCAGCCACGGGCCAGGCGTGCAGTCGCCAATTGCCCACAAACCCTTGGATTTCGTGCGTCCATAGGGATCGATCTGGATGAAACCGCGATCCATCTCGACCAGCTTTTCCAATCCGATATTTTCCGTATTGGGCTGAATGCCGATGGCAACAATCGCGTGGGTGAAGTCATGCTCAGCCACTTTGCCTTTGGCATCCTTGATCTTCGCCTTCACACCTGTGTCCGTCGCCTTGAGGTCATCCACCCCGGCCCCGGTCATGATGGTCATACCCTGCTTCTTCAGCGACTTTTCGAGGAAGTCGGACACGTCCTTGTCTTCGACCGGAACCACCCGGTCGAGCATCTCTACCACGGTAACTTCGGCGCCCATGTCGTTGTAGAAACTGGCAAATTCAATCCCGATGGCACCGCTGCCGATAACCAGCAGCTTTTTCGGCATTTCGGTCGGCGTCATCGCTGTGCGATATGTCCAGATGCGCTTTCCGTCGGACGGAGCAAACGGCAGATCGCGTGCCCGAGCGCCGGTGGCAACGATAACATGTTTGGCGGTGAGCTTGTCTTCACCCTTGTCGGTTTTGACCGTCAGGCTGGTCGGGCCGGTCAGCGCGCCCTCACCCATGTGAACCGCAATCTTGTTCTTCTTCATCAGGTGCCCGATGCCCTGGTTCAGCTGTTTGGCAACGCCTCTGCTGCGCTTTACCACCGCTTCCAGATCAGCCTCAATCTTTTGCGCCTTCAATCCGTAATCGCCGGCATGCTGCATATAATGGAAGATTTCCGCAGAGCGCAGCAATGCCTTGGTCGGAATACAGCCCCAATTGAGGCAGATACCGCCCAGATTTTCACGCTCGACAATTGCGGTCTTCAATCCCAATTGCGCGCAACGGATTGCCGCCACATAGCCGCCAGGGCCCGAGCCCAGCACGATTACATCATAAGAATTGTCAGCCATGGTGTTCCCTTAATGCTTCATTTGTGTGTTTACCCAGGGCTGAAACCAGCTTTGTTGGTTACACATGTTACACAGTCCTAGAGACAAACTTTTTCCAGCGATCATAGAGAGGATTAGACATACTTATCAGAGTTTTGCGTGTGACTTTCATCAAACTGGTCTAGGGCCCGCATGTCCAGTAGGAAAGCTCCGGCCTGATCAGACCACCAGCCCCATCGGGTTTTCGATCAGACTGCGGAACTGGTCGAGCAATTTCGCCCCATCCACACCATCAATCGCGCGGTGATCGAAACTGCCCGTCACGCTCATGACGGTCGCTACTTGCAAAGCTCCGTCAATGACGAAGGGCCGTTGCTCGCCAGCGCCAACAGCCAGGATCATCCCTTGCGGCGGGTTGATCACCGCATCAAATTGCTTGGTGCCGAACATGCCCAGATTGGACAAGGATGCTGTGCCGCCCTGATATTCATGCGGCTGCAACTTGCCTTCGCGCGCCTTGCCGGCGAGTTCTTTCATTTCGTTCGATATCTCGGCCAGACCCTTGCGGCCTGCATCTTTGATGATCGGCGTGATCAGGCCAGACGGTGCCGCCACGGCAACCGAAATGTCCTGACGCGAGTATTGGTGCATCACGTCGCCCTGAAAGCTGACGTTGCATTGTGGCTCTCGCTGGAGTGAACGAGCCAGCGCCTTGATAATCAGATCGTTGACCGACAATTTGACGCCGTCCGCTTCGAGCGATGCGTTCAACTCCTTGCGCAGCTTGAGCAGCGGGTCGAGCCGCACGTCCACGGTGAGGTATATGTGCGGCACCTGTTGTTTGGCCTCGGTCAGGCGGCGGGCGATAACCTTGCGCACATTGTTGAGCTTCTGCTCTTCATAGGGAGCACCACCATCGTCGGGTGAGATCGATGGCGTTGGCGCAGGAGCACTGGCCGGGGCGGATGCAGCGGGCCTTGCAGCTTTTGTTGGCGCTGCACCGGGCTCTGCATTTTCGACATCAGCTTTGACGATCCGGCCATTGGGGCCGCTGCCAGAGATGGCCGACAGGTCGAGCCCCTTCTGTTCAGCAATCCGCTTTGCCAGGGGGGATGCGATTATACGCTCCCCGTCAGCCTTAGGCGCAGCCGCGGGTGTGGGCGAAGGGCTTGGAGCCGGCGCGGGCGTATCGGCGGCGGCACTGCCACCGGCCGCTTCGACATCACCCTTGGTGATCTTTCCACCCGGGCCAGTGCCTTCGATTGACGCCAGATCTATGCCGCTTGCCTCAGCCAGTTTGCGCGCGCTGGGCGTTGCTGCAGGGCCATCTGCAGCAGGCGCAGGAGCTGCTGCTGGCGTTGGAGACGCAGCGGGTGCAGATTCTGACGAATTACCGCCGGCAGCGGCTGCATCAACATCCTCACCCTCTTCAGCAAGGATCGCGATCACTGTGCCGACCGAAACGTTCTCGGTGCCTTCTTCCACCGCGATGGAAGCGATCACACCCTCGTCGACCGCTTCGAACTCCATGGTTGCCTTGTCGGTTTCAATCTCGGCCATGATGTCGCCCGAGCTGACTTCGTCCCCGACCTTGACCAGCCATTTGGCCAATGTCCCCTCTTCCATGGTGGGGGACAATGCGGGCATCTTGATTTCGATAGGCATCGGCGGAAAAAATTCCTTTTCTTGACGTTACGGCAAGCTCTGGCGAATTAGAGCGCCGAGGGCAAGGTTCTTGCTAAGAATACGATTTCAGCAGATACCATGCACAAAATTGAGGGGTCTGATGCGAACATTCTTGGTAATTATGGACGATACGGACGAGGCCCGCTCAGCATTGCGGTATGCTGCGCGCCGTGCCGCAGCGGTGGATGGCGCGGTGCATATACTGGCCCTGGTTACCCAGCAGAATGTCAGCGCGTTTGGCGCGGTGCAAGCGACAATGGAGCAGGAAGCGCGCGATCGCGTTGAAATGCTCGCTCATGGAGCAGCCGGGAATCTTCTGGCCGAAAGCGGGCTGATGCCCACCATTTCCGTCATGATGGGCACTGGTCACGAAGTGATCCGCAAATTTCTCTCCGAGCACAGCGAAGTGGGAGCACTGGTTCTGGGCGCGGCCGGAGGAGGAAATCCCGGTCCGCTCGTCACGCATTTTTCAGCCAATGCAGGCGCGCTGCCCTGCCCCCTGTACATCGTTCCGCTCAATTATGACGAGGCGAAAGCCAGCCACTGAGCGTGCTTAGCGGGCGCAGTATCTTGCTTCGTGAATTGGGTTGAGTGCAACTCCGATCAGGTCAGCGTTCCGCGCGTCGGATACCCCTTTGAAACGATGAATTTGATCCCTTGGATAAGCTCATCAAGCGGCGGGCGAGTGAACGGCGCATTTTGCGTCGATGCAAAATACAGCTTCAGGTCAGGACGCACGAGAAACATTCCAGGCTCCGAGAACACCTCTGGTTCCTCGCTGTCGGGGCGCTTCTCGCTGATATAAAGACCCCATTTGCGCGCGTCGTCCTCGCTCAATTCATAGGCGAGCGGAACGTCGCCAGTGTTCCAGTTCTCGTCGATATGCATCGCGCGTTCCTTGCTGTCCATGGACACCGCCACGACGCTGACACCGTTCTCGGTAAAGGTCTGGAGTTTGGCCGAAAGGTCTTCCAGCTGGTTTCTGCAAATCGGGCAATGTTTGCCGCGATAAAACACCAGCAGGGTGAAATTGTCAGGCGTTTGCTCGGACAATTTGTAACGCAGACCATTGGTCAGAGGAAGGTCAAGATCCGGGACCTTTGTATCTGGTGTGATCATCAATTTATCTCCTGTTTACAAACCAATGATTGCAAAGCGCGAGCGTTCCAGTTGGTGGGCGTCAACGTTTTTTGCGACCCTGATGCCTGATGTTTGATGGGCGCCCCCGACGGCCCGTTATCGGCTTGCGCTTGTTACGCATTGGGGGACGGTCGCCGCGGGCTTCAATTGCCTTGCCGTCACTGTCGAGCACCGCAAACTTCATCGCACCCGTTAGCGGATTGGCCTCTGCCAGTTGCAGCTTCAGTTTGTCACCCGCAGCATAGCGCGTGCCGCTGTCTTCCCCGATCAGCGCCTGCGCCTTTTCGTCATAGCGGAAGTAGTCGCGGCCAAGGGTTGAGACCGGCACCAGCCCATCCCCGCCAAGCCCGACAATCGTGGCAAAGAAGCCAAAACTTTGCACACCGGTGATGCGCGTTTCAAAAACCTCGCCCACGCGTTGCGCAAGCCAAGCGGCGACATAGCGATCAATAGTATCGCGCTCAGCCTCCATCGCGCGCCGCTCTGTTTTGCTGATCGCGTCGGTGATCTTGGACAGATCATCACGGTCACGGTCCGCCAATCCAGTGCCCGACGGCAAGTCGCCTTTCGGTTTGGGTTGCTCCAAATGAAACGCATCGACCAAGGCGCGGTGGATCAGCAAATCAGCGTAGCGGCGAATGGGCGAGGTGAAATGAGCATAAGAGCCAAGAGCGAGGCCAAAGTGCCCGGCGTTGTTGGGACCGTAATAGGCCTGCGTCTGACTGCGCAGAACCGCCTCCATTACCTGCGCTTTTTCCGAATCTTCAGCAACATCCTTCAACATCCGGTTGAAGAGGCCCGGCGTGATGACCTGCCCCATCGCCAGCTTCTTGCCAAAGGTGGAAAGGTAATCCTTCAGCGCAATCAGTTTCTCGCGGCTTGGTGGTTCGTGAACGCGGTACACCACCGGTGCAGTTTTGCTTTCCAGTGCCTTGGCAGCAGCAACATTGGCCGCAATCATGAAATCTTCGACCACGCGGTGTGCATCGAGCCGCTCGCGCACAGCGATTTCTGCGATCTTGCCCTGTTCGTCCAGGATGACGCGCCTTTCAGGCAGATCGAGGTTGAGGGGGTCGCGGTCATCGCGCGCTGCCGCCAGCGCTTTCCATGCAGCCCACAAATGGGTCAGATATTCGGGTGCATTGCCGCCATCGATAGCAGTTTGCGCATCTTCGTAAGCAATGTTGTGAGCAAGTTTGACCCGGGCACGTTCGAACCGCCAACTCGTCACCTTGCCCTCTGGTGTAATGCGCAGATGGCAAACCATTGCCGCACGGTCCTGACCCTCTTTCAAGGAACAAACATCCGCGCTCAGAATTTCGGGCAGCATCGGCACAACACGGTCCGGGAAATAAACCGAATTGCCCCGCTTGCGCGCTTCCTTGTCGAGAGCGCCGCCCGGCCGAACGTAAAAGCTGACATCAGCAATGCCGACGATCGCGTCAAAGCCCTCGCCATCGGCTGCCGGGGCCGCCCAGATCGCATCATCGTGATCACGCGCGTCAGCAGGATCAATCGCGACCAGCGGGATATGGGTGAGGTCGGTTCGCTTGTCCTGGCTCAATTCAAGCCCGGCTGCACGCTCGGCCTCATCCAGTGCTTCCTGCGGGAAGACATGGGGAATCCCATGCTTGGAAATGGCAATCAGGCTGAAGCTGCGGGGCGCAAGGGGATCACCGTAAATCTCGACAACTTTCACCCCGGCACGAGCGGAACGGCCAGATTGTTCTGCCAACACAAGCTGGCCAGCTTCAGCCGAGCCCAGATCGGAAATCGGGGATGAGTGCCGCACGCGTTTATCAACCGGCGCGAGCCAAGCCTTACCGCTTGCATCAATTTCAATAACGCCCATCAGCCCCTCGGTCCGGGATGGCAGCCGCTTCATTGGATGGCCGACCCAACCGTCTTGGGTTTGCTCCGTGCGGGTCAGAACCCGGTCGCCCCGTTTGAGCGCCGCCATACCGGGGCGGCCCTTGCCACCCTTGCCCGCTCTGCCTTTTCCGCCTTCACGTAGTGTCACGCGCGGGGCAGGATCGGGGCTATCGGGTGACCAGGCATCGGGCACCGCAATTGCCTCGCCATCCTCGATGTCGACAACGCGCAGAACCGTGACCTTGGGCAGGCCGCCCATTCGATGATAGGCAGTTTTCTTGCCGTCTATCAAACCTTCTTCGGCCATGTCCTTCAGCAGTTTTTTCAGCGCGATCTTTTCCTGACCTTTCAGCCCGAAAGCTTTCGCAATTTCGCGTTTGCCGACAATGGCGTCGGAGCCCTGAATGAATTCAAGCACCTGCTGACGCGAGGGCAAGCCTGGTGGCCGCCGCTTGGCGGCAGGTCTTTTGGTTGAGCGTTGGGTATGAGGAGGTTTGGCCATGGCTGTGGCCTATGAACTGCGCGCTACTTGCTGTCACCCTCGGTCTTAGCGACAGGCTCAAAAGCTCCGCCAGGCACTGCGCTGGATACAGGCGAGCAATATTGGCCCACGCATGAAGCAACACCGAACAGCCAGTCATCGCCGCGCAGAGGGACGGAGACTGAATATTCCGATTTGTACCGACCATCGATGACATCGCGAATATCCTCACCCCGGGTTCCGTTGGGAAGAACTCTGCGCCAATAGGGTTCATCCGTTCGGCGCGCCCTTATTACGTAACGGTCAGCCCCCTCGACAGCATTCCATTCCAATTGTGTGTCCACCCGAACCGCTGCATCGGCTGACACAGCAGGCGGCATTGGTGCCAGAGCCAACAGTTGCAACGCCTGCACATTCAGCACCGACGCACGGGTGAGATAGTCGAAATCAAGTTCATCGACCGTATCGCCATAAGTAATGCCATTCTCAGTGCGCAGGTCTTGATGCTGGTGCTCATAATCTTCCACCGACACAGCTATGCGCAGTGCAGGATAGCCCTTGTCGAGAAACGGAATTTGGTCCCCGCCCCTACCCATCCGGTCCGTGCGCCAGATCTGGCGAACTTGCATACCGGTGGGGTTTGCCGCCGCCACGTCGCCCAGCCAGCGTGCAAGATTGCGTCCAGGCATATCGTTTTCGCCACCAAAACGGCGCTGGCGTGACCGAAGTCGTTCGGTGGAATCAGCCCTTGGTCCCTCCGAAAACACGCGCACATGCTCGTAATCGCAAAATCCGTCAGACCCGCAGGCGCTGCCAATCATATCATTGTTCAGCACGGCCTTTACCGTCATGCCTTGCGCTTCAACCCAGTCGGCCAAAATTTGCGCCCCGAACAATCCCTGCTCCTCGCCGCTCAGCAACGCATAGATGATCGTCGACGGGTATCTCTGTTTCGACAGGATACGGGACGCCTCCAGCACCATGACACTGCCGGAACCATCATCATTGGCGCCGGGCGCATCATCCTCTCCGTTGAGTGCATCGGATACACGGCTGTCGTAGTGGGCTTGGACAATGACCACCTCCTTGGGCCGCTGCGTGCCCCATTGGATTGCAACGGCGTTACGGATCAGCGTTGGCTGCGGGATGCGCGCACTTTCCGGCACAACGCGCTCTACCGACTGCACATCCAGGCAATCATCGCAGTCGGCGCCAATCCGGCGAAATTCATCAAGCGCCCAATTGACCGCCGCGCCAATCCCCCGCTCTGGATCGGTCTGGCTCGACAAGGTGTGGCGCGTTCCAAACCCAACAATCGTATCCATGTCCGCGCGCAATCGCTGCTCGGAAACGAGCGAGGACAGGTCGATGCGAATGGCAACATCATCCGAGAGCGGCCGATGGCCCCAATGGATCAATTGATCCTCCTGACTCTGCCGTTCCGCCTCCTGCTCAGGCGTTTCCTGCGCAAAAGCACAGGTTGAAACAATGGCGGCGGCAATAGCTAGATATTTGATCATGCGTAGCCTTGTGCCGCGCACATCGCTTCAGATCAATAGGCGCGGGCGAGCAGGATCCTCTCGACCGCGGCATCGCCGGTGAAAATGCACGAGCCATCGGCAGCCGCGCTGTTGGTCGGCACATTACGGATCGTCAGCTTCTGTTCCTTCAGCTGCTCAACAACGGCTTCCAGAGCCGCACCGGTGGGTTTCGACCATTGGACCTCGACCCACCCCGGGAATGCACCAGCATTGCTGTAGAAATCGACAACATCCTGCCAGCTTGCGCAATCGCGCTTGATATTCTCATCGCGGCGCGCGCGCGCTTCATCAAACATGTCCTGCTGCATCGCCTCAAGCAGGCCGGACACATCGCTGATGAAGCCGTCGCGGTCGGTGAAGTCGAAATTCGGCTTGCCATTGTCTGCGTTCCACAGCGCATTGCGGCGCAACAGGGCAACCTTGCTGCCTTCCATATCGCGCGAACCGACCTCGACAATCAGTGGAGCACCCTTGCGCACCCAGTCCCAACGCTTGGCCGCAGCCTTGCCTGGACGTGTGTCGAGCATGATGCGCAGTTTCTCGCCCAGCGCGGTTTGACCAGCAAGCGCGTCGCGCAAGGCTTCACAATATTCAAGCAAAGGCTCGTCTTCAGGCTTGTCGCGCAGCATGGGCAGAATGATGACCTGATGCGGAGCAATGGCCGGGGGCACCCGCATGCCATCATCATCGCCATGGGTCATGATTACGCCGCCGATCATCCGGGTCGAAACCCCCCAGCTGGTGGTGTGGCACAGGGTCTGGCTGCCTTCGCGATCCTGGTACTGGATGTTGGCGGCTTGCGCGAAGTTGGTGCCCAGATAGTGCGAGGTTCCAGCTTGCAAGGCCTTGCCGTCCTGCATCATCGCCTCGATCGACCACGTCTCTACTGCGCCGGGAAAACGCTCGTTTTCAGGCTTTTCACCCGTTATCACGGGCAAAGCCAGGTCCTCTTCCGCACACGCGCGGTACATTTCCAGCGCGCGGTGGGTTTCCTTCAATGCGTCGTCACGGTCAGCATGCGCGGTATGCCCCTCCTGCCAGAGGAATTCGCTCGTGCGCAGGAACATGCGGGTCCGCATTTCCCAGCGGACCACATTGGCCCATTGGTTGGTGAGCAGCGGAAGATCGCGCCAGCTCTGGATCCAACGCGACATCGCATCGCCGATGATCGTTTCCGAGGTTGGACGAACCACCAAGGGCTCTTCCAGCTTGGCTTCAGGATCGGGGATCAATCCGCCTTTGCCATCTGCGATCAGGCGGTGATGGGTGACAACCGCCATTTCCTTGGCAAAGCCGTCGACATGTTCAGCTTCCCGCTCAAAATTGGCGAGCGGGATGAACAAGGGGAAGTAGCAATTCTGGACACCTGCGGCCTTGATCCGGTCATCCATCAGGCGCTGGATGCGTTCCCATATGCCATAGCCCCACGGCTTGATCACCATGCATCCGCGCACTCCCGATTCCTCGGCGAGATCACCTTCGGAAATGACAGCCTGATACCATTGGGCGAAATCGTCGGCGCGTTTAACCGAGAGGGCATGACGGATCTGGGACACTGGTTTTGAAATTCCTGAAATTTGTAAATGTTGAGCGCCCAATCGGGCCGCCAATTTCGGACAATGCAGTCGGCGCCGCTTGTGCAACGCAAAGCAGGCTTACTTGCCGAGCTCGTCCAGCTTTTTCTGCATCGCTGCCATCTGTTCTTTCAATGCATCGATTTCCGAACCCGATGTTTCGGCGCTTTCGGATCGCGAGGCCGGCCTCGCAGAGGAACCAGCTCCGGATCCCGAGGCACCGGGGATGAACGCTTCTGCAGCAGCGCGCACCATCGCCATGTTGGTTTCATGAATCTTGGCGATCGGGCTGTTGCTGATCCCCTTTTCAAAAGCCTCACGAATCTTCGATTGGTTTTCTCGAAAATTGGTCATGCTCGCTTCCAGGTAGGAAGGCATCATGGCCTGCATCGAATTGCCGTACATGGAAATCAGCTGGCGCAGAAAACTGACCGGCAGCATCTGCTCGCCATTGGCCTCTTCATCCATGATGATCTGGGTCAGAATCGAGTGGGTAATATCTTCGCCAGACTTTGCATCCAGCACCTGAAATTCCACATTGTCACGGACCATTCCGGCAAGATCATCAAGCGTGATATAACTGGACGAGCTGGTGTTGTAGAGACGCCGGTTGGCGTACTTCTTGACGATAACCGGATCGCCCTCTTTCCTGTTTTGTTTTGCCATATGCGCTGCCCCGTTTCATGTTATCTGAAAGAATTGAGGATCGCGCTTAGCACCCGCACAATGTGCAGTGCAACATGTTGCGTCTCAAGCTTTCAAACGTGTCCCAAGAATGGTCAGCAATTCATATTGTGACAAGCCATTTTGCTGCGCAGCATTGTGCAGCATATACGGGACGTCCAGCCAGTCGCCCTCGCGCACATCAGGCGCTTGCGACAGGTCAACAACCACCATGTCCATCGACACTTTACCAAGCAGCGGCAGGTGATGCTCGCCATGAACGAGCACGCCCTTGCCGCCCCAGCTTCGCAGGTAACCATCAGCATAGCCCAAGGAAACCACGCCAATCCGCATGGTTTGCCGGGCAGTGAAAGTTGCGTTGTAGCCCACGCTTTGACCTGCCTCGATCGTGCGGGTCTGAATGATAGCTGCCTGTGGGAAGGCAACCTGCGCGATATGGTGCGACAATTCGGCACGCGGAACGCCGCCATAAAGCGCAAGACCTGGACGGGTAAGGTCGAGGGCGTAATCCGGGCCGAGTGCGATCCCGGCGCTGTTGGCCAGGCTCTTTGTGCGATGCTCCACCAAAACACTGGCACCGGCAAATTCGTCCCGCTGCGCACGGTTCATGGGGCTGTCTTCATCCGCGCAAGCAAGGTGCGACATCAGCACGTGAACATCGAGCGATTGCACCAACGGATCGTTCAGCTCCGATACCTGCACGCCCAAGCGGTTTATCCCGGTATCGATCATGAGATGGCAGGGGCCGCCACCACTCTCGCTCCAGATGCGGGCCTGGTGCAGGGAATTGATGACCGGGATCGCGCCAATGCTGCGCGCATAGATCGCATCGTCCGCGGTCAGCGGGCCATGGAGAACGCTAATGGAGGACGGATCAACATGCGCTGCGACATCTGCAACCTCGCTCCAGTGGGCGACAAAGAACTGGCGAGCGCCGGCATCGCGCAACGCCGGCAAGCAAGCGTCTACGCCTAGCCCATAACATTGCGCTTTTACCGCAGCACCCGCCTCAGCGTCACCGGACAAAGCATCTAGAGCGCGCCAATTGGCAGCCAGCGCATCGCCATCAATTCTGAGGCGCAGCGTCGGCTGCGGTCGATCAGGCATCATCTTTGAAATCGGTCGGCGGACCCGATGGCAAGCCCCACCATGCGATCACAACCCCGATGGCGACAACACCCCAGGTGTACCACAGACCGGAGTAGATATTGCCAGTGCTGGCCACAATAACGCTGGCGATCAAAGGCAGAAAACCGCCAAGATAGCCCGCTCCGATGTGATAGGGGATCGACATCGAGGAATAGCGGATTTTTGGCGGAAACATCTCTGACAGCAGTGCCGCTACTGACCCGTAGGTGAGCGCTGACAGGAAACCCAACCCCAACAAGATCGCGATAATGCCCACGATATTGAGAAAGGCTGGCTGCTGTTTCGAGAAATCGAAACCGTATTGTGACAATGCTCCTCGAATGCCTTCTGTGCGCGCTGCTCCACTCTCGAACCAGGCCGGATCGACTGCCACTGGCTCGCCGCCCGCGGCAAGCGAAACCGTGTCGCCTGGCACCAGAGTGTAGGGAACGCCAGCTGCCGTCAGCGTTTCTAGGACCTTGCCGCAATCGGTCTGCTCCCGGTCAAAAAGATCGGCAAAGGGATCCGTGACACATTGCGGACCGCTGACCGTGATCGGCGTGCGTTCGGCTGCATCAGCAATACCCGGATTGGCCAAATGACCCAATGCCCAAAAGGCTGGGAATAGCAGGAGCAACGCCGCCAATGCGCCAATAATGATCGGTTTCTTGCGACCGACCCGGTCTGACCATTTGCCGATGATAATGAAGAAGCTCATCGAGATCAGACCCGAAATCAGCAATATCCACTCGACTGTCAGATCGGCGACATGCATTGGACCGCGCAGAAAGCTCATGCCCGAGAAAAAGGCGGTGTACCAGATCGTGGTCAGAATGCCGGTGATGCCGAACAGGGCGACAAAGATGCGCTTCTTGTTGCCCGGATATGTGAAGCTTTCGACGAAGGGATTGCCCGAGGTTTCACCTGCCGCTTTCATCGCCTGAAACACAGGGCTCTCTGACAGCATGAGACGCATCCACAAGGAGATGCCAAGCAGCAAGATCGACAGCAGGAACGGAATGCGCCAGCCCCAGGCCACGAAATCGTCTTCAGGGATCAGCGCACGGCAGGCCAACACAACCATGATGGAAAGCACGAACCCGCCCGCTACGCTGGCCTGAATGAAACTGGTGTAGAACCCGCGCTTTTCCGGCGGCGCGTGCTCGGCCACGTAGATTGCTGCGCCGCCATATTCCCCGCCAAGGGCCAGCCCTTGAATGATGCGCAGAAATATGACGATGATGGGGGCCAGTATTCCGATGGTCTCGACCGTTGGAATAAAGCCAACCCCTGCGGTGGCGATACCCATCAATGTCACCGTCACCAGAAAGGTGTATTTGCGCCCAAGCTTGTCGCCAAGAAATCCGAACAGGATTGCACCGATCGGGCGGAACGCGAAGCCCACAGCGAAAGTCGACCACACCAGCAACAGTCCGAGCGTGTCATTATCGACGTCGTAGAAGGCATCCTTCAGGATGTACGCCAGCGTTCCATAGATGAAGAAATCATACCACTCGAAGATCGTGCCGGCAGAGCTTGCTCCGATGACAAGTTTGATTTCCTTGTCCGATGGCTCACGCATTTCGGCCTGGGCTGTCCCACTCATCTTGCCGCATCCTCCCCAATCGTGCTGGCGTAATCTTCAATTCGCCAAGCCTTACCGCGCGTTTTGCTCCTTGGAAAGCGCATCATAGGCACCCTTCCACGGCAGCAGCAGCGCCCCATGCCTACCCTTATGCGGCAAGGCTGGCGCAAGTGCTTCAAAGCCGGGCCACATTGGGAAAGTTCCTGTCCCCTCCAGCCAACGACGGACATCGGCTTCCATTGCGATCAGCTTGGACGCCGGTTTCCCATGCGCCGATTGTGCAAGAACAGCAGCGGATGCCTGGCCAATCGCACAGGCCGAAACCATCAGACCTATCCGCTCCACCTGCCCGGCCGGACGGAGCGCAAGACCAATATCGATTGTGCTGCCACAGGTGCGAGATCGCGCCTGCGCGCGGATTGAAAAAGTCTCATCAAGAGGAAAATTGCCCAATTGCGTCGCCAGGCTCAGCAATTGGGTAGAATACAGCTTGCCGGCCGTGCCGCTGCTCATTCGAGAGTTTCAGCATTTTTCCTGATGTTTTCGCGCCGCTCTGCAATGATCACGACCAGATCGCGCGATGCTGCATCGACGATCGGGTACGTCCGGGCCGTTGTCATCCATGTGGGACGCCCTTCAAAACCCCAGACGGTGTCATAGCCAAGAACCAGAACGGAAAAGCCGAACACGAAGATCAGTGCACCTTTGAGGGCCCCAAAACCAAAACCCAGCACGCGATCAATAGGGCCAAGAATGGAATTGCGCGATGCTTGACCGACATTGGTCGCAATCACTTTCATGGCAGCATAGGGAATCAGCAGGAGCAGAGCGAACGCCAAAATGGACGTTGCTGGCTCAGTATCCAGCTGCGTCGCGATACCTTCAGTCAGCGGCTTGTGCAGGTAGTAGATGGAAAAGGCTGCCAGAATCCAGGCTGCAAGCGAAAGAACTTCCTGCACGAGACCGCGCATGAAACCCCCGATAGCTGCCACGCCGACAACTATCATCACGATAATATCAAACCCCGTCATCGCACTGCTAATTATGCGTTCGCCATCACCTGGTCAACGAGGTTTGCGAGCTGTCCCATCCCGCGATAGCGCAGTGTCGATGAATCGCACTTTGCATCCGACGGACCGAAGCCTTTGGCAAAGCCCAGCTTGCCCGCTTCGCGTGTCCGCAACCCGGAATGGGCAACCGGTCGGATCTCTCCGGCCAGAGAAATTTCGCCAAACCACACACTTTGCGATGGTAATGCGCGGTCCGCCAATGCTGACACAAGCGCTGCAGCCACAGCAACATCGGCTGCCGGATCCGACAGCCTGTATCCGCCCGCAATATTGAGATAAACCTCGGCTGAGCTAAAATTTAGCCCACAGCGCGATTCCAGCACCGCCAGCAACATCGCAAGGCGGCTGTTATCCCACCCTACCACTGATCGACGCGGCGTTGCGCCGGATTGCAGCTTTACGATCAGGGCCTGGATCTCGACCAGCACTGGCCGGGTTCCTTCCAGAGCCGGAAAGACAGCACTACCTGCCAATGGCTGATCTCGGCCGGACAAGAACAGCATGGACGGATTGGAAATCTCCTCCAACCCCTCTTGGGCCATAGCGAAGACACCAATTTCGTCGACTGCACCAAACCGGTTCTTGAGGGCGCGCAGGATACGATATTGATGACTGCGCTCTCCTTCAAAACTCATGACGACATCGACCATGTGTTCCAGCACTCGCGGCCCGGCAATGCTCCCGTCTTTGGTCACGTGGCCGACCAGCACCAGCGCAACATCGTTCTGTTTGGCATAACGGATCAGCTCAAACGCGCAGCCACGCACCTGGCTGACCGTGCCAGGTGCCCCCTCAATCGCATCAGAATACATGGTCTGGATCGAATCAATCACCAGCAGGCGTGGTGATTTCATATTCCCCAGCGTTGTGAGAATATCGCGTACCGAAGTTTCGGACGCCAGTTTTATCGGCGCATCGGCAAGACCAAGCCGCGATGCCCGCATCCGAACCTGTCCAGCAGCCTCCTCGCCGCTGACGTAAACAACTTCGCCCCCGTCACGCGCGATATTGGCAGCTGTTTGCAGCAGCAAGGTCGATTTCCCGATACCCGGATCACCACCCATCAGTACCGCCGAGCCCGGCACCAGTCCGCCACCCAAGGCGCGGTCAAATTCGTCCAGCCCGGTCGGGCATCTCACCGGCAGCTCGCCGGGTGCATCCAGCGACACGAACTCGATTGGCCTGCCACCGCTCGACAAATGATGCTTTTGCGAGAAAACGGTTGCGGGCGCGTCCTCAGTCAACGTGTTCCATTCGGAACAATCGGGGCATTGCCCCTGCCATCTGTGAGAGACACTGCCACAGGACTGGCAGACATAACGTTTCTTGCTTTTGGCCATGTCATTTTTATAGCGGAACATTTGCGGAACGCAATTGCCTAAACGCGGCGAAACATGCACTGTCCTCTCATGCGACAAAAAGAACTCCGCATCGCTCTGATCTGTTACGGTGGCGTCAGCCTCGCGGTGTATATGCATGGTGTGACCAAGGAAGTCTGGCATCTGGCCGCCGCCAGCAGCAGCTTCAATGCCGGCGCACACGAGATGAACGGTGTACGCAGCGTTTATGCAGAGCTTTTCGAACATGTCGAAACGCACCATCAACTGCGGCTGCGTTGCCTGCCGGACATTCTGTCTGGCGCAAGCGCGGGCGGTATCAACGCGGTTTTCCTCGCCCAGGCGATCCATTCAGGTCACTCGCTTGAACCATTGACCGATCTCTGGCTGGAAAATGCAGACGTCAGCGAACTGACAGATCCGGCCGCACAACCGATGTGGCGTTATGCCAAAATCTGGGCGCAACCGATTGCCGAATGGGTGCTGAAACGCCCCGGCAATGCAGTAAGCGAAAGTGTAGCGCCGGAAACTCGTGCGGAAGTGCGGCAGAAGGTGTCACGATTGGTGCGAGGGCGCTGGTTCAGCCCGCCTTTCTCTGGACCCAATTTCACCCGCTTGCTGTATGATGCAATGTTGGCCATGCGCGCTGGAGAACCCGCCCGGCCCTTGCTGCCGCCCGGTCATCCGATTGACTTGTTTGTGACCGCAACTGACTTTCGCGGACGCACCGAATTGCTGCGCCTCAACAGTCCCGCAATTGTCGAGGAAACCGAACATCGCATGCCGATCAGCTTCCGGCGCCAAGTCGGGAGCGTTGGTGGCGCGGATTTGGCAGACCCGCTGGAACTGACGCTGGCAGCGCGCGCCACAGCCAGTTTTCCTGGAGCCTTTCCTCCACTTCAGCTGGATGAAATTGACGCGCTGGCACAGCAACGCGAAGAAGGATGGCCCACCAGAGCCGACTTTCTGCGCCAGATAATGCCTGTCCATATGCGCCAACTCAGCACGGATGCGGTGTCGCTGATCGATGGATCGGTGCTGGTCAACGCACCCTTCGGAGGCGCAATAGAAGCACTGAAAGGACGCCCGGCGCAGCGCGAGGTTGATCGCCGTTTCGTCTACATTGATCCGCGTCCCAAGCGGTTCGATGCTAAACGCGACAAGTCCCCCGAGCCGGTTGGTTTCTTTGCTGCAATCTTTGGATCGCTATCGACCATTCCTCGCGAGCAACCGATCAGGGACAATCTGGAGGATCTGGAGAAGCAGTCGCGCGAGGCTGCGCGTCTGTCTCGGATCGTCGCACGCCTGCGTCCAGGGATTGAAACAGCAGTTGAACGTCTGTTTGGGCGGACTTTCTTCCTCGACAAACCCACTCCCAAACGTTTGAAAGCATGGCGCAACAAAGCGCAGCAGGCCGCAGCAGAAGACGCAGGCTACGCCTTTCAATCCTATGCTCAGGCCAAATTCAATGCGATTATTGAGCGTTTGGCCGCCCTTGTTCACGAAGCTGCGCCCCAATTGAACCTGCCCGATGCCGGACCAATCGAAGAGGCTTTGCGGACAGAATTGGAAAGGCGCGGAGTGGCTGATCTGGCCGATCCGGAAAATCCGGACAGCGGGGCCTGCCCTGAAGCTATCGCATTCTTCCGGGCACACGATATTGGGTTTCGCATCCGTCGCCTGCGCCTGCTTGCCCGACGGTTAGCACGGGATTGGGAAGCGGATCCGGACATTCCTGACGATGCGCTCGATGTGGCTCGAGAGACAATTTACGACATCCTTGGGCATTATTTTGTATCGGAAAATCTTGACGCCTTGCCCGACAGTTTCGCCGAAGTGGCCGCCAATGCCCTGGGCGATCCCGGCGCTGTGCTCGATTTTCTTGGTGACAACCGGCTCCTGCCCAAGGTTGACGAGAAGGCAGAGATTCTTCTTGCCGA
This sequence comes from uncultured Erythrobacter sp., assembly GCA_937969505.1. Taxonomy (GTDB): domain Bacteria; phylum Pseudomonadota; class Alphaproteobacteria; order Sphingomonadales; family Sphingomonadaceae; genus Erythrobacter. The sequence goes on along the minus strand of CALBWA010000016.1, from coordinate 2,529 downwards.
AAGTCTGGGGGACATGCCCAGATCGCTTCGACGGCGGATGCTGCTGACCTATCTGGGTTTTCCCTATTACGATGTGGCCACCTTGCCGCTTCTGAGAAACGAGGGGCTGACCGAGTTCGACCCGGTCAAGGTTGACAGAATTTCCCCTGCAGATGCCCTGTCCATCCGCGAAGGCGGTACGGATGCAACCTTACGTGGAACCGAGTTCTTCAATTTCGGAGCGTTCTTCAGCCGCGCCTATCGCGAGAATGATTACCTCTGGGGCCGCCTTCACGGGGCAGAACGGATGATAGATCTGCTCTGTTCAACGCTCGACAATGGGCTTCCTGAAAGCACGTGCCAGAATTTCAAACGCAAGGCCTTCCTGGCCATTCTCGACGAAGAAACAGAGGCTGGGCGGATCAAGCCAGCGTTGCTGCACAAGATCCGCCGCGAGGTGGAAGATCGCGTTGGCTAGTAGGGCCTAACGCGCGTCAATGCTGGTCCAGATTGCTGTGACAAAGGCATCAGGGCCGACAAAACCATCAGTGCGGCCAAAATCCGCCAGTGGCTTGGCAGCAATCGCCTGTTCCAGCGTTGCGCCACCTTCGCGCAAAGCCTCCACCCGACTGACAGATTCGCCAATCATCGCGCGATAAGCCGTCAGGTCCGCCTTGCGCGCCATTGGGCCATGGCCGGGGATGACCTGCGTTTCAGTGTCCATCATTGCCAGCGCTACATCGAGCGAGCTGATTAGATTGTAGACATTGCCGCCTGAGTTCACGTCGACAAATGGAAAGCTGGGAATGTTGAAATACATGTCGCCCATGTGGACAATATTCGCTTCGCGCCAAATCACGATGCTGTCACCGTCGGTATGTCCGCCCCCCAGGAACATCAGGTCGATGGTATCGCCATTTTGGTGAAACCGCAGCCCCTGATCATAAGTAACGATGGGCAAGGCGACATCGGGTGCCGGCGGTGTCTCTCTACCCGCAGCCGTCCCGCCCGCTGCCATTCGGGAGCGGACATTGTGATGGGCAAAGATGGTTGCCCCCGTCTGGCCGAAATGCTCGTTGCCTCCGGTGTGATCGTAATGCCAATGAGTGTTTATGACGAAAGAAACCGCCTCTGCGCCGAGCTGTGCGACAGCGGCTTCGATCTTTCTCGACAAGGGCGCAAACTGATCATCGATCATGATCGTGTTGTCGTCACCATGGCTGACGGCAATGTTACCTCCAGCCCCGAACAGAACCGCGACATTTGGCGCCAGCTCCTGCGTGGTGATCTCAACCTGATCCAAACCGCTCTGCGCAGTTGCTGGCACAGCCAGAGCGTATGCTCCGACACTCAAAGCAAACGCGGCACCCATTGTCTTGATCATATTCATCAATCGCTCTCCTTTGATGCAGTTCCTAAGCATCAGATGCGATAATGTCGACCACTTCCAAGGACATGCGCCTTAGCGCTCAGGTCCCGAAGGCATCCTTAAGCCGGTCAAAGAAGCCGCGGCTTTCGGGGCACTCATCGCCGGTTTCCGTTTCCCGAAATTGCTCGAGTATCTCGCGCTGCGCCTTGGTTAGCTTGGTCGGTGTCTCGACCGCAATCTCCACCACAAGGTCACCGCGTCCACGCCCCTGCAACACCGGCATACCAGCCCCGCGCACGCGCAATTGCTTGCCCGACTGGATACCCGCAGGAATTTCGACCAAATTGGTGTCGCCATCCAGGTCGGGAATATCGACACTGCCGCCCAAGGCCGCCGTCGTGAAACTGACCGGGACACGGGTTGCCAATGTTGTGCCTTCGCGCTGGAAGACCTGATGCTGACGCACGTGAATGAAGATATAGAGATCGCCGGCGGGCGCACCGCGCGCGCCAGCCTCCCCCTTACCAGACAGACGAATTCTGGTGCCGGTATCCACGCCTGCAGGAATGTCGACTTCCAGCGCCTGGGCCTTGTCAACGCGCCCCTCGCCCCGGCAATCGCTGCAAGGATCCTCGATCACCGCACCGCGACCGTGGCAGCTGGGGCAAGGCCTTTCGACCACGAAAAAGCCCTGCTTTGCGCGCACTTTGCCATGCCCGTTGCACAGGTTGCACTCACGCTCGCTGGTGCCTGGCGTTGCGCCTGAACCATCGCACGTGTCGCAACTTGCCGAAACTTCAATCTCGATCTCGGTTTGCTTGCCATGGAACGCATCATCCAGCGTGATTTCCATGTCATAGCGCAGGTCAGCACCGCGGCGCTGTTGCTGGCGACCACCGCCAGCTGCACCGCCGCCAAAGGCCTGACCAAAAATCGTCTCGAATATATCGCCGATATCACCGAAATCGGCTCCGGGATGGCCACCGCCACCGCCGCCCATGCCTTGTTGGAAGGCAGCGTGCCCAAAGCGATCATAGGCGGCCCGCTTTTGCGGATCCTTCAGGCATTCATATGCCTCGCCAATTGCTTTGAACTTGGCCTCTGCTTCAGCATCACCGGGATTGCGATCCGGGTGAAACTTCATCGCCAGCTTACGATAAGAGGATTTGAGCGTGGCGCCA
>CALBWA010000015.1 GCA_937969505.1 uncultured Erythrobacter sp. | reverse complement strand
AAAAGGCCGCAGTACACCGCAACATTTCTAAAGCGCTTCAAGTAAATCGAGACAGCGTAAATAATTCAAATTGCAGGGAACCTTCGCTGGGACAAGACATTTAATTGGTCGAGGTGTCCGATGCGAAGCTTAATTGTCTTGGCAATGCTTGTTCTGGCAAGTTGTACCACATTCCCGACAAGCTACACTACTGTCCCGAATGCGCGATTGATCATAAATCCGTTCGATACGATCGCGAGTCGGCCAAGTGTTCTCAATACGGCTTCGGCCAGTGGCACAATCAACGTTGCCGGCGACTGCGTGACGCTTTCGGGCGAACGTTTCAATGGTACACTTCTTTGGCCGGAGGGAACCGAATATTCTCTGGAAGGAACGCGATTGTTCATCGTGCTTCCGGAGATGCGGGGTCGGGTGGCCGTCGGCAAGTCGATCACACTCGCGGGATCGACTTTCAGAAGTTCGGACAAGGTCCCCCTTCCTGAAAAGGATCGGGAAGGTTGCCCTGGGCCATACTTCGCCGTTTCCACCGCCTGACAGCAAAACGTTTGTGATAGGGGGTGATTCCGGTGGTCCGGTGATCCTACAAAAATACTGCCGTGGGCATCATCAAGGGCCGCGGCGATACAAACTTTCCGAACCGTGAGTACTTTGCCGATATTCAGGGCCTGATGGGATATGGCGGATTTCAATATTACAACGTCTATGTGAAAACCTCGCCCTGACAGGCAGACAAAATTGAACGGTAGCGTGTCCCGAATTCGGTGCGCGCTACCAATTTCCTACTCGCGCACAGCTCACCATGGTTTGCGCCAATGAAGGGGCGTGCCAGTTCCTGTTTCTGAAAGGCAATGCGCGGCCCGAAGTCACCTATGCCGACCGCGCGGGCAAATACATGGGGCAAAAGGGTGTGACGCTGCCTAGGTTGTAGCGGCGGATACCCTCCAGCTCGCCAATCAAAACTTGGCGTCCGCTTACGACCCAAAAGCGGACGTTCTCAACATCAAGATCAATTGCCATGATCCGCCGTTCGATTGGACAGAGCATATGGACCGGTATTAAACCGTTGATGACTGGACGGAACTGGTGAATCACAAGGGTACAGATGAGCAACTTCCAACATGGCCAGCGTCCGGGTTGGCGCGAATTTGAAATAGCCGTTGCTCAGTTTCTTCAGACGCTAGACCCAGCATCTCACGTCATACACGATCTCAAGCAACCCGACGGGGATACGGGACATTCCCGCCAGCGTGACGTCTGGATAGAGACGCGATTTGGCGGTCACATCCCGATAAAGATTCTTGTGAGCTGCAAGCGAAAGAAGGCAAAGCTCAATCAACAAGATATCGATGCGTTTAGAGGCGAGTTGCTTTCATCGAACGCAGGAATGGGCGTCCTCTATTCTTTTTCGGGTTTTACCAAACCGGCGTTGGAAAAAGCGGAACGCCTAGGAATTCCCTGCTGCCGTCTATACTTCGAACAGGCACCTGACCTTCCTTCCGTTTTGAAGTTCCAAACGCTGTACTGTCGCGAGCAACACCGCTTGCGTAGCTTCGGCGGGGGAATTCCAACAGCCTGCAGAATGGCCGATCTTATGACGACTAAGTTGGATTTAGACGGGGTTGTGCGTACGGTCGCGGAGCACTTGGTTGAACGATACAATCGAGAGCGCCCCGACGTTTCAAAACTTGGAATTGCAGTGCCTGATGACTGGAGTGTGTCGCTCAACTTGGAGGACTTCCGTGGGTATGGCTCGGTTACAGTGAGCCTCGATGGCAGTTTTAGGATCTTCAGAGCTAGCTTTGACGCTTGGCTTGTCAGTGGTTCCTACAGTTTCGCTAACGAAGATTTTAAGGGGTCTGTTTCCACTCCAATGATTGATCGGTTTTCAGATCATCCTGGGCCAGGATGGCAAGAGATCATCCGTGATGAGGTTGCGTGCAGCATCAATCAAATAAACATGATTGCTTTCGGAGGTGTCACTGCCAATACGATTCAAACTTACGCGGAAAAACTCGACAGGGGGCATTGAAGTAGCTCTAATTGATTCGGCAGATCACCAGAATGATGCTTGATTTGGAGCTAACGCCGCGGACCACCGGCCCGAGAGTGTAAGCAGGTCGACCACCGGACACCGCGCTAACGTCTGCAATAGCTATTAGGTAACGCAATAGCAGACCGTCCGCTTCCCACCCCAGTTGCGGACACTCACAAAGCGACGCAATTGCGAGCGTTTCTGCTCCCGAGACAAGCGTCCTTCCCCCACCCAAACTCAGACTTCAATCCCCCCAATTTTCCTACATCGCAGTTTCGCGATAGATCTGCTTCCAGCGGCTGTGCGGCCCTATGGTTGAAAGGCGGATTGCGTTGGAGAAGTGTCAAGTTTGCAATGCGCTCAAATACTGTTTTAGTTCAGGTGTTTGCGGGATTTTTCAGGATGACAGGCTGTCAAATGTGTCAAGTTCACCGGGATTTGCGCCACGCCAATTTTGACTCTTGGCCCCCACACTCCCAATGCACCTTGTCAAAGGAGAATACACCCCATGGCTAGCACCCCCGAATTCGACATCATCATCTATGGCGCCACCGGATACACCGGACGGCTGGTCGCCGAATATCTCGACAAGCATTACGGATCGCGCGACGATGGCCCGACATGGGCAATGGCCGGGCGCAGTCTGGAAAAGCTGGAAGCCGTTCGTGACGAGATCGGTGCCCCTACCGATACCCCTCTGGTGGTGGCCGATGCGGACAACCCCGCTGACCTCGACATGATGTGTGCGCGCACCAAAGTCGTCCTGACCACGGTTGGCCCCTACCAGCTCTATGGTGACAATCTGGTGGCCGCCTGCGTCAAGACCGGGACCGATTATGCCGATCTGTGCGGAGAGCCGGGATGGATGGCGGAGAAGATCGCCGAACATCAGGCCGAAGCTGAAAAGACCGGCGCGCGCATCTGCTTTTCCAGCGGGTTCGATTCCATCCCCTTCGATCTGGGCGTGATGATGACGCAGAAGGCGGCAAAGGAAAAATTCGGCAAGCCAGCGCCCAAAATTCGCGGCCGGGTGCGCGGCATGGCCGGCACATTTTCTGGCGGGACTGCGGCCAGTCTGGGTGCAACCATGAAGGCGGCGGCGAAGAAGCCATCGCTGCTGGGCGTGCTGCGCGATCCCTTTGCACTGACCCCGGGTTTTGACGGGCCGGACCAGCCATCGGGCATGATGCCCGGGTATGAGAAGGACCTCGACAAATGGGCTGCGCCCTTTGTCATGGCACCGATCAACACCAAGAATGTTCACCGCACCAATTTCCTGCTCGGCCATCCCTATGGCGAGGATTTTGTCTATGACGAGATGATGCTGACCAGTCCGGGCGAAGCGGGCAAGGCGGCGGCCAATGCAGTGGCGGAAATGATGAAGAACCCGTTTGGTGCCAAGCCGCCCAAGCCGGGCGAAGGGCCAAGCAAGGAAGAACGCGAAAACGGCTTTTACGATGTGCTGTTTGTCGCCGACATGCCCGATGGCGAAAGCCTGCATTACGGGGTCAAGGGCAAGTATGATCCGGGCTATGGCTCCACCAGCCGCATGCTGAGCGAAACCGGGATTGCCCTGCTGTCCTGCGATGCCAAGGGCGGCATCGGAACACCGGGATCGTTCCTGGGCGAGGCTCTGGTGGACCGCTTGCAGGAGCATGCAGAGATCACCTTTGCGGTCGAAAGCTGAATACGCACACGCAAAAGGGGACCGGCGCGAACCGGTCCCCCCATGTTTCTCCGAGCCGGATTGGCTCCAACCCTAGAAGCTGAAACGGACGCTCGCCTTGATGTTGCGGCCAGCCAGCGGGACAAAATCCTTGGTGAAGCTGGCGTGACGCCGCCCGACAACATCGAAGATATTGTCCGCACTCAGCGCCAGGGTGATGTTTTCCCGGCTTGGCAGCGGGCGCCAGGCCATCGACAGATTGACGAAGGTGAAGGAATCGGTGGCTGTTTCAAACGCGTCGACGTCGTTCTGATCATCAAACCACTGAACCTCGGCCCGCAGGTCAAACGCATCGGTCTGCGCCTCTAGCGCGCCGAGCAATTCCAGCGGGGGAATACGCGGCACGGCCGTGCCATCATCCAGCTCTGCATCAATGTAGGAGGCGCGCAGATCAGTCAGCAAAGTGACCCCGCCCGAGCGATAGAGCGGCAGTGAAAGCTCGCCTTCCAGTCCGAAGTAATCAGCGTCATCCTGCAGGAATACGAAGACAGGCAGGCCATCCTCTTCGTCTCCGGTACCGCTGAGGAAGATGTAGTCATCGAACCACTGCTGGTAGATGGCAAAACTGAACTCAGCCCCGCCCAGCTGCCCGCGAACATAGCCTTCAAGGCCCCAGGCACTTTCGGTCGAGAGATTGGTATCGCCGATTTCGAACTGCTGCGTGGCGATGTGCGGACCATCGGCAAACAATTCCTCGGCAGCCGGGGCCCGTTCGACCCGCGACAGGTTCAAGCCGGCACGAAACGCATCGTCGCTTTCGTAAACAAGGCCCAATGCTCCGGAGAAATTGGTGAAGCTGCGGGAGACATCCAGCGGGTCCGATTCTACATCGGTGAACTCGAGCCGCCCGGCAGCCTCGATCTGGATCGGTCCGGGTCCGAATTCCTGCAAGGCAAACAAGGCAAACTGTTCGGTGGTGTTGGGCGCCACGAAGGCCTCTTCGCCGATCGCTTCAAAGTCGCGGTAGCTGTATTGCGCCCCGATGGATCCGCGAGTGGGCCCGGTATCGGATTGGGCAATCTCCAACCGCGCTTCAAAGCTTTCGGTGTCGAAAACTGTGCCGGTTTCAGCGCCTTCAAACTCGGTGTGGGTATAGTCGGAGTAGCCAAGACGGACCTTAAGCCGCTGGAAGAACCCGTCACCCAGATCGATATCGGCCAGCGCATCTGCGCGGAACTGTTCAAGACCGATGGTGACGATCTCTTCTTCCTCTTCTTCGCCTTCACCCTCACCCTCTTCGCCTTCTTCACCGTGCGCATGTTCAGTTCCAGGCCGTCCCGGTACGCCGTAATCGGTGTCGTAATAGCCAACGGAGGCGCCAAACACGCTATCGCCGGAAAAGAAGCTGAGCCCGCCATTCACAGTCCAGGTTTCAGTCGCTGAATTGGGAATGATGCTGTCTTCACCTGCTGCCTCGCGCAGCTCTTCGGCTTCCTCGATCTCACCTTCGCCTTCTTCCTCGTCAGCCAGGTCGAGGATTTGCTGACGCAGGACTGGCGCAATCTGGAAGCCGCCAATCTCCAGGTCATTGGTTTCGCGAAAGCTGCCATCGACATGGAACACAAGGCTGTCGCCCAAAGGTGCATCGATAGAGGCTGCAAAATTGCGCAAATCGCTGGCAGTATCAGCGGCCACAATCGCATCGACATGCACGCTTTCTGTCGGAATGCGGCGCGGGATACGCTTGTCGATCACATTGACTGCTCCTCCGATCGCCTGGCTGCCGAACAGAAGCACGGCCGGGCCGCGCAACACTTCAATCCGCTCTGCTGTCAGTGGCTCAATAGTGGTCGCATGGTCAGCCGATGTGTTGGAGACATCAGCTGTGCTCAATCCGTCGATCAGCACTTTGACCCGCTCGCCCTGAAAGCCACGAAGAACGGGACGCGATGCGCCCGGCGCAAAGCTGGTGGCAGAAACTCCCGGCAGTTTGGCGAGCACTTCACCGATCTGGCCGTTGAGATTTCGCTGGATGTCGTCGGCTTCCAAGACGGATGTCCCGGCCAGCAGATCGAGCTGCTGAAGGCCCACCGCACTCACGATGATATTGCCTTTATAGTCGAGCTGACGGTTATGCATGTCATCATCGAGCCGTTCGCGCTGCGCCGCTGCCTCAGCCTCTTCAACCGCTTCCCCGGCAGAGGTTTCATCCTGCGCCATGGCAGGAAATGCAGCCAGACTGAGGCTTGCCGCAGTGGCCAGAGCGATGGAGGATGTGAAGGTCGCAAATTTCATGATTGTTCCATGTGTGCTTGAGCCCTCAATCGGGCCTTGATGTAATAACGTATCATTCCACTAGGCATGGTCTGCACGGGTTGCAACAAAGAATTCAGTCCGAGCTGAAAATCAGGCAGGCGACAGATGCAAAAGGGAAACAGCTGAGGAAAGGGCCCATGCGAGCGCGCATGCCGAGCCATCCCCCAAAGGGGAAATTAACGGCAATCAAAGCAGATGGTATGGAAATAATGGAGCGGGCGAGGCGATTCGAACGCCCGACCCCAACCTTGGCAAGGTTGTGCTCTACCCCTGAGCTACGCCCGCTCACTGGCGCTCAGCAAATTACACGAAATCTCGCAAATCTGCTGGGGAGGCGGGCGATTAGCAGCGGTTGTCCGGCCCCGCAAGCGGAAAAATGCTGCAGAAGCGATTCATCCGGGCCAGCACGACATTCGCCCTTCACATCGCTTGCAAAAACCCCACATTGCACGGTGAAATACACACACGCGAAGGACGGCGCTCGGCTTGTTACGCCATCGCGCCTCGGCAAGCCGGCTAACAGGAGTGACAACAGTGGCAAGCATGGGTCTTAATCTGGACGAACAAAAGGCCGTCGACCGGTTCCGCACCACAGTGGTCGAACCGTCCATGACGAAGCTGGTGATCGTCGACTTCTGGGCCGAATGGTGTGGTCCGTGCAAGGCGCTCACCCCGGTCCTGGAGAAGGTTGCTGCCGACTATGCGGACAAGGGCGTTATTCTGGCCAAGATCAATGTCGATGAGGAAAAATTCATCGCATCACAATTTCAGGTCAAATCCATTCCCACCGTCTATGCCATGTTTCAGGGCCAACCAGTGGCCGAGCTGACCCAGGCGCGCACCGAATCGCAGCTCAAGCAGATGCTTGACCAGATTCTGGCGCAAGTTCCGGTGGAGGCCGGTGCTGCCGATGGCGAAGCGCCACAAGGTCCAAGCGCGGAAGAAATCGCGCAGTTTACCCAGCTGGGCGAAGATGCGCTTGCAGAGGGCGATGCCGAACGCGCGATGCAGGTGTTTGCCCAGATCATTGAATTCGACAATGCCAACCCGCGCGTGATCGCCGGAATGATGCGCTCGCAGATCGCGCTTGATCAGCCAGAGGAAGCTGAAAAGATGCTCGAGGCAATCAAGGCCAGCCCGGTCTATGCCGAGATCAAGGATGATCCGGCCCTGATCGCAGCCATCAGTGCATTGGAACTGGCCGGCACCAAGGTTGATGACAGCGAATTGGCCGGGCTGCGCTCAGCTGCCGAGGGCGCACCGGACGATATGGATGCGGGCCTTGCCTATGCCGAGGCCGCCTTTGCCGCCGGAGAGCGTGACGCGGCTGCTGACATGCTTCTCGATATGATTACCAAAGACCGCAGCTGGAACGATGGCGCAGCCAAGGCAAAGTTGCTGCAAATCTTTGAAGCTGTCGGCCTGGAAGACGAATGGGTGGTCGCCACCCGCCGCCGCCTGTCACGGATCCTATTCGGTTGATGACGAGCCGGCTGTCCATCTTTCCCCTGCCCGGTGCGATTCTGTTTCCAGGATTGCAATTGCCGCTCCATATCTTCGAGCCGCGCTATCGCGCGCTGGTTGGCGATGCTCTGGTGCGTGACCGCAAGATCGCCATGATCCAGCCGCAGCGTCCGGTCGACGGATCGCCGCTGTTTGCCATCGGCTGCGTAGGCCGGATTGGCGATGTGGAAGCGATGGAAGACGGACGATACAACCTCGTACTGGAAGGCGAATGCCGGTTCCGCATGGTACGCGAGCTCGACGTCACGACCGCATTCCGCCAGATCGAAGCTGAAATGCTCGACGATGACCAGGATGCCGTACTGAGCAGTGTCGAGCGTGCCGGGTTTGAATTTGAAGCGCGCAGCTTTGCCGATGGCCAGGGTTACAGCGTGGATTGGGATTCGGTCGAGCGGCTCGATGATCAATCGCTGATCAATGGGGTTGCGCAGATCGCACCGTTCGATCCCGCATCAAAACAGGCGCTGCTTGAAGCCAACAGTCTGACAGAACGCTGCGAATTGCTGATCCAGCTGATGCAATTTTATGGCCGCCGCGATGGCGATGATGATCGCGTGACGCTGCAGTAAGGCGGCGCAGTAAGGCGGCACGCTTTCGCGCTTCGCTAAATCCCGAAGCTACCCTTCAACCCGTCAATCACATATTGCGCAGCCAGGGCTGCCAGCAACACACCCAGCAGACGGGTGATGACCGCTTCCACACGGTCGCCCAGCAAATTTATCAAGGGACCGGCGGCGATCAGAGCAATCGCGGTAATCACCAGCACGGTGCCGAGCGCGCCCAGAACGACCAGTGTTTCGGGCAGGGTATCGGCTTCATTGACCAGCAGCATGATGGCCGCAATCGCGCCCGGCCCTGCCAGCATGGGCATGGCCATGGGGAAAACCGACACATCTTCAACCTCGGTCGCAGTCAGCTTCTCGGCCCGCTGCTCGCGCCGTTGCTGGCGCTTTTCAAACACCATCTCAAACGCGATAAAGAACAGCATCAAGCCGCCTGCAATCCGGAAACTGTCGAGATCGATATGCAGCGCATCGAGCAACCGTTCGCCCAGCAACGCGAAGAACAGCAGAATCACGGTCGCAATCACAGTGGCGCGCAAAGCCATGGAGGTGCGCTGTGCCTGCGTCGCGCCCTTGGTCAGCCCGGCATAAATCGGCGCGCATCCAGGAGGATCGATCACCACGAACAAGGTGATCAGCGCAGATATGAAAAGTTCGGTCATATGTCCGCCCCCTGATCGCGCTATTCCGGTTCAACCGGCAATGTTTCGTCGAGCCCGACCTGCCATCTGCCCGACGTCAGCCAGTCCACGATGAACCTGCGTTGTTCAGGACCGCCGTGCTCCCATCGCCAGCGCAGTGTTCCATCGCGCGACATACGGCCGCCTTGCGAGGCATCATCGGTAATCGTCACAGCCGGGGCAACCGGCATATTCGTCCCTTCGCGAGGGCAATCGGCAACCAGCCCTGCGACAGAATCGATTGCCGTCACCACGATGTCATTGGGTCCCGGCGTTGGCGGAGGCGCGCGCCGAGGAGGCTGCGGATCATCCAGCCCGCTAACCCCATATATCCATTTGTAGCTGCGATCACCCTGCTGCTGCCACACCCGAATATAGGTGCCGACCATGCCGTCACCATCGGTGAAGCGGCCCTGGCTGACCGCAAGCGCACCGCTGCAGCTCATCCAGACAGTCCGCGGCTCCCACGGGGTACTCACGGCAAAGCCGCCCTGGTCTGATCGGTTGCCAGCAGCCAATTCCGGGCCATTGGCGCTATGGAGAATTGCTCCGGGTGCAGCAAATTGCGTGAAACCGGCAGCCTGCCCTTGCTCGCGGACCGCACGGGCAAATTCCAGCTCCGCCTTGACCACGGCACTGGGCTGGGCTGCACCCGGGGCATTGGCAAGAGCGCGATTGATGGCCCCATCGGAAAAACGCTGGCGTTGCTGTGATCCGCTGCATGCGCTCAGTCCCAAGGCAAGGATGCCGATAGCGAGCGCTGCCGTACTGATCTTCACAATGTGAGCTCCGGCATATCGAGACCTTCGTTCTGATAGGCGGCAACCAGCGTGTTGCGCAGCAGAACGGCGATCGTCATCGGGCCAACTCCGCCGGGCACAGGGGTGATGGCTCCAGCCACTTCGCTTGCCTCGTCATAGGCAACGTCGCCCACCAGACGGCCCTTGTCCGCACCCGGTTCAGGCGGCAGGCGATTGATCCCGACATCAATCACAGTCGCGCCTTCCTTCAGCCATTCGGCCTTGACCATTTCGGCCCGGCCCACGGCAGCAACGACAATATCGGCACGCTTGACCACCTCGGCCAGATCGCGGGTGCGGCTGTGCGCGATGGTGACTGTTGCATTGGCATCGAGCAGCAATTGCGCCATTGGCTTACCAACCAGAATGGAGCGTCCGATAACCACCGCGTCAAGACCGCTGAGATCGCCCAGCTGATCCTTCAGCAGCATCAAACTGCCCAGCGGCGTGCACGGCACCAGGCCGTTGAGACCAAGCGCCAGACGGCCAGTGCTGACCGGGGTCAGCCCGTCGACATCCTTGGCCGGGTTGATCCGGTCGACAACCGCCTGCTCGTCCAGATGATCGGGCAGAGGCAATTGCACCAGAATACCGTCGACTGCGGGATCGGCATTGAGCTGATCAACGAGGGCTTCAAGTTCCTGTTGCGAGGTATCGGCAGACAGGCGGTGTTCAAAGCTGGCCATGTTGGCAGCCACGGTCGCCTTGCCCTTGCTGCGCACGTAAACCTGGCTGGCCGGATCCTCGCCCACCAGCACCACTGCAAGGCCCGCCTTGCGGCCTGTTGCATCGGAAAATTGCGCGGCGCGTTCGCCCACCTGCTCGCGCAGACGCGCGGCAAAGGCTTTGCCGTCAATCCGGATCGCCGCCATCAGACGCTACCGATGACGCTGGCCAGAACAATCATGATGATCTGCAAGGCAATAATCAGCACCAGAGGCGAGAAATCAATCGCGCCGGTTTGCGGCAAAAGATTGCGGATCGGACGCAGCACCGGGTCAAGCAACCGGTTGATCGAATTGTAAAACGCCATCAGGAAATCGTTCGAAGGGCTGACCACATTGAAGGCAAACAACAAGCCGATAACAAATTGGATGATGATCAGCATCACCAGAACATTGGTGAGCAAAGAAATAATTTCGTAAAGTGCGTAAAGGCCTTGCATGGATAGTTTTTCCGTTTCCTGGCGTCCCCGAGAGCCGTATTACCTTACTAATACGGTCTGGGCCACCCTTTTCCTCAGTCGTGCCATCAGCCTAGCCATCTTCTCCGGCGCGCACCAGCGTACCCGCACCGCGAGCGGTGAAGAACTCCAGCAGCATGGCATGGGCGTTGCGTCCATCCAGAACAACGGCCGCTTCGCAACCGGCCTCAACTGCGGCGACGCAGGTTTCCAGCTTGGGGATCATTCCGCCTGAGATCGTACCGTCCTGCTTCAACTCGGCAATCCGGGCGGGATCAAGATCGGTCAGCAGCGCCCCGTCCTTGTCCAGAACCCCGGCAACATCGGTCAGCAGGAACAGGCGCGCCGCGCCCAATGCCGCAGCGATAGCGCCCGCCATGGTATCGGCGTTAATGTTGTAGGTATGCCCGTCCTCGCCCGCAGCGATGGGTGCGATGATCGGGATCATGCCCGATGCAACGGCGGTATCGATCACGCTGGTGTCGACCTTTGTCGGTTCACCGACAAAGCCCAGATCGACCGCTTTTTCGATGTTGCTTTCCGGATCGCGTGTGGTCCGCTCCGCCTTCTTGGCGGTCACCAGCCCGCCATCCTTGCCCGATATACCGATCGCCTTGCCCCCGGCAGAGGAAATCCAGCCGACCAGTTCCTTGTTGATCGCACCCGACAGGACCATTTCGGCAATTTCAGCTGTCGCCTTGTCGGTCACCCGCAGCCCGTCAACAAAGGTGCTTTCAACACCCAGCTTTTTCAGCATGGCTCCGATTTGCGGACCGCCGCCGTGCACCACGACGGGATTGATGCCGACCGCTTTCAGCAGAACGATATCTTCAGCAAATTCCCGTGCTGCCTGCGGATTGCCCATCGCATGCCCGCCGTATTTCACCACAAATGTGCGACCGGCATAGCGCTGGAAATAGGGCAGCGCTTCGATCAGCACTTCTGCCTTGGCCAGAGTGGTTCCTGCATTGCTGGCGGTCTGGCTGTCACTCATGCCGGGTCTCCTGCGGTCAATAGGCCGCGCGCTTAGCGGTATTGCCGGGGGTTGGAAAGAGCGCACTGCATAGCCAATCAGCCATCGACCTCATCAGCCAATGAAGCAAAATCGGCGTGCCCGGTCACAGGGGCAATCCGTTCGGCCCACATGGCGCCGATTTGTTCAGCGATCACATCAGGCACCTCGCTGCTATCGCTGCCCACTGCTTGCACCTTGGTGGAATCGCTGTCTGCCGGGATACCGACATTCTGCTCCAGTGCCTTGGCCACCATCGCATCGTCGAACTTGTCCATATACTCGACCATGAATTCGCGGCTGGTGCGATGGTCGACCAGTGTCAGCAACTCATCGGTCAAATCAACGTCAATAAAGGCGGCCAAGCGCCGGATCATTTCCGTTTTGTTGGCCACCACCCAGCGATAGCTGGCCAGCAGGGTATCTGCCTCGTTGCGACGCGCATACCAGCTGAGCAGATGGGTGAAATAATCGCACCCGTTGGGCCCGCCCCCCATCCATAAAGGCAGAAATTCGTCAAGCGGGATCGCACCGGGCTCAATATGCCAGCCATTCATGAAGCGATAGAAGGAGATGTACGTCTCCTTGGGATCGCGCAGAGTAACAACATAGCGCATGCCGGGTGGCAGGCGTTCATATTCACGATGCGACTTGAAACCGCGCGGCGAACCCTTCTGGGGCGCGGTCATGTCCAGGCCGATCATCCCGGCCGTGTCTTCCCACGGCGTCACCCGGCTGATGTCGTCAAAATCCATGTCGCCGCCAGTACGCAACTGGTGGAACATCTGCTGCATCAATGTCGTGCCGCATTTCGCCCAGGGAGTGATGAACACATCACCGTCAGCTGGAGCATAGGGAACATATCCCGCTGCTTTCGGCGCGCCCATCTGCGTGATGTTGCTAACAAACTCCTCGATAGAGCGCGCACGCCTGAATTCAGCCATTGATCATCTCTCATTCTGAATTGCGCCACCCTGCTCAGAACAGTTGCACGCGGCTGTTTGACAGGCAAGTTGTGACGGCAAATTAGGCGATGTGAAAAAATCGCCACGCTTGGCAAAATTTTGTGTTAGGACACGCGTGGTCAGGAAAAAGGTCTGTTAAATGCAGGGCTTGGACATATCAGCAAACGGAGATCAACCAATGACATCGACAACTTTCAAAGGCGGCTTCGCGCTCGCAATTGCAGCAGGCCTCGCGACAGCTGGCTGTTCGGGAGCTGCAGAAGCCCCTGCAGGTGGTGAAGGCGATCTGGCCACCACCGAAGCCGAAGCTCTCGCTGATGCGGGCGCTGGCGAGAAAGAGAAATGCTATGGCGTTTCGCTTGCGGGCAAGAATGACTGCGCCGCTGGCCCTGGCACAAGCTGTGCCGGCACGTCGGTAGTCGATTATCAGGGCAATGCCTGGACCTATGTTGATGCCGGCACCTGCGAAGAAATCGCAACGCCAAACGGCACCGGTTCGCTCGAGCCGATCGAGGCCTGATAGCCTTCGCGCTACACCCGCGCGAATTCGGGTGGCTGCGCAAACACAATGATGGGGCGGTCGAAGCGATTTGGCCGCCCCTTTTGTATGCGGCAAACCTTGCGGCAAATTGCCAAAACTGCGGCGAACCCGGTTTCGCATTGTGAGCAATCCCATTACACCTGCCCGCCATGACACGATGGCGCAGCCGACACCGCACTCGCAAACGCCCGATCAAGCCGGGCCTGTGGCAATGGTGGACATTGTGGCGCACGCCATTGTTCGTGCTGATCCTGATCGGTGTGTGGTGGCTGCTGCTGGCAGACAATCCCGATAATGAGTGGTCGAGCGTGTCCCAAACCTTCGGCACCTGCGGAGAGCGTGGCCGCCCGGCGGCCTGCGTGACCGATGGCGACACGGTCACCCTTGGCTATGGCAGCAAGGCACGCCGCATCCGCCTGACCGGGTTTGATGCCCCGGAAATTGACGGAGCTTGCACCACGGAGAAAACCACCGCCCGGCTTGCTCAACAGGCCTTGCAGCAATGGCTCAATCGCGGACCATTTGAATGGTCGGGTGGACCGGACCCGGCCCGCGACACATACGGCCGCGAGCTTCGCGAGGCCCGCCGCGCCCTGCCCGATGGATCGCATGACGAGCTTGCCGACTGGATGATCGACCAGAAACTGGCCGAGGGATACGGGCCCTGGCAATCGCGCAATTGGTGCGATTAAGCGGCCACCCCGCCACCCGTTTGCCAACCGGGCCGTGCGCTGTATGCTGACCGGCAACGCAAGGGGGATCACCACATGAGCACCGACAACACACCTTCGCCCGGCCCATCGGGCATGCCCGGCAACAGCGATGGCTTCGACCTCAACCGGCCCACCATCATCAGCCTGTGCTACCTGACCAGTTTCCTCACCGGGATCACCGGACTGGTCGGCGTGGTGCTCGCCTATATATGGAAAGGCGAGCCGGCAGAGCCCTGGCTTGCATCGCATTACACTTACCTCATCCGCACCTTCTGGATCGGTCTGGTCGCATCGCTGATTGCCGCCGTGCTGATGTTTGTTCTGATTGGCTTCCTGCTGCTTCCGCTGATCGCTGTATGGTTTGGTGTGCGCAGCGTCTTGAGCCTGGTGAAAGCGCAGCGGGGCGAGCCCATGCCCGACCCGGAAACGCTACTGTTCTAAAACTGTAAAAACCTGAAAATTCCGGCTTTTCAAATTCGGAAAACTGGTGTTTCATACTGCCATCGGCTTGGACGGCCGAACCAAATGGGTTGAGGGGATGACCATGAAAACAAGGACGTACACCGCGCATGCGGCGCTTGCCGTGTGCCTCGCGGCGGCAACAGTAACACCTGCCATGGCGCAGGATGCCAGCGCGGAACCTTCCGCCGCAGAAGATGTGGCCGGAGCTATGGCTGCCGATGCAGCCGCCACCGAAGCGAACACCAAAACAACCGCTGCCGAAGCGGTTATTGCAGAAGCGGTCATCGCCGATGCCGCGTCCACGGCTCCTGTCGCCAAGCCATGCGAATTGCATGTCTGGCCGACCGAGAATTACCTCGGCATCAAGATGGGCCTGCTCAGCGGCTTTGGCATTGTCGGCGCCTTGGCGGACCAGAGCGCGAACAAGGGCAAGGTCACCACGATCAAGGATCTGATGCGCGAATATCTGGGTCCGGACGTGCAGCTGCAGGAACTGGAAAAGATCAATTATCTCGATCATCTGGGCCTGTCGGCGGATGAGTATGAAGTCATCGTGCACGAGCCCACGCCGTGGAACGAGGATCTGAAGGACAATCCCGAACTGAAGGCCGCGACCAAGGCGACCAACAAGAAGATCAAGCGCGGGGAGCGTATTTCGGACAGCACCAACCCGTGCTATTCCGAACTGATCACCACCCACATCTTCTATCACAAGGCGATGATGTACGGGTCGAACCTGTTCACCGGCTGGGTTTACAACAAGTATGATGGCGACACGAGGGTCATCAATGGCAAGGGCCAGGTGAAGAACCCGCTGGAGGAATTCCCGCCCAAGGAAGAAGCGATGGTGGAAACCGCCAAGGCCGAATTGCGCAATGCCTATTCGCTCGATTTCGTTGAATGGGCGGAGAAGAAGTCGGGCACCTGACCCGGTTTTTCGTCCACCGGCTGGCCGCAACGACCGGGGTACGGGCGCGGGCATAGGGCTGACACTGAACATGCAGATGCCGGGGTTGCCATTGTGCGGCTCCGGCATTTGTTTTGCGCGTTTTTCGCGGGCGACAGACGAAACAGGGATTTCTTTTGTTTCCAGGCACTTGGGCAAATGTTGGATACACATGTTACACAGTCCAGACAGGAATTTCCTGATGCGCTGAGCGGGCCGGTTTTGAGCGCGATTTTTTGACAAAATTGCGGCGCGGAACGGCATGGCCATGCGGTACCATGCGCGGTCAGCTGTAGGACAGGGTGTGGGGGTAGAGCGTGTTGGCCCCAGATAGTTGGCTGGCATTTTTTGTTTCATGCACTTGCCTCCGCAAGTGCGACATCCTCGCACGTTTTTGTTTGTTTTGCCCCTCAGGCGCCGGGCGCGAGGCATCCGCCTCGCTTGGCTTCGCCGCATAAGCGGCGGCGCACGGTCGTGCTTGCGGGCCTGCGGCCCGACTTTGTGCGAGGTCGCTGGCTAAGACCAAGTTTCCTGGCGCTACAAATCTAAACTTGGAATGGTTCGGCGAGTCTGTTTGTTTCATGCACTTGCCTCCGCAAGTGCGATATCCTCGCTCACACGACCTAAAGGTCGCGTCGCTGCGGGCGGCCTTTGGCCTTGCGGCGCTGCGCGCCGTTATTGAGCGAGGTAGCGAGCAAGCACCAAGTGTCCTTTCGCTACAAATCTAAACTTGGAATGGTTCGGCGAGCGACCAGCGAGCCGCAAGCCCGACCGGGCGTCGGCCGTTAGGCCGGAAGCCTAAGTGAGCGGACGCGAACGCCGGCGTTTGAGGCTAAACAAACCGCCTGAACGACCAAGCCTTCAATCCGTCATTCCCGCGTCAAGCAAAGAAGACAGCCGCGAAGATAAGCGCGCACAATTGGAAGCCAGCAATTACGTGCAGTGCGTTTGAAAAACTGACCTTACGAGTCTTGTGCCGAAACATCGCGCGGCCAGCGTAAGCGCCCGGTGTTCCGCCGAAGAATGCTGCTTGGAGCAAGGCCGCTTCAGAAATGCGGCGGCTGCCCGATTCTGCCAGCTTCTTATCCACGCCGAACATTCCAAATGTCAGGACATTCAGGGCAATCAGGCCAACAAACAGCAAGGCGATGTATCCGCTCATATTGACTATAATGGCTCAACAAATTTGAGAATTGGTTGCGCGCCAGCTGAAAATTTAGGGCAGGCCGGGGAAACGAAGCAGGCCGAAGGTCAATCCACTCAGACAAAGAAGCTGGATCCCGGATCAAGTCCGGGGCGACGGTAGGGGCTACTACCAGAAGAGGATGATTAGAAATGCACCGACCGGCAAGGTGAGCACGGCGGGCCAGAACCAATCCGATTGCGTGATCTTTGAACTCGGTGCGAGGCGCAAGCCTTCGTCCGACCAAGTCGTCTCACGCATTTTGCGCGGCTTACTGGTATCGAGCTTTCGAACGTCACCCATACGGGCATAGTAGGTCGGCACTCTGTCAATTGCGTAAACGAAATCCATTCGAACAGTTTGTCTCGGACTGGTTCGGCGAGCGACCAGCGAGCCGCAAGCCCGACCGGGCGTCGGCCGTTGGGCCGGAAGTCTAAGTGAGCGGACGCGAACGCCGGCGCTTGAGGCCAAACAAACCGCCTGAACGACCAACCCATCTGCCCCGTCATTCCCGCGAAAGCGGGAACCCAGTCGAAGAAAGAAGCTGGACCCCGGATCAAGTCCGGGGTGACGGTTGATGGTCAATTTTGATGGTATGAAAAGCCAAAGCGCCGGATCAGGAGCTAGCCCACATGCAGGGAGCGGTGCGAAACTCGCTAGGTTCTAAGCATTTTTATCCTCTGCCAAAACGAAAGCAAAGATTGCTTCTTCCGCGTATCGCCGAGAAAATTTCATGTAGGATGCAAGGCTAAAACCAAGGACCACATATAACAAAGAAAAGGCAATCAACTGATAGCCCACAGTCACTTCATCGCTCAGCAAAGCTTTGACAGGCATATCATTATGCAGAAAGCCATGGGCTGCGTAGTAAAACTGCATCCACAGGCAGGCCAAAAACAGAAAACTAAGAGAACGAAAGATTCCCGAAATAACCAGATAATTATACATTCGAGCGGTGGTTGCCGGATGTCGATTGATAACGAAGTGTTCGAGCGTTTTATACCAGGGGTCATGCAAGCCAGCGGGGCCAAACCCCATATTTTTCAATTTTTTGCGAGCCCTGAAAATAACTGTTCGCAGCACACGGGAATGATAAAAGTCAAATCCACCGGTAAGATTAACTAGAAATACAAGGGGGATCGCGGGAGCCACTGCGATTGTGCGCAGTATACTTTGAGTTCGCCGTCCCTTTTGGAAGGCTCTTCGTATTCTACTAGAGCGCCAAGCATTTCGTAACTCTGGTCGATCTCTGCTTTCAGACCTTGTTGACAATAAAATTGCTGAGCTAGTTTTACCAAAGAAGGTGTTGATGGCTTTCTCAATGAAAAGGCTGGAGCAATAAGAAATGATATGCCCGAGGAGATAAACGCTAAACAGAAGCGATAGGACTGAGATCGCAGAACCTGCGATGTCAATTCCGATGTCGAATCTAAAGCTCGGGAAGCGAAGACCTGTCGGATCCATGACATAATGCTTAATCAGCGGAAGGGAGAACAATCCACAGCCGAAGTAAACCACGACGTCATAGTTTGCGAATGGCGGTTTAATTAGATCTCTTACGTCTACAGCCACTCAAAATTCTTTCAGCGTTCACGCACTCCACCCCTACTCCGCCGCGACAGCCCCTTCGCTGTCCCCGAACATGTCCGGACCATCGTCGACCGTGACTTCGTCATTGGTCGCCTTGGCCTTCTGGCGCTTGTCGAAGCTTGACCACACCGTGTTCCAGTCGCCCGTGGTCGCGCCCTTGGAATATTCGGTCGCGCGCTGTTCGAAGAAGTTGGCGTGCTCGACACCGTTGAGCAGCGGCGCGAGCCACGGCAGCGGGTGATCTTCGATCATGTAGATCGGCTGGAGGCCCAACTGGCCCAGACGCCAGTCAGCGATGTAGCGGATGTATTTCTTGATTTCCTTGGCCGTCATGCCGGACACAGGGCCCATCTCGAACGCCAGATCGATAAAGGCATCTTCCAGCCGCACCGTCTTCTGACAGATGTCGATGATGTCTTCCTTCACCGCCTTGGTGTAGCAATCGCGTTCGCGCACGAATTCGTGGAACATGCGGATGATGCCTTCGCAATGCAGGCTTTCATCGCGGACCGACCAGCTGACGATCTGCCCCATGCCCTTCATCTTGTTGAAGCGCGGGAAGTTCATCAGCATGGCAAAGCTGGCGAACAGCTGCATGCCTTCGGTAAAGCCGCCGAACATGGCGAGCGTGCGGGCAATATCCTCGTCATTGTCGACGCTGAACTGCTGCATGTAATCATGCTTGTCGGCCATTTCCTCGTAATCGAGGAAGGCGGAATATTCGCTTTCGGGCATGCCGATGGTGTCGAGCAGGTGGGAATAGGCCGCGATATGCACCGTCTCCATATTGGAGAAAGCGGTGAGCATCATCTTGATCTCGGTCGGCTTGAACACGCGGCCGTATTTGTCGTGATAGCAATCCTGCACCTCGACATCGGCCTGGGTGAAGAAGCGGAAGATCTGGGTGAGCAGATTGCGCTCGTGCTCGGTCAGCTTTTGAGCCCAGTCGCGGCAATCCTCGCCCAGGGGAACTTCCTCGGGCATCCAGTGAATTTGCTGCTGACGTTTCCAGAACTCGTAAGCCCATGGGTATTGGAAGGGCTTGTAGGTCTTACGGGCTTCGAGCAACGACATCTTGTGGTTCTCCGGATTGAGCGTGAATTGCCAATATAGGGAATCATAGCTGCGATTCGATAGCAAGCGAAAAGGATTATGCGGGGATAAGACCGGTATAATGGTGCGCTTTTTTCAACTGAGCGCGGCCGGGCTTGCCGATGTGCCTGATATGTCGCGGTTTCGCACTTGGCTCCATACTGAAAATGTGCCGAACACCGCCTGATCACACCAAGCGTTCCCCAGCCTCGACGAGTTGAGGAACGGATCGGCGACTCCACCCGTTATTCAGGCATAACCCATTCAAACGGCAGGGAAATTCCCCTCCAGAAAGATTATCATGTTTGAGAAGCTACGCATCAAGGAACATATGGAAGTCAGCAATTGTCAGGGTGATCACGTCGGTACCGTTGACGCGGTGCAGGATGACGCGATCAAGCTGACCAAATCGGACAGTGCGGATGACATCCACCACTTCCTCTCGCTCGACGATGTCGAGAAGATCGACGACAATCGCGTCTATTTGAAGGAAGGTGCGCGTATTCCCGAAGGTCTCGGGACCAAGGCGACCGAAACCGCCTGACACACATTCCTCCGTCTGCCAGGCGCGCCTTCTGACGGGGCATGCGCGGGCAGATATCGGGCCCCTGCTCTGACCATCTTCGCAAGAAGACGGGTCGGGCGGGGGTTTTGCTTATGGCAGGGACAAATGCTGCTGCAGATCAGCCGCCCCCGCAGGATAAACTGCATCAATACCGCCATAAATAATCAAGCCATTCTGATTCAACCATAACGCCTCGTTAAACAAGGCGTAGTATCACCAAGGCCAATGGTAGCCTTGGTCGATCACAACAGCATGGATAGTCAGGCCTCCGCGATCGATGCGATTGTGGCGGCAGGCACGTCTTCGCGTGGCTGGCCCGCCGATATCCGCATGGACTACCGCAATCATGTGCGCGACCGGCTTTATACCGAGGCGCGGTTCCTGCTTGTACTGGGATTTCTGGTTGCCGTCGCGTCCAGCGTGGTGGATGTTTTCATTGCCCCGGACATGGTGCAGCAAGGGTTTTTTATCCGCATGGTCGCTGTGGCGCCGTTCACTGCGTTGGGGCTTTGGGCGGTAAAATTGCGCAAACCACGCTTGCTGTCAGCATCTCTCGGACTGGCACAGATGGGCTTTGCTGCGGCCCTGATGTATCTGGCATCCTTCCTGCCGATAACAATCGCAGTGCAATACCATCTGGGTGTCGCGCTGTTGCTGGGCCTCAGCACGGTGATCGTACCCTATTCCTCGCGCTATTTGATCGCCTTCAATTTGGGCTACATTGCCATGGTCACGCTCGCGCTGGCTATCGGCGGCGTGTCAGCGATTTTGGCCAGGCTGGAGTTTTTGTCGATCCTGACCATAGTGGCAGCGGCAACATTGCCGGTTGCTCGTCGATTTGAACTTTTGCGCCAGCGCAATTTCTTGCTGACGCTGCGCCATCGTATGGCTGCCGAGGAGTTGGAGAGCACCAACCGCTTGTTGCGCGAATTGTCCGAGCGCGATCCGCTGACAGGCATGCACAACCGCCGCTATTTCGAGCGCGCTTTCAAGGAAGGCGGGAAGCAGGTCAAGCCGCATGACCGGGGGCTGGTTGCCCTCATGATGATCGACCTCGATCACTTCAAGGCGTTCAATGATCGCCATGGCCATCAAGCTGGCGATTATTGCCTGAAGACAGTCGGCAGTTCCCTGCGCGCAGTGTTTGCGACATATTCAGGCATGGTGGCGCGCTATGGCGGCGAAGAATTCATTGGCTGTGCGCGGGTTGATTCTGTCGAACATGCCTGCACCATCGGCGAGGATATCCGCCTGGCCGTTGCAGGTTTGCCTGGCCGTGGGGAAGGTTCGCCTCTGGTGACAACGAGCGTGGGCGTTGCAGTCATCGCTCTGAACGCCGGCTTCACCATGGAAGATATGATCGAAATGGCCGATAGCGCGCTTTACAGCGCCAAGCGCGCCGGGCGTGATAGGGTGGAGGTGATCGAAACTGTTACGCAGGGCTCCCGGCCAGCGCCCGAACCAGCCTTTGGCACCTAACCGGTTCTACCCTTTTTTGAACTGAACCAGCTGCCCCCGCCCAACACCGTGATACCAACGAAGAAACCGAAATCATACCAGCCACCATTATTGGGGAGGGCAGCGACACTTGGGAAAAGCTCTTGTCCAAGAGCAAAGGGCTGATCACGCAAGACAGCGGACTATCAATCCGTCAGCGGCTGCGACCCTGCTCGAGAGCGTCTGCATAAATCCGCTGACGCTTCTCCTCATGCGACAGGGCAAATTGCGACTCGTCCCGGATATAGCGATCGTAGATTGACGCCGCACCATACAGCAGAACCGGGATCGAGAGCAGGCGCACCACCCGCACCATCGCGGCGCTTTGTGTGAACAGGGAGAGCAGCAGATAAGGAAAGAAAAGCCCCATCACGCCCAGCCCGAAGGTAAACCATATCCCCAGATCGATATCAATTCTAGCAAGAGGGTACATTAAACCATCCTGCGCCTAGAGGTCACTTCCGGGCGCTCTTTTTCGAGCTAAACCAGCTGCCCCCGCCCAACACCGTGATGCCAACGAAGAAACCGAAATCATACCAGCCACCATTATTGGGCACGGCATAGACGGCGATATCGGGATCGAACAAGGACCCGATCCAGGCAAAGGGGAAGATGAACCCGTGCCACAAACCCCACAGGAAACCGGGCGATCCGGCCTCGCGCACTACACCCGCGTCAATTTGTGACGCACAAGCGGAGAGGAGGAGGAATGCAGTGAGAGAAACCAAGATTCTGATCTGCATTCCCGCTCTTCCTTAATTACTTGAAGTTGTCATTTAGCGCTGGCTGCCAAGCTGCTATTAGGTCGCGCTCGACCTGCAATGCTAAGCTCTCAGATGCGCAAAAGTGCTGTCCGAGGGTCGTCATGCCTAGCTTGATTGCAGGACTTAGCTTTTCATGAGTGTTCGTCACTCGGCTTGAAAGCAACTTAGATTTACCTACGTAAAGAACGGTGTACGTCCCGTCTTGGCGCTTTCGTCCAAACATATAGACACCGCAAAGCATTCTTGGTGCAGCAGGTAGGTCCTTCATTTCGAACTGGTACCAGCTGCCGCTTTGTCCCTGAAATCTGTGTGTAGTAAGAGTCAATTTCTCATTCCTTGTTGGTTGAGGGATTGACTGAACCACGCTGTTCACACATTGTGGGGTTCTAACGGCAGCCACCCTCGGGTTGGTAGTCAGAGGCTCGGAACAGCTGTAACTGGTCCGAGCCTCAGCTTTTTCCGGCTTAGTTTACCGGAAAGTCAAGTATCGTTTTCTTCTACTGGCAGCTCAGGCATTCCTCATAATCGGTTTGCTGCACGCCCAGTTCGGCTTTCAGCTCAATCTCCGGTGCGTCAGCAGTGTTGTCCGCTTCCACCCCGCCGGCAAAGCCAGCGCGCTGGATCGATTTCGAGCGGAGATAATAGAGCGACTTGATGCCTTTTTCCCATGCCTGGAAGTGCAGCATCATCAGATCCCATTTGTCGACATCGGCCGGAATGAACAGGTTCAGCGATTGCGCCTGATCAATGTAAGGCGCGCGGTCAGCGGCAAATTCGAGCAGCCAGCGCTGGTCGATTTCGAAGCTGGTCTTGAAGGTCGCCTTTTCTTCTGCGGTCAGGAAATCGAGGTGCTGGACGCTGCCGCCGTGTTCCAGGATCGAATTCCACACATTGGTGGAATCCTTGCTCTTCTCGCGCAGAACCTTTTCCAGATAGGGATTCTTGACGATGAAGCTGCCCGACAATGTCTTGTGGGTGTAGATATTGGCCGGGATCGGTTCGATGCAGGCACTGGTGCCCCCGCAGATGATCGAAATCGATGCAGTCGGAGCAATCGCCATCTTGCAGCTGAACCGCTCCATCGCGCCCATTTCTTCTGCATCGGGGCATGCGCCGCGTTCCTGCGCCAACAGCATGCTCGCCTCCGACGCCTTGCCCTGAATATGTTTGAACATCTTCAGGTTCCAGACCTTGGCCATCGGGCTTTCAAAGCCGATGTTCTTGGCCTGAAGGAAGGAGTGGAAGCCCATCACGCCCAGGCCAACCGAACGTTCCCGCTCGGCTGAATATTTGGCGCGAGCCATTTCATCCGGCGCGCGGTCGATATAATCCTGCAGAACATTGTCGAGGAAACGCATGATGTCCTCGATAAAGGTCTTGTCGGTGTTCCACTCGTCCCACTTCTCGATATTGAGCGAGGACAGGCAGCACACAGCCGTGCGATCATTGCCAAGGTGATCGATACCGGTCGGCAGAGTGATTTCGCTGCACAGATTGGATGTCGATACCTTCAGACCCAGATCGCGGTGATGCTTGGGCATCATCCGGTTCACAGTGTCGTTGAAGACAATGTAGGGCTCGCCCGTGGCAAGCCGGGTTTCCACCAGCTTCTGGAACAGCGAGCGCGCATCAACAGTGCCGCGCACTTCACCGGTCTTGGGCGATTTGAGCTCGAACTCATCGCCGTTGCGAACCGCTTCCATGAATTCATCGGTCAGCAGCACGCCATGGTGCAGGTTGAGCGCCTTGCGGTTGAAGTCGCCCGACGGTTTGCGGATTTCGAGGAATTCTTCGATCTCAGGATGCGACACATCAAGATAGCACGCAGCCGAACCGCGGCGCAGCGAACCTTGCGAAATTGCCAGAGTGAGCGAATCCATCACCCGCACGAAGGGGATGATGCCGCTGGTCTTGCCGTTCAGGCCAACCGGCTCGCCAATACCGCGAACATGGCCCCAATAGGTGCCGATGCCGCCGCCCTTGGAGGCCAGCCAGACATTCTCGTTCCAGGTGTCGACGATGCCATTCAGGCTGTCCGACACGGAGTTGAGATAGCAACTGATGGGCAGACCGCGATTGGTGCCACCGTTCGACAGAACGGGGGTTGCCGGCATGAACCACAGATTGGAAATGTAATCATACAACCGCTGGGCATGATCCTGATCATCGGCATAGGCATCGGCCACGCGCGCAAACAGATCCTGGAAATTCTCACCCGGCAGCAGATAGCGATCGATCAGCGTTTCCTTGCCGAAATCGGTCAGATTGGCGTCGCGCGATTCGTCAGTCACAATGGTGAAGCGGCGATCGTTCACCTTCTTGCTGTCGTCGTCAGCGGCGGACTTGGCCGCTTCGGCAACGGCACTGGTCATGGCGCCGGCCAGCACTTCGCCGGCTTTTTCAGCGACCAGATCGTCAGAACCCTTGTCTGCTGTGTCCATGCTCATTGCCTTACTGTCCTTGGCGCTGTTCTTCGCTTTGCCATTTTTTGCATCAGTCTTTGCCGCGACAGTACCCGTGTCGAGCGCACCATCCAATTCCGTTTCCAGCCCCATTGCCGCATCGTCCCCAGTCCGTAATTCCATTATGTTTTTCCGCTCTCTGTTGTGCCCGTGCCCCACGCTGCCGCAGCAACGTTTGTTCCACATGTGTTCGACTCGGTAGAGATGCCCCCACCTAGCAATTTTTGAGCGACAACGGCGAATTAGTTTTCCCGTTTTTGCCCACAGCTCCGCCGCAAAACCACAATTCAGATTCCGAATCTTCCCCCGTTCACAGATATGGTGTCTGTGCCCATTGAAAACTAGGTCTAGTAGGTGCCCCCGCGTATGGAACCACTAGATAGTGAATCAGAGCCGGATGATACGCAAGAGGGTGAATGCAAATAAACCATGTCAGCGCACCCCAGCCGATTGGTGTGTTACGGTGCTGCAACGCAGCGACGCGTGGACAAAGCTGGGCTGGCGAGTTGCGCAAGCCCTAAAATGAATCTGCGAAAAAATTTTTGTTGGGATAAGGATCAGATCGAGGCTTTGAATCAATCGAATCCTGTGCCGCAATTTTCGAATCCTGCAGTGATATGGGAACGTCCCGACCGATCACCCTCTAACCATTGAGAAAATGACCAGCAGGACGTTGCCCGCCAGGTTCAAGCGGCAGCTGACTGCTTGATAGCACCATGCGCGTGCTCTGCAATCATGGCAGCAAAGGTATCGACCAGTTCCAGCGGCAAATCATGACCCCAGCCGGGAATGGTGTGCAAATTGGCACCGGGGATATGCGCTGCGGTGTCGCGGCCATGCTCAACCGGGACCAGCGGGTCGGCCTCTCCATGCAGAACAAGCGTGGGTGCTGTGATGGTGCGCAGTCGCTCGCGCCGATCGCCATCGGCCACAATTGCCGCCGACTGGCGGATAAAGCCCTGAGGGTAATAGCTGCGCGTGATGCTGTCTGTGGCCCGTTTGTGCAGGCTGTCCTCGTCGACGGGGTAACCCGGCCCGCTCACTGCGCGCCCAAATGCTTTGCCGAATTCAATCTGGCTGGCAATGTCACCTGATCGCGGACGCTTGATCATGATCCTGATCACATCCTTGTCCGCCTGGGGCAATTTGCGGTTGCCGCTGGATGACATGATAGAGGTCAGCGACAGCAGTCGCTCAGGATGTTGGGCCGCCATGTTCTGTGCAATCATGCCGCCCATGGAGGCGCCCACCACATGCGCTTTCTCAATCTCCAGCGCATCAAGCACACCGGCCGCATCGTTCGCCATGTCCGAAAGCTGATAGGGCACCTGGGGTGTCAGGCCCAGCTTGTCACAGATCATCAGCCACAAGATGCTGGGGACCTTTTCATGCTCCATCTTCTGGCTCAAACCGATATCGCGATTGTCAAAGCGGATCACCCGGAAACCATGGCCGGCCAGCGCATCCAGCAACTCTTCGCGCCACAAGGTCATCTGCGCGCCAACGCCCATGATCATCAGCATCGCCGGATCATCCCGGTGCCCCCGCTCATCGTAATGCAAGGTCAGATTGTTGGCGGTCAATTCGGGCATATTGGTCTCAATCTATTAAGGCTGGAAACCTGTGATCAGGGCACCAGCACTGTGTCGCGTGCGTCTGGCAGAGTGTCAGGATAATCCAGGATGAAATGCAGCCCCCGGCTTTCCTTGCGCTGCAAGGCTGAGGCAACGATCAGCTCTGCTGCCTTGAGCAGGTTGCGCAGCTCGATCAGATCGGTGGTGACGACAAAACTGCCGTAATAGTCCTCCACCTCTTCCTGCAGCAGACGAATCCTGTTGGCGGCGCGCTCCAGCCGCTTGGTGGTGCGCACGATACCGACATAGTTCCACATGAAGCGGCGGATCTCGGTCCAGTTCTGTTTGATGACCACCTGTTCGTCCGAATCAGCCACACGCGTCGCATCCCATTCGCGAATAGCTGGAGGTTCCCCCAATTGATCCCACTGCGCCAGAATGTCGCGCGCTGCCGCTTCGCCGAAGACAAAACATTCCAGCAAGGAATTCGACGCGAGCCGGTTGGCGCCATGCAACCCGCTTTCGGTGCATTCACCTGCCGCCCACAGGCCGGGCAGATCAGTCCGCGCATCCAGACCGACCAGAACCCCGCCACAGGTGTAATGCTGCGCCGGGACCACGGGAATCGGCTGCGTGGTCATGTCGATACCCAGCCCGGTCAGCTTTTCATGAATGGTCGGAAAATGCTCGCGCACGAAGTCTGCCGGCTGATGGCTGATATCGAGATGGACATAGTCCAGACCATCGCGCTTGATCTGATCATCGATCGCGCGGGCCACCACATCGCGGGGGGCCAGCTCCATCCGCTCCGCGTCGTAATCAGCCATGAAGCGGTGGCCGGTTTCAGGGTGGAGCAGATGCCCGCCCTCGCCCCGCACCGCTTCGGTGATGAGGAAATTCTTGACCTCGAGATTGTACAGGCAAGTCGGGTGGAATTGCATCATTTCCATGTTGGAAACGCGCGCGCCCGCACGCCAGGCCATGGCTATGCCGTCGCCGGTGGCACCGCGCGGAGCGGTTGAAAACAGGTAGCACCGTCCGGCCCCGCCAGCGGCAAGAATAGTCGCGCGGGCCACATGGCGCTCCACATTGCCGGTCGCTTCGTCCAGAGCATAGGCGCCCCAGACATTGCCCGCGCCGGAATATTTCTCGCCATGGCGGCCGGTTATGAAATCAATGCACGTGCGCCCCGGCAGCAGAGTGATGTTGGGGTTGGCCTTGGCTGCATTCAGCAGCGCCTCTTGCACCGCCCAGCCTGTCGCATCATCGACATGGACAATCCGGCGGTGCGAATGCCCGCCCTCGCGCGTCAAGTGCAGCGCGTCCTCATCCCGGTTGAACGGCACGCCCAGCTCGCACAATCGGTCTATGCTTTGCGGGGCCTGCTCGATCACGAATTCAACTGTCTCGCGCCGGTTGAGCCCAGCCCCGGCAATCATGGTGTCGCGCACGTGGTTGTCAAAGGTATCGCCGGCATCCAGCACCGCAGCGATCCCGCCTTGCGCCCAGGCGGTGGAGCCTCCGGTCAGCGAGCCCTTGGCCAGAACCAGCACCTTCTTGTGTTCTGCCAAGGCAAGCGCAGCTGTCAGGCCTGCTGCCCCCGATCCGATTATCAGGATATCGTGATGTTCCAAACTCATACCGGCCTCATGAACACAGATCGCTTTGGGGGCAAGCGCATCAAAGCGGATAGCAATCGAGATCAGCCGCGACACTGACCTGTCCGGCATAGTTATCCGCGATGGCCGCCAGCCCTTCATCCAGATATTCCAGCGAGCGGTTCATATTATGGGTCAGCACCAGCATCTGAGGTTCAATAGCTGCTGCCAGATCACCGATTTGCTCAGGCGTACGATGAAGCCCGCGCGGCTGGCCCGGTTCACCATTGATCACGTGATGAGCAAACAGATAATCTGGCTTACTATCAGCCAACGCGGTATCAAATGTCGCGCTGAAGGCGCTCTGGTCACCAGTAATCACAACCACTTTTTCGCCATGCCTGATGGCATAACCCAGAGCGGGCACCACACCGTGATGCACGGGCACCGCAGTAATGCTGAGCTCGTCCGCCACCTCAATCTCGACCACCTCTCCTTCTCCCTCGAAGGAAGGAATGTCACGCGGCGTAAGCAGCGGCTTGTTTTCCGAGCCATCAATATACCCGCCATTGTAGGCGAAGGCCCCCACCTCCTTGCCCAACAAACGGCTGAGAAATTCGCTGGTCGATGGGAAGCGCGGCGCACCGCCGGGGCCGATAACTGTCAAGGGATCGCTCCGCCCTTCAAACCCTCCAGTGTTCAAAATTCCGGCCAGGTCGCCAGCATGATCGGCATGCAGGTGGGTCAACAGGATCGCATCAAGGTCCTGAATATTGCCGCCCGCCTGGCCAAAGCGCAGGAAACTGCCTGCGCCCGCATCGATCAAAAGGCGCGGCGTGCCGTCAATCCACAGAAGGTAGGATGTCCCTGCCCTGTTCCCTTCGGCAATCGGGCCACCTGAACCCAGAACCTGCAGCGCAGCGCCTTGATCCGGGCACGTTCGACTGAGCGTGCCAGTATCCGACACTCCAATCCCATCGTCTGCACTCGCGCCATCGCGAACCGAGTGATCAGCACAGGCCCCCACACCCATCGCCGACAACGCAGCCAACAGCGCAACCCATCGGGGAGGCAACCATTTTCGCCCTTCATCCATGAGCAAATTTCGCCTTTGAAACACAGGATCGGTTCTCATTCGCGGACCATGCAGCCAAACATGAAGCGCCGCAAGCAGGGCGCACGGCCCGGCTGTTGCAGGGTTTTAACCAGACCACTGCGGGCGCCTGTGCAATCCTTACAGGCGAATCGCAAACAGAGGTCCCATGGAGATTTTCGGCAAGCTGGCCTGTCTGACGAATTGGCATAAACCCAACCGCCGCCGGGTCAGGTGGAATGGCCGCAATTTCTCCGGTCATTGCCTTCGGTGCGAGCGCGCCATTGTTCGCGAGGCTCATCGCAAGTGGCGCGAGGAAGCGGATTATCCCGATGCCATTCCTCAGGCTCAACCGCGCTAGCGCCGCTTAATTCTTCAAAGCCCGGCGATAGGAAAAGTCGAGGCTGTTCAATTTGCCGTCACTGCCGCGCACGACCACGGACACTTCAAGTGTGTCATCGGAAGGTTTGGTGAACGTCGCCGGGCCAAACACCCACCGCCGCTCGCCTCGCTCCAGCAAGGGGAAATTGAGCGCACTCTCTGCGGACTTGTCTTCCCAACCGGATAAATCGGCTGCAAAATGCTTGAGCCGCATCATCAGGCTGTCCCCATCGCGCGTAATTGTGATGACCTCGTAAAAATCGACATCGCCGCCAGCATCCAGCTGCCAGAAATGCCCGATCATCTGTCTGTCGCCGGCAAAAGAGAAGCTTTCGCCTGCCGGGTTGCCGCCAATTCCGGTACCCACCCATTCACCTTCCAACCAGGTCATATCCGCCACGCTTGCAACCGGCCGGGCAATTGCTGCGACGCTGTTTGCAGCTCGCTCACCATCAGCGGCCGCGCGGGCATTCTGTGCGCAAACCTGGGCAGGAATGAATGTTGCCGAAAGTATGGCTGCTGCTGCCACTGCATATGGTTTGAAATTTCGCATTTCTCACTCCGCCAGTTTGAGGTGAATGTCGGCCAGAAGTTCCTCTTCTGGCGTTTCTTCCGGGTCATTGTGGTAAAAATTGAGCGGCAGTTCGCTTGCCAGCTCCAGATCGAGCGCAATCGCGAGTCCATAGAGATGGTCCAATGCCGCATGCACATTGTCATAATCCCCTTCAAGACGCAGACGCAGGGCCGATCCTCCGCCGATCTGCAGCAATTTCAGATCGCCTAGAGGGACAATATTCGCACTGGCCGTGATCGCGCAGTCGAACCGGCACAATTCTGCCGGCGTATGGCGTGGGTCATCAAGCGGGATGCCATAAATGCCGGTTACCTGGTCTGGTGCAATCTGTTCCAGCACCAGTTCAAACAGGTGGAAGAAGCCGTGGTTCAGATCGGAAAAATCACCCACGGCGCGCGCAGCCGCCAGCTTCAATGGTGAAAGTTCAACGATCTCTACTGCCATCACGCCATCCGGGTTTGCCGGTTGCATTATCTGTGCTGACACCTTGGCAAACAGTTCCGGGTCAGCGCGCAATTGCGAAGCGGTGGCCCCGGTCAGCGATTTGAGCGCTCGGGCATAAGACTGGCTGGTCGCATAGGCGCTGGCATCGGTGGCGCCCATGATGCCATCAGGACCTGTCAAAACAGGCAGACTACCGCCCACACGGGCCCGGCTCAGCGTTGTCTGCGGCGTTTCGCCGGTCAGGATGCGATAAATGCGATGAAAGTGAAATTCAGACATGGCTGCCGCTTGCGCAAGTTGGGCAAGGCTGGGCCAATCACCTGTAGCAGCGCCTGATTCGATCCGGGCCAGAGCTCGCTCTATTCGCTGAACATACTGTGCCGTACGTGCCATTTGCTCTGTACCTCTTTGCCAATACAGCACCGTTTAGCAGTGCGTTGCGAACAGCGCGTTCCCGATCTTGCGCAATTTTCGGCGCAATTGGCCAGAGGCCGCCACGGGTATTCCAGTGGCTTATCTGCGCCAGCTGCTATCGCAGTATGCCGTGGAGATCGAGCGCGGCGTCAGGCAGGAGTCGTCAGCGAGACGAACACATCTTCCAGATCAGCTTCGCGCGTTGTCACATCCTCGATCCTCAGCCCCTGCTCCTGCAGGATGGCCAGAACCTGTCCCGCGGTCAGCTGATCCTTGTCATAGGTGACCTCGACCCCGCGATCGCCGGTTTTATCGACCTTGGTAAAGGCTGCGTGCTGCGGGATCCTGGTCAGATCGCTGTCGACCGTCACAGCAACAATCTTCTCGCGCGCCATATCCACCAGCTCGCGGGTAGGCTTGTTGGCGATGCATTCACCGTGGTTGATGATCGCAATCCGGTCGCAGAGCTCCTCTGCCTCCTCCAGATAATGCGTGGTGAGAACAACGGTAACTCCATCATCGTTGAGCGCCGTTACCAATTCCCACAACTGGCGGCGCAGCTCCACATCGACCCCGGCGGTGGGTTCATCCAGCACCAGGATCGGCGGCGAGTGGACCATGGCCTTGGCCACCAGCAGTCGGCGCTTCATCCCGCCCGATAATGTCCGGGCATAGGCATCGCGCTTGTCCGCCAGCCGCACTGCTTCCAGAAGCGCCTCGCTGCGGCGCAAATGTTTCGCGATACCGTAAAAACCCGCCTGGTTCTCCAGCACCTCATAGGGCGTGAAGAAGGGGTCGAAGACGATTTCCTGAGGGACGATGCCGATCGCGCGCTTGGCATTGCGCCGCTGTTCATCAATATCGAAACCCCAGATCTCGGCAGAGCCCGAGGTTTTGGTCACCAGGCCTGCAAGGATGTTGATCAGGGTCGATTTGCCTGCACCATTGGGCCCCAGCAGCCCGAAGATCCCTCCTTGCGGAACATCGAAGCTGACGCCTTTTAGCGCCAGCTTGCCGTCTTCATCGCCATTGTTATTGGCATCGGCAGCGCGACTGGCAGGCCCGCGTTTCGCCTTCTTCCCACCACCGGGCGGGGCATAGCGTTTAACCAGATTGTCGATGCGAATGGCAGGTGGCGTGGTCATCCCAATGCCTTAGCCCGACAGGCGCATGGTGCAATGGGATTGTTCGGCTTTCCTTGATCCGGGCATACCTTGATCCGCGCATGCCCCGGTTACCGGCGCGTTAACCATAACTTACGCCGAAGTGTTAACTGTGAAGCCCTTAGAGAGGCCCGCATGAACCGAGTGAAATCATCTTTGCGCGTTTACCATGCCGCATTTTTGACCATGCTGGCACTATGTCTCGGCATGGCTTTAAGCACGCCTGCCATGGCGCAAAGTCAGCGCTCGATCGAAGTGCGTATGGCGATTTTCGAAGGTCTGAGCATCGTCAAGACGCGCGATATGGACTTTGGCGATATCATTGGAACGACTGCAGGCACTGTGGTGATGACGGCAACCACCAGCCCGACCTGCACAGCCTCTGTCGGCCTGGTGCAGATCAACACATGCCAGCCAGCCGAATTTGTCGGGGCCGGGCAATCGGGCCAGCGCGTTCGCGTGCGCCGCCCGGTTGGCAATCTCATCACTCTGACGGGTCCGGGGGCAGACATGACTGTCACCGACATCACGATCAATGGTGATCCAAGCCTGACGCCAGTGCGCAGCAATATCAATTGGGAACGGTTCCTGATCAATTCGACCGATGGTACCTTTATCTTCCGGGTTGGTGGAACTTTGAACGTCAACGCCAACCAGGCTCCGGGCGTTTACAATGGCAGCTTTGAAATCCGGCTCGACTATCAATAGGATCGCTATAGTCAGGATTGCATTGCGGACCCGGCGCGATTAACGCCAACCCACTATGAGCATTGCACCCCCTGAAGTGATTCTGGTCGAGACCAAGCGTGTGAGCTGCGATGGCGCAAGCGGCATTCGAGGCGGCAAAAATTATCGCCCTGCTGCGCTTGGCCACCCACGCATCTACCTGGAAATTGACGAGCACGGCTATGTCGATTGCGGATATTGCGACCGGCGCTTTGTTTTGAAGGGCGGCCCGGCAGAAGGTTCCGACCATGCCAGCCTTCCAGATATCTCCGAAGGGGCGAGCCGTTAATCGGTTTCGCTTCAGGAAATATGAGGCGGCAGCCCACGCTGCCAATCTTCATTAAGCCTGATTTAACCAATCCGATAAAGCACGTTCTGAAAGGTTAATTGCGCATTTGCCACCTATAGACTGGTTCGACCAGGGCAGGAGGCATATTTGAGCATTCTCACGACCAATCAGCTTGGCATGGACTGTGCCTCGCCTAGAACATTACGGCGCGGCCCATTGGCCGCAGTCTGTTCACTGTTTGCAGCGGCAACGCTGACCGCCGCACCGGCGGCTGCACAGGATGCGGCTGCGGACAGCCAGGCAGAGATTGTCGACGGCTTCAACCTGATCAACACCCAACCGCTGGATTTTGGGACAGTCGTTCCCAGCGGGCTAGGCGGCGTCATCGTTGTCGAGGCCACCGATGGCAGTGTTTCAACCGTGGGTGACATCTATACTGTCGGTACGGGCCAACAGCGAGCCCGCTTCCAGGCAAGCGCACCGATTGGCACCACACTGGTGCTGTCAGGCGATGACCGGGTCACACTGACCCGGCTGACAGGCACGGAAACGATGGAGGCGCTGCTTTTCTACGAAGCAGGTGCCGGTGTCGTGCCAACGCTTGTTTTCGGCCTTCCCATCGGCCTTGCGGCAACTGGCACCACGCAGGAAATCTGGGTTGGTGGATCCCTGACCGTGGATGGGGCGCAGGCAGAAGGCATCTATGATGGCACATTCACGCTGGAAGTGGCCTATTTGTAAATTTCCCTGATTGATTGCCACTTTGGAGACAGTCAGGTGCAATTCATGAAATTGTGTCATAAAGGGGGTCTGTTTGAAGGAGATTCCCCATGTCCGTTCGCACATTCGCCAACCGCGCTTCCGATCTGGCCACTGCCAGGCTCCGCACCGGTGCAGCCATCATCATGGGCAGCGCCGCCGCTGCTCTTGCCCTGATGGCAGCCGCGCCAGCTCAGGCAGAAGAGCCTTCCAAGGGTGAGAAGGAGTTGGCCGAGCTGCTTGAAGGACGCGTGGCGGGTGAACCGATCCGTTGCATCCGCAGCAGTGTGAGCGACCGGATGCGCACGATCGACAACACGGCCTATGTCTATGGTCATGGCAAGACGATTTACGTCCAGCGCACGACGCGACCCGAAGACATCAGTGACCACGATATTCTGGTGATCCGCAAATTTGGTTCAACCGACCTGTGCCGGCTCGACCAGATCACTACAGCAGACCGTAGCACCGGCTTCTTCAGCGGAGCAGTCTTCTTCGAAGATTTCGTGCCTTACACCCGGGTCAAGGATGCAGAGGAAAGCTGACGCTTTCCTCCATATCCCGTCATCGCATTCGGCGCAGTCCCGATCAGGCGTTGATCGCATTCATCCGGGCAATAATCGCATCTGCTTCGCCCATGATCCGGTCAATCAGTTCCTGACAGGTTGGAATGTCATTGATCAGGCCTGCGACCATACCGCATGACCACGCACCGGCATCCATTTCGCCTTCCATCATGATCCTCGGATAAACGCCGGCCACCTGTTCGATAATATCTTCGAACTTCAGGTCAGCGCCCTTTTCCTTTTCAATTTTGAGCAATTCCTCGACCGCATCATTGGTCATCACGCGTTCGGTGTTGCGCAGGGGGCGCATGACCAGCCGCGTGTCGAGCTCTGATGCAGCAACGATTGCCTGCTTCACATTTTCATGCACTGGCGCCTCCTTGGTGGCGATGAAGCGCGTGCCCATGTTCATGCCCTGGGCACCCATGGCCAGGCTCGCCACCAGCGAGCGTCCATCCGCCATGCCGCCGGAAGAGACAAAGGGAATTTCCAGCTCGTCCGCCGCGCGGGGCAGCAGGATCATGTTGGGAATGTCGTCTTCACCCGGGTGACCGCCACACTCGAACCCATCCACGCTGACCGCATCGCAGCCGATCGACTGTGCTTTCAACGCGTGACGCACCGCGGTGCATTTGTGGATCACCTTGATCCCCGCATCTTTCAGATAGGGCAGCACCTGAACCGGATTGTTGCCTGCGGTTTCCACCACGGTCACGCCGCCATCGATGATCGTCTTGATGATGGCAGGATAGTCTGGTGCGTTCACAGTAGGCAGAAAGGTGACATTCACGCCAATCGGTTTGTCTGTCATGTCCTTGCAACGGGCGATTTCATTGGCGAGATCGGCAGGTGTCTTCTGCGTAAGAGCAGTGATGATGCCCAGCCCGCCGGCATTGGAAACCGCCGCAGCCATTTCGGCAAATCCGACATAATGCATGCCGCCCTGAATAATCGGATGCTGGATGCCGAACATTTCGGTGATGGCGGTTTTCATGATGATTCTCCCAATGCGTGACTGTTTGGTCGCTGGATTTGCGGAGAATGACGCGCGTTGCAAGCGCGCTTTTGATGGGAACGGAGCCGCAGCACCAAACCGTAGCGTCAAGCAGCCCTGGCCTGCGGCTTGATAATCGTCAGAACGATCCCGCCTACGATCAATGCACCGCCAACACCCAATTTCCAGTCGAACGTTTCCGACAGCAACACGACGCCGCCAATCGCGGCGACAACTGGCGTCGCCAATTGCACACTTGCAACTGTGCCCAGGCCCAGCATCGGCGTAACCTTGTACCAAACAACATAGCCAAGGCCCGATGTCAGTGTGCCCGCTATCGCGGCCAGCACAACTCCGTGCCAACTTGGCAGTGCGCTATCGAGCAGCAGCATCGGCAGCACCAACGGGGTTGCCAGCAGAAAATTGCGCGCTGTGCTGCCGGTGGCATCGCCCTTGCCACGGCCATTCACGGTGTAGGCGCCCCATGCAAGGCCAGCGATGCCCATCATGGCCGCCGCCCCGATGCCGACCGGTTCTCCGCCTGGTGACAGCAGCAGGACAAGTCCGCCCATGGCCAGAAACAATCCGGCCCAGCCGAACAAGCTAAGCACCTCCCCGCGCCAGTATCCCACCGCAATGATGGTTGCCTGAACACACGCAAACAGGATCAGGGCGCCCATGGCAGCACCCAGACTGAGGTATGCGAGCGAAAAGCCCGCGACGTAAACCGCAAGTGCGACAGCGCCTGGCGCGTCGCGCAGACCGGGGCGCCTGCCCAGCAATGGCAGCAATACCAACGCGCCCGCCGCCAGCCGTATGGCTGAAAAAGCGCCCGCTTCGATTGCGCCATCGGCCAATGCTGCTCGCGCCAGCAAAGAATTGCCCGCAAAGGCAAGTATGGCGAGCGTTGCAAGGGCTGCGGTCACGGCAATATTGCGGCTCACATGTTTCTCCCGTCGCGCGATCCGGCATTGCCGCGCTCACTGTTGCGTTGAGGCTTGAGCGGGTAGCAATGTCGAGAGCAAATTTGAACGAACCTGAAAACCGCAGGCTCAATCCCGCTTGATCGGGCCGGTTTCACACAGATCACTGACGACGCAGATATCGCATTTGGGCAGGCGAGCACGGCATACACGTTTGCCGAATTGGATGAGCCAGAAGTGCCCATCGGCCAATGCCCATCGGGGCGAGCGATCTTCCAATTGCTGAGCCGTCTTCTCGGCCGTTGTTGCGCTGGTGAGGCCGATCCGATTGCACACGCGGTGGACATGGGTGTCGACCGCAATCACATCCTCGCCAAAAGTAAAGCTCATTACGATGTCCGCGCATTTGCGGCCAATGCCCGGCAGGCTCATCAAGCCTTCGCGTGTCGACGGTACCACGCCGCCATGATCCTCGAGCAAAGCCTTACAGAACCGACGGATGTTTCGCGTCTTGTTGTTGTACAACCCGCACGGCTTGATCGCGGCTGCAATGGCCGCATCGTCCAGGGCCAGCATGGCTTGCGGCGTGCGCGCCAGAGCAAACAGCGCCCGTGTCGCTGCCGCCGTGTTGCGGTCGAGCGACTGGGCAGACAGCATGCAGCTGATGCACGAGCGGAAGGCATCCGGCTGTCCCTTGGGACCCTTGGCCCCCTTCGTCCGTCCGGGCATCGCCCGGGACAGACGCTGGTAGACCTCTTCGATGTGATCCTTGCTGAGCATGGCTGTTCAGCGAGCGCGCGCAGCAGAAGTTCCGGTCACGCAGTCAGCCTGAGCCGGGCACCCATCGCACAGCGCCTTGCGCGGGCGACAATGTGTCTGGCCGAGTTTTTTCAGCAGCAAATGGTGTTCATCCATATTTTCCGCGCTCCATTCAGGCGGCACAATCGGCATCAATGCGTCATAGGTTCGCGCCGTGTCGGCTTTGGGGGCGACGATCCCCATGCGCTGCATGATCCGGCGGTGGTGGCCATCAATCACCATGGCCTTGCGATTAAGGGTGGACGCATTCATCACGCCGGCGCTGTTCTTGCGCGCGACACCGGGCAATTGCTCCAGCCAAGCCATTGCTTCATCCGTCGGCAGATTGGAGAGATGGCGCAGGTCAACGCTGCCGCGTTCCGCTTTGACCGCCTGAAGGCATTGCGATAGCCGGGCTGCTGCAACAGCAGGGAAAGTCTGGCGGTGAAGCCGTTCCTCCAGCTGGTCCGGCG
Source organism: uncultured Erythrobacter sp. (assembly GCA_937969505.1). Taxonomy (GTDB): domain Bacteria; phylum Pseudomonadota; class Alphaproteobacteria; order Sphingomonadales; family Sphingomonadaceae; genus Erythrobacter. Next base: position 8,925 of record CALBWA010000015.1, on the reverse strand, counting down.
GCACATCGGCGACCGCATCCCAACTGCCGAACTCGGCTAGCAAGTCGTCGCTGGAGGCGTTTGAGGCCGCCGTCTTGGTCTGTGCCCCGATCACTCCATGGACGAGAACCCATTCGGGGCTGCGGCGCTTATCGGCTGGGCGGGTTATGCGGCCGAAGGAGGCGATCAACGCAGCCTGGAGCCGGCGCAAAATCTCCGTACGCGGATCAGGACTCAGGAGAAGTTGCATAGGGACAAATTTGGCTAGAAACCCGCATCAACTCTTCCACCAGATGTCTGGCATAATCAGGTCAGGCTTTCCTTCGACATTGGGCTCGTCAAGCAAGTGCGGCAATTCGATTCCAGTCTCCGGGGATGAAGGCAAGCAGCGATCCCGCCTCAAATAAGTCACCTCAAAAACGCGCGGAATCTCGATGTCTCGATGGACAACAGTTCCGCAGCAATTGTTCGGGTGAAGGTGACACACCGCAAAGTGGTCACGAAGCTTGGCGAAAATTGGATAGAGCCGGTTGAGGTTCCTCGCATCAACAATTTGCCCCATATCGTGGAGTTCAATTACGATGATGCTGAACCGGTTCAACACATCAATGTCAGTGCTCTCAAGAACATCTAATTCGGCACCTTCAATATCCATTTGAAGCAAACAATCACTGGCATCATCTCTTGGCAGTTTCGCCGCCATCCAGTCTTCCAATGTAATGAAATTGGATACAGTGGCGGCGCCAAGAAATTTTCTGTCAAATTGAAAATTGGGATGTTCGATGGGTGGCTGGCTTACGCTTGCATCGGCAAGATAACATTGAATGTCATGATCATTTGCCAGCTGGCCTTCGAAATTCGCCGTGTCTGAAACCCCTGGCGAGAAGCAGTGGCGAACGGATTGCAAGTCATTTGGCACCAGGTAACCACCATCGCCGCCGCCGCCGATGCGAATCAACGAATGCCCCGTGTTTTCAGGTCTGAACAGCGCAATAAAATCGCGTAGCTTCTTCTCGTAAAGTCCGTGAATCACAAAATTCTTGGCACGCTGAACAATTCGCATGTTAAACAGCTTTCAATTTATGAGAGTAAGAGGGATCAGACGTTTCACGGCAATTCCTCTACATCGCTCAGATCAACCGCCCGGAACACAGGGTCGGCAGCCTGCAAAATCTTCAGCCGTAGCTGCGGGTTGTAGTCGGGTCGCCCAGCCAGAAAGTCGCGCACGGTCGCCGCCACTGCTGGATCAATATGATTGCGCAAATTGGCGCTGATCCAGCCGGCCGGGAAGAAGATGTCACCGGTCCGCTGAATATCATCCAGCCAGGCCAGGCTTCGCCCAACATAGGCTTGCGATTGGCTTGTGCGGAGCGGATGGTGGAGATAGCCGAGCGCGCTCAGCACCCAATTTTCGGTTGCCCGATTGTCTGCATTACCAAGCGAGGCAAAGAAGGCGTCGCGCACGTTTGGATCAGCTGACAACGCGGGAGTTAAGAACGCAAAGCGGCGTTGTTCGTCCGGGTTGGTGATGCCCGCAGCCTGCGTTTCAATAATCTGCTGCGCCTGTGCGGGCTGCTTGATCGCCAGCATGGCGGCAAGATCGGTCAATTCGCGCTGCGACAGGGCAATCCCGGGCACGCTTTCCTCACTGGCCCAGATCGCCTGCAAACGGGCAAGCGCGGCTGGCGTCAGGGCCACATCCTGCAATGCCTCAAGCACCAGCTTGCGGGTGCTGGCAGATATATCCGGTCGATCAATCATACCGAACATAGCGCGCTCAAGCCGTGCTGCACGCTGGACCCGCGCTTGTTCTGGCAGCAGCCGCCAGTGAATATCGCTGATCTGGCCAAGCATTTCCGCCAGCAGCAGTTGATCGCTCTGGGCAAGGGCACGCTCTTCCAGAAAGCTGTAATATCGCGCCGGGGCCAATTGCGGATGCCTCTCCAGCATCTGTTCGTACAGATTGATGATCTGCGCGCCCTTTTGCAGATCGGTGAGGTCATCCCACCTGTCTGCAACCACCTCGATATCGACCGGGAACAGGCCGTACCCCCTGCCATCGGCATTGTAGAGTGCGCCGCCGGGCCCACCATCCGCTGCTGCCAGAACGCCAAACTCCTGCGGCCACTCGCGACCCTCGCCAAGCGGGTCTGTCTGTTCCAGAGTGCCTGCATCCGACAGCATATAATGCGGCCGCCCGGGTGAGTTGACCCAGACCTTGCTCCATGCCGCAAGATCGCGCCCGGTGCGTTTGTCCAGAATGGCAATCAGATCCGGCCAGGTCGCATTGCTGCCGGCATAGGTGGCAAGATATTCGCGCATACCCGCCTGAAACGCCTCTGCGCCCAGCAGCAGCTCCAACTGCTGCATCATGATCGGCGCTTTGTCGTAGATGATTGGGCCGTAAAGCGATCCGGCCTGATTGAGATTGGCCAGCGGCTGGCGGATCGGATTGGCCCCCTGCGTCCGGTCGACCCCATAGGCCGAGGGGAAATGATCGAGCAGAAAGTTCAGGTCATGATTGACCTCGGGGAAGCCCGGATTGACCATCTTTGCAGCAAAGAAATTGGCGAAGACTTCCTTGGTCCAGACATCATCGAACCAACGCATGGTGACATCATCACCGAACCACATATGCGCGGTTTCATGGGCAATCAGGCTGGCCCGGCGCAGCAATTGCGGTTGGGCCGGATCCTCGTCCAGAAACAGCGCACTGGCACGATACTGAATCGCGCCCGGATGCTCCATCCCACCGTACTGAAACGCAGGGATCGCCACGAAGTCGAACTTTTCATAAGGATAGGGGATGCCTGAATAGGCCTCCATCCAGGCCAGCGCATCGGCGTGCTGCTGAAAGATTGCATCAACGCTGCGGGCGTATTTCTCGGCATCGGTTTCGCGGTGCAGCAGCGTCATTTCACGCCCATCCACGACGCGCGTTTCGCTCTCGAACTTGCCTGCAACGAAAGAGAACACATAGCTGGCAATGGGCTGGCTCTGGGCGAATTGGTGCCGTGTCTTGCCAGCAAGATCGTGCGTGCTCTCAAGCGGCGCATTGGTCAGCACAAGCCAGTCTGACGGGGCATCAATTGTCAGGCGATAGCGCGACTTGAGATCAGGCTGGTCAAACACCGGAAAGGCTGTGCGGGCCCGGTCAGGCACGAACAGGGTATAGAGGAAGTCAGGATTGCGATTGAGCGAAGTGTCGCCAGCGATGAACTCTATCTCCACCTCGTTCGCACCTGCGTGCAATGATGTTCCGGGAAGCAGCAGATGCTCCAGCCGGTGGTCAATCACGGCAGGCTGCCCGTTGATCCCCAACCGGCGCAATTTGTCAGCAGTTTCGCGAAAATCGAGGGGCAAATGGGCGGCCTCTGCCCCGGCCTGTGTCAGATCAAACCGCACTTTTGCGGTGGCCCGGATTGCCTCGTCCTGCCCCTCTGGAATAGCGAATGACAGATCATATTCGACATTGGAAACATGCGCCGCGCGCCATTTGGCCAGATCATGAGAAACGCCAGAATTCAGTGCTGGCTGGCTTGTGGCGGCGGCAACAGGAGCAGATGAAGCGGCCAATTGTTTCACGTCAGCTGCCGGACCGGTGCAGGCCGCAAGCGTAGCAAGAGCCGACAGGGCAATCGCCTGGCAGATGCGGATCATGATCGCTTCTCCTCAGTTTTGTCCGATTGCAGCAGCGGCCTGTTACTCCCATTCGATGGTGCCGGGGGGCTTGCTGGTGTAGTCATAGACCACGCGGTTGATGCCCTGCACTTCGTTGACGATGCGCGTCGCGACATTGGTCAGGAAGCCGGCATCGAAGGGATAGACATCGGCAGTCATGCCGTCGGTGCTGGTCACGGCGCGCAATCCACACACATTGTCATAGGTGCGGTGATCGCCCATCACGCCCACGGTTTTGACCGGCAGAAGAACGGCAAAGGCCTGCCAGATGGCGTCATACAAACCGGCGTTCCGAATTTCTTCGAGATAGATCGCGTCCGCCTTACGCAGGATATCGCAGCGCTCTTTGCTCACCTCACCCGGAATGCGGATCGCAAGGCCCGGCCCGGGGAACGGATGGCGGCCGACAAACTGCTCGTCCAGGCCCAATTCGCGGCCCAGCGCGCGCACTTCGTCCTTGAACAATTCGCGCAGCGGCTCGACCAGTTCCATATTCATGCGCTCGGGCAGACCGCCAACATTGTGGTGGCTCTTGATCGTGACGCTCGGGCCACCGGTAAAGCTGACGCTTTCGATTACATCGGGATAGAGCGTGCCTTGGGCGAGGAAATCCGCACCACCCAGCTTGTTTGCCTCTTCCTCGAACACCGCAATAAATTCGCCGCCGATGAATTTGCGCTTCTTCTCCGGGTCCGAAACACCGTCGAGGCCCGCCATGAAGCGTTCCTCCGCATCCACCACCACCAACGGGATATTGTAATGGTCGCGAAACAGGCTTTCGACCTGCTCGCGCTCGTTCAAACGCAGCAAGCCGTGGTCAACAAAGACGCAGGTGAGCTGGTCGCCAATTGCCTCGTGAATCAGGATGGCCGCGACCGAGCTATCGACGCCGCCCGACAATCCGCAAATGACTTTGCCCGATCCGACCTGGGCGCGAATTTCGGCGATCTTGGTGTCGCGATAGGCGGCCATGGTCCAGTCGCCCGCCAGCCCGCAGACCTTGTGAACAAAATTGGCGAGCAGCTTTGCGCCATCGGGCGTATGGACCACTTCAGGGTGGAATTGTGTGCCGTAATATTGACGTCGCTCATCCGCGATCACGGCGAAGGGAGCGCCATCGGACGTGGCCACAATTTCAAACCCCGGCGCGAATTGAGTGACCTTGTCGCCATGACTCATCCAAACCTGATGGCGTTCGCCGACAGACCACAAACCTTCGAACAGCGCACACTCCTTGGTCACTGTCAGAAAGGCACGGCCGAATTCGCCGCCATCCCCGGTCTCATGGCCGGGCCGCACTTCACCGCCCAATTGCTGGCTCATCACCTGCTGGCCATAACAAATGCCAAGGATCGGCAACCCGCTATCGAACAGCATCTGCGGTGCGCGCGGGCTGCCTTCGTCAGGCACGCTGGCCGGTGATCCCGATAGGATGATACCCTTCGGCTTCATCCGTTGGAATGCCTCTTCGGCCAGGCTGAACGGAGCAATTTCAGAATACACGCCAGCCTCTCGCACGCGGCGTGCGATCAGCTGGGTAACCTGGCTGCCGAAATCGACGATGAGGATGGAATCGGGGAGATGAGAACTGTCCATGCTGCAATGCTTTGGCGAGGGCGCTGCGCGAAGTCCAGACGGGTTGCACCCCCTTTGCGCAATTGTCTGCACTGTTCGTCATGCTGGCGGCAGATAGGCTGTGTTTCAGGCGTATGAGCGTTCTTGCCGAGCAAAAAATGGAAGTCTGAAAAAATATTCGAATATTTTTGTAACCGATCTCATTGGAACGGCGAACTCCCATACAAGTTCGGCCGTTCACCCGATCCCCCTCCCCCCGAACGGTTGACCTTCCGAGTGTGGTCTGGCTGCCCCGATGCAGCCACACCATCTGCGGTCATTCCCCGGTATCACACTGATACCCGGCCATCCGAGGCACGTTTGCCTGCCCGATCCCCTCCGTCCCTGGAATGGTGATCGTGCCTCGGATCAACCGCACCACCGGACTTGTCCCGGATAAGCTTTCAGAAGTTTGCGCCTTGCGCTTCCAGACCCTCGCGCAGCTGCGTTTTCAGCAATTTGCCGATATGGCTGCGCGGCATTTCGTCGATCGGGTAAAGCGCCGCCAGCCGCTGGGTCTTGCCCAGCCGCGCATTGACGGCCCCCAGCGCCTGCTGGTCTGCGTCAATGGTGGCATCATCGGCAAGCACGACAAAGCCGACAGGTGTTTCGCCCCAACGCCGCGACGGCATCCCAATGACCGCGGCTTCTTTCACGCCCGGTTCCTTCAGCAGTTCAGCCTCCAGATCGACCGGATAGATATTGAATCCACCAGAGATGATCATGTCCTTGGCGCGGCCAACCAGTTCGACAAAGCCATCAGCATCCAGCCGTCCGATATCGCCCATGCGCATCCACGCCTCGCCCGTATCGGGATCGGTCCATTGCGCCTCTGACGTTTTGTCAGGCCGGTTCTTGTAACCACTCATCATGGTTTGCGAGCGACCAATCAGCTGGCCTGGCGTGCCAATGGGCACCGGATTATCCTGGTCATCAACCACCTTCAGCTCGCTTCCAGGAGCAGGCCTGCCAACCGTGTGCAACTTGTCGGGAAATTCATGACAAGCCAACAGGCACACTACGCCGCCTTCTGTCATGGAATAGATTTCGATCAATCCGCCCGGCATCCGGGCAAGCACTTCGCGCTTCAATTCGGCCGAAAAAGGGGCTGATGTGCAATATTTGAGCGCCAGCGTGGATAGATCATAGTCGTCAAATCCGGGGTGATCCATCAACCGCTGATACTGGACCGGTACAAGCATGGTGATGGTGGCGCGATGGTCCTGCGCCAGATCGAGCCAGCGCGCGCAATCAAACTTGCCCATGATCGTCAGCGTTCCGCCCGCCAGCATGCAGGACAAAAAAGCCACCATGGTGGTGTTGGAGTAGAGCGGTGTAGAGGCGAGCGAGCGGACCTCCAGCCCGGCCTTGAGATAGCTCGCCGCAGTTGGGGCAAACTGGCGCCAGCGCATGCCGTGCGAATGAACTATGCCCTTGGGCACGCCCGTCGTGCCCGATGAATAAATGATGTTGAAGGGATCGGGTTTTTCCGGGAAAAACTGTGGCGCTGCCGTGCCGGGCGCTGCCATCCAGCCCGCCAGATCCTCGAGCGCAATACGGTCGAGGCCGGGGGCGAAATCCGCACCCAATTCGGCGGCCTTGGCCGCATCGATGAAAAGGTGTCGCGCCCCGGAATCGGCCACCATCGCCTGCAGTTGGTCGCTGCTGGCACTGGTGGTCAGCGGTGCTGCCACTCCGCCAGCGCGCACTGTGGCCAGAAACACCAGAGCGTAAGCAGCACAGCTGGTGCCCAGAATGGCAACCGATTGGCCGCGCCCGAGCCCGGTTTCGACAAGGCGCGCGGCGATACGCTCAACCTTGTCATGAAGTTCCTGCCAGCTCAGCGTGACATGGTCATCGCGCAGCGCCAGCGCGTCGGGTTGCGCCTGCGCCCAGCGTGACAGAACATCGCTGAAATTGCCGTAATCCTGACCCAGAACGGTGATCATGTCGTCATTTTCCATGGCCCCATTCCTAGGGCTGAAAGCATGCGGCGCAAACCTGTCAAAAATACCGCGGCGCAGGGGTGCAATGGCATTGGTGGAAAACCCCTTCAATATGGCTTCCAAAGCTTGGGGATTGGGCTGCTAGCGCCTATATGTATCGCATGAGTGAAAATGCAGAAAACACGCCTGAACAGGGCTCTACCCCAGCCAAACAAAATGGCGAATATGGCGCCGATTCCATCAAGGTTCTCAAGGGCCTGGATGCCGTGCGCAAACGGCCGGGTATGTATATCGGGGACACGGATGACGGCTCTGGCCTGCATCACATGGTGTTCGAGGTTTCCGATAACGCCATTGACGAGGCGCTGGCGGGCCATTGCGACCTGGTTTTGATCGAATTGAACCCTGACGGCAGTGTTTCGGTCGAGGACAATGGCCGCGGCATTCCAGTGGGCATGCACAAGGAAGAAGGTGTGTCTGCCGCAGAGGTCATCATGACCCAGCTTCACGCAGGTGGAAAGTTTGAAAACACCTCTGACGACAATGCATACAAGGTGTCGGGCGGCCTCCACGGGGTCGGTGTTTCGGTTGTCAATGCCCTGTCGGAATGGCTCGAACTGGTGGTCTGGCGCGATGGCAAGGAGCACTGGATGCGGTTCGAGCATGGCGAGGCCGTCAGCCCGCTCGAAATTCGCGGCGATGCCCCCAAGGTGGAACAGAACCCGGATGAAAACGGCTTCAAGAAGGGTACGCGGGTCACCTTCCATCACTCGAACGACACCTTCAAGAACGTCACCGATTACGATTTCGACAAGCTTGAGCACCGCTATCGCGAGCTCGCCTTTCTCAATTCCGGGGTCCGCATCCTGCTGCGCGACAAGCGGCGCGAGGAGGTTCTGGAGCACGACCTGTTTTATGAAGGCGGGATTGCGGCCTTCGTCAAATATCTCGATCGCAACAAACAGCCGCTGGTGGCCGAGCCGATCGCCGTGTCGGCCAACAAGGACGGCATCGGTATCGATGTCTCGCTGCAGTGGAACGACAGCTATTATGAAAATGTGCTGTGCTTCACCAACAATATTCCGCAGCGCGATGGCGGCACCCATCTGGCCGCATTCCGCACCGCGCTGACCCGGACGCTGAACAATTACGCCTCCAGTTCCGGTCTGATGAAGAAGGAAAAAGTCAGCCTTTCGGGCGAAGACATGCGCGAGGGCCTGAGCGCGATTGTCAGTGTGAAACTGCCTGATCCCAAATTCTCCAGCCAGACCAAGGACAAGCTGGTTTCCTCCGAAGTGCGCCAGCCGCTGGAAAGCCTGATGGGCGAAAAGATGACCGAGTGGCTGGAGGAAAACCCAGCCGATGCCAAATCGATCATCCAGAAGATCATTGATGCGGCCGCTGCCCGCGAAGCTGCCCGCCGTGCGCGCGAGATGAGCCGCAAGGGCGCGATGAGCGTTGCCGGCCTGCCGGGCAAATTGTCCGATTGCCGCGAGCGTGACCCGGCCAAATCCGAACTGTTCCTTGTGGAGGGCGATTCGGCTGGTGGATCGGCCAAAAACGGGCGTGACAGTCAATTCCAGGCGATCCTGCCGTTGAAGGGCAAGATCCTGAATGTAGAGCGCGCGCGATTTGACCGGATTATCAGCTCAAAAGAGGTGGGCACGCTGATTCAGGCGATGGGCACCGGCATTCGCGACGAGTT
>CALBWA010000014.1 GCA_937969505.1 uncultured Erythrobacter sp. | reverse complement strand
CGGGGCAATCCGCTCCCAATCGTCCAGCGCTGCCTGCAATGTCGGAGCGATATAGCCCGCAGCACAGCACCGCGTCAGATCCTTCGACACAACAACCAGCTTCCCGTCCCGCGTCCCGTCATTGAGTGTAGCCAGTTTCATTGATCAATCCTTATTGTCGGACGGCTAACCAGCCTCGGGCTGATTATCGGGATGGGCGCGCTGAAATGATTCCAGCGCCAGGCATTTGCATTCGATCCGTTCGATATGCGGCATATTGGAAAGGTCGAACTTGAACCTGCGTGCGTTGTAGACTTGCGGCAAAAGAACAATTTCGAAAAAGCCCGGACGGTCAAACAGGAAATCGCCGCTGCCAAGCTGCTGCAGCCTCTTTTCCAACGGGTCAAGCGTCCGGGCGAGCCAATGGCGATACCAGATATCAACCTCGTCTTGTGACTTGCCAAATTTGTCCTTGAGATACTTAAGCACGGGCAAGTTGAGAGGTGCATGCAATTCAGTCGCGATGGCATAGGCCAACTCGCGCGCAGTGTAGCGATCTTCGATTTTACTCGGAAGCAAGGGTTGGTCGGGATAGGCTTCGTCCAGCCATTCAATCATTGCCATGGATTGGGCACGGTCGCGTCCGCCTGCTTCCATCATTGGCACCGATCCAAAGGCATTCCGACCGGTGAACGCCTCGCTCTTTTGTTCACCCTCAAGCAGATTGACCGGAATACTCTCGTAATTGAGTCCCTTGAGCTCCAGCGCAATTCGCAGGCGGTAGCTCGTAGAACTGCGGTAATATCCGTGAAGCTTGATCAAAACGCAGCGATCCCTGTGATGCCGCGGCCAAGTATCAATGCATGAACGTCGTGCGTGCCCTCGTAAGTGTTGACCGTTTCAAGGTTCACCATATGGCGGATCACCTGATACTCGCTGGAGATACCATTGCCGCCGTGCATGTCGCGTGCCTGCCGGGCAATATCGAGCGCCTTGCCAACATTGTTGCGTTTCACCACGCTGATCATGTCGGGGGCAAAGCGGCCTTCGTCCATCAACCGGCCGACGCGAAGTGATGCTTGCAGGCCCAGCGCAATATCGGTCAGCATATCGGCGAGTTTTTTCTGATAGAGCTGCGTCCCGGCCAGCGGACGCCCGAACTGGTTGCGATCCAGTCCATATTGCCGCGCCGCGTGCATGCAAAACTCGGCAGCACCCATTGCGCCCCAACTGATCCCATAGCGCGCGCGATTGAGGCATCCAAATGGACCTTTCAGGCCCTGCACATCAGGCAGCAGAGCGTCCGCACTGACCTTCACATCATCCATAACAATCATGCCGGTGGTGCTGGCGCGCAGCGAAACTTTGCCTTCTATTTTGGGAGCGGACAGGCCTTCCATCCCCTTTTCCAGCACAAAGCCGCGAATGCCGCCGCCATGTTCTTCGCTCTTGGCCCAGACGACAAACACGTCGGCAAAGGGAGCGTTCGATATCCAGGTCTTGGACCCGCTAATTATGTACCCGTCGCCATCCTTGCGGGCGACGGTTTTCATACCCGCCGGATCGGAGCCTGCATCAGGTTCAGTCAAGCCAAAGCAGCCAATCAATTCGCCAGAGGCGAGGCCGGGCAGATATTTTTGTTTTTGTTCTTCAGAACCATAGGCCTGAATTGGATACATCACGAGACTGGACTGGACCGAGGCCATGGAGCGATAGCCGCTGTCCACCCGCTCTATCTCGCGCGCTATCAGTCCGTAGGCGACATAGCTTGCTCCTGCGCCGCCATATCTTTCCGGAACGGTTGCGCCCAGCAGGCCGGCCTGCCCCATGAGAGGGAACAGTTCCGGCGCATCTACCTCATCATTGAACGCCGCGATAACGCGCGGTTGCAATTCAGCCTGCGCAAAACCTCGCGCGGCATCGCGGATCATCCGTTCTTCTTCGGTCAGCTGACCTTCAAGATCGAACGGGTCTTCCCAATTGAACGGTACCATGCCGGCCACAAGTTACTCCTGAAACTGCTTCCAACGCTCTTGCAGCAATCTGCTTGCGCGGCAACCTTCAGCTTGCGGGTCGATTGGCAAGCAGATCATCGACAACCGACGGGTCGGCCAATGTGGATGTGTCACCCAGGTTGCTGGTGTCATTTTCAGCAATTTTGCGCAGAATACGTCGCATGATCTTACCACTGCGCGTTTTTGGCAGGCCGGGCGCGAACTGGATGACATCAGGCGTGGCAATGGGGCCTATTTCCTTGCGAACCCATTGCACCAGCTCCTTGCGCAATTCTTCGCTGTCATCGGTGCCGGCATTGGTGGTGACATAGGCGTAGATGCCTTGCCCCTTTACCTCGTGGGGCATGCCGACGACGGCTGCTTCTGCAACCAGAGGATGTTCCACCAGCGCGCTTTCAACTTCGGCTGTTCCCATACGGTGGCCCGAAACGTTGATCACATCGTCAATCCGCCCGGTTATCCAATAATAGCCATCTTCATCCCGACGGCAGCCGTCTCCGGTGAAATAATAGCCGGGATATTGGCTGAAATAGGTGTCAAAGAAACGCCCGTGATCGCCATACACTGTGCGCATTTGCCCAGGCCAACTGTCGGTTATGACCAATGCGCCCTGCGCTGCCCCTTCCAGTAATTTTCCACTTTCTGGATCGAGCAAAGCAGGCTTGACCCCGAACATGGGCTTGGATGCGCTGCCGGGTTTCAAATCTGTCGCGCCAGGCAGGGGAGTGATCATGGCTCCCCCCGTTTCGGTTTGCCACCAAGTGTCAACAATTGGACAATTGCGATCCCCGACAACACGGTGATACCAGTCCCAAGCTTCAGGATTGATGGGTTCACCCACAGATCCGAGCAGCTTGAGAGATTTGCGACTGGTGCGGGTGACGTAATGATCGCCTTCGCGCATCAACGCACGCAAAGCGGTTGGGGCAGCGTAGAAGATTTCGACCTGATGCTTGTCGATAATGTTCCAGAACCGCGAATGGTCGGGGAAATTGGGAACCCCTTCGAACATCACCTGTGTCGCGCCATTCAAAAGAGGGCCATAGACGACATAGCTGTGCCCGGTGACCCAGCCGACGTCAGCTGCGCACCAATAGATCGGACCTTTGCGGTCTTCACTGTGCTGATAATCGAACACATACTCATGCGTCATGCTGGTCCAAACGGCGTAGCCGCCGGTGCTGTGCAAAACGCCCTTCGGTTTGCCGGTTGATCCCGAGGTATAGAGAATGAAGAGCGGGTCTTCAGCATCCATCACGGCAGGCTCGCAGTCTGTCGACTGGCCCGCGATTGCAGCCGTCCAAGTTATGTCCCGGCCCTCTACAACGGGCACTGATGCGCCGGTATGTTCAAGCATAATGACGGTATCAGCAGCAGTCTTTTTCAACGCGGCATCGACATTCGCCTTGAGCGGAATTGTCTTGCCACCGCGCAGACCTTCGTCAGCGGTGATTACGATGTTCGACTGGCAATCCTCAATTCGTCCAGCAAGTGCCTCTGGGCTGAAGCCTGCAAAAACGACCGAATGCACCGCACCGATACGAGCGCAAGCCAGCATCGCAACAGCAGCTTCGGGTACCATCGGCAGATAGATGGTGACACGGTCCCCGCGTTGGACACCCTGGGCGCGCAGCGCATTCGCAAACTGGCAAACCTGTGCGTGCAATTCGCGATAGCTAATCCGCCGAACCGGTTTGGCCGGATCGTCGGGCTCCCAGATGATGGCCGTGGCGTCCCCGCGCTGGTCCAAATGCCTATCAAGGCAGTTTGCAGTGATGTTGAGCTGGCCTTCGGTGAACCAACGGATGTGGAAGTCATCCTTGTTGTAGGATGTGTCCTTGACCGTTTCGAACGGCCGAATCCAATCAATTCGCGCGGCTTCCTTGCGCCAAAATGCATCAATCTGTTCGATTGAGGCGCGATAATGTTCTTCATAGCTCTTCGCATTGAAGCGGGCAGACTGCGCCCATTCCTGCGGGACCGGAAAAACAGCATCACTCACTTGGTCATCTCCTATCGCTGAGGGGATTGCGATAGGCTATGCCGGGCACAGGCGAAAGTGCCAACAAGGGTTAAGTTCGCCTGCCGACTTCAGCCAACAGGGCAAGGCGGATTAATTGCTTGTCAGAACCTTCGTCACGGCGTCGAGCATCGCGCTGGGTGGACATGGTTTTGCCAAGGCTCGTGCCTGGGGAAACCGCTCAATCACTTCGTCGCGGGTGTACTGGCCGGAATGGAAGATGATGGGAATATTTTCACCTGCCAACTTCTCTGCGAGTGGATACACCACACCGTCGTCGAGCTGCACATCTAGAATGGCGAGATCAGGCTTGCCTTTCTGGCAAGCCAGCATTGCAGAGGAGACGTCGGGATGAGGGCCTTCGACAACGAAACCGGCTTCTTCCACCGTATCGCAAAGGTCAAAGGCGACGATGCGCTCATCTTCAACGACTAGAATCTTCGGCTGGTTCATTGACTTTCCCCCTGCTCATTTTATTGCGAACTGAGATGCTTAACGCATAAATATTACATCTCGTTCCCGGATGATTACAGATTACTACCAAATTTTGCCGAAAATTCCGAATCTTGACCTTCCGCGAGCAATTTCGCCTGGTCAACCCAATTGTCGCGCCGAATTCTGCCCTGGAAACGGCCCAATGTGGTGTCGACTTCATCAATTTTAGAATCATCCCATTGCGCAATCTGTTCGAAGCGCGTGATGCCCTGTGTGTTCAGAAGTGCTGCCAGTTTGGGTCCAAGGCCCTTGATCTTTGTCAAATCGTCGCCTTCGGACGCGGCAGGCTCGGCTGGCACAGGCGTTGCTTGAGCTACCTCTTCAGGTGCAGCGACAGGTTCGGCAGGCAATTCCGATGCAGATGGTGCTGCACTTCCTGCGAGCGGAATGGCTGGTGCTGGCGCATCGATTAAAGCTTGGTTGCGCGCTGCCGGAGCCGCACCTTCGTCCAGCACATCGCGCTTATCGGTCGCAACCGAGGTCTTGCGGGTGACCACGAACACTGCCCATGCGATGAGCAGGCCAATTACGAGGCCGATAAGGAGGTATGGCCAATAGGCTTCAATCAATTCAGGCATTCGGAATTACTCCTTGGAAGTGTCTCGGCGGCCCCAAAGCACCCAGCCAACGGCAAGGCCGGCAGCATAGGTGGCGAGGGTAAGTACCAGTATTTCAGACCAGATCGGCATGGTAGCTATCCTTGTCTCATCAACGTGGACCGGGCGTGTCGACCGGGGTCGGTAACAGGGGCGTGGTGGCGACCACGGCAAACTCAATGCGGCGATTGGCCGGGTCTTGAGGAGACAAGCCTGCAACCGGTTCTGCTGAACCGACACCCTTAGCGCGCAGACCATCAGCGGGGATGCCCCGATCAATCAGGGACTGCTGGACCGCAAGTGCGCGATCTCGGGACAATTGCAGATTGCCCGGTTCTGGACCGGAAGCATCGGTGTGACCGGTGATCGATATGATGCTGCCGAGGCAAGGTCGCAATGCCAACGCAACTTCGTCGATCAGTGTGCTGCTGGCTGGATCGATCGCGCTGGCAGATTCCTCGAAGCGGATCGTGCGGGCCTGCAGCAACGCGTTCACATCCTCTTGGCAGTGCAAGGGGGACAGCGGCATTTCGGCACCTTGTGCAAGCATGCTTCCATCGCTCCAACTGACGCCGCCAACGCCGTCGATTGCAGCAACCGCCTTTGCCACCCGGTCACGCGTTGCCTCATCGACACTCTCTCCACCCGACAAAACTGTGTGACGTGTGGGGTGACCCCAGCGGTTGGTAAAGCGAGCCTTGATCGGAGCGCCATCATTTGCGGCGATAACGGCCTCTGTTTCATCCGAGAGGCGCTTAGCGAACTCGGCGTCTCCCTGCCGCGCTCCGCCAATGGCAATTGCAGTGACTGCAAGTGCACCGGCAAGGATGGCGATAGGCGTTCTGATTTGCATGGGGATGCTCTTAAACAGAGCATCCCGTCACGCAAAGGCCTTATCCACCCTTCATCGATTTCGCGACTTCGGTCAGGCGCAGGAATTCCTGGCGCCAATAATCGTTTTGGCGACCGGCCAATTGATCGATGTCGTCATAGGTGAAATCCATCATCAGTTCATCACCGCGCAGCAATTGACCAAATGCAGCAACCGATGCGGCAAAGGCAAAGTCCCCGGTCGGTTGCCGAGCATTTTTCAAAGCGCTGTTCGGCACGACATAGTCGATCAGCTTGGACGTCGTTGCGTTGGGCAATTTGTAGCGCAGCTTGACATGGGCTGCCTCGGCCATACGACGATTGGCTTCTGCCGGAACCTTGTCCTCGTACCGACGCGGCCCGACCCATCCCTTGGTTCCTGCAGGCACCACTTCATAGATCGCCGTGACTTGGTGACCAGCGCCAATGTCGCCTGCATCAACCTTGTCATTGTCGAAGTCCTCTTCGCGTAACGCGCGGTTCTCATAACCAACAAGGCGATATTGACTGATGACTGCAGGGTTGAATTCGACCTGAATCTTCACATCCTTGGCAATGGTGAATAAGGTTGATTGCATTTCATCGCCCAGCACCTTCTTCGCTTCCAACGCGCTGTCGATATAGGCGTAATTGCCGTTACCGTGATTGGCGATCTGCTCCATCATGGCTTCGTTATAATTGCCGGTGCCAAAACCAAGCGTGGTCAATGTGATGCCGCTGTCGCGCTTCTCCTCGATCAGTTCGACCAAAGCATCTCGGTCTGAAATGCCCACGTTGAAATCACCATCGGTGGCGATGATCACGCGGTTCACACCGCCTTTGATCATATTGTCCTCAGCAATGTTGTAAGCCAGTTTCAGTCCTGCACCGCCTGCGGTTGAGCCACCAGCGCGCAGATTGTCCAGCGCCGCGCGGATCTTGCGCGTATCATTGGTCGGCTCCAAAACCAGGCCAGCCGCGCCTGCATAAACGACAATCGAGACCTTATCCTGCGGTGACAATTCTCCTGCCAGACCGGACAATGCGTTTTTGACCAAAGGCAGTTTGTCCGGACTGCCCATGGATCCCGACACATCCATCAGGAACACCAGATTTGCCGGTGGCCGCTCGGAATGAGGCAAATCATAACCGCGCAGGCCGATCCGCATCAGATAAGTGTTCTCGTTCCATGGGGTCTTGGCAACGCCCGTCGTGACGGTGAAGGGCTGAGATCGATCTTTAGGTGCAAGATAGTCGTAGCGGAAATAATTGATCATTTCTTCCGTACGAACCGCATCGCGCGGGGGAAGCTGCCCTTGCGTCAGGAAACGGCGAGTGTTGGCATAGGCGCCTGTGTCAACGTCGACCGAGAAGGTCGAGACAGGCTCTGCCTGAACCATTTTTACCGGCGATACTTCTTCACCATCATAGCGTTCGCGGCCAGGTTGCGGGGCGATCATAACCGGGGGGATGTGATATGCGTGGCGAGAGGCTTTGACTGCTATGGACTGAGGCGCAGCGGCCATGTCAGCAGTTGACACAGGAGCGTTTGGGGCAGGTGGAGGCGGCGGATAACCGGTGGATGGTGGAAGCGCTTCTGCATCGACCGTTGTAACGCGCTCTGAGGGTGCCTTGCTCCCGGTGACTACGATCTGCTCATCAGACTGGCTGGTGCATGCGGCCAAGATCATCGCGTGGGCGATCAACATGCTAGAACCGATTGCAAGTTTTTGGCTGCGGGGTGCCTCGAACGCCATTGTAGTGCTTTTCATCTTCTGCCTCCATCCCAAACACGATATGTTATCTCGTGTCATATATTCGTCGTTTGATAGATGCGGATCGCGGGATACGCCCAAGCAAAACGACGCATGCAAAAGGCACTTTGATCACTGAACAGCGACTGAACGCCCTGCATCAGCGATGAAGCGTTCTACCTAGCGAGAATGTGGGTCTTCGTTTGACGCAGCTACCGGGGCTTCACCGGGTCCCGCTGCAATATTCTTGCGGAACAGCACCCGGTCTTCAGGGCCGAAACCACGGTGCCAGATCACCAATCCGTAAACCGCAAGAATTGCAGGAATGCCGAACAATAGCTCCGCCCATTCGGGCAGCAGTGTCGCAAGATAGCCGACCACCACAGCAGGGCCGGTCGCCCATATCAGTGCCCATCGCCAATTGTTGACCGGGGCGCCCAATATCCGTGATAGTAGCCAGGCCTTGACTAGAGAAGCTGTGCCCAACGCCAACATCAGCGCGATTGCTGCGCCTGCGGCTTTGAAGGGTTCGGCATAATTGAGCTTTTCGACCAGCATCATGGCGCCAATGGTCAGTGCCCCCTGTAGCGCAATTGTGCCCAGCGATATGGCCAGGTTCCGCTTGCGAGCGACATAAACGAGAGCGGATTCTGACACGACAGCCGTGGCCGCAACCACCTCTGCCAGAAGAAGGAAAGCCAGCGCGCCTGTGCCGCCGACAAAGTTTGGTCCGACCAGCCCCATCACGGCCTCTCCCGGTACGCCAAGCGCCAGGGCAATGCCGGCTTGCGCGGCGATGATCCAGAAACCCACCTGGCGCACTTGCGCTGCAATGGCTGGATAATTCTTGTCCTTCAGATTTCGCGTGATTACCGGGCCCAGAATAGGCTCAAAGCTGGTTTTCAGCTTTTGCGGCAGGCTGGCGACCTGTTGCGCCACGTAATAGATGCCGACGGCAGCAGGGGCTGCAAAGAAACCCAGAATAAAAATGTCGAGCCTGCGCGTGCCCCATTCGACCACATCGGCCAGCGCAAGCGGCGTGGCGCGGGTCGCCATTTTCCACAAGGCGCGCGGATTAAATCGCCACCCCACTGGCAAGCCGTAAGTGCGCAGAAATGGCCATGCGGCCGCCAGCAATCCGGCAAAGATCGACGTGATATATGCCAGCTCAAGACCGCTTTCCCGATACGCAGTAAAGTAGAAGACGCCCGCCATGATCGATATCGTCCATGGTTCCACAACGGCCCGCGCTCGCACGGTGGTGGCGATATCAAAGCGGTAGGCCTGGGCCGCCAGCAATATCTCGGTCAGCGCATATCCCGGGATTGCAATTACCAACAGCTTATCGAGCGGGCTGAATTCGCCACTCGGGAACATTGGCGCAGGAAAGACCCACAGAATTGTGCCAGTCAGAACCGACAGAAACAGCGCGACCAGCAGTCCGTCGAGCACGAGATTGACGGGCTTGCCCTCTCCATCGGTCAAACGCTGGGCCAGCCCCCGCTTTTCGCCCATCGAACACAGGAGCGCAGTCAATTCAATTACGACAAGAGCAGAAGCAAAGCGGCCCAGCGCATCGGCGCCATACAGCCGTCCTGCGATGAACAGAAATGGCAGGCGAGCAGCAAGGCGCAGCAAAAACCCCAGAAAATTGGTCCTGCCTCCTTTGGCCAGCGCCTGAATATCGCCTTGTGAAGCGTTGTCGCTCAACCCGGCTGCTCCTGTTCAGCGCGCAAGGGCCGAGCCAGCAATTCGGCGACCACGCTGGCCGGATCGGCTCCCTTGAGGATTGCGTTTACGGCTGTGACAATCGGCATGGTGATGCCTCGTTCCTGCGCCAGCTGGTCCAGCACCGGTGCGGTATGCGCGCCTTCTGCCACAGTGCGCCGGTCGGCCATGAGCTCGGCTGCGCTGTTGCCTTCACCCAGCGCCTTTCCCAGCGAGAAGTTGCGGCTGGAGGTTGACGAACACGTCAGCACCAGATCACCCAGCCCGCACAGGCCCGCCAGCGTTTCAGCGCGCGCGCCCATCGTCTCGCCAAAGCGCAGCATTTCGGCATAACCACGCGCGATCAGGGCCGCTCGTGCGTTCTGACCCAGTTTCAGGCCATCGACAACGCCGCAGGCAATCGCCAGCACATTCTTGATGGAGCCGCCAATTTCAGCGCCGGTCACATCGTCAGAGTAATAAGGGCGGAATGCGGGCCGGGCGATGTGGGGGGAAAGACGTGCCCATTGATCGCGGCCCTCGCTACAGGCGAGTGTTACAGCTGTTGGCAGGCCATCAGCGACTTCATGCGCGAAGGTCGGACCGGAAAGGACCGCAATAGCGCTTTCGGGCAAGGCATCCTTGGCGACATCGTTCATCAAGCGACCGCTGCCCGCCTCAATACCTTTCGAGCAAAGTACGAGATCACGCGGTCCAGATGGAAGACCTGCCAGTACAGAGCCAAGATGCTGTGCTGGTGTCACTGCCAAAATGGTGTCGAGTGCGACAAATTCATCCAGTGAATTGGTTGCATGGATGGACGCGCTTAATTCAGCGGATGGCAGATAAAGTGTATTGCGGTGATCACGATTGATTTCATCGACCAGGTCTTTTTCGAGCGCCCAGATAATGACGTCGCGGCCATCGCTGGCCAGCATCTGGGCAAGCGCTGTACCCCATGCACCAGCCCCCAGCACGCCAACAACTGATCCATTCTCTGCAGTAGTCATGCCTTCACTCCTGCTCCGCGGGCTGGCTCAGCATCGGGATCGAGCGGCCAACGCGGCCGGGCGACAAAATCGAGGGGATCGTTCTGCCCCAATTCCAACCTCTCGCACCCCGCCCAGGCGATCATGGCCGCATTATCAGTGCACAAGGCCAGCGGAGGGGCGCAGAAGGCCATGCCATGGTTGGCAGCAAAAGTCTCCAATGCGGATCGCACAACCAGATTGGCCGCGACCCCTCCTGCCAGAACAAGGCTGGGCGTATCGGGGCATTGCTGCACCGCGCGCGCCAACCGATCGAGCAGGCAGTCA
Source organism: uncultured Erythrobacter sp. (assembly GCA_937969505.1). Lineage (GTDB taxonomy): Bacteria > Pseudomonadota > Alphaproteobacteria > Sphingomonadales > Sphingomonadaceae > Erythrobacter. The sequence goes on along the minus strand of CALBWA010000014.1, from coordinate 80,999 downwards.
ACCGCTGCCTGTTGGAAGCTGGCTGCTATGTCAGCGGCATCATATTGGCCGCTGTCATGCGCGCGCAGGACCGCGCTTTTAAGGCCGGCAAAGGAAAAATGCGGTTCAGGCGATTTCAGCAATGGGCGGGGCAGGGGAACTGCAGAGGGATCACCTTGCCGGGCGATACGCTCTACCGCTGGTCCACCCGGGAACCCAAGGCCGAGAATTTTCGCCGTCTTGTCGTAAGCTTCGCCCAATGCGTCATCAATCGTGGTCGCAAGGCGCCGATACTCACCCACACCTTCCACCAGCAGGATCTGGCAATGCCCGCCTGATACGAGCAGCAAGAGATAGGGAAAGCCGAGGCTGGCGTCGGTCAGGCGCGGCGACAAAGCGTGCCCTTCAAGGTGATTGATCGCCAGCAGCGGACGGTCGCTGGCCATGGCAAGCGCCTTGGCGCTGACAAGGCCAACCATCACCCCGCCGATCAGGCCGGGACCTGCGGTTGCAGCAATCGCGTCGCAATCTGCCAAACTGGCTCCAGCATCATCCAGCACAGCCTCGATCATGGGGGCCAGGCGTTCAGCATGTGCACGCGCGGCGATCTCAGGAACCACGCCGCCATAGGGAGCGTGCTGATCATCCTGCGAGGCAATCCGCTGGGCACGGATTGTCCGGTCGCTTTCCACCAGCGCTACTGCGGTTTCATCGCAGCTGGATTCTATCCCTAAAACAAGGCTCATGACGCTTCCCCTTAGCCTCTTGCGAGGCTAGAGCAAGCGCGCCCATGAACGAAGCGTCCACACCCGCCACATCCCGCCCGCCAAATATGCGTCTTGGTACGCGTCAGTCGCCGCTTGCAATGGCTCAGGCGGAAGAAACGCGCCGACGCTTGTGCGCTGCGCATGGCTGGGATCAAAGCGCTGTGGAGTTAGTGCCTGTGCGGGCCAGCGGGGACAAGATACAGGACCGCCCCCTGGCCGATATCGGTGGCAAGGCCTTGTGGACCAAGGAATTGGATCAATGGCTGACCGAAGGGCACATCGATGCGGCGGTGCATTCGATGAAAGATGTCGAGACACTCCGGCCCGCGACGTTTGCCATCGGCGCAATCCTGCCTCGCGCTGACCGGCGCGATGTCTTGATCGGGGCAAGTTCGATCCGCGGTATTCCTCCGGGCTCAAAAATTGGCACCAGTGCCCCGCGGCGTGCTGCGCAATTGTTGCTGCATCGGCCTGATTGCCAGATCGTGGGAATTCGCGGAAATGTTGCAACGCGCCTTGCAAAATTGCAGGCTGGAGAAGCTGATGTGACCTTTCTGGCTGCTGCCGGCTTGGAAAGACTTGGACAACACGGAGTTGGTACACCGCTTTCGCTTGACGAGTGGGTGCCTGCCGCAGCGCAAGGCGCTATCGGTGTTGAATGCCGGGCTGGTGATGAACGTGTCATCAATTGGTTGGATGCGATCAATGACACGGCCAGCCAGGCAGAAGTTCTGGCCGACCGGGCATTGTTGGAGGCATTGGGGGGCACGTGCCACAGCCCGATTGCGGTCAATTCGGAATATCAGGATGATCAGATCGCCATGCGCGCGGTGCTTTATAGCCCGGATGGGGCCAATCATGTCGAGGCGCGGGCCGAATTTGCTGCAACCGATTTTGCAGCGGTCAAGGATGTTGCGCGTGACCTTCTGGCGCGCGCTACGGTCAACATCCGCATGCATTTTGGTGGCGAGGGATGACCCGACGGGTCTTCAGTATCCGGCCAGAACCCGGATTGAGGGCGACCATCACGGCCGGTGTAACGCACGGAATTCCAATTATCGGCCATCCCCTGTCGCGGGCGGAAAAACGCGGCTGGACGCTTCCTGATCTGGCACCGATAGACGGTCTGCTGATTGGCAGTGGGAACGCCATAAGACTGGCGGGCGACAAGATCGAAGCGTTGCAAAAACTTCCAGTTCTTGCGGTTGGGCAGGCCACCGCAACAACTGCAGCAAAGGCTGGGTTCACCATCGAGAGCGTGGGCAGCGGGGGTCTGCAAAACCTGCTCGATCAGATCGATGATGAACCGCGCCATCTCCTGCGGCTTGCGGGTGAAGACCACGTCCCGCTTATCGAGCCGCCCGGTATCCAACTGACCGAGCGGTTCGTTTACCGAATGCAGATGCGCCCCATGCCTGACCAGTTCGCGACCATGCTCGGCAGTGAATGCATTGTCTTGCTGCACTCGGCGAAGGCAGCCGAGCATTTTGCTAATGAATGTGACCGCATGGGGGTGCCTCGCCGGCACATTACTCTGGCCGCGTTGGGACCTCGGATCATCGAGCCTGTGGGAGGGGGATGGCGGGCTGTCCACGCTGCAACCAAGGCAGAGGATAGCGCGCTATTGGCAATGGTGCGCAACTTGTGCCATTAACAACGCTTGATAATGATGCTCTGATAAGGGCACTAATCGGGTCGCAGAACGGACGGAAATGGAATCGAAATACGGCAGCCGCCGAAAGAGCGGCTCTTCCAAGGCTATCCTGGGCGTAGCGCTTAGCGCATTCCTGTTCGGTGCCCTGGTGGCAGGTTACCTGTTCTGGAAGTCCGATGATGTGGCGCAGCAGCCAGCGGCTCTTGCCAGTCAATCTGCAGCAATCGAAGCAGAGGTTCCCGCAGCTGACACCACCGCGTCGCCATCACCTTCTGTGACCGCAACCGAAGCTGCGGAAGTGGCCGAAGCTGCTGAAGCGGTTGAGCGTGTGGCCGAGCAACAGGGCGGTCTGGATCAACGACTTGCTGCTGCTGAGCAACGTTTGGCCCGGCTCGACCTGCAAGCAGAAGCTGCCGCAGGAAATGCAGCCCGCGCCGAAGGATTGCTGATTGCTTTCGCCACCAGGAGGGCAATTGAACGCGGGGCAGAGCTTGGCTATCTTGCCGACCAACTCCGCCTGCGTTTCGGTGATCAATGGCCCAATGCGGTTGCCACAATCATCAATTTTTCTCGTGCAAATCCGCCGATCCGTCTCGATACGCTGACTGCTCGGCTGGATGGTCTTGGGCCTGAGCTCAGCGAAAGCGATGAAGGTCCCTCGTGGGCAAAACTGCGTCAGGAGTTAAGCGCACTCTTTGTGATCCGCCGTGAAAACACGCCGTCACCGCAGCCCGAACGCAGACTCGAACGCGCGCGAGCCGCGCTGCAACAGGGACGTTACGACAATGCGATCGAGGAAATTCGCAATATGCCTGGTGCTGACAAGGCTGCGGCATGGATCGCAGATGCCGAGCGGTTCCGCGATGCCATGTTTGCGCTCGAAACCATCGAAACCGCAGCGGTGCTTGACCAAAGCGGTTTGCGTGACGGGGTTGGCAATCCGGTGCGTCAGCCGAGCCCGGTAGATCAGGCAGGCGGCAATTAGGCGCGCAACAAGACCGGTAAATCGCCCGACATTCCGCGCGCTTCGTCCATGAACCAGTTCTTGAGCACTGGCGCACGCTGAACCCCTGCCATGCCAATCCGGCGCAAAGCCGAAGCATTTTTCCCTGGAATACCGAACAGACGAGTGAGACCGTCGGTGGCCAGCGCCACCATGAAGCTGTCCAGCCCGCGCCAGCGCTCGTATCGTGCCAACAATTGGGCATCGCCCGGCTCGAGCCCGATCAGGCGACCATCGTCGAGCACCTCAACCAGAGCGCCGACGTCGCGCAATCCCAGGTTGAGGCCCTGTCCGGCAATCGGATGTATGCCGTGGGCAGCGTCACCTATCAGCGCCAGCCTGTGCTCGGTGATCCGGGCAGTATGATGGAAACCCAACGGATAGGACGATCGCGGCCCATTGGAGGCAATCTTGCCAAAGATGCCGCCCATGCGCTTTTCCACTTCGGCTAGAAATGCCCGGTCGCCCAGCTTCAGAACGCCCGCGGCGTCCTTCTCGTCGACCGTCCAGACCATCGCACTGGCATGCTTGCCATCTGCGGTATCCTTCATTGGCAGCAAAGCGAAAGGACCGGCAGGGTAGAAGATTTCCCAAGCAATTTGCTCGTGTGGTTTTTCATGGGTCAGTCCGGCGATGATCGCACGGTGGCTGTAATTCCATTTCGCCAGCACTAGGCCAGCTTCGTCGCGAGTGGGCGATCCGCGCCCTTCCGCAGCAATCATCAATTGCGCCGTCAGCCTCTGGCCATTGCCCAGCTTTGCACTGACAGAATGCTCCCCCCGTTGCCGATCAAGGACATTGGCTTTGGAGTACCATGTAATCAGCGGCTCCTTTTCAGCTGCATCAAATAGCGCCAGTCGCAATTGCCGATTAGCAAACATGCGCCCCAGCGATCCATCATGCGGCTCGGGCTGAAAATCGAGCCGTCCTGGCTTGCCCTGATCAGTCACGGCAATGGAGGCGATCGGGCTGGCAAAAGGCTCCAGTGCTTCGGCCACGCCGATGTTCTTGAACAGGTTCCAGCTGGCAGTCGAAATGGCAGAAGCGCGCCCGTCAAACCCTTCTGCCGTCAGCTCGGCCGGATCGGCGCGATCAACCACATGGCTTGAAAACCCTTTGCGCGCGGCGGCCAAGGCAAGCGTCATACCCACCAGCCCTCCGCCCAGGATCAGAAGATCGCGCCGTTCGTCAATTGCCTGTGCCACGATTGATTGCCTTATTGCCTATCCATTGGTGCCGCCCTAGATGTTGCTACGTGACCGAGGCAAGGATGTTCCCCCCCATTCGCGCGTTTTTGGCGATGATTGTGATGGTTGTGACCATGCTGGTCGGGGCCGTGGCGACTGCGCAGGAGCAAGCTGCGCCGCTACAAAGGTCGGACCAGCCAAGCCCGATCTTCTCTCAACCCAACAATCTCGAGGCGCAATTGGTGCCCGACGGTCCGGCTTTGCCGGGCGAGACACTGACCCTGGCCATCGTCTTTGATCCGGTTGCGCCGGAATGGCATGGCTATTGGAAGAATCCGGGCGATGCCGGGTTGGGCATGCAGCTCGACTGGGACTTGCCCCCCGGCTGGGACCCAGGCGAACCGCTGTATCCTGTGCCTTCACAGCTAACGATAGCCGGGTTGATGAACCACATTTTTGAGGGGCAATATGCCGTTCTCATTCCGATCAGCGTGCCGGATAATTTTGCCGCCGAAGGCTCTGTCCCGATTGCGGTTGAAGGGCAATGGCTCGCCTGCACGGACGAGATTTGTGTCCCGGAAGGCGGCCGTTTGACAGCCTTTGTGGCAAGCGATTCGGCGGCCCCGTCTGATCCGCGATTTGCTGCCTGGCGTGCAGCCATTCCACCACCTCTTGACCGCGAAGCTGTGTTCGAAGTCACCGCCGATACGCTGCAGTTCGCCATTGCAGTCCCACAAGCGCTCTCCCTTCCCAACCCGCATGTGTTCATCGCGACCGAACACATCGCCGACTATGCCGCGGTTCAGTATTTTGCGCGCGATGGGGACGCGCTGATGGTGGAAATTCCGCGCAAGGGGCTGGCCGACCCTGCACAGCTTGACGAGATTGAGGGCATATTGGCCTTTGGTGATGGCAATGGTGTCAAGTTCACCGCAAAGCCCGGGCCGGTCGATATTGAAGGCCTGCCTATCAAGAGCGCGAAGCCTGATATTCCGCCGCTTGCTCTGTTGCTGCTGGGAGCATTTGCGGGCGGCTTGCTTCTCAATATCATGCCTTGTGTTTTCCCGATCCTGAGCTTGAAGGCCATCAGTCTCGCCCGGGCAGGGGAGAGTCAGCAGAAGGCTCGGCGTGAAGGGCTGGCCTATACAGCCGGCGTTGTGCTGGCGTGCGTTGCACTTGGTGGATTGCTGCTGGTGTTAAGAGCAGCTGGGGAAAACATCGGCTGGGCCTTTCAATTGCAAAGCCCCAATGTCGTGGTGACCTTGCTGCTGCTGGCAGTCGCGATCACGGTCAATCTTGCAGGTCTGTTCGAGCTGCCATCATTATCCTTCACTCGCAGCGGAGAGCCAGCAAGCGCCTTTGCCACCGGGCTTCTGGCTGCCTTTGTTGCGACCCCGTGCACCGGGCCTTTCATGGCAGTGGCCCTGGGGGCGGCGCTGCTGCTGCCTCCAGTGCAGGCATTGCTGTTGTTCGCAACATTGGGGCTGGGCCTTGCCCTGCCATTCCTGCTGATTGGCTTCATCCCGAAACTGCGTGCCATGTTGCCAAAGCCCGGCGCATGGATGGAACGGTTCCGCAAGCTGATGGCCATCCCGATGGGTCTGACTGCATTGGCGTTGGTGTGGCTGACGAAGCAATTGGGCGGACAGGGCTTCGCCTTGTTTGCCTTGGTTGTGGTGCTTGGCATCGTGATTGCGCTGGCGGTGGTTGGCCGGTTGCAACGCGCAGGAAAAATGGCCTGGCCCGCCTTCGGCCTGATCGTCGCACCTTTCCTGGTGTTTGGCGCGTTCGCCTTGCCATCCAGTTTCGAACCGCAGGGCGACAGCGCCTCAAGCTCGCTGCTCGAACCGGTTTCATTCAGCCCGCAGACGTTGGCAGAGGCACGTGCGACTGGGCGCCCGGTATTTGTGTGGTTCACCGCTGACTGGTGCGTGACCTGCAAGGTCAACGAAGGGATCGCCATCAATCGCGAGGCAACCCGCGATGCTTTCGAGCGTGCTGGCGTTGTGGCTATGGTCGGCGATTGGACCGTCCGTGATGAGGAGATCACCACCTTCCTGACCGATCAGGGAGTGGCCGGGGTACCGCTGTATCTGTGGTACGAGCCGGGCGCTGACGCGGAGACTTTGCCGCAGGTCCTGACTGCCGACATGCTGGTCGAGCGTGCAGAGCGCGCGCGGAAAGCGCCTTAAGGTTCTGACTCTTCAATCAATTCATCAGTTTTCAAATCAGCGCTTCCATTGTCACCGCGCCGACACTTCTCGATAATAAATCCGGGCAGACTGCTGGGATTCAAGGTCAACTTGCCTGCACCAGGCAGCGTTGCTGCAACCACTTTGCGCCCGGTCAGCACATCCAGATCTGCATTGTCAGCCGCAACAATGCCTTCCCAGACGAAGCCTTCGCGATGAGCGGTGGCATCAACCGGCAAACGCGCAACATGGCCGTTACCAATCAGCGCAACGAACGCGCCGGCACCTTCGTCAGCGGCAGCATAGCGGGTCAGGCGCACAATGGCTGACCCGTTGAAGCGCTCGCACGCCAAAGCCATCATCGGAGCGTTACCAGGCTGACCATAAATGATCCGATCGCGAATCTGGCTGGGTACCCACAAGGCATCTTGCGTTTCGGGCGATTGGATGGGTAGCGATGGGCCCGTGACGCTGGTCTCGGGCATCGCGCGAACAGCCGCTTCGTCGGTTGGCGGGGGTTTGCATCCGGCCAGCGCTGTGCACAGCATTGCGGCCGTCAGAAGACGAGGAGGGCAACGTTCAACCATCAATCTCGCCAGTGCGCCGCAGCCGTAAGTCTGCCAATTGAGGGGGCAGCTTGGGCTGCCTATTGGGGCAAACGATGACGGCATGGGCGGGGCTATGCCAAGGCATCCGGGCTTGGGCAATGATTGGCGGTGCACCTATCAACGCATCTTGCGCTGGGTCTTGCCATAGCGGGTCTTGCGCGTGCCCGGCTTGCCTTCATTGGACCGGCCCACGCGCGGAGCCTTCTGCTGGCCATCGGGCAGGCCGAGCTCGTCTGCCTCCAGCTTGCGGATTTCATCGCGCAGCCGGCCAGCTTCTTCAAATTCCAGATCAGCAGCAGCGGCCCGCATGCGTTTTTCCAGATCCTCGATATAGGCGCGCAGATTGTGCCCGACCAGATTGTTAACCGCATCATCGCCGGTGCCGACAGTGACCCCGTCCTTGCTGGCTGTGTGGGCCACAATATCGGCAATGTCGCGCTTGATTGTGGTCGGGGTGATGCCGTGTTCTTCATTGTAAGCACGCTGCTTTTCGCGCCGCCTGTCAGTCTCTGCCATGGCGCGTTCCATGCTTCCGGTGATCCGGTCCGCGTAGAGAATGACTTTGCCATCGACATTGCGCGCAGCCCGGCCGATCGTCTGGATGAGCGAGGTTTCCGAGCGCAGGAAACCTTCCTTGTCCGCATCCAGAATGGTCACCAGACCGCATTCCGGAATATCAAGCCCTTCGCGCAGAAGATTGATGCCAACCAGCACGTCATAGACACCAAGACGCAGATCGCGGATCAGTTCGATCCGTTCGAGTGTTTCCACGTCGGAATGCATGTAACGGACCTTCAGGCCTGCTTCATGCATGAATTCCGTGAGGTCTTCTGCCATGCGCTTGGTCAGCGTGGTGACAAGCGTGCGGTACCCCTTCTCAGCGGTTTTGCGGCATTCCTCGATGCAATCCTGCACCTGATCTTCGACCGGGCGAATTTCAACCGGCGGATCGATCAATCCGGTGGGCCGGATGACCTGTTCGGCAAACACACCGCCAGTTTGCTCCATTTCCCAGCCGCCCGGTGTTGCCGAGACGGCCACTGTCTGCGGGCGCATCGCATCCCATTCGTTGAACCTCAAAGGCCGGTTGTCGATACAGCTGGGCAAGCGGAAACCGTATTCGGCCAAAGTGATCTTGCGCCGATGGTCCCCGCGCGCCATCGCACCGATTTGCGGCACGGTCTGGTGGCTTTCATCGACGAATAACAGAGCGTTTTCAGGCAGATATTCGAACAGGGTGGGGGGCGGCTCGCCGGGCAACCGCCCGGTCAGGAAGCGCGAGTAATTCTCGATCCCGGCACAGCTGCCAGTGGCCGCAATCATCTCCAGATCGAAATTGGTGCGCTGTTCCAGCCGCTGTGCTTCCAGCAGGCGACCTTCCTCGTGCAATTCCTTGAGCCGTTCTTCCAGCTCGAACTTGATCGCCTGGCTGGCCTGCTTCATCGTCGGACCGGGCGTCACATAGTGCGAATTGGCATAGACCCGCACGGTTTCCAGATTTGCACCTTTCTTGCCGGTCAGCGGGTCGAATTCGCTGATTTCCTCAATATCATCGCCAAAGAAGCTGATCCGCCAGGCCATATCTTCATAATGGCTCGGGAAAATCTCCAGATTGTCCCCGCGAACACGAAAATTGCCCCGCGCAAACCCGGCATCATTGCGCTTATATTGCAGTGCGACCAGCTTTCGGATCAGCTCGCGCTGATCGACGCTTTCATCTTTCTTGATGTCGAAGATCATCGCCGAATACGTCTCGACCGAGCCGATACCGTAAAGGCATGATACCGATGCGACGATAATCACATCATCGCGTTCCAGCAGAGCGCGGGTGGCCGAATGGCGCATCCGGTCGATCGCCTCGTTTACGCTCGATTCCTTCTCGATATAGGTGTCAGACCGCGGCACATAGGCTTCCGGCTGATAATAATCGTAATAGCTGACGAAATACTCGACCGCATTGTTGGGGAAGAAGCTTTTGAATTCGCCATAAAGCTGGGCAGCCAGAATCTTGTTCGGGGCCAGGATCAGAGCGGGCCGCTGCATCTCCTCAATCACCTTGGCCATGGTGAAAGTTTTGCCCGAACCGGTCACCCCCAGCAGCACCTGGGTCTGCTCATCCTGTTCAGCGCTGGCCACCAGTTCGGCGATGGCCGTGGGCTGGTCGCCAGCCGGCTCATAGTCCGAAACCAGTTCGAACCGTTTGCCCGGCATCGACTTTTCCGGTCGCTGCGGGCGATGGGGAACGAATTCGCCGGTTGTGTCGGGTTCTTCCAGTCCGCGTCTGATTACCAATTCGGCCATGCGCGAACATATGGGGACCACAGCGCATAGGAGCAAGGGTCACATGCACCCAATTGATTGGCTTTTCGCGGGCTTTGTGGAAATGTTGCGGGCGCAAAGAAATGGTCAGGGAGAACTCGAAATGAAATTGGGTCGAGCAGCGGTAATGGGGACTTCGGTTTTCGCCTTATCAGCCTGTGCGGGCGACAACCCTGACAATGTGCCGCTCTATGGCGAATGGGAAATGACCACCCGCATCCAGAGCCTGACCATTGATGGTCAAGCCGTGCCATCGCGGCTTGTACCGCAAGAGGTCAAGGATCTTGAGAAAACTGAAACCATCTGCGGCGAACCCATGTTTATCGACAAGGATTGGCAGGAAGACGATATCAACAGTCGCATGCCCGGCCAGTGCACGCTTGATCAGTATGATGTGACGCCAACTTTCGTTTCGGGCCGCGGGCGGTGCGAGGCTTCCACCATGCAAGGCGAGTTCAATCCGGTAGTTGGAATCGGAATTAACCAGTCGGAAGCGACCTACACGATGGAGATCATCATGGAGGGAACGGCCAGATTGCCGGGCAATATGGGCAGCCGTTACCTGCGCGCAGTGGCGGTTCAGGATGGTAAGCGGCTGGGCGATTGCTGATGGCAATCAGCGGGCCCCTTGCTGCTATGCGGCGGCGCATTGCGCTTGCCCTGCAGCGCGCTTTGTCTGATCAGCCGCGCCCCGCCTTGCGCTTGTTAGCGGGTGAGCTTGACTTGCTGGCCGAGCCGGTCCGCAGGCCCTTCCGCAAGCTTGCCATCTCACGGTCACCTCAGCCGAAGGTTGTGATGCTGCTACCCGGTTTTATCGCCAGCCCGCTGCAGATGCGCTATCTTGCGCGGCAGATCGAGGCGGCCGGGCACACAGTCAAGAAGTGGGGCAGGGGCGCAAATTTTGGTGCGTCTCAGCACCGTATCGATTCATTGAGCGAGCGGCTGAACACCATTCATGCGCGCTATGGCGCAAAGGTCGTCTTGATCGGATGGAGTCTTGGCGGGATATATGCCCGCGAGCTGGCCCACCGTCATCCCTCGCTGGTCAGCAAGGTGATTACGTTGGGGTCACCCATTGCCGGGGACAAGCGAGCCAACAATGCCTGGCGTGCCTATCAATTTGTGGCTGGGCACCCGATTGATGACCTGCCGGTCAAGGTCGACCTTGAAAACAAGCCACCGGTGGAAACTATTGCCATGTGGAGCCGAACCGATGGCGTTATTCCTCCCCACAGCGCGCGTGGCGATGATGCACTGCGCGACCGCGAAGTGGAGGTTGATTGCACCCATATCGGTTTTTCTTATGCTCCAGCGGCGATTTATGCCGTTTTGAGGGAACTAGAGCGCGACTAGACCTTTTCATTTGTGTCGGGGCGCGTAGTCTGCACCAGGCAGTCACTGATCCTTTTCTCTTCTCCCTTGGAGTGTAATGAACCCGGCTTCGGAAAATTTCGACGAGATGTATGCGCCCGATGGCAGCGTACGACCTGCATACGCCGGATTTTGCGATTGGTATGACACGCAGGATACCAAATGGTTGCAACGCAAGGATGCAGAGGCTGACGACAGCTTCCGTCGGACCGGTATCACGTTCAATGTCTATGGCGAGGATGAGGCCGAAGAACGCCTGATCCCGTTTGATATGGTGCCGCGCGTCATCACTGCTCGCGAATGGCGCCGCTTGACCAAGGGCATTGAACAACGCGTCAGCGCGATCAATTCCTTCCTTTACGATCTCTATCACCGTCAGGAAATCATTCGGGCTGGGCGCGTTCCGGCGCGATTGTTTCAGGACAATGCTGCATGGCTGCAGCAGATGGTGGGCTTCACCCCGCCGGGCGGCATTTACACCCATATTGTCGGTATCGACCTTGTGCGGACCGGGCCCGATGAATTCTTTGTTCTGGAAGACAATGCCCGCACTCCATCGGGCGTCTCCTACATGCTCGAAAATCGCGAGACGATGATGAACATGTTTCCTGAACTGTTTGCGCAGGTCGGGGTGGAGGCGGTGTCGAACTATCCAAGGCGTCTGGCGCGCAGCCTTGCGGCCTGCGCCCCTGTTGCAACTGAGGGCAAACCCAAGGTCGCCGTGCTGACTCCTGGGGTCTACAATTCTGCCTATTTTGAACACGCATTTCTTGCCGATCAGATGGGTGCCGAACTTGTCGAAGCAAGCGATTTGCGCGTCGTTGGTGGCCGGGTCCAGATGCGCACGACGCGCGGTTTCGAGCCGGTCGATGTCTTGTATCGCCGGGTTGATGACGAATATCTTGATCCGCTCACCTTCAATCCCGACAGCGTGCTGGGTGTGCCGGGTATTATGGATGTTTATCGCGCTGGCGGCATTACCATCGCCAATGCTCCGGGTACGGGTGTTGCCGATGACAAGGCGGTCTACAGCTTCATGCCGGAAATCGTCGAATTCTACACCGGCGAGAAGCCCCTGCTGCCCAATGTCGAGACATGGCGTTGCGCGGACAAAGACAGCCTTGGCTATGTGCTCGACAATCTGGGCGAGCTTGTGGTCAAGGAAGTCCACGGTTCGGGCGGTTATGGCATGCTGATCGGTCCGACCGCGTCAAAGCGCGAGATTTCCGAATTTCGCAAGAAGCTGACGGCCAATCCGGAAAACTACATCGCGCAGCCGACCCTATCTTTGTCGACCTGCCCCATCTTCACCAAGAAGGGACTGGCCCCGCGGCATGTCGATCTGCGCCCGTTCGTGCTGGTGTCACCCAATGGTGTCGATATCACCCCGGGCGGCCTGACCCGTGTGGCGCTGAAGAAGGGATCACTTGTGGTCAATTCCAGTCAGGGCGGCGGTACCAAGGACACATGGGTGCTCAAGGAATGATGGAACAGGTGCAATCATGCTAGGGCGCACAGCCAACGGTCTGTTCTGGATGTTCCGCTATCTCGAGCGGGCAGAGAACACTGCTCGCCTGCTCGATGCAGGTATCCGCATGGCGCTGACCCGTGATCTGGCAACGGCCGAGGATGAGTGGCGTTCGGTTATCGCAGCAGCCGGTCAAAAAGCGGCATATGAAGCCAACCATGACACATACACTGGGGCCGAGGCGTGGAACTTCATCCTGCGCGGCAAGGATAATCCGGCCAATGTGCGCGAGATGTTCGGCGCAGTGCGGCAAAATGCGCGCATGGCCCGCAACGCCATCAGTGGCGAGGTCTGGGAAGCCATCAACGAAAGCTGGATGCGGCTGGAAAAGATGCTCGCCCGCCCGATTGGCCAAGGCAGCGTCAGCGAAGTGGTTCGCATGATCCGTCTTGCAGGCACCTTGGTGCACGGCGCGCTGGCCGGATCAATGCTGCGCAATGAGGGCTATCATTTTGCCCGCGCTGGCACCTTTCTGGAGCGGGCCGACAGCACCGCACGCATTCTCGACATCAAATATTACCTGCTGCTGCCATCGCTCAATTACGTGGGCTCCAGCCTCGACAATGGGCAGTGGGACACGGTTCTGCGTTCGGTCGGTGGCGACCGCGCCTACAGCTGGTTGAACGCAGGGCAAATGGACGCACGCGGCATTGTCGAATTCCTGGTGCTTGACGACCGGTTCCCGCGCTCGCTTGCATTCTGTCACGGTGCGTTGCGCGACCATCTGTTTGCGCTGGCTCGCCTGCATGGAGCCGACGCTGAAAGTAACCAGCTGATGCGTGAAGCAGACATTGCTTTGTCCGATATATCGGTCGAGACCATTTTTGATCAGGGGTTGCACGACTTCCTCGTCAATTTCGAGGCAAGCAATGCCGAGATCGGGCAGGCCATCGCACAAGATTACAGGTTTCTGGCATGAGATTATCGATCCGCCACACCACGCGATACAGCTTTGCAGAGCCGGTGATCCACGCGCTTCAGCGGTTGCGGCTTACGCCCAAGGAAACGCAGGGGCAGAAAATCGTCAACTGGCAAATGGAATTTGAAAATGCCGAGCGTGAGCTGGAGTTTGACGACCAGCATTTCAACACGGTGACATTGGTCGCAGTACATCCGGGCGTGTCCGAAGTGGTCGTAACGTGTCATGGCACGGTCGACACTGAAGACAACGCCGGTGTCATTGGAAAGCATTCGGGGCACATGCCGCTGTGGAGCTTCCTGACACAAACATCGCTGACGAAACCGGGGCCCAAGGTGCGGGCGATGATCCGCGATCTTGATCCACCCGAGGGCAACAAGCTGGACTATTTGCACGCCCTGTCGGCCCGCATTGCCGAACTGGTTGCTTACGAGACAGGCAAGACAAACGTCGATACGACCGCAGAAGAGGCCGTCGGTGAAGGGTTCGGCGTGTGTCAGGACCACGCCCATATTTTCATTGGTGCTGCCCGGCTTGCCGATATTCCTGCGCGCTATGTCAGTGGATACCTGATGATGGATGACCGCATTGATCAACAGGCAACCCACGCCTGGGCAGAAGCGCATGTCGATGGTCTTGGATGGGTCGGCTTCGACATTTCCAACGGTATCAGCCCGGATCCGCGATATGTCCGTGTGGCAACCGGTCTGGATTATCGCGACGCCGCGCCGCTCACCGGCATCAGCTTTGGCGGGACCGAACAGAAACTGACCGTGGACGTTGCGGTCGAACAACAGACAATGGAACAACAGTAATGACCTATTGCGTGGGTATGGTGGTTGAGCGTGGGCTCATCCTGATGAGCGATACTCGTACCAATTCTGGCGTTGATAACATCTCTGTCTTTCGCAAGATGTTTCACTGGAACGTGCCTGGCGAGCGCATCATTACCGTTATGACCGCCGGCAATCTGGCGACCACGCAGCATGTGATCGGCCAGCTTGAGGAACGCAGCAAGGCCCCCGGCGAACGTGAAAATACGTTGTTTCAGGCACCGACGATGTTTCAGGTGGCAGCCGAAGTGGGCAAACTTTTGCGCGCTACTATTAGCGAACGCCAAGCTGCCAATGGCCAATATGGCAAGGGCAAGTTTACCGCCTCGATCATTGTCGCTGGTCAGATTGCCGGAATGGAACCCCGCCTGTTTCTGGTCTATCCCGAGGGCAACTTCATCGAAGCCAGCCTCGACACACCTTTCTTTCAGATCGGCGAGACAAAGTATGGCCGGCCGATCATCATCCGCGGATACGATCGCGACATGAGCATCGAAGATGGGGTCAAGTTGCTGATGGTATCGTTTGATTCGACCCTCAAGGCCAACTTGTCTGTCGGCCTCCCGCTCGACCTCATGGTGATTGGTCGCGATGACTTCGCCCCGACGCATCAAAGACGGATCACTGCAGATGACCCCTATTTCGATGCGATTTCCTCCAGTTGGGGTGACGCTTTGAAGAGCGCGTTTCACTCGCTGCCAAATTACAGTCTTTCGCAAGAATAAGCGGTTTCGTCCTCACCTAAGGACATTTGCCCGCGTAGTTCCGCGTAATTCTCATCCGGTTCGGACAATAGTTTTTGCGCCAATTGCGCTGAAACTGGCAGTTACCGGCGCGTTAATCCTCCAAAACGGTCGGAGTGTCGCGTGAATCTCTGGCACTTTCGGTTCAGTCTTGCGTGCATGAACGGGAAACCAACATTGCATTTCATCGACAGTTCGAGCCGGTCTCGCGCAGAGCTGTCACGCACAGGCTACGGTCTGGGGCATCATTCAGAAGTCTATGGCGATCTGTCGGAACTGTCCGTCCATCCGCCACGCGACGGGATCATCATTGCCCGCGATACGGTGGAGGAAGGCGGCGTTTCGCTGATTCTCGACCGGTTGAGCAGGCTCGGCATCTGGCTGCCGGTCATCGCGGTTGACGATCAGCCGCGCCCCGGCCGTATTGTCGAGGCGATCAAGGCAGGCGCTCTCGACTATCTCAACCTTCCTCTCGATCCGGAACGGTTCGAACGCTGCCTCAGCCGGATCGCTGGCGAAGCCGAAGTCTTTGGAGAAGCACGCAAGCGGATGATCGAAGCGCGCAATCGCATTTCCAACCTGTCGGGTCGCGAACGCGAAGTGCTCGATTGGCTCGCCCAGGGCAGCAGCAACAAGATGATCGCTCGCGAGCTGGAGATCAGCCCGCGGACTGTTGAAATCCATCGGGCCAACATGATGTCGAAACTCGGTGCGCGCCATTCGGCTGAGGCTGTTCGGCTCAAGCTGGAAGCGCAGATAGAGAACAATGTGATGGAAAACAGGGCCGTCTGAGCCGCTCCGCTTCCTCCACGCAGAGTCGCAACGCTCGGCCCGGTGCCAACCCTGCCGAGCACAGCCTCCCGATCAGGCCCCCCAAGGCCCGCCGCGCAGCTACTCGCTCCTTCCATGGGTGGTTGCGCGGCTTTTCGTTGGAATTGCAAGCCTGTTGCCGGGCGCGAAGTCATCGGCAAAAGCTTCCATCGCCCTGCTCCAGATGCAGATGATCGCGGTGCGCCGCGTTGTAGTCCGGGCCCAGAACCGTGCCGAAGCGCTTGCAGGCGCTGCGGTGGACCACGCGCAGGAACTCGCGCTCGCTCGCCGTGCCATCATTCCAATCGCTCAGCACGCTGATCCGGCGCCCATCATCCAGCACAAAGGCACCGATGTCGATCGCTTCGGCCCGGGCGTGGGCAGAGCGCCGCCCTGTTCCCGCGACATTGCGACAGGCATAGCTGCCCATGGTCTCGATCCGCGTCAAGGGGCTACCCAGAATTTGGCGTGCGGCCCGGTCCACGCCAAATCGCGCCCATGCGGAGAACAATTGCGCCGTCTCGCATTCGACCGCACCAATATTGCCAATCGAAAATTGCGAGTGATCGCCCTGCAAGGCGGACAATTGGACCGAGTTTTCCCGGCGGCAACCCATGCCGTAATCGCGATCGGGCAGGGCAGAGAACCGCGCGCCGGTATCGCCCAATTGCGCCAGGCACATTTGTGCGGAGCGGCTGGTCGCAACTGGGCCGGGCGAGCTGCGCGGCTGCGAAATTCCGCCGCTTGAGGCGGAACCTGCATCGCTGCGGCTATCGGGTATGGCCCCGCAGCCCGTCAGTATCAGCGCCCCGCCTGCCATCGTGCCTGCCACCACGCCCTTTACCGCGCCCTTCCGAAACATGTGCATTGCGACCTTTCATTCCGTCAGGAACCAGGCGTGCGTCCAATCAACTCGGCAATTCGTCCGCAACCTGTTCCCACAATTCGATCTTCACCCCGTCCGGGTCGAGCAACCAGGCAAATTTGCCATAGCCCTCGTCCACCGTGTCGAGGATTTTCGCGCCCTTCTTCTTGATCTGCTTTACAAAAGCATCGAGGTCATCGACCCGCAAATTGACCATGAAGCCACCCTTTCCAGGCTTGACATAGGTATCGTCCTTGAAATGGCTGATCAATGAATAGGGGTTGGTCTTGGGCTCCTCGGCCCAGGCCAGCTGTGGGCCATAAGGGCCATCGATGCCCAGAATATCGCGGTACCACTCGCGGGTTTTCGCCGGGTCCTCCACCACGTAGAAAACACCGCCCAGTCCGGTTACCTTTGCCATATTCGCCTCCTTCGCCGATGCGTGTTGGTTACACATGTTACACAGTCCTGGGCAAGAATAAGAGCGCCACGATGGGGGAGCTCCATCCGCTGACGGAAAGAGCCGGAGTTTGGGCCGGATAGGTATGGGCTCGGGACGCAGATTGGTAGTGAGTGGCGGTGGAGAGCGCTTCGCATGGCGCACCCTGTACCCGGCCATCTGGCGGTAGGAAACGTTCAGCGGGAATTGCGGAAAACCAACGGCTTGCCACTTGGGTATGACTGCGCCACAAGTTCGGGGCAGGGGGAATTCAATGGATATCGCCGGTTATCTTGATGACATTCGCGAGGTTTACGCAACCGGCGTGGCCAGCGAGCATTCCTACCGAGCCGCGCTTGAAAAGCTTTTCAAAAGCATCGATCCAGATCTGGACGTAATTAACGAACCGCGCCGAGTTGCCGTGGGGGCACCTGATTTTGTGTTCCAATCGAAGGGGGTCGCGCGGGGTTGGTGCGAACACAAGGATATCGACAAGGATATCATCAAACCCAAAGGCTATTCGAAAGAACAAAAGGACCGGTATTCGCAAGGTCTGCCCAACTTGCTCTACACCAACGGGCTGGAATTCGAATTTCTGCGCGAAGGCGAACAGACCGCCTATATTATCATCGCCGATTACACCCATGGTTTGCCGGCAAATCCGCAGGAGTTTGAGCGGCTTGAGACCCACCTCAAGCAATTTGCCGCCGAAAAACCGATCTCTATCCGGTCGGCCAAGCGATTGGCGGAACTGATGGCGGGCAAGGCCAAGCTGATCAAGGATGTGCTGGGCAATGTTTTGAAGGAAGACGCGCAGCTGCAATCCGAACTGGCCAATCAGTTCAAGAGCTTCAAGGCGAACCTGCTGCCCAATCTGACGCCGGGCGAATTTGCCGATATCTATGCCGAAACGGTGACCTATGGCATGTTTGCCGCGCGGTTTCACGATCAGACGCCGAAGGATTTCAGCCGGGCCGAAGCGCTGGAACTGCTGCCGAAATCAAACCCGTTTTTGCGCAGCATGTTTCAGTTTGTCGCCGGCTATGATCTGGACGACAGGATCGCCTGGATCGTCGATGATCTGGCCGAGTTGCTGCAAGCGGCCAATGTCCACGATCTGTTTGCCGATTATGGAAAATGGGATGCACGCAATGACCCCTTTATCCATTTCTACGAAGACTTCCTCGGCGCGTATAACCCGAAAAAGCGCAAATCGCGCGGGGTCTGGTACACGCCGGAACCGGTGGTCGATTTTATCGTCCGCGCGGTTGATGATGTTTTGAAGACCGAGTTTGGCTTGTCCGATGGCCTGGCCGATACCAGCAAGGTGACGGTCGATTGGGACACGGGCGAAACGGACAAGAAGGGTGGGGCCGTCACGATCAAGAAGGATGTGCACCGCGTGCAAATCCTTGATCCGGCGACCGGCACGGGCACGTTTTTGGCCAAGGCAACCCAGCTGATCAGTGACCGTGTGAAGGGCGTCGCGCCCGGGGCATGGTCAAACTATGTAGAGAAAGACCTGCTGCCGCGCCTGCACGGGTTTGAACTGCTCATGGCGAGCTATGCCATGTGCCATATGAAGCTGGATATGCAGCTGACCGAAAGCGGCTATGTGCCCAGCGCCAATCCACCGCGCCTGTCGGTCTGGTTGACCAATGCGCTGGAACCGGCGGAGCGGGTGAAATCTGACCTGTTCTGGACCCCGCTGGCGAAAGAGGCGGAAGGGGCCGCCGATGTGAAGCGCCAGACGCCGATCATGTGCGTGATCGGGAACCCGCCTTATTCTGGCGAAAGCGCGAATAAGGGCGATCACATCATGGGGCTAATGGAAGCCTACAAGATGGAACCGGGCGGGAAAGAACGGCTGAAAGAGCGCAATCCGAAATTGATCAACGACGATTACGTCAAATTCATTCGCATGAGCGAGGATGTGATCGCCAAGAACCCTTCAGGCGGCGTGCTCGGCTTCATCACCAATCACGGATATCTGGACAATCCGACCTTTCGCGGGATGCGCTGGCACCTGCTTAAGACTTTCGACAAGATCTGGGTGATCGACCTCCATGGCAATTCGAAGAAAAAGGAGGTCAGCCCGGACGGTTCACCGGACAAAAATGTGTTCGATATCCAGCAGGGCGTGGCGCTGATTATAGCGGTGCGGAAGGGTGCGGGCAGCGAAGAACTGGCCGAGGTGTGGCACGGGGATTTGTGGGGCAGCCGCAAGGCGAAGAGTCTGAAGTTGCACTCAGACGGAAGAGGTCAGTGCACGAGCCAGATTAGGCCAAGGGGCAATCAGTTTCCCTTTGTTCCGCGTGACTATGTAACACTCTCGCGTTTTGAGGCAGGGTTCGGCTTAGACAAGCTCTTCGTTAAACTTGGAAATGGCATTGTCACGAAAAGAGACCGCCTCTGCATACAAGATAGTGTTGATGCTGTTTGGCAGAGCATGAATGCTTTCAAGAACAAGTCGGAAGAAGAGGTTAGGCAGGAATATGGATTGCCCGACGACGTGCGAGATTGGCGCTATGAGTGGGCCAAATCGGATGTTGTCGAGAACTTCAGTCGGGAACTGATCCGAAAGATCAACTATCGCCCCTTTGATCCGCGGTATTTGCTCTACACCGGCAATGCGCGGGGCTTTGTGGGTTGGCCGGTTCAACAAATCATGAGTCATTATCTGCAAGGTGAAAACTTAGGAATGCTCATTCCGAAGGCCTTGCGAGATTTCGCATTTGCACACGCGCTGGTGACCGATATTCCCACTGAAGCAATTCTGCTGTCTGGCACGACTGGGTCGAATGCTATGAATGCTCCTCTCTACCTTTACCCCGACGACAACGCCGCCCAGAAAGATGCGCTTGCGCCTACTGAGCGGACGCTTAATTTCGATCCCAAGCTCTACGCCCAAATCTGTAAAGCTGCGGGTATAGACCCCACAGATCAGGCCGGGCCGGACGATGACTTCCGCGCTGCCACCGGCAATGCGCGCCCGTCAGAGGTCAAGGTGTTCGACTACATCTATGGCGTGCTGCACTCGCCCGATTACCGCGAAACCTTTGCCGAATTCCTCAAGATCGACTTTCCGCGTATTCCCTATCCGGCCTCAACTGATGTGTTCGTGCATGTCAGTGAAAAGGGGGAGGCTTTGCGCCGCCTCCACCTTATGGAGCCCGCCGCCATCGGCGACACCGCCTGTCCCTTTATGGGTGAGGTCGAGGATGATGAGGACCGCAACCTCGTCGCCTCCGGCTATCCCAAGCGCGAAGACGGGCATGTCTGGATCAACAAACAACAGTACTTCCAGAACGTGCCGGAAACCGCGTGGAGCTTCTACATCGGCGGATATCAGCCCGCACAGAAGTGGCTGAAAGATCGCAAGGGGCGCAGGCTCGAATTTGCCGATCTACAGCACTATCAACGGATCGTAAAAATCCTGCTGGAGACGGACCGCATCATGGGCGAGATCACCTTGCCGCTGGATGTGGGTGCCTAGTTTCAGCACGATCTGAGACTGTCGGCAGCGTGTTGTCCTGAAACAAGTTCAGGATGACGGTGAGAGAAAAATCACCCCCCCTTGCTGCGTTTTGCTTTCTTGCGTTCATGCGGGCACAGCAGCGCCTTGCGCAGGCGGATCGATTCCGGGGTCACTTCGACCATCTCGTCATCATCGATATAGGCGATCGACTGCTCCAGCGTCATCCGGCGCGGCGGGGTCAGACGAATGGAATCGTCCTTGCCTGATGAACGGATGTTGGTCAGCTGCTTGGCCTTCATCGGATTGACTTCCAGATCGTCCGGCTTGGCGTTTTCGCCGATGATCATGCCTTCATACAGCTTCATCGAAGCGCCGACGAACAGCTCGCCGCGATCTTCCAGCATGTTGAGCGCATAGGCGTTGGACTCGCCATCACCGTTGGAGATCAGCACGCCGTTGTTGCGGCCTTCGATCGGGCCCTTGTAAGGGCCGTACTTCTCGAACAGGCGGTTCATGATGCCGGTGCCGCGCGTGTCGGACAGGAATTCACCGTGATAGCCGATCAGCCCGCGCGACGGGGCGGAAAAGGTGATGCGGGTCTTGCCGATGCCCGAGGGGCGCATTTCGGTAAGGTCGGCCTTGCGGCGCTGCATCTTTTCAACAACGGTGCCGGAATGCTCGTCATCCACGTCGATGACGACGGTTTCGTACGGTTCCATGCGCTGTCCGTCTTCCTCACGGAACAGGACCTTGGGGCGCGAAATGCCCAGCTCAAACCCCTCGCGGCGCATGGTCTCGATCAGCACGCCGAGCTGCAATTCGCCGCGGCCAGCCACTTCGAAGCTGTCCTTGTCATCGCTTTCGCTGATGCGGATGGCGACATTGGTCTCCGCCTCGCGATAGAGGCGGTCGCGGATCATGCGGCTGGTGACCTTGCTGCCCTCGCGCCCGGCCAGCGGGCTGTCGTTCACGGCAAAGCGCATGGCCAGTGTGGGCGGATCAATCGGCTGCGCGGCAATCGGGGTGGTGACAGAGGTGTGGGCGATGGTGTTGGCAACGGTTGCCTTCTCCAGCCCGGCCAGCGCGATGATGTCGCCCGCCCTGGCGGATTCCACCGGTACGCGTTCCAACCCGTCAAAGCTCATCAGCTTGGTCGCGCGGCCAACCTCGACCACATTGCCGTCCATATCGATGGCGTGGATCGGATCGTTGACGTTGATCGTGCCGGACTGCACGCGGCCGGTCAGAACGCGGCCCATGAAATTGTCGCGGTCAAGCAGAGTGGCCAGGAAGCTGAACGGGCCATCGGTGTCGAGACCGGGGGAGGGGACATGCTCCACAATCTTGGCAAACAGCGGCTCCAGCGTACCGTCGCGTGCTTCCTGATCGTCGCTGGCATAGCCATCGCGGCCCGAGGCGTAGAGGACGGGGAAGTCGAGCTGCTCGTCGGTGGCGTCGAGGCTGACAAACAGGTCGAACACTTCGTCGAGCACTTCCTGCGGACGGCCATCGGGGCGGTCGATCTTGTTGACCACAACGATTGGCTTGAGGCCCAGGGCCAGCGCTTTGCCGGTTACGAATTTGGTTTGCGGCATGGCGCCTTCCGCACTGTCGACCAGCAGGATAACGCCATCGACCATGCTCAGGATGCGTTCGACTTCGGCGCCGAAGTCGGCGTGGCCCGGTGTGTCGACAATGTTGATGCGGGTGGTGGTGTCATCATGCTCCCACTCAACGCTGGTGCACTTGGCCAGAATGGTGATGCCGCGCTCTTTTTCCAGATCGTTGGAATCCATTGCGCGTTCTTCCACGCGCTGATTGTCGCGGAAGGTGCCGGACTGGCGGAAAAGCTGGTCCACAAGCGTGGTTTTGCCATGATCGACGTGCGCGATAATCGCGATATTGCGAAGAGATTCGGACATAATAAGCCTTGGAAATGTAAGGGGGCGCCATGTTGCGGCGCACAATCGCGCGTCGCCTAGCTTATGCGCGCCGTAACGGCAAGTGGGCAGAGTGTGTCCCAGCGGCCACAAATGCAGATATTGGTGCTAAATATCATTGGCTTGAAACTTGTTTACAGTGAACCATGGCGCTAACGCAAAGCCAAGCGATCAGGTTTAGAAGCATGTGGGGATGCCGGACCGGATCGTTAAACTGTGAGAGGAGTTCACATGCGTTCTATTCTAACCGGCTCCGCCGGGTCGTGCCGATTCACCCTTTTGAGCGGCGCTGCCGCTGTCGCACTTGCTGTCCCTGGCGTCGCATTTGCACAGGATGAAGCTGCCCCTGCCGACACTGCTGAAACCAGCTTCGATGATACAGAATTCGACAACGTCATCGTTGTTACCGCGACCAAGCGCGAGCAGACCCTGCAGGAAACCCCGATTTCGGTTTCTGTGACTTCGGGCGAAACGCTTGAGCAGGCGCAGATCCGCGACGTTCTCGACCTTCAGACGGTGACCCCTTCGCTGCGCGTGAGCCAGTTGCAGACCTCGTCGGCCACAACATTCATCATTCGCGGCTTCGGTAATGGCGATAACAACTTTGGTATCGAGCCATCTGTTGGCGTCTTCATCGACGGCGTGTTCCGTTCGCGTTCGGCTTCCGCGTTGAGTGATTTGCCCAATGTGCAGCGGATCGAGGTTCTCAACGGTCCGCAATCCACTCTGTTCGGCAAGAACGCCTCGGCTGGCGTTATCTCGGTCGTGACCCGTCCTCCACAGTTCAGCTGGGGTGGCGGAGTTGAAGCTGTCTATGGCAACTTCAATCAGGTTGTTCTGAAAGGTGACATTACCGGCCCTCTGACCGACAATATCGCTTTCTCGCTTGATGGCAGCTACCAGTCTCGCGATGGGTTTGGCGAAATCGTGAATCTGGGCGGGACTGAAATCAATGACCGCAATCGCTATTCGGTGCGCGGACAGCTGTTGATTGAGCCTACCGCTGATCTGAGCGTTCGCCTGATCGCTGATTACAACGACATTGATGAAGTGTGCTGTCAGACCAGCAACGTTCTTGTCGGTGACTTGACTGAACAAGCCATCGGGGCAGTGGGTGGTCAGTTCGGCACTGACTTTTTCTCGGACGAGAACTTCCTGAATATCGCACCACGCAACACCAATGAAAACTACGGTGTCTCGGGTCAGATCGATTATGCAGCCGGTGCGCTGAATTTCACGTCGATCACCTCCTATCGTGAGCTGCGCAACTTCTTCAATCAGGACATCGACTTCACCAGCGCGGATCTGTCAAATGAGATCCGCGATCAAGGTGTTGACACCTTCACCCAGGAACTGCGGGTCAGTTCCGACTTTGACGGTCCGTTCAACTTCCTGTTGGGAGCTTACTACTTTGACGAAACCATTCGTCAGGACAGCTCGCTCAGCATTGGTGAGGATTTCCGCGATTTTGCTGCCTTCCAGGCAGTCAGTCCAACCCTTCTTCCAGGCCTGACGGCAGCTCAGCAGATTGCCATCGGCAATGGCGCGCTGGCGGCTGGCGAAGCTGGGCTTGGTTTTCCTGCTGGCACGTTCCTCGGTTCGCAAGGCTTCCTGACGGCGGAAAGCTTCCGCATGTCGAACGAATCCTATTCGATCTTTGGTACGGTTGATTTTGAAATCACACCCGACCTGACTGTAACGGCGGGCTTCAACTACACTGATGACAGCAAGAGTTTCGCTCTTGATCAGGTCGCTGGTGACCCATTGGCCAATATCAATCTGGTTGATGCCTTCATCGTTGGCGGCATTGCACAGGCCCTCATGATCAGCCCGGCTGACGTGACGCCAGCTGTGATTGGTGATTTTGCAACCAACCCTGCAACAGCGCCATTCTTCGCCGGGATTGCAGCTGCTGCTCAGGATTCAATGCAAAACCCGCTTCTCGCTTTCAGCGCGTTGCAGTTCCAGCTGCCATTCCTGTCGGTGCCGAATGCGGTTGAAGATGGCCGGACCGATGATGACGAGCTGACGTATCTGTTGCGCGTCGCCTATCAGGTGTCCAACGAAGTCAACGTCTATGCAAGCTATGCAACTGGCTTCAAGGCAAGCTCGATCAATCTGGGCCGCGATAGCCGCCCCTTGGCGAGCGACTTTACGCCGGGACCAGGACTGTCGACTATCCTCGCGCCTTCATCGCCCATTCTTGATGCCGGCCTCGCTGTTCCGAACCTGACCACGGGAACCCGGTTTGCAGGACCAGAAGAAGCCGAAGTCTACGAAATTGGCCTCAAGGCACAATGGCCCGGCTTTGGTTTCAATCTTGCGCTGTTCGACCAGACTATTGACGGTTTCCAGAGCCTTGCCTTCACTGGAACAGGTTTTGCATTGCAGAATGCTGGCCGCCAGTCGGTCAAGGGCTTCGAATTTGATGCAACGATCGTCCCGACAGACGGTCTGGTTCTGACATTCGCAACGACGTATCTTGATCCGCTGTTTGATGACTTTCCTGGAAGTGTTCTGGGCGATCTGACTGGTGTAACGCCAGCTGGCATCCCGGAACTCACGATCGCCACCTCTGCAACTTACACTCATGAGTTCAACAGCGGCACGCGTTTGATTTCGCGGATCGACTATAACCATGAAAGCAGCACGGCGATCAACAATGGCCTGCCGACGTTCAACGTTGCGCTTGGCAATACCCAGATTTTCGATCGTGAAGTCAATTTGGTGAATACTTCGGTCACGCTGGCACTGAACAACGGGTTCGAAGTAGGGGCATTTGCCCGCAACCTGTTCAATGATCGCCATATCCTGACTCTGTTTGACGGTGTCGCCCAGGCAGGTACGGTTTCCGGCTACCCCAGCGCACCGCGCACGTACGGCGGGGTTGTTCGCTACAAGTTCTAATCCACAATGGATTGAAACAGGAAAAGGGGCTCGCAGTGATGCGGGCCCCTTTTTGGTTTGCGGAGGGTGTCTGCGCGCGCGGTGGTAACATCAGCATGCGGCCATGTTGTGGGCATTTTAAATATTATGCTTGCAGATCAATAGCTGGTGGGTGAAACTCCTGCTTGGACAATGAGGGGACTAAACAATGGAAAATTACGCAGGCTTCTGGATCAGGTTCGGTGCTTACATCATCGACGCGATCATCCTCACGATCGGACAATGGATTGTCTTCAGCATCTTCGGTGTCAGCCTGTTCAGTGCCGACATGCTTGATCCTGCCGCTGCAGATTCACTGGCGACCGGCGGTTTTGGCATCGCCTATGCGATCACCACGATCGGCAGCATACTCTACTTCGTATTGATGGAAAGTTCGGCCAAGCAGGCAACCCTGGGCAAGATGGCGCTCGGGCTGATCGTCACAGATACAGATGGCCAACGGATCAGCTTTTTGCGCGCGCTGGGCCGCTACTTTGCAAAGATTTTGTCAGCCGTCATCCTTATGATCGGTTACATCATGGCAGCCTTTACCGATCGCAAGCAGGGCCTGCATGACATGATCTGCAGCACTCTGGTGCTCAAGGCTGCTCCCGGCGAAACCGCTGTCGATGCGGGCGTGTTTGAATAGGGCGCTATAATTCGCGCAAGGCGCGGGCCGGTTTCGCTTTCAGCAATGGAAGCGAGCCGGCCAGTGCAAAACCCATTACGATGGCAAGGCCAAGGCCAAGCACGCCGAGGATCTCGCTCCAGTCGGGCAACCAATCAAATTCGAACAACTGCGTGATAATAACCCAGGCAAGGCTTGATCCGAGGCCAAGGGCAACCAGAGCCAGCAGCAAAGCAAGTATGCCGTATTCAGCCAATTGCATCAGCAAGATCTGACGGCGGCTCGCGCCCAGCACCCGCAGAACAACCGTATCATACATGCGCGATGCGCGGGCTGCGGCAATCGCCCCCATCAGGACGGCGAGGCCAGCCAGAACGGCAACGGAGGCAGCAGCCAGCGTGGCCAGCCCGACCTGTTCCAGAATGGTTCGGGCCTGCGTCAGGATGTCGCCCACCTCGATGACCGAGCTTGACGGGAATTGGCGCACCATGTCGCGCAGCAATTGACCGCGGTCATCATCAGACTGCGCCTGTGGCAGGCTGATTGTTGCCGACAGATTGTGCGGGGCATCGGCGATCGCACTGCGGGAAAAGACCATGACGAAGTTGAAGCCCATGTTCTCCCATTCGATCTGGCGCAGATTGGCAATGCGCACATCGCGTTCTGTACCCAGAATACCGATGGTCAGATAATCACCGATCTCCAGGCCGGCCGCATTGGCAAATTCCTCGTCAATGGAGACCAGCGGCTCGCTGTCTTGCTCTGCGTCCCACCATTCCCCTTCCACCAGGCGATTGCCCTGCGGCAGTGTATCGGAATAGGTGATGCCGCGTTCGCCCCTTAGCGCCCACGCGCCGTCAGGAATGCGCTCCAGATCGGCTACGCGCTGCATATTGTCGCGCGGGCCAAAGGCCAGCACAGCGCCGCGCAACGTCGGGACAGTCATAACTTCGGCACCGGCCGCGTTTTTGTCCACCAGGATGCGGAATTCCGCTTCCTGAGCGACCGGCACATCCAGCGCGAAATAGTCCGGAGCCTGTTGCGGGACGCTGCGTTCGATATTGCCGTCGATCGCGCTCTGAACAGCGGCCAGCAGCACAAAAGAGGCAAGACCGAAGCCCAGCGCGGTCACCAGAGCGCCAGTGGGCGCGCCGGGACGGTGGAGGTTGGATAGCGCGCTGCGCAGAAGCGGATTGGAAGGGCGGGGAATGGCGCGGGCAAGGCGCTGGATCGCAAGCCCCAGACCCGCAAGCAGCAGCAAGGCTCCACCGGCGCCGAGCAGGAAGCCGCCTGACAGCAAAGGTTGCGATGTGGTGACGATGGCAAGCACGCAGATCGTCACGATACCCGCTGCGGTCCAAGCCAAGGCTCGCCGATCGCGCGTCAATGGCGCCACGCCAGACCGCATCAGCGCCATCGCGGGAAAAGTTCGCGCGCGGAGCAGCGGCGTGGCGGCAAAGGCAAAGGCGACCAACAGACCATAACTGGCGGCCAGCAGGAGCGGGGCAGGCTCGATCACAAAGCCGCTCTCGACGGGCAACAAGCCTTGCAGGGCTGCTCCTAGAAGAGGCGTGACAAGCACGCCCACGGCGAGGCCCGCAAGGCTGCCGATGATCGCTGCAACACCCACCTGCAGGGCGTAAATACGAAGAATGTCGCCCGAGGATGCACCCAGAACCTTGAGCGTGGCGATGCTGCCCCGCCGCGCCTCGAGATAGGATGAGACACCGCCTGCAATGCCGATCCCGGCAATCACCAATGCGGCAAGTCCAACCAGCGTCAGGAAATCGCCCATTCGCCCGACAAACCGATCAGCTCCGGGGGAGGCGCGATCACGCGAACGAAAATCATATCCAGCGTTGGGAAACTGGTCGTTTAGGGCGCTTTCGACTGTCTCCGGATCGAGCGAAGAGTCGCTGAAGGCGATGCGATATTTGCTTTCATAAAGCGATCCGGGTTGCAGTAGTCCGGCTGCGCCAGGGACGTCCTCGGCCACGATCACTGTCGGGCCGAGTTGAAACCCTTCAGACAAGCGATCCGGCTCTTTGCCGATCACACCGGTGGCGGTCAGCTCGACCGTGCCGACGGTGAAGGTGTCACCGGTTTCAATGCCCAACCGATCAAGTGCGCCTTGTGCAACAAAGGCCTGATTGCCGGATGGTGCACCAACAGCGGTGCCATCGGTCAGAGTGAATGTGCCATAGAGCGGCCAGTTCTGGTCGACCGCCTTCAGCTCGACCGGGGCCGCGCCATCGGGAACCGTGGCCATCGCCTGCAAGCGGGTGCCGCCGGAAATCTCGCCATATTGAGTGAGGAAGGACAATTCCTCCTCGCTCAACCCGCGCTGCCAGATCTCGACCTCCAGATCGCCGCCCAGAATGGTCTGGCCGCTGCCTTCCAACTCGCCTTCAATGGCAGAGGTCAGCGTCCCGATGGCCGCCAGCGCCCCGGTGCCGAGGAAAATGCACACCAGCAAAAGGCGCAGACCGCGAAAGCGGGCATTGAGGTCGCGCCGGGCGATGCGCCAGGCTGCGCCCCATGACAAGGTGGCGGACGATGCGCTCACGCAGCAGAGCCGCGTGTATCGCTGGCGATCTTGCCATCGGCCAGCGTGATCACACGGCCGCAACGTTCGGCAAGCTCGGGGTCGTGGGTGATCACCAGCAAGGTTGCGCCGGTTTCAGCGCAGCGTGCAAACAGCAGTTCGATAATCTCGTGCCCGGTCGCGACATCCAGATTGCCTGTCGGCTCGTCAGCGAAGATCAGTTGTGGGCGCGGAGCAATGGCCCGGGCGATGGCAACGCGTTGCTGTTCACCCCCGGAAAGCTGGGTGGGGTAGTGGGTGACGCGGTGGCCAAGACCGACATAGCCCAGCTCCTGCTCGGCCCGCTCGCGCACATCACCAGCGCCGTTGAGCTCCATCGGTGTGGCGACGTTTTCGGCAGCTGTCATGGTTGGCAGGAGGTGAAACGCCTGCAGGACGATGCCGATACGGCCGCGCCGGGCCTGCGCCAATCCATCCTCATCCAGCGAGGTGAAATCCTGTCCCGCAACGGTCAGTTCGCCCGAACTGGCCCGTTCCAGTCCGGACAGGACGGCCATGAGCGAGCTCTTACCTGATCCCGAAGGGCCGAGCAGGGCGACAATCTCGCCTTCATGGATATCGAGGTCGATCCCGCGCAAGATGTCGACCGGCGCGGTTTCGGAGCCGAGCGACAGGGTCAATTGGCGCGCAGATATGGCGAGTTGCCGATTTTCGGGCTTGTCAGGGGTATCAGTCACGGTAATCCGATGGCATATTGAAACCTATGGAACAAGACATGTCACATAATAGTGTAAGTCGTTGGTCGAAACGTCTGATGGCTCCCGTGGTTGCATTGGCTCTTGCTGCTTGCGGCAGCGAGGCACCAACGGCCAACCCTGAGGAGACAACACCCTCCGATCCAATAGCCAACGCAGTAGTCCCCGTGATGGGTCCGGAAAAAAGCATTCTGGCTTTCGGGGACAGTTTGTTTGCCGGGTACAATGTTGATCCGGCCGATAGCTATCCGGCCAAATTGCAAAACGCGCTAAGGGCACGCGGGATTAATGCCAAGGTGCGCAACGCCGGGGTTTCGGGCGACACGAGCGCTGCCGGCCTGCAGCGCTTTGAATTCACGCTCAACGGGCAAGATGACACGCCCGATCTGCTCATACTCGAGTTGGGTGGCAACGACTTGCTGCGCCGGATAGAGCCTGCGCAAACGCGCGCCAATCTCACTGCGATGATCGAAGGTGCGCAGGCACGTGGCATCGATGTGCTGCTGATGGGGATGAAGGCACCGCCCAACTTCGGGCCGGAATATCAGGCCGATTTCGATGCGATCTATTCCGATCTCGCCTCAGAATATGGGGTCGATCTGATCCCGTTCTGGGTTGCTCCCGTGGCTGCAAGGCCGGATCTTATCCAGGCTGACCGTATTCACCCGACCGAAAATGGCATTGAATTGCTGGTGGCTGAGACGGTGGACGAAGTCATCGCCGCCATTCCCGAGAGCGAAACCGAACCGGCTGGCTAGTCGCGCGACACCGTGCCTTGGGCGACAGTCCAGACCGCTGCGGCCTGTCCGATCTCGCTGAACGGCGCGCGTTCGGTCCCGGTGATCCAGCATTGCACGCCGGCCCCTGCCAACCGTTCGAACAGCGCTGCACGGCGGACCGGATCAAGATGGGCGGCCACTTCATCGAGCAACAAAACACTTGGTCTACCCTGAGCGGCCAGTTCTGCGTGGGCAAGGGTGATCGCAATCAGCATCGCCTTCTGCTCGCCGGTGGAGCACGACGCTGCAATCTGGCCAGACCCTGCCATCACAATATGAAGATCATCACGCTGCGGGCCCGAAAGGGCGCGCCCGGCGGCCCGATCGCGCGCGCGACCCGATTGAAATTCGCTTTGCAGTTGTGAACGGTCTGATGGGCCACCAGCGAGATAGGTCACAATCGGACGGGCAAACGGTTCATCGGGAAGGGCGGACAAGGCTTCGCCCAATTCCGCAATCAGCGCGACCCGGCCTGCTGCCACCAGAGCGCCATGGTCCGCCGCCTGCGCTTCAATCGCGTCAAGCCAGCTTGCCTCACCACCGGTTTCAAGCAGCTTATTCCGCTCTCGCAGGGCCGCCTCATAACGGGCAACATTGCGTCCGTGCGACGGGTCAATCGCCAGAGCCAGTCTGTCAATATAGCGGCGCCGCGCGCCGGCGCTGTCCATGAACAACCCGTCCATCGCCGGGGTCAGCCAGCTGATCGCCAGCCATTCCCCCAGCTCGGTGGTCCGGGCGTCGCTCCCATTGATGCGGACATTCTTGCGACGCGGCTGATCAGTTTCGACATAGGTTCCCAGACGGGCGCTGTGGTGACCGGACTCGCGCAAGCTTGCCCCCACAGCGAACCCTCCGTTGCCGTGTGGCCCGGCGATATCCGGCAAAGCAGCACGGCGCAGGCCCTTACCCGGGGCCAGTAGCGACAAAGCCTCAAGAATGTTGGTTTTGCCCGCTCCATTGTCGCCAATCAGCAGGTTGAAGGCGCGCGTTTCATCGAGCTGCGTCAGCTTGTGATTGCGGAAATGGGATAGGGAAATTCGGTCGAGCGCCATGGAGATACCTGCCTAGCATTGCGGGCTGATTGTGCCACGAAAATGCGCATATCTAAATGTTGGTGAAAATTCCTAACCTTTCGGATTGATGAACAGGGCGAACCTGAACAAAAATTCAGAAAAGCGCAGAATTCCGCCATTTTCGAATTTTGGCACGCCTCCTGCAATCATTCAGACATCGGGCACGAACAAGCCCAACAAACAAGCAACAGGAGATTTTAAATCATGTTTACCACTTCAGACACAGGCAGCCGGTTCTTCGCAGCTGTATCCGCCCTGGCAATCTCAGCCGTATTTTTCGCCACTGCGATCATTCCTGCATCGCCTGCTGGCATCCTCGCCTAAGCCCGAAACCCAATACAAGGAGTATGACAATGTTCTTCAATTCTGAATCC
Organism: uncultured Erythrobacter sp.; assembly: GCA_937969505.1. GTDB lineage: Bacteria > Pseudomonadota > Alphaproteobacteria > Sphingomonadales > Sphingomonadaceae > Erythrobacter. The sequence continues at coordinate 49,285 of CALBWA010000014.1, read as the reverse complement.
GGCAGCCGTGTCTTTGCCGCTGTATCCGCCCTGGCCATTTCGGCAGTCTTCTTCGCCACGGCAATCATCCCTGCCAGCCCTGCTGGAATTCTGGCATGAGCAACATCGACAAAAGCAATATGAACGGGGGTTCGCCGTCAAGTTCGCTTTCACTCGACAAGCACAATGCCAAGGTCTTCGGCGTTTGCGGCGGTATCGCCAACTATGCCGGCATTGACCCGCTGGTCGTTCGACTGGGATTTGTCGTTGGCGCCTTTTTGAGCGTTGGCACAGCAGCCCTGGTCTATATCGCCATGGCATTGATCTTCGACTGAGTGCGTAGCGTTAAAGCGGTAACCCGGTTTTTCGGACCGCTACGCACCGAGTTTGAACAACCGGGAGGGGCCAACTGGCCCCTCTCTTTTTGTGTGTTCTAACTCTCGCTTGCAGGCCTGATTGGCCCGAAATTGCGCGCTCTCTGCAAGTCTATTCACATCGCCGAAATGCCGCCGTCCAGCTTCAGTTCCGCGCCTGTCATGAAGCGGCTTTCATCGCTGGCCAGATACAGCACCGCATTGGCGATATCATTGGGTTCGCCGACAAATTTGAGCGGGATCTGACGCGCCAGCTTTTCCATCAGCACATCCTTATCAAGCCCGCTCGATTTGGCCGTTCCATCAAGAATGGGCGTGTCGACAAAGGTGGGGTGCACCGAATTGCAGCGGATTTGCATCTGCTTCTTCGCGCAATGGAGGGCGATGGATTTGGACAGCATCCACACCGCAGCCTTGGACGCATTATAGGCGGGCATGGTGTCGCTGGCGATCAGGCCGGCAATCGAACTGATGTTGATGATCGAGCCGGGCGCATGTTCACGCATCAGCGGCAGCGCTTTCTGGCAGCCGTGGAAGATTGAATCCACATTGATCGAGAAACAGCGTTTCCAGTCGTCGAAGTCGCACTGCTCGATATTGCCCGGCACGCCGATTCCAGCATTGTTGACCAATACGTTGAGCCCGCCGATCTCCTGACGAGCGGCATCGACCGCAGTTTCCCATGCGGATGGGTCGGTAACGTCATGCTGCATGCCAAAGGCGGTTCCAGCGCCGCATGCGCTGTTAATGGCGGCGGCTGTTTCTTCAGCGCCGGCTCCGTTGATGTCGGTGCACAGTACGCGCGCACCTTCCTGAGCGAGCAAGGCACTGTGCGCTGCCCCCAGGCCCTGGGCTGCGCCGGTTACCATCGCCATCTTGCCTGCTACGCGTCCTGTCATGTGCTCTCTCCGCTTATCAATTGTTGTCCCAAGGCCATCAGCATGCGGACGTCGATCCCGCAACCTTCGTGGCGCTTTTCGGCGATAAATTCAGACAGCGAGCCGAGCGCGACGCGGTGGACGGTGATATTCTCGCCCGCCACACCTCCGCCGGGGCCCACCTTGGTCAATCCGCTGGCCCGAACCAGAGTGAAACTTTCGCTGACCATGCCTGGCGAGGAGTAGAACTGGCCGCAATTTTCCAGAGTATCGGCGCGGTAGCCGGTTTCCTCCTCCAGCTCTCGCGCGGCTGCATCCAGATCATCTTCGCCTTCGCTGCCGCCTTCATCGCCGATCAGCCCGGCGGGCAGTTCCAGGCAATTGCGACCCAGTGGCACGCGATATTGCTCGACCAGAAGAATGTGCCCGTCATCCACCGCCAGGATTGCAGCGGCGCGAATATCTCGGGCTCTGCCGACATACTCCCAGCGGCCGCGAGTTTTTGCAGTGATGAATTTGCCTTGCCAGACGATGTGCTCGACGGCGTTTTGATCCGGATCGCTCATGCAAGCGGGCTTAGACTTCGATCAGGCGATCGGGAAGCTCGTTTTCGTCATCTTCTGCACGGGGGAAGTGTTCGCTCAAAACCTCGCCAACATCGCGCACACCGGCAGTCAAGCCCTCGGCTATGCATCCCTTGCGGATTTCTACCAGCATGTCGGACATCGCATTGCCCCACACATCGGCGCTGACTTTTTCTGCAATGGGTTCATCAGCGACGATCTCCGCCCGATGTTCGCGCATGGAGAGATAGATCAGGATGCCGGTTCGGCCATGGGTGCGGCGCTCTGCGCCAACCTTGAAGTGCTTGATGGCCTGCTGATGGACGCGCGACGTACGAACGGGCGCGGGAATTAGCGCAAACTTCAGCGGTTCGTACAATTGCACAGCCCACACCAGGACAAAGGCAATCAGACCTAGCGCGATGGTCATGCTGGCCAGCTCGCCGGTGGTCCATTCATGCGACCAGCCACCAATCAGGCTGTCCCACAATTCGAGGAAGGGTAGGGGGAACAAGGCAAACAGGCTCATCGCGGTAAAGGCTGCTGCTGCTGCCCAGAGCAGGACGACATCGGTGTAGCCATCGCTGCGGTCAGCCAGCACGGTGACGATCTCGCCAGAGGTTGTGAGCTCAGCTGCGGCAACCGCATCGCTGACGATCTTGTGCTTGTCCGCGTCCAGATAGCGTCCCATTGCTTACCAACCCCCTCCGGCACCGCCGCCATTAAAGCCACCGCCACCGCCGCCGAAACCACCGAAGCCTCCGCCGCCACCAAAACCGCCGCCGCCCCAGTCATCGCCGCCGCTCACCGCGCCGCGGACAATGGCCGAACCCACTTCCCACAGGATGATGTCGCGTGCCGTGCTGCCAGCGCCGCGATAGCGCCGCTTGCGTCCACGGCCGCGCATCATGGGCAATATGAAAAAGAAGAATATGACCGCACCCCAAATCAGCAAGCCGAACGGGAAACCGCCAGAATTTTCCCTGGACTGCTCTGCCGCAGCCTCCGCTTCTGCGATTGCACGCGCATCGGCTGGAGCCATGTCAAGACGCTCAATGATCTGATCAACCGCTGCAGCAATACCGCCATCAAAATCGCCCGCACGGAAGGCTGGGCGCAGCGTGTCTCTGTATATCCTACCCGCCGTGATATCAGTCAGCCTGTCTTGAACGCCCCTTGCCGTAGTGATCCAGACCTGTTTTTCATTAGGTGCGACCAGAAGCAACACGCCTTCTTCCGTTTCTGTTCCGGATACACCCCAGGCTTCGGCAATATCACGCGCGAGCAGGTCAACTGGTTCTCCCTCTAGCGACGCCAGAGTAACAACAATTACGGCACGACCAGTCGCGGCGTTGTAGTCCGTCAGTTTGGATTCCAACTGAGCTTCGCTGTCTGCTGGCAACAGTTCGGCGGCATCCAGAACCGGCCCATCAGGTCGTTCAGGGATTGTCGCCGCATGGGCCGGCAGTGCTAAGACTGACAAACATAGCGCCAGCAAGGCCAAAAAACGCATCGCTAGCGGAGATAACGAAACGATCAGTTGTCGTCCCCGAATTCCACTACAGGAACATCTTCGGTGCCTGGTTTTGCCGAGAATCCTTCCATACGCTCCGAGCCGTACACTATGTTCGCAGCAATGGTTGACGGAAATGTTCGTATGGTCGTGTTATAGGTCTGGACAGCTTCATTGTACTTCGTCCGAGCGTTATCGATCCTGTTTTCCGATCCTTCTAGGGCGACCATCAGGTCTGCAAAGCGCTGCTGGCTCTGCAATTCGGGGTAACGCTCGACAACAACCATGAGGCGGTTAAGCGCGCTTGAAAGCTCTCCTTGCGCTTGGTCAAAGCGCTGCAACTGCTCGGGATTGCTGAGATCATCAGCATTCAACTGGATCGAGCTTGCTCGTGACCGGGCCTCAATGACCTGTGTCAAGATTGCCTCCTCTGACTCAGCTGCCGCTTCCACTGTGGATACCAGATTCGGGATCAGATCGGCTCGCCGCTGATAGGCGCTTTCCACATTGGCCCAGGCAGCCTTCGCGGCTTCCTCATCTTCCGGAACGGAGTTGATCCCGCACGAGGCAAGACCGAGCGAAACAGCGACAACCAGTGTCATTCTGCGGAAAGCAGCGAAGTTCATAGAGTTCCCCTAGTATTTTATTGGCCGACCCGATCGACCTTTTTGTCTGTATTGCCGATATAGCACACCCTTGTGGATATTCAAGCGTGCCGGCCACTTGGCAATTACGACTCATAATGCAAATATGTTCCCGTTTTAGGACTGGTTGAGGGAACAATTATGCTGACTGAATTCAAGGAATTTATCGCCAAGGGCAATGTTATGGAATTGGCCGTTGCGGTCATTATCGCAGGTGCTTTTGCCGTCATCGTCGCCTCCATGACATCGGATTTGATCATGCCGATTGTCGGTCTGATCTTCGGCGACGTTGATTTCAGCAGCAAATACACCGTTTTGTCGGGCGCCGAACTGGTGACGGAAGGCATGAGCCTGGAGGCAGCGCGCGAAGCGGGCGCGAATGTGCTGGCCTGGGGCGCGTTCATTACCTCGATCATCAATTTTGTGATCCTGGCGTTCATCATCTTCCTGCTCGTCCGCTATGCCAACAAGGCCAAAGCCAAGTTTGAAAAGCCGGAAGAACCAGCGGCGGACGAACCAGCCGGCCCGACCGAGATCGAATTGCTGACGGAAATCCGCGACGCACTGAAAAAGTAATTTTTGGTTTCCGCAGCGCCTCCGCGCTGCGATTTCCTCGGCCCTTGCGGGCCTGCGGGCGACCAGTCGGCCTTGCGGTCGGCTGGTCGCCGACCGTTTGGTGCATTCCGTCGGGTCGACCAACAAAACCTCTTACACTTCCCATTAAGCTGAATTGCCCTATATAGGGTCTGTCGGTTTCGGCCGACTATGGTGATAAACTGTGCTGTGTAATAGGTACAACGGACCCGGGGGCAGTACCCGGCGGCTCCACCATAAGATACGGGATTCCTTGAGAATTTCGCATGTTATGACGGGGCCGAACTAGGATCGACGTGTGCTGAAAGGCGGTATTTTTACCCGGGCTGAGTAACCCGCAAAACTGTTCAAAACTCATAAGTGCAAACGATAACGAAGCACTCGCTCTCGCAGCGTAATTTGATGGCCTAGCGGCCTGAATTTACAAAGCTTAAGCGCGGTTGGACCGACCGGGCAACAGAACGGATACCGGGGCTCCGGGGGTAGCTAGCAACAGAAACCCCCACCTTCTTCATCGGTGGATTTGAACGGCGATCCTGCCAAGGGCGAGGGTCCTCCCCCGCAAGAGCAGGCAAGCGCGAGTAGCTAGCAACAGAAACCCCCACCAATTCCTCCATATCGGCCTGCAAATGGCAATTTTCTGCGCTTCCGGTGCTCACGACCCTTATGGTCGCTGCGCGCCGGTTCTCGAATCTTACCATTTTCGGCTCGATCTGGCGAAATTCAGTCAATTTTTGAGAGCTTTAAAGTAACCTATCAATGGCCAAGGTTTGCCTTGAGGCACGAAATTTCAATTTTGACACTTTTGACACTGTGTTTTGCCAATTTCTGGCATTTCACCGCGTAATTACAGAAACTTAAAGCTCAATTTCAATTTTGACACTTTTCCAACCCGGCGCAAAAGTTCCAGACATGTTTGTTGACCGGTTTTGACCGACGATTCACTGGGGCTGTCGATGATAAAGAGCAGCGCGATCTTTGCCAAAAGCGGTCCAAGTAGGAAAGCGAGCAGAAGCCCGGTTTGGTCGCGATCCCGGTTCCGAAGAATGTGTAAGCTATGCAAAACAGGCTTCCGCACAAGATCGCCAATTTTGCGCTATCGCCCGTTCACTCAGCGAGGACGTCCTGTGACGGCTCTTTGCGCACCAGCAGTGCCTCGCGCTCGGCCCGTTCATATTTCAGGCAATCAAGGATCTTGGCACCGGCCAGAAACACTGCGCCAGTGGTGGCGATGAACAGCAACCGACCGCCCCAACCGGGATATTCGACAAGATATTGAGCGCCGCGAGCGGTTGCGCCAAGGGCCAGCGCATAGATGATCAGATACGCTTCCCAGCGGGTCTTGATCACAAACAGCCGACCAATCTTGCGCAGCATCTTCGCCCTTTCGCTCCGGCTCAACACCTCCGATTCAGCGGTAAATCGCGGAATAATGCGGGTGTTGACGGTTAACAGATTGATAATTGTAATCAGGCGGGCCTTTGAGTCCAGCGCGTTAACCTAGTTCTTCCAGGTCAAGCACTTGCAGCAGGTGTCGCCGGGCCGAAATGATTGCCTCGGTCAGCGCCGGATTGCCCAGATCATCGGGGTCGATCTGATCAGGCCAATGCGCTGTAATGGCCTGCTCCATCCGGTCTGCCTTCGCCTCGCTCAACAAAAAGCGCGGATCGACATGAGCCGGGTCGCACACCACGCGCAGGCGCAAACAGGCAGGCCCGCCGCCATTGGCCATGCTCTGCTTCACATCGACCGGGATAATCTCGCGGATCGGGCCGTTTCCGGCGAGCATTTGCTCGCACCATTGCCACACACGCGCGCTCTGGCGGCATTCTTCAGGCACCACCAGCGCCATCCCGCCGGTATCGAGCGAGATCAGCTGCGCATTGAAGAGATAGGTCGCAATCGCCTCGTCCAGCGGCACGGCGCTGTCAGGCACTTCGACCACCTGCAGGGCGGGGAAGGCCGCGCGCATCGCATTATAAGCGCCCTGACGGTCTGCAAAGGCGCATTCATGTGCGAAGATCACGTCCTGATTGGCGACCGCGACCACATCATTGTGGAATGCGCCGGCCTCAATCGCGACCGGGCTTTGTTCGATGAACACGCATGCTTCGGGATCAAGGCCATGCAATCGCGCCACGGCCCTGCTGGCCTGTTCATGCTGGCGCGCGGGGAATTTGGCGCCCGGTCGGCCATAGACAAAAATTTCGACCCCGGCTGCGCCATGCTGCTCGCACAACCGCATGTGATTGGCGGCCCCTTCATCGCCATAGCTGGGGGGCACAGCGTCATGCACTACGAAATGGTCAGGATCGGCAAAGGCCAGATCAAGCTGCCGCTTTGTATCGGGCCATTCCTGCGCGCGGTGGAGCATGGTGACCAGATTGGCGGGCGTGAAATGGCATTTGCCATCGCTGGTATCGGGCGCAGGGCTGACCGTGGCCGCATTGGCGGTCCACATCGAACTGGCCGACAGCGCAGCAGCGGTCAGCGCAGCATCCTGCGCCGGCATAGTTTCGCCCAGCAGCTTCAGCAGATCGCGATTGGGGCGGGGCAGGGGCACGAAAAACCCCTGTTTGCCGAACCGGGCCAGATTGCCCCGCATCTTGGCGAGCCCCTGAAGCGCGGCCTGTCTGGGATAGGAAATATTGCCCTGATGCCGAGCGCTGGCGATATTGCCCACGCTAAGGCCCGCATAATTGTGGGTCGGGCCGACCACACCATCGAAATTGATTTCGACCAGATCGTTCATCGCGGAACGCTCCAGACGCTGTCGCCTGTGCTCACACCCAGAACCTCTGCCGTGTTGGCATCAACTGCGACGCTGCCGTCCTCATGCCCAATCCGCAGGCCATAGCAGGCGCGAAAATCCTGCAACTGGCCCGTGGCGATGATCGCACGCTCGCCATTCTCGGCATCGACCGCAGAAATATTCGCCATTTGCGAATTGGCCACGCTGATGATCCGGTCGGTCGGGGCCACCATGGTCGGGCCGCCGTCGAAAATGTCGACATAGCCATCATAGCGAAACCCCTCGTTCTCCAGCATCCGCATCGCCGCGCGGCCTGTGGGGTGGGGCACGCCGATAACGCTGCGCGCATCATCGTCCAGCATGGCGACATAGACCGGGTGCTTGGGCATCAGGTCAGCGATGAACTGGTTGCCGTTGATGGCGTTGAAATAGTCCGCTTCCTGAAATGCCATGCCGAAAAACCGGCCCGCCACACCATCCCAGAAAGGCGATCCCCCGCGTTCGTCAATAATGCCGCGCAGTTCAGCAATCGTGCGTTCGGCAAAGCGCTTGCGATGCATGGCGATGAACAGATAGCGGCTGCGGGCGAGCAACAGGCCCAACCCTCCGGCGCGTTCGTTCGGGTGGAGGAACAGGCCGCCGACCTCGCTCGATCCTTCCAGGTCGGTGGTCAGACTGAGCAGTTCAGCCCGGACCGTGCGGTCCAGTTCCTGGGAATATTGGGTCAGCGTGTTGAGCCGATAGGAATAAAACGGCCATTGCTGCCCGACCATCGTCATCAGCTGGCATGTGCCGCGGATTGCGCCGGTTTCGGCATTTTCCAGCACCAGGACGAATTGTTCGTCGACCAGCGTGTCTTGGGTATTGGCAAAGGCGGCGCTGGCGCGTTCCAGCTTGCTGCCCAAGGCGCTGCGGTCAGCGGGCAGATTGGTGAAGCCGCCGCCGGTCAGCTTGGCCATTTCATACAGGGGCTCAAGATCAGCAGGGCGCGCTGCGCGTAAACGAAAGCTCAATTCATCTCTCCACCGGCAATTGCGGTCAAAACGAGTGCGGACAGGGCTGCGCGCTCGCTGAGCGAAGGCACGATCAGATATTCATCAGGAGAATGGATTGCGCCTCCGCGCACACCCATCGTGTCCACTACCGGCACTCCGCAGGCCGCGATATTGTTGCCATCGCACACCCCGCCGGTCGATTGCCAGGCGATGGTCTGGCCAAGTTCAGCCCCACATTGCTTCACCAGATCGAATAGGCGCTGGGCCTGCTCGTCCACCGGCTTGGGCGGACGAGTGACCCCGCCATGGCGATGGACACCTATGTCATGCAATTTAGCAAGATCGGCCAGCAAGGCGTTGAGCTGACTGTCAAAGCGTTCCATCGCGTCGGTTGACTTGGGGCGAATATTGAACCGAACCACCGCATGGTCGGGCACAACATTGTTGGCGCTGCCGCCTTCCAGCTTGGCCGGATTGACTGTAAGGTCATCGCTTTCCATCGCCTTGATCCGCACGATCAGGTCGGCTGCTGCAACCACCGCATTGCGCCCGTCCTGCGGATTGCGACCGGCATGCGCGCTCTTGCCGGAAAAGGTGATCGAGTAATTGCCCGTACCGCCACGCGCGTGCGCCAGGGTCCCGTCTGGCAAAGCAGCAGGTTCATAGGTCAGCGCCGCCACTTTTCCGCGTGCAAGTTTGGCGATCAGGGCCGAGGATGCCAAGGATCCTGTTTCCTCATCCGAATTGAGCAGCACGTCGTAGCCGATCGATTGGGCAGTGCCGCTTTCCTCGAACGCCATCAGCGCATGCAGCATGACGGAAATGCCGCCCTTCATATCGGCAACGCCGGGGCCGCCCAGCACATCGTCCTTCAGCCAGGTCAGCTTCTGGAAGGAATGGTCGGCAGGGAAGACCGTGTCCATGTGCCCGGTCAGCAGCAGGCGGCGGTTGGCCCGCGGGCGCACCCGCAGCACCAGATGCTGTCCATGCGGCTTGGCAAATTCGGCCCCATCGCTACCTATGGCGGTCACCTCTGCCGGGTCAACCAGAGACACTTCTCCCGGCAATGCGGAAAAGGCATCGGCCAATATGCCAGCCTGTTCCGCCAGTCCTTTCAGATTGGCTGTGCCGGTGTTGATCGCGCACCAGCTCTGCACCTGATCCAGCATGGCAGCGCCATCAATCTGATCGCGGAGAGAGACGGCATGCTGGGAGAATTGTTTCATCGGAAACTGCTCTAGCGGTGCGCGCCGCCAAGGCCAAGCCAAGCGGTGATTTTGTTGGTCATGGGCGGTTGCAATTGCGCGGCGGCTTGGCCATATCGCCTGCGCATCTCCTCCCCGGGTAATTCAGCAAGTGTGTTTGCGCCTGTATCGCAAGCTTGAACCCGTGAAAGACAAATGATGACCCAGCAAGTTACCCGAGCCGGCCTGACGATTGACAAGGCGCTCGCCGAATTTATTGAAACCCAGGTTTTGCAGCCGCTAGGCCGTGATGCCAGCGGCTTCTGGGATGGATTTTCCGCTCTTCTGGCTCAATTTGCGCCGCGCAATGCTGCGCTGCTGGAAAAGCGAGAGAGCCTGCAAGCCCAGATCGATGATTGGCATCGTGCCCGGCGCGGCAAATCGCTGGATCAGCAGGAGTATCAGGCTTTTCTGTCGCAGATCGGTTATCTGGTGCCGGAGCCGGGCGATTTTTCGATCACGACGCAGAATGTCGATCCGGAAATTGCGACCATGGCAGGGCCGCAATTGGTGGTGCCGATTCTCAACGCGCGCTTCTTGCTCAACGCTGCCAATGCGCGCTGGGGCAGCCTGTATGATGCATTTTACGGCACCGACGCGCTTGATGCGCCGCCTGCACGCCCCGGCGGTTATGACAAGGATCGCGGCGATGCGGTGATCGCGCGTGGCCGCGAATTTCTTGACCAGGCTCTGCCGCTGGTGGGGCAAAGCTGGGCAGACCTTGCAGGCAAGGATGATGGCACACTGCAGAATGAAAGCCAGTATGTTGGCGAGACGGAAAAAGGTCTGCTCTTCGTCAACAACGGCCTGCATATCGAGGTGGTTTTCGATCCCGGCAGCCCGATTGGCCAGACCGACAAGGCAGGCATCGCCGATATCAATGTCGAAGCGGCGCTGACCACAATTGCCGATTGCGAGGATTCGGTCGCAGCTGTTGATGCCGAGGACAAGCTGCAGGCCTACACCAATTGGCTGGGCGTCATCCGCGGCGATCTGGAAGAAAGCTTCGAGAAAGGGGGCAAGGTCCTGACCCGTGCGCTCAAAGCGGACAAGGCCTATACCGCGCCCGATGGCAGCGAGTTTTCGGTCCCCGGTCGCAGCCTGCTTTTTGTGCGCAATGTCGGCCATCTGATGACCAATCCGGCGATCACTCTGGCCGATGGCGGCGAAGTGCCAGAAGGCATTATGGACGCGGTTTTCACCAGCGCCATCGGTGCGATAGATGTGGAAGGCCATGGGAAGTACGGCAATTCGCGTCATGGCAGTATCTACATTGTAAAACCCAAGATGCATGGGCCGGAAGAATGCGCCTTCACCAATGATCTGTTCGATGCTGTGGAGGACCTGCTCGGCCTGAAACGCCACACGATCAAGGTCGGCGTGATGGATGAAGAGCGCCGCACCAGCGCCAATCTGGGCGCATGCATCCATGCCGTGAAAGACCGGATCGTGTTTATCAACACCGGTTTCCTTGATCGCACAGGCGATGAAATTCACACCTCGATGCAGGCCGGACCGATGCAGCGCAAGGGCGCGATGAAAGGGTCCGACTGGTTGCAAGCCTATGAAGCACGCAATGTCGGCATTGGCCTGCGTCATGGCCTGTCGGGCAAGGCGCAGATCGGCAAGGGCATGTGGGCCGCGCCCGATCTGATGGGCCAGATGATGGTCGAGAAGATCGGCCATTTGCGGGCAGGGGCCAACACCGCCTGGGTCCCGTCACCCACGGCCGCTGCCCTGCATGCGCTGCATTATCATCGCGAAAACGTGTTCGATATCCAGCAGGGGTTGGGTGATGTTCCCGGCCTTGATCGCTTGCTGACCATTCCCCTTGCCGACGGGGTGAACTGGTCGGACGAAGAACTGCGCGAAGAACTGGACAACAATTGCCAGGGCTTGCTGGGTTATGTCGTGCGCTGGATTGATGCCGGCGTCGGCTGTTCCAAAGTGCCCGACATCAATGATGTGGGCCTGATGGAAGACCGCGCGACTTTGCGCATTTCCAGCCAGCACATCGCCAATTGGCTGCTGCATGGTGTGGTGAGCGAGGAGCAGGTGATGGACTCGCTTGCCCGCATGGCCGCCAAGGTGGACGATCAGAATGCCGGTGATCCGACCTATGTACCGCTGACCGGGAATGAGGGCGGGGCAGCCTTCAACGCGGCGAAAGACCTTATTTTCAAGGGTGTGGAGCAGCCATCCGGCTATACCGAGCCCTTGCTGCACGCATGGCGGCAACGCAAGAAAGCAGGCTGAGCAAGATCGAACTGGCAGGGCTGGGCCGGGCCGGGCGGCGCGATTAATATCCCCGCCTGTTACCCTCCGATAAAGCCGAACATGAGCCCGGCAACCTTGCGCATCTGAATTTCCTCAGAGCCCTCTGTAATCCGGTAACGCCGGTGGTGGCGATAGATATGCTCGAACGGCTTGTGGCGTGAATAGCCGATGCCGCCGTGGACCTGCATCGCGCGGTCGGCGGCATCGCACACCAAGCGGTTCGCGCGATAATTGCACATGCTGATCTTGTCCGACAATCGGCGGGCGACCTCGGGCTTGGGCATGGTGTCCATCTGTGCTGCCACACTGTAGATCAGCTGGCGCAGCATGGCGGCTTCTGTATGCAATTCGACCAGCGGGAACTGGATCGCCTGATTGGTGGCCAGGGGCTTGCCAAAGGGCTTGCGCTGCTTGGCGTACGCAATGCTTTCATTGATGCAATATTGCGCCGCGCCGAGCGAGGATGCCGCCTGCCTGATCCGGTTTTCGTGCACGAAATGCTGCGCACAGGCCAGACCATTGTCGAGATCGCCCAGAATTGCATCTTCGGGAATCCAGACATCATCGAAGCGCACTTTGGGGTGGTCGGTCGGCATGTTGAAGGTCCACAGATATTGGCCGATTTTGACGCCCGGATCGCTGTAGGGGACCAGAAAACAGCCAATTCCCTTGGCCGATCCATCCTCGCCTGAATGCCGGGCAAAAACCATGCAATGCGATGCCTTGTGGCTGCCGGTGGTCCACATCTTGTTGCCATTGATCAGCCAGCCCGGCTTGCCATCCTTGTCCTGGCGCACAGCGGTCGTGTCCATCCAGGTGGCATCCGAACCATGGTCTTCCTCGGTCAGGCCAAAGGTCCAGCGCATCCGGCCCTCCAGCATGGCCGGGATCATTTCGCGGCGCTGTTCCTCGGTACCGAAATCGCGCACCATCAGCGGTTGAACCAGATTGCCGACGATCGAATTTTCGTTCTGCAGATCATTATGCAGACCCAGCCCCAGAGCGGCGAGATGCTCGCGAATGCAGGCCATGGCGAGATGGCTGCCGTTGCGGCCGCCAAATTCTTCGGGAAGGCTGAAGCGGTAATGGCCGGCGGCATCGGCAACCTTGCGCATTTCGTCGAGCAGGTCCTCCCAATCCTTCGTCGGCAGACCGTCATTGTCCATGTCGGTCCGGGCAAATTCGCGCCGATGGTCGAAGAAGCGGATATTGTCGTCCCTGGCTTCGATGGGCTTGATTTCAGCTTCGATGAAGGCGTCCAGCTCGGCCAGATAATCGGTTATGTCCTGCGGTATCTCAAAAATGCTCATGCGATGCTCCAGCGCTTTCGTGCGGCGGTAAGGCCGGCGTATTTGGGTTGATCAATGGCCAGTCTTTCCAACGCCATAAGGCGCAAATGTTGCCACAAGGGGTTTGAGTGGGGATCGGCTGAGCCCCTGCGCAAGCGCTTGCACAGTGTCGCATTGTCCATGCCGAGCGCGGTCAACCGATCAGATTGCCTGTTGGCGAACAGCGTGCCCCATGCGGCGTGTCGCTGCGCCATTCCGGCCGCATTGCGGGCGACGCGGGCTTCGAACCGGGCGTGCCCCTTCGACTGGTCGATAACGCCGGTTGACCATTCGCCCAATGCAACCAGAACTTCGGCATAGTCGATTTCGCCCGAGGTCGGCAGCAGAGCAGGCTCTTCCCAGTCCAGGCGATCATCGGAGCGCCCCATAAGCAGCAGCAGGTCAATCTCGACCTCCGATACGCGGCGACCGATAATCGTGCGCTCCAGCGACCGGGCGGTGCCTTCGCGCCAACTGTTGCCCATGCGCAGGCAGGTAACCCCCCACCACAGCGTGTTGTAAAGCAGCCACCAGTGGAACCGGGCCGGATCCACCGCATTGCCGCTGGCGGTTTCATATTCTGTCAAAAATTCATCCAGCGGGGCAAAGCCGCCGACATGCTTGTCGTAATGGCCAAAGCGCCAACTGGGCGTGCACAGATAGGCCAAATCCTCCAGCGGATCGCCCAGATGCGCCAGTTCCCAATCGAGCACGGCAGAAATGCCGTTTTCATCGATCATCAGATTGCCCATCCTGAAGTCGCCGTGGACCAGTTGCGGCGCAGCAGTTGGGGGAAGGGTGCGCTCCAGCTCGTTGAAAGCCCAGTCAAAAACGGGAATTTCCCCGCCGATCTCGCGATAGGTTGCCTCTTGCTCGGCAAGCAGATCGCCAGCCTGACGCGCCTCGACTTCGGTGGGCAAATTGTGGGTCGCCACGGAGTGAATGGCAGCCAGTTCGCGGCTGCACTGTCTGGCCATAACGCTCTCGGCCTTGGAAAATTGCGGTTGGCCCAGAATTTTGTGAGGAAGCGTTTCGCCCGCAATCTGCTCCATGACAAAGCCTTCGCCCATGTCATCGCCGGGTTTCAGAACGGCGAGCACGCCGGGCACAGTGACACCGGCATCTTTGACCATCGCGATCAGCTCGGCTTGGGCATCAAGAGATATGGACGTGACAGAATTGCTGACGGCGGCATCCTTCATCGCGCCGGGCATTCGGCGCAGCACCATGCCTTGTCCTCGGCAGAAAAATCGCCAGCTTTCCATATTGGCGCCACCAGACAGCCGGGTGAGGTCGGACAGGGAACTGTCGCCAAAGCGGTCAGCGCAAAATGTTGCTAGCCTGGCTCGCAAAATGTCCTGGTCCATGGGTCAAGACTAGGCTGCCGCTGGTCGAAGCGTCAGTACCAAAAACAACAGGATTGCGCGGATGGCTTTACAGCGACAATTGGCGTGCGATTGCGACGAATTCGGCAACGGACAGTGTCTCTGCACGGCGGGTGGGATCGATCCCAAGCGTCTCCATCGCTTCCAGCGCGCCGACCAGCTTCTTAAGGCTTTGCCGAAGCATCTTGCGCCGCTGGCCAAAAGCTGCCTCGGTCAACCGTTCGAGGACGTCAGCTTTGACACCTTCTGGCGCATCGCCTGGCGTGACATGGACAATCGCGCTCATCACCTTGGGCGGGGGAGTAAAGGCGCTGCGATGGACCTTCATCGCCAGTTTGGCCCGGCTGCGCCACTGCGCCAGCACCGCCAGCCTGCCGTAAGCCGAACCGCCAGCTGGCGCGACAATGCGCTGGGCCACCTCCTGCTGGAACATCAGGGTGAGGGAGAGCCATTGGGGCGGCCAGTCCTGCCCGCCCAGCCACCGCACAAACAGTGCGGTGCCGACATTGTACGGCAGGTTCGACACCACATGAAAGGGCTCGCCCTGCATCGTCCCGCCATGATCAAGCTTCATCGCATCGCCCTCGATCACCGTAAGGTGACCGGGAAAGGCTTCGGCGAGTTCGCCCAAAGCTGGCAGGCAACGCGTGTCCATCTCGATCGCGGTGACCCTGGCACCGGCTTTGAGCAGTGCGCGGGTCAGGCCGCCCGGACCCGGCCCGATTTCGAGAACGTGCGCGCCCTCCAGATCGCCGGGAATGGCGGCAATCCGGTCGAGCAATTGCGCATCGAACAGAAAGTTCTGCCCCAGAGCCTTGCTCGCGGACAGGCCGTGGCGAGCAATCACCTCTCGCAAGGGGGGCAAGTCGTGCGAGATGTCAGCCACGGTCAAACATGCTCAAACATTGGCGGCTGGAGCTTCGACCAGAGCGTTCTGCGCACGGCGTTGCGCGCATTCCCCAGCCATGCGGATGGCCGCGCACATCGCGCCAGCATCGGCCAGACCCTTGCCAGCGATGTCGAAGGCGGTGCCATGGTCAGGCGAAGTGCGGATGATTGGCAGGCCAAGGGTGACATTGACCCCTTCATCAAATTCCAGCGCCTTGAGCGGGATCAGCGCCTGATCGTGATACATGCACACAGCGGCATGGTAATTGGCCCGGGCGCGCGGGGTGAACAGAGCGTCAGCAGGATGGGGGCCGGTTGCGTCGAAACCTTCGCCCTGCAGAGTAGCGATCGCAGGCTCGATGATCGTCTGCTCTTCCCGACCGAACTTGCCATCTTCCCCGGCGTGAGGGTTCAAACCGGCAAGCGCCAAGCGCGGGCGGACAATACCAAAGTCATGTTCCAGTGCTTGAGCGACAATGCGCGTCTTGTGGCAAATCAGCTCTGCATTGAGCAGGCCGGGCACATCGGCCAGGGCGCAATGGACAGTGATTGGTACAGTCCTGAGCGAGGGACCAGCCAGCATCATGACCGCATCTTGCGCTGGCATTCCGCAGGCCGCCGCCAGAAATTCGGTCTGTCCCGGATATTCGAACCCGACGCGGGCCAATTGTCCCTTGGCAATCGGGGCTGTGGCCATGGCACTGGCCTTGCCGGTCAAGACCAGCCTGGTTGCCTGTGCCAGTGAATGAAGCGCGAAGGCTGCACCAGCATCATCGGGCGAGGCGGGGCGGTAATCGGCGTCGGCGTCACCCAGCACCGGCAAACCGAGCTGAAAGGCCTCTTCCACCTCGGCCATGTCGCCAATTGGTACGATCGGGCAGTCCAGGCCCCGCTGATCCGCTGCTGCACGCAGAAGATTGGCCCCGCCCACTGCGACAAAGACGGGCAATTGTGCCTTAAGCCGTGTCGCCCAAGCTTCGCAAAGCAATTCCGGGCCTATCCCTGCAGGGTCGCCCACCGACACTGCAATGGCGGGATGTGGCTCGGTGTGCTGGGTCAATTGTAGTCGATATAGGCGTCGTTGCGCAGATCGCGCAGGTAACGCTGGGCGCGCTTGTTCACCCGCTCGTCTTCAAGCTGCGCCATCATCTGGTCAAAGTTTGGACCGCTGGCCACTTGCGGGTCATCGCGGCCGCACAGCATCAGCATGCGCACACCTTCTTCGACCGAACCAAAGGGCGGCGTGACCTGGCCAAGCTGGAGATTGAGCACCAGATTCTGCAGAGCCTCAGGCAACGACCGTGCCCGGATCTGGTCATTGGTGACAATGCTTGCACCCAGAGCCGCTGCTGCTGCATCGGCGCCGCCGCACCCGGGAATGGCTTGGACGCCGGTGGTGAAGGCTTCAACCCGAGCGGCTGCTTCTGTATCGCTGAGGCCCTGAGGGAATGTCAGCGAGATCTGTTTCAGGCTGAGCAGGGCATCGCGCGGGTCAGCCATCAGCACCTGGCGCTTGTCGATCAGGTAGAGTACCGAAAATCCGCCTGGAATGGGGACCGGTCCGACCAGCTGGCCAGGCTGCATTTCACGAACGACCGTGGCCAGTTCGCTGGGGAGCTGTGCAGCACGGACAAAACCAAGATCACCGCCAACAGCCGCGGTTGACGCTTCGGAGAACTGACGCGCATAGGCGACAAAGCTGCCTCCAGCGCGCAATTGTTCAACTATACGCACGGCATTTTGCTGCACGGCGGCCTGATTTTCGGGGGTCGCCGAGAGAAAGATCTCGCCGACGCGATATTCTTCAGTTCCGCGCGAATCTTCCAGCCGCTTGAGCAGTTCGTTGACCTCTTCCTCCGACACATTGACGAAGGGAGAGATATTGCGGCGCAGCAGGCGTTGCCAGGCAAGTTCGCCATGAATCTGCCGCTTGAGCGAGCCGACAGATGAACCGATCGATTCGAGATACTCGCCCATCTTGCTGACTTCCTGGCCAAAATTCTGCGCGGCGACACCATTGTAGGTATCGTCAATTTCAGCTTGGGAAATTTCAATTTCCTGTGCGCTTGCTTCTTGTATTTGCAGCGTTTCGTCAATCAGGTTGCGAAGCACCTGCATGCGCAGGCGCTGCAAGTCTTCGGCAGTGATATTGTTCTGCGAAGCGGAAGTTACGAGCGCAACACGCTGATCGACATCGGTGCCGGTAATAACCTGTCCGTTGACGATTGCGGTCGCTTTACGTTCGTTCGGACTGTCCGAACCCAGAATGGTGAAATTGCCGGGAATCCCCAGCGGATTGTCCAGCGTGGCCGCTTCCTGCGCGCTGGCCTGCATCGGGGCCTGAGCGGGAAGGGCAATTGCTGCCAGAGCAGCTGCCGAAAGAAGGCAGGTGGAAATAGTTTTCAATGTCACAAGATCAATCCATGTTCAGCGCATTCTGGCGCTCCGATAAAGGCCCCCTGTGGCAACAGATGGCTTAACCCTGGCTGAGCGCGGATCAAGCGATAGCCGTTTTGCGCGACCGTGCCAACGCCCCGCGGCTACCGGAATCCCAGATTTTTGATGCGGAAGAAAAACTGGAAGGTGTCACCACGCTCGGCGTCGCCCGATGTTACGAAGTCGCGGCGCCAGGTTATGCCAAACTCCAGCGAATTGTCCTGATAGGCCACACCCAGACGAGTGCGGATCGGTTCAAACCCGTCCGAGACAAAGGTTGGGTCTTCTTCCTGATCGGTCAGATTGAACACGCCTGATCCGAACGCGGACCAGTAATCGGCAAAGGTCACCCGCATGGCTGCGCGCAATTCCTCGCGGTCTTGCAAATCTTCAAAATCGGCTATGTCCCGGTTCAGCCGGAGATAGCCGATTTCGGCGTATGTGCGTTCGTTGCCAATGGTGGCGTCCAGTTCATTGCGCCGGATGCCCAAACTGTCCTTGTCGATCCGATACCGGTGGGTGAACTGGACCAGATTGCGATAGCGAACTTCTGTGCGGCCAACAAAATCCGAAACGCGCTCGCTGAGCCCGGTCCCGTCAGGAAAAATCTCCGCATCTTTTTCGAAGCGATAGGATTGCCCGATGGTGGACTTTAGCCGCCATCCGGGCCGCTGCAATTCCCAGTCCATGCCATAAGTGACGCGGACCCCGTCCTCGACCCGGTCATAGCCGGGAAAGCGGTTGAGAGAGAAGAGGTTGGAATCCTCCAGATCGAAAGCTCGCGCGTCTTCATTGGGTATCGCCAGGTTACGGATGTTCGGGGTCGCGACCAATTGCACTCGCGGTTTGAGCACTTGCGTGCCGCCGAACAACTCGCCCACAAAGGGCCATTCCACATCAATCGCACCCAGCGCCACACCGCGCGTTTCCCAGCCCGGATTGCCGCGATACACCTCGGTTGCGGTCAACAGGGTCGAACTTGTGTGATAGACATCGGCCCGGCCAAGCGCGGTCAGGGTGACGACCTGACCCATTCGAGTGAGATGTCGCAAATCCCATTTTGCCCCGGCAAAGGCGCGCTGGGTGTCCTGACCCTGTTCGCGCACCAGGCTGAGCGTGTTCAGCTGCAATTCGACCTTGCCGCCGGCAATCGGATCGGACATCCGCCTGCGGTAATCGAACACCGGCAAAACAAAGGGGACCTGCCCCTGCGTTGCACCCAATCGCAGCGTTTGCGTCGCCCATCCGGCCAGCGAGAGATACGAATCGCTGTCAATCCGCTCCAGATTGAAGGTCGAGCGCAGCCGGTCGTCGCGGCTGATGTCATAGCGCCTGAGGAAAGTGCGGTCGCTGGCCAGCCGGATTGATCCGGTAACGCTCCATTCGGGCGAAAGCTGGAACTTTCCGTTGCCGAACAGATAGCCGCGGGGATCGCTTTCGGTGGTCGGTTCCCCGGTAAAGTCGGCAATGCGCCGGCTCTTGGTAGCAAAACCGGTGACTTGGTACGCGCCGGAGCCAGTCAGATGACGCCACTGCGCCGATACCATCGGATTGACCGCCGTATAGGCAAAGCCGCCCAAGGTCAGATCCTTATTGTCTGCCAGTCGCAGGTAATATTGCGTGCTGACTTCGACGCCGTTTGATTCCGAAATACGCAGATCAGGTACCAGAAATCCCGAGGTCGCCTGCCCATCTGTGCGAATGGTCAGGCCGGGCAGCGGCAGTATGCGGGCCCCGAACAATTCCAGGACCGCGCCCCTGAAGCGGACTTTGTTGTCTTCCGGATTGAAGGCAACCTGATCTGCGGTGATGCGCCAGCTGGGGTTTTCGCAATTGGCAATGTCATCTTCGCCGCACGCGCTGTAGGCGGCATCCGTCATAACGATCCGGCCGTTTTCGTCACGGGATCCCGATCGAGCGGCCAGACGTCCGCCTGCGCGCAATGCAACCAGCACATCCTCGATAGCACCGGTCTCGAATTCGTCGGTCAGTTCGATCCGGTCGGTGTAAAGCAGATTGCCGCGTTCATCGACGCTGCGCACATTGCCAGTCGCCTCGATCAGGCCGCTGCCGCGTTCCCATCGGACTGTGTCGGCCCTGACCGAGCGATCACCGTTACGGAGCAGAACATTGCCGGTGGCGGTGATGACTTCGTTCTGGGTGTCATAGGCAATTTCGTCGGCTTCGAAATCGATCTGTTGCGCTGATGAATTCACCGGCACGACATCGGCTTGGGCCGGAGCAGGCGGAGCAAACGGATTGTCAAAGCGCTGCGAATCGCCGTCGCTTGGCCCCAGGGCTTCTGCGGACGCTTGAAAATCTGTCTGATCGAATCGCGCCGATTGATCGTCCAGCGAACTATCAGTCTGAGCGAGCGCTGGCACAGCCCAGTTTGCAGCGCCTGCCAGGATGATCGCGCAGGTTCCCGCCCGGAGCTTGGCGGCAAGCGCGGTGCGCGCTTCGGCAGCACTTGCGCAATCGGGCTTAAAGCAGTTCGGGGAACGTGGTCGCGGCGACATGGCTTGCCTATCGCACCGCTCGGGCCTAATCGCAATCGCCATTGAACTGGTCACGCCGGACTTTTCTCAATTCTACCAAGGCTGGTGCAAAAGTGACCCAAATCAGCGGAGTAATCATGCAAATCCAATTCAGCGAAGCCGCCCCGGACAAAAACATGCTGGTGGCCCATGTGGTCAATCAAGGGACCATGCCCGAAGGTCTGGAGCCAGCACTCGCCGATGGGGCCTCCGCTGCTCGCTTCAAGGGGCGCCCCGGTCAGGTCTTTGAAGGTTTTGCCATTCGCGACGAACGCCTTGCCCGGATAGCTCTGGCTGGCGCTGGCGAAGCCGATGCTTCGGGCCGAGGTGCAAATCTGGAAAAAGCTGGCGCTGCACTGGCTGGAAAATTCCTGCGCTCTGGCGTCAAATCTATGGCGATCGACCTGTCGGGCGCTGACCTGTCTGCTGATGAGGCGGCGCGCGTTCTGCTCGGCCTGCGTCTGCGCAGCTGGGCTCACGATGTCTATCGCACCAAGCTGGCCGAGGAGAAGAAGGTCACACTGGACAGCGTAACAGTCATTGCAGCGCCTGAGGGAACGCAGGATGCCTGGGCTGTGCAGGATGCGGTTGCAACTGGTGTTGAATTTACCCGCACTCTGGTCGCAGAGCCTGCCAACATTGTCTATCCGATCAGCTTCGTTGAACGCTGCCAGAAGGCTTTCGAGGGCACAGGTGCTGAGCTGACCGTGCTGGACGAAGACGAAATGGCCAAGCTGGGCATGGGCGCTCTGCTGGGCGTTGGCCAGGGCTCTCGCCAGCCCTCGCGTCTGCTTGCGATCCGCTGGAACGGCGGCAAGGAAGGCGAAAAGCCAACCGTATTTGTCGGCAAGGGCGTGACATTTGATACCGGCGGCATCTCGATCAAGCCAGCTGGCGGCATGGAAGACATGAAGTGGGACATGGGCGGCGCAGGCGCTGTTGCCGGTGCCATGCTCGCGCTGGTCGGGCGGAAGGCCAAGGCCAATGTCGTGGGCGTGGTCGGGCTGGTCGAGAATATGCCGGATGGCAATGCTCAGCGACCCGGCGATGTCGTGACGTCAATGTCTGGGCAGACGATTGAAGTCATCAACACCGATGCCGAAGGTCGGCTGGTGCTGTGCGATGCTCTCCACTGGGCGCAGGAACAGTACGAACCCGCCCGGATCGTCGACTTTGCCACTCTGACCGGGGCAATCATCATTTCACTTGGTAACGAGCATGGCGGCCTGTTTGCCAATGACGATGCGTTGGCAGACGATCTGCTGGCCGCTGGCAAATCGAGCGGCGATGCCATGTGGCGGATGCCAATCGGCCCTGCTTATGACAAGCTGATCGACAGCCCGATTGCAGATATCAAAAACGTTGGCCCGCGCGGTGGTGGTTCGATCACGGCTGCCCAGTTCCTCGGCCGCTTCATCAAGAAGGGGACAGCCTGGGCGCATTGCGATATCGCTGGTGTTGTCTGGGCGGATAAGCCGGGCGCAACATGGGACAAGGGTGCAACCGGCTTTGGTGTGCGCCTTATCGACCAGTTCGTGGCTGATACTCTCGAAGGATAAGGCCCGTCATGCCGCGCATGCGCAAGAAGTCGGAACTGCCGACCAAGCTGTGTGCGGCATGCGGCCTGCCCTTTACCTGGCGCAAGAAGTGGGAGCGTGACTGGGACAATGTTCGCTTCTGTTCGGAGCGTTGCCGGCGGAACAAGCCTGCGGCGTCCTGACATCAACCCACCTCAAGCAGCGAAGCTTGTTTAGGGCGATAGGTAAACAAATCCACCTCAAGCAGCGAAGCGATAGGTAAACAAACATGCGCGTCGATTTCTACCAGCTGAGCCGGGACCCGGTCGAACGGGTGGTGGCGATGCTTGCGCGCAAGGTTCTGGCGTCAGGCGCACGATTGCTGGTGGTGAGCGAGGACAAGACGCAGCGCGCGTCCGTTTCGCAGGAATTGTGGCGCGCACCCCCGCATGAATTTCTTGCCAATGGGGAAAGCGATGCCCCCGGAGCAGAGCGCCAGCCCATCGTGCTTTCACCAAAGGTGGAAGCAGCCAATGGCGCAACCATGGTGATGCTGGCCGATGGCAAATGGCGCGACGAGGCCACCGGATTTGATCGAGCGTTCCTGCTGTTTGGGGAGGCCGATACTCAGGCCGCCCGCGACACCTGGCGGCAGCTCGACGGAATTGCCGATGTGGAGCGCGAGATTCACAAGCAGGATGCCCAAGGCAAATGGGCTGCTGGCGGCTAATCACCGGCCATGGCAACCCAATTGCATGCCATAAGACTTGAAGTAATCGTCTGGCGGGGGTAGGGGCGCGGCCAAATTCCCCAAATAACTTTTCAAGGATTAATCTCATGGCGGTCACCCGCACCTTTTCGATCATCAAGCCTGATGCCACGCGCCGCAACATTACCGGGGCCGTTACTCAGATGCTGGAAGAAGCTGGCCTGCGCGTTGTCGCTTCCAAGCGCATCCACATGAGCCGCGAACAGGCCGAAGGCTTTTACGCAGTTCACAAGGAACGCCCCTTCTTCGGCGAACTGGTCGACTTCATGATGTCCGGCCCGGTCGTGGTGCAGGTTCTCGAAGGTGAAGACGCGGTCAAGCGCAACCGCGACATCATGGGCGCGACCAACCCAGCCGATGCAGCCGAGGGCACGATCCGCAAAACGCATGCTGAAAGCATCGAAGCCAACACGGTTCACGGTTCGGATAGTGAAGAGAACGCGAAGATCGAAATCGACTTCTTCTTTGACGAAAGCGAAATTGTCGGCTGAACAGGAACGCCCTGAGCGTTCGACAAAGGCCCTGCTGCGCGTTGCGTGGCGGGGTTTTTTGTTTTTTGCGGCAAAGGCCCGTGACAAGGTGCTTGGCGGCCGGTGCTGTTAGCCTTCTCGATTGTTCTCAAACGCGCTCATCTGATCAGCATGGGCCTGGTGCGCTCCGTCCCGGCTGGCTTGCATCTCACGCCGCATTGCATGGCGCGCTTCGGGGGTGAGCTCGAGGCCGAGGTCCGCATACACCGCCTCCATCTCGGCCTGCCAATCCGACCCAAGACGGTCGAAATCAATCGTTGCCAGCGGGCCATTGAACTTGGCCAATGCTTCTGCTGTGCGTTTCTGCCGTAAAGCGATCTTGCGCTGCCATTCCTGCTCGATCCAGCCCAGTTCGACGTGGTCTGACTGGATCACCATCTGATTGGCGACGAGCGAGACCGAACTGCGGAATGTGTCCGCGCTCGACCGATGCGAAGCGACAATGCGTGCATCGGGAAATTGCTGCAGCAATGCGGGCAAATCCTCGCTGAACTGCGGTACCTTCAGAACCCGCGGTTTCGCCGCATTTCCGCGATGAGCAGCATTGGTCCTGAAGATGCGGGCAAATTCGCGATAGATCGGCGCAGCATCGCGCTGCTCGCTGAAGCGCGAATAGGAAGGGATGCGCCATTGCGCTTCATAGGTCGCATGATTGAGCGCTGCGGCAAGCCACCCCAGTTCTTCATCAACGCGGGCCGCGCCAGAAGGATGGATCATATCGATCCAGGGGTCGAGCTGGCGCGCCATGAACAGATCGAAACCGCCGCGCAAGGGCCGGATATCGGGCTTTGCAGGGACGGGGTGCCAGCTGTCGCAAAACCGCGTTGCGGACAGCGCCGGATCGGCGGCCAGCAGACGGTGAATGCGGGTGGTGCCGCTGCGCATCTGTCCCAGCACAATGATCGGCGGCGGAAGCCGGGTGTCGAGAACCTGAGAGGTCTCGCGCCAAATTTTACCCAGCGCAAAGCGGTTGCGGATCGCCCGTGTCAGCAAGCCGTAGGCGAAGATCTGCCCGACCGCGTTCAATTGCGCTTCGCTTGAGATGGCCTCCATCAATGTGGTCAGGCGCAAACGAAAGTCAGCGACATCCTCTGCGCTACGCCCACCGGTCTCGTCCGCCGGGCTGAAACCCTTCGCGGCGCGGCGGATCAATTCTTCGGGATCAGACGGTGGGGGCGGCAACCAGCCTTTGTTCCACGCCGTGTCGAGAAAACCGGCCAGTCGATCAACTTTGCCGGCGCGGGCCAACGGATGCGGGCGTTCAGGCGGACTGCGCCATGCCATCCCGCTAAAAAGCGTCAGCCGTGTCGTGCAGTCTGGTCAGCCGTTTTGGCGCGATTGTGCGCCAGCTGCGATGCAGCCAATGGTCAACTTGCTCCCAATCCGGTGTTCCCCGGTTCAGAATTACTCCCACCCAACCGCTCGCACCGTAATAGGCCGGCGAATAGAATGTGTCCGGATCGCTTTCGATCAGATTTGCCTGTTCATCACGACCACTTGTCTTGACCAGCAGCGCAATCGTGTCTTCGCCATGATGACGGTCGCTGAAATAGGCGAAATATTTGCCGCTCTTGCCGCCGCTGCGCCAGCCGGGCGAGCCATGGCTGGCCCGTTCTTCAGCCTCGGGCAGGGCAAGCGCCCGGCGCCGGACTTCACCGAGCAGATAATCGGGATCGTTATGGCGCGCGACATATTGTGCAAGGATGCGCGGATACAACTGATGTTCGGCCAGCAGAACACGCGCAGCCAGGGTCTGGGGTGTGTCCCCCGGCACGATGGCGACCTTGGTCTGGCCCAGAACTTCGCCCGCATCCAGCTCTGCGGTAACCAGATGGACGCTCACCCCGCCGTGGCTGTCGCCAGCATCCAGTGCGCGGGCATGGGTATCCAGCCCTTTGTATTTGGGCAGCAGCGACGGGTGGATATTGAGCATGCGCCCCTCCCACCGCTGGACAAATTCGTCGGACAATATGCGCATGTACCCGGCCAGTGCGATGGTGTCGGCACCCGCCTTCAGCACTTCGGCTTCCATCGCTGCATCGTGATCGGCGCGGGTCATGCCCTTGTGCGGCAAGGCAAAGGTCGCAATGCCTTCCGCCTGGGCCAGGGCCAGCCCGCCTGCCTGCGAGTCATTGCTGAGCACCAGAACAATTTCGTAAGGGGCCGCATCGCTGCGACTGGCATAGAGCAGGGCACCCATATTGGTCCCGCTGCCGGAGATGAAGACCGCAACTTTCGCCTTTGGAGGCAAAACCGGATCAGGCAAGATGCGTTGCCTCCCAATCCGATGTGGCTGACCAGCAGCCTTGTGACCCATGAACGGTGCAGCCGCGCTCGCCAGCTTCGATTGTGCCGACTTTAACAATTGTTTCGCCGCAGGCTTCCAGGCGAGCGGTCACATCATCAACCTTGTCGGCTGCCACGGCCAGAACCATGCCGACCCCGCAATTGAAGGTGCGGGCCATCTCGCCCGGCTCGATATTACCCTGTGCCTGCAGAAACGCCATCAGGCGCGGCTGATCCCACAGATCGGCATTCACGCGGGCATGCGCGCCCTCGGGCAGGATGCGCGGGATGTTTTCCAGCAAACCACCCCCGGTGATGTGGGCCAGCGCATCCACCAGACCTTCGCGAACCAGTGGCAACAGGCTGGAGACATAGATTCGGGTCGGCTCGATCAAGGCATCAATCAGCAGACGATCACTGTCGAACAGGGCGGGGCGGTCCAGCCTCCAGCCCTTGTCAGCGGCCAGCTTGCGCACCAGCGAATATCCATTGGAATGCACACCAGAACTGGCCAGCCCGATCAGGACATGGCCAGGAGCCACTTTTTCGCCTGTCAATTGCTCGCCGCGCTCCACCGCGCCGACGCAAAAGCCCGCCAGATCATAATCACCCTTTGCATACATGCCGGGCATTTCAGCCGTCTCGCCGCCGATTAGCGCGCAATTGGCTTGCTTGCACCCCTCCGCGATGCCTGCGATCACGCGCTCGGCAATACCGTTTTCAAGCTTTCCGGTGGCAAAATAATCGAGAAAGAACAGCGGTTCGGCGCCTTGCACGATCAGATCGTTGACGCACATGGCCACCAGATCCACGCCGACGCTGTCATGCCGGTCATGCTCGATCGCCAGTTTCAGCTTGGTGCCGACACCATCATTGGCCGCGACCAGCAAGGGATCGACATAGCCGGCCGCCTTGGGATCGAAAAAACCGCCAAAACCGCCAATCTCGCCATCGGCTCCAGCGCGCGCTGTCGCCTTGACCATGGGGCCGATGGCCTTGACCAATTGATTGCCTGCATCGATCGAGACGCCCGCGTCTTCGTAGGTATATCGGTTTTTTATCGCCATAGGTGCATGGCTTTACCCTTTCGCGCTTGGAATTCCACTCGCCTTTGGGCAAAAGGCCAATGGTTTTCCCCGATGATAGTCACTCAAACACCTTCTCGCCCCTTGCGCACACTGCTTGGCCAAGCAGGCAGCTTGATCCAGCGCCCATCGCTGATGCGCGTTGCTGCAATCGCGCTTGCCGTGTTGGTGCTCGGCGTGGCGATCGCTGGAGTGTGGGCGCAAGTCGCCGGGGACCGCGGGATCGCGCCCGTGGTCAGCAGCAGCGATATCGAAGTGAGCGGGATTGAGGTCGATGTAACCGGCGATACGGCTGAGGAAGCACGTGAAAAGGGCTGGCGACAGGCGCAACGCATGGCGTGGGAGAAGATTGACGGCCCTGCCATATCGCAAAGCCAGCTCGAATCGCTCGTGTCAGCGGTGGTAATAGAGCGGGAGCGGGTCGGCCCCAAACGCTATATCGCGCGGCTGGGCGTGGTGTTCGACCGGGCACGTGCCGGTGGTTTTCTTGGCAGCGTAGCGCGCGGACGCGGTTCAGCGCCCATGTTGCTCATGCCGGTCACTTTCACCGGCGGCACTGCCATGGTGTTTGAACAGCGCAATCCATGGCAGCGTGCCTGGGCGGAGTTCAACCCCGGGACCAGCCAGATCAATTATGTCCGGCCGTCAGGCGCTGGCGGCGATTCGCTGCTGCTGACATATGGTCAATCGGGCAGGCGAAGCCGCACCTGGTGGCGCGGTATTCTTGACCAGTTTGGCGCTGCCGATGTCATCATTCCCATCGCCCGGCTTGAGCATTCATGGCCCGGCGGACCGGTGACCGGCCAGTTTACGGCCCGATATGGTCCGGACAGCCGCTATCTCGACAGCTTTACGCTGACAGCAAACAATGCCGGTGCGACCGAGGAGATGCTGGGCGAGGCTGTGCGGATGTTCGATGCAATTTTCGAGCAGGCGCTGGCAGACGGCAAGTTGCGGCCTGACCCAACGCTCGACCTGTCCAATGCTAGCGAGATCGACCCTGCATTGCAGCGCTTGATCGACGTAGGCCGGGCGATTAGAGCCCGCGAGGAAGCCATTGAAAGCGGCGCGCTAGACCCCAATGCTACCGCTGCGCCATCGTCCGAACAGCCGGTACCCGGCACGGCCGCAACGGTGACCAGCTATGTCGTCCAATTTGCCAGCCCTGATGCAGCCACCATTGATGCCACCTTGCAGGGCGTGCGCAGCGCAGCCGGTGTGCGCGGGGCGGTGACCAGCAGCCTGGCCATTGGCGGCACATCGGTCATGCGCGTGACTTATGGCGGTTCGATCGAAGAACTTGCCCAGGCCTTGCGATCGAGTGGTTTCACGGTTCAGCAAGGCTCCAACGCACTTGCGATCAGCCGCTAGCGCCGATAGCCGCCCATGTCGCAGATTGCGCTGCCTCTGACCCTTCGAACATCAGCCGATCCGGCCAGCATAGTTATTGGCAACGCCAATCGCGGGGTCCTCGACAGCTTGTCGGACACGGCGCATTGGCCGTTTGGCACTGCCGTCCTGACCGGGCCGGCACGTTCAGGCAAAAGTCTGCTGGGCAAATGGGTGTCGGGCGAAGGCGTCGATGTGATTGATGGCGCAGACCAAGTGGACGAGACGAAGCTGTTCCACCGCTGGAATGCTGCGCAGGCAGCGGGCACGCCTCTGCTGTTGATCAGCGATGCGCAGCCATGGGAAATCAGCTTGCCGGACCTTCGATCACGCCTTGGTGCTGCCTTGCAGCTGGAAATTGGCGTTCCCGATGACGCAATGGTCGCTCAACTGATTGACACAATGGCGGCGCAGCGCGGACTGGCGCTGGCTGATGGGGCGGCTGATTATCTGGCTCCTCGGGCCGAGCGCAGTTTTGCCGGACTTGAAAAATTGGTTGCTACCATCGATCAGCTCAGCCTTGAACGAAAGGCGCCAGCCACCATGTCTTTGTGGCGCGCCGCATTGGACGCAACCCGGGGGCCAGAGCAAGCCCGCTTGCTTTGAAGCCCATTTGGTGGGAGGAACAGATCATGTTTTCAGGCCTTTCAGCCTATCTGGACTCTATCAGAGCCCGCGATCCGGCCCCGCGCTCGCGGTGGGAAATCCTTTTGTATCCAGGCGTTTGTGCGGTGTTCTTCCACCGGATTGCGCATTGGTTGTTTAATGCAAAGCTGTATTTTCTTGCCCGCCTGGTCAACCATATCTCGCGCTTTTTGACTGCGATAGACATCCACCCCGGCGCCTCTATCGGCAAGAATCTGTTCATCGACCACGGCTTCACCGTCATTGGTGAAACAGCCGAAATCGGCGACAATGTGACCATTTATCAATGCGTGACCTTGGGCGGCACCAACCCGACCAATGGCATCGGCGGAAAACGGCACCCGACTGTCAGCGATGATGTGATTATCGGGTCGGGTGCGCAGGTCATCGGGCCTATCACATTGGGAACCCGCTCGCGCGTTGGTGCCAATGCAGTCGTCACCGATGACGTACCCGAAGGCGCGACCATGATCGGTCTGAAAGCGCGCTCCACATTGGTGCCTGCCGAAGAATGGGTGAAGGAATTCATCCCCTATGGCACGCCATGCGAGGATCCTTGCGAGGAGGTGCGCAGCGATTGCATCGAGAAGCTGGAGGGCGAAATTGCCAATCTCAAGGCCGATATTGAAGCGCTAAAGGCGGCTCTTACTTCGCCGAGCGACGCACCAGCCCAGCGCAATGGCACTGACGACTGATGGCAGCAGGCCAGGGCGCATTAGGTTCGGTCGTGTCTTTTCCCGGTAGGGCTCCGGGGCAAATTGCCTTTAGCCGCGAAGAACTGCAACGGATCATGGATTTGTACGGGCGTATGGTCGCAGCTGGCCAATGGCGCGACTACGCCTTGGACTTTAACCGCGACGCCGCTGTTTTTTCCGCCTTTCGTCGCACGGCAGAGCGCCCCCAGGCACGGGTTGAGAAACGTCCATCCCTGCGCAACAAGCAAGGCATGTGGACGCTGTTTGGTGAACACGGGCAGGTGCTGAAGCGGGGCCATGAACTGCCCGGCGTTCTGGCACCGGTGGAGCGCCGCTTGCTCAAATCCGTTGAAGATTGAGCCACACGTCCAAGGACCCAGATAGCGGCGCGGCAAAAGGCCCACACCGTTCGGGCGCGGGCCTTTTTTCTTCGTTTCGCTGGTAGGTTTCAGGCAGCGTTTGCTGCGGGCAGCCGTGATTGGAAATCGCTGGGCAATGCATTCACTACGGCCCTGCGGATCGGGGTCCACATGGCGCTCAGCATCAGCAAAGCCGAACCGATAACCAAGGCGGTCAGGGCAAAGTTCAGCTCCACCGCGCCAAAGGTGCGGAACAACCAGGTCAGCGCGATCAGCACATAGGCAAGGGCTGACACCAGCAGCGCGCGGCGATCTACCGCCAAGGCAACCAGCCCGAAGATGATATAGACCGCAAGCACCGCCACCGCGGCACCGATGCCGATATTGTTGCCATCGGTCACCCCGATCAGGGTGAACACCGGATGGGCGATCATCGGGGCAGCCAGCAAATGGAGCCAGAATGCCACGTCGCTGCGCCGTGTTTCGCGCGAGGTATCGCTCATGTCCCAGCGCATGGCGAAGGCGAAAATGGCAAGGCCGGCGACAAAGACAAGCGTCAGAATGACCTGCTCCGGCTCAGCGAAGGTATCGATCCCGATGGCCGCAAGGATCAGCGCGACGACGGTGACAGTAAGCGCCGCTGTGCCCGCCGCTATGGTGATCGGCACCATGAAGCGTTTCCAATGCAGCCAGGCTGCTGCCGCTGTGACTAGGCCTGCGCCCGATACCAGAATGGCCCCGAGAGTGTCGTTGTTGTCAGAGCTTTCGATCACGCTGACCGCAAAGCCCAGCAATCCGAAGAAAACCCCGCCAACAAAGCCGAGCAACAGCAAGATGCTCGGCAAGGCCATGCGCTTTTTCAGGGTGAAGAATTCGGCCAGCAGCCAAGCAGCACCCGCAACCAGAAACCCGCTGGCCGGCGAGGGGCCATTGTTGTTGCTGTAAAGGGCATCGCCAATCGCGCCCATCGCAACCAGCATGATGACCACGCCGATACTGACAAAAATGTCGTTGAAGCCTGTAATCAGACGAAAATGTTCAGCGTCTGCTGTTGTTGCATCTTTCTGCGCCGCAATATGCGCGCGCAGCGCGTCAGCTGCTTCGGCGCTGATAACGCCTGCTGACACAGCTGAATTCAGGTCTTCCTGGCTATACATTGCCTAACCTCCCTGTTGTTTATGCGGAGAAGCTACGCGTGGTGTATTAGTGTGTCAATACGGTAGGAGTTGCGGAGAACTTCAGGCTTGTCGGCAAAGGTGCCAACCGTTCAACGAAAAACCCCGCCATTTCTGGCGGGGTTTCTCCAACTTAGCAAATCGTTTGCTTGCGCCAGCGAGCAATTATCCCCGCGCGCTGGAAGGCGCTCCATCTGGGCCAAGCACTTTCTGCATGGCTTTCAGAATGGCGCCGCTTTGCTCAGAGCCGGATTGCGGAGCAATCAGATTGGCTTTCTCGTTGATCTTGTCCCAATTGGCGGCAAAGCCTTCGACCGTGCGGTCTTCTTCTTTCAGCCAGACCGCATCGTTCATCATCACCCATGCCGAGTGGAAACCACCTGCACCCGCGCCGACGATGGCATTGGTGGGGGAATCTTCGCTTACCAGGAACAGTGCAGCAGGAACGACATTGACCGGGTCGAACAGCTTGAACGCTTCTTCGGGGAACAGGTCTTCGGTCATGCGCGTGCCAGCGACCGGCGACAGCGAGTTGACGCGAATGTTGTATTTCGCGCCTTCCAGCTGCAGCGTCTTGGTCAGACCGGCAAGGCCCAGCTTGGCCGCGCCGTAATTGGCCTGGCCGAAATTCCCGAACAGACCAGTCGAGCTGGCGGTCATCAATACGCGGCCATAGGCCTGCTCGCGGAAGGTTTCCCAGCATGCTTTGGTGGCCATGGCCGAACCGGTCAGGTGAACCTTGACCACGAATTCAAAGTCAGCCGGTTCCATTTTGGCAAAAGTCTTGTCGCGCAACACGCCAGCGTTGTTGATCAGGACGTGTACGCCGCCCCATTTTTCCTTCGCCTTGGCGACCATTTCCTGCATTTGGTCATATTCGGTGACCGAACCGCCATTGGCCATGGCCTCGCCGCCAGCGGCTTCGATTTCTTCGACAACCTTGGCTGCTGCATCGGAAGAGCCGGTGCCATCGCGCGAACCGCCCAGATCGTTGACCACGACCTTCGCGCCGCGACGTGCCAGTTCCAGTGCATATTCCTTGCCCAGACCGCCACCGGCGCCGGTTACGATTGCTACCTTGTCTTTGAAATCGATACTCATGAGGTCTCTCTCCGCTTCATTGGGGGTGGGCTTTACGTGCCCGTAAACGTAAATCTGGCCGGGGGGTGCCATTTTCTATGCTGCGTTGCAACCGCAACTGAGCCAATTCGCCATGCCGTAACGGCAATTGTGGATGTTAGAGCCTTTTCAAGGCAGAAATGAGTTCGCTGAGCGAATCAATCACTGCATTGCCGCCCATTTCCTGCGGCGGCACATCGCAATAACCATAGGCCGCAACCACCACCGGAACACCCGCCGCCTGCGCTGCATTCACATCATAGGTTGAGTCGCCAACAAATACGAAACGGGCCGGGTTGTCCGGATTGTCAGAGCATCGCTTGCGCGCTTCGATGATGGGATCGGGTGCAGGCTTGGCCAGATGTTTGCCATCAGGGCCTTTGCCCATACTGTCCCCGCCGATCACTGTGACAAAGCGATCAATCAGCCCGAGTTTGGTCAGTATCTGGCTGGCAAAGCCTTCAAACTTGTTGGTGACAACAGCGACCTTGATCCCCGCCTCATCCAGTTGGTCAAGCAATTGCAGCGCGCCGGGATAGGGGCGGGTCAGATCGGCATTATGCTCTGCGTAATAGGCCAGCATCTGCTTGTAGAGCGTGTGAAACTTGTCATCCGGCATACCACCTTGCCGATCGACCGCGCGCTTCAGCATGATCTTTGCCCCGCCGCCGATCAGATCCTTGGAACTGTCGACCGGCACCAGATCAAAGCCGCCAATCGCCAGAGCGTGGTTCACCGCCGCGCCCAGATCACGGAAGGAATCCACCAGCGTCCCGTCGAGATCAAACCCGATCGCATCAAAAGGTATGTCATTCATATCGCGCTGCGTGCCGGATGGTCCTTCAAACCGCAAGCATTTGGTGCCATGAGGCGGCTTATGAATGATTTAGCTGTTATTATCCTTGCCGCGGGCAAGGGCACGCGCATGAAGAGCGACCTGCACAAGGTGCTGCACCCCATTGCGGGGCGAGCGATGCTGGACCATTTGCTGGACAGTTTCGCCGACCTGTCGTTGACCCGCACAGTGGTGGTGGCAGGGGACCGGCGCGAGCAGTTGGAAGAGGCGTTGGCAGGACGCAACATCACCACTGCGCTGCAAGACCCGCAGCATGGCACCGCCCATGCCGCGCTGCAGGCCAAGGATGCGCTTTCGGGCTTTAGCGGTAATATTCTGGTGTGCTTCGGTGATTGCCCAATGGTGCAGGCAGACACGGTGCGCCGCCTGACCTCTGCCCTGACCGATGGCGCAAAGGTGGCCGTGCTGGGCTTCCGGCCGGACGATGCTTTGCAATATGGCCGGATTATCGCTGATGATGAAGGCGCGGTGCGCAAGATGGTCGAATATAAGGACGCCAGCGAGGAAGAACGCGCTTGCGATTTGTGCAATTCCGGGCTGATTATTGCTCATTCTGACGACATGTGGCCGCTGCTGGAAAGTGTCGGCAATGACAATGCTCAGGGCGAATATTACCTCCCCGATGTCGCAACCAACGCAATTGCGCGGGGCGACAAGGTCGTGGTGGTGGAAACGCAGGCCGATGAAGTCGCCGGGATCAATTCGCGCGCCGAACTGGCGCAGGCAGAGGCGCGTTGGCAGGAATTCAAGCGCGAAGAGGCCATGGCAGAGGGCGCGACTTTGAAGGCGCCAGAAACGGTTTTCTTCAGCTGGGACACGAAACTGGGCAAGGATGTGATTGTCGAACCCAATGTGGTATTTGGCCCCGGTGTGAGCGTGTCTGACGGAGCGCATATCAAGGCCTTCAGCCATCTGGAGGGGGCAACGCTCGCCACCAACACACAAGTGGGCCCGTTCGCTCGCCTGCGTCCGGGCGCGGTAATGGAAGAAGGCGCCTTTGTCGGCAATTTCGTCGAGATGAAGAAGGCAACGCTGGGGCCGGGAGCCAAGGCGAGCCATCTGTCCTATATCGGCGATGCAACAGTTGGCGCGAACGCTAATATCGGCGCCGGCACAATCACCTGCAATTATGATGGCTATTTCAAATATCACACCACCATCGGTGCGCGCGCTTTCATCGGTTCGAACAGCGCGCTGATCGCCCCGGTGAAAATCGGTGATGATGCCATCGTCGCTGCCGGCAGCACGGTCAGCCGCGATGTCGATGATGGCGAGTTGCGCATGGTGCGCGCAGAGCAATTGGTGAAACCGGGCTGGGCCGATCGCTTCCATGACACGATGAAAAAGAAAAAGGCGGCGGCCAAAGGCAAGAAGTCCTGAGCAACCAGCTGCAGGATAGCGCGCTGAGCTGCTGGTTATGCGGCCGCCCGTTCGCCACCCGCATCCAGTGGCATCATCCCATCCCGAAGTCGAAAAAGGGCAGGGCGACAGTGCCGGTCCACCCGATCTGTCACAAGACGATCCATGCCAATTTCACCAATGCTGAGCTGGCGCGCATGGGCGATGACCCTGACGCTGTCCAAAGCCACCCGGCAGTGGGCAGATTTGTCCGATGGATTCAGAGCAAACCACCCGATTTCCATGCGCCAACGCGTCGGTGATCCTGGGCCGTCTGCGTCAGCCTTCGGGAACCTTTCCCTTTCCTGTTGGCTGGTTGATCAACAGCTGAACAGGAATGACAATCATGGGCTTTGGACGATATCTTGCCGCTGGCGCAGTACTGGCAACAGTGGGCGCGGTCGGCGCTTATGCACAGTACCGCAACACCGAGACGCCAGTCTATGAAGCGCAAGTGAGCGAAGGTGCGTATGAAGTGCGCGATTACGCTCCGATGATCGTGGCCGAGGTAACCTATACGGGGTCCCGCCGCCAGGCGAGCAGCGCAAGCTTCCGCCGTCTTGCCGCTTATATCTTCGGACAGGACAGGCCGCAGGGTGGCGAGGATATCGCAATGACCGCGCCGGTTCTGACCGAGCGGGTCGACCAGAACGAGAAAATCGCCATGACAGCGCCCGTCCTGCAGGAACAGGTGCAAAGCGACACCTGGCGCATGCGGTTCATCATGCCTGCCAAATACGCCATGGAAACTCTGCCGGAGCCGCCATCAGACATCACCTTGACCCCGGTTCCGGCGCGGCGAATGGCCGCCGTGCGGTTCAATGGTTATGCGCGCAGCGATGTCCTTGCCAAAATGGAAGGGCGATTGATGGCGTGGGTGGAACAGCAAGGCCTGACGCCTGTCGGCAATGTGGAATATGCATCGTACGATGCGCCCATGGTGCCGGGCCCGATGCGCCGCAATGAAGTCTTGGTGGAAGTGACCGCCGAGTAGCTTTCGCTCCTAGCATTGCTGCCCGGCGGATCACCGATGCTGCGGACCGGGGGCTTGGCCGCAGACATTCTTCCGGATTACGCTTCCTCGAGCGAACGCGAGCGTGCCGGCGCTGCTCGCGGGCCGGTTTCGTGTTCCCATTGATTGAATTCGGCACGGCTGAGCAAGTACCGTTGCCGGGCCTCTTCAAAGCTGATCACGTCTTCGCGCACAGCGCGCACCACGTCCGCCTTGCGCGATTTTGACCAATGCACGCGATGCGACTTGGGCAGGCCAGCGCGCTTGATGGCTTCGGCGATCGATATGTCACGGGGGTAGGCCAATTTTGTCTCCAGGATTTACGAGTTTGAGGGGTACCGTTTGGGGTCTGAAAAACCTGGAATTTTGCACTTAATTACGACCTACCAAACATGGTAAATTTTGCCTTACCCATGCCATACGTTTTTCCCGCAGGACGAACCGAGGCGAAAGTGTCGGAAGCTTTTACAAATGCCATGCGTGCAGACCGTGGCAGGTGCGAATCGCACCCGTCATCAGAGAAAGAAAAATCATCAGTTTCAGTTAGTTAAAACTGCTTTTCAGGCTTACTCGTCGCTGCCGGACCCGTCCATCAGCTGCTGCATCAGA
Organism: uncultured Erythrobacter sp.; assembly: GCA_937969505.1. GTDB lineage: Bacteria > Pseudomonadota > Alphaproteobacteria > Sphingomonadales > Sphingomonadaceae > Erythrobacter. The sequence goes on along the minus strand of CALBWA010000014.1, from coordinate 13,454 downwards.
TAGACCATTTGCAGTGCCTGTATCTTGGCCCTCTGTTCATTGTCTACGCCGCCGGAATGGCCCCCCGTCATGTCTTCAAAATACCAATAGGGCTGTCCCAAAGCCTTCAGCCTTGCCGCGCCCTTGCGGGCATGGGCGGGGTGGGTCCGATCATCAGCGGTCGAGGCCCACAGGAAAGGGGTGGGGTAGTCCACGCCTTCGACAATCTTCTGATAGGGCGAGTAGCGTTCGATCCACGCGCGCTGTTCAGCAATGCGCGGATCGCCATATTCGCCAATCCAGGATGCTCCGCGCCCGATCAGGTGGAAGCGCAGCATGTCAAACAACGGGATCTGCACGATCGCGCCGCTGAACAAATCGGGACGCTGGGTGAAGGCCGTGCCAACCAGCAAGCCGCCTTGCGAACCGCCCTGAATGCCCAAATGCTCAGGGGAGGTGAGGCCGCGCTTCACCAGATCTTTGCCCACAGCGATGAAATCGTCCCAAGTCCGCTGCTTGTTCTCTCGCATCGCGCTCTGATGCCATTCAGGGCCAAATTCGCCGCCTCCACGCAAGTTGGTGAGCACGTATGCCCCGCCATTCTCCAGCCAGAGCTTGCCGGTGATGCCCAGATAGCTTGGCAGCATCGAGATTTGATAGCCCCCATAACCATACATCAGCGTCGGCGTGGTCCCGTCCATTTGCATGGCAGCGGGCTTCACAAGGAAGTAGGGAATTTTGGTCCCATCCGCGCTGGTCGCCTCAAGCTGCTCAACGCTCATCCCGGCCTTGTCAAAGTGGCTGGGCGAGGTCTTGATCGGCTGCGGTGCCGAAGCGCCATCGGAATAATACAGTGTCGTCGGATTGAGGAAATCGCTGACGGTGAACATGATCTCGCCACTGTGGTTGGCAGCAGTGGTAATGCCCAGCGTTGCATTGGCCGGAAGATCGACCGGTTCACCAATCCATTGCCCGTCGGTGAAGCGATATTTCAGAATCTTGCCAGCCACATTGTCGAGCAGACTGATGTAGAGTCCATCGGTGGTTGTTGCGCTGCCCTGCCGGGTCTGCCGATCCTGCGGCGCCCAGACGAGCGTTTTGGCCGCGCCATTGGGGTTGGCCTTCCATTCCTCCAAATCCATCGCGATCAGGCTGTCGGCGGGGAAGGTCTGACCATCCACCTCCCAATCAACGTCGGTTGAATAAAGGATGTGTCCATCAACAATTCCAGACAGGCTGGACATGAGCGGCATTTCAAGCTTGACCCATTCACCATCCGTTTCGACGAAATATTCGCGCTCGTGAAAGCTGACGCTGCGATAGGCTGTGCGGGCCTGTATCGCGCCCGAGATGTCGCGCATCAGGCTGACCCCGGCAGACACATCTGTCTTTTCGCCGCGAAATATTTCCGGCGCATCGGAGATATCCGTTCCACGCTTCCACACGCGGCTGGTAAAGGCATATTCGCTCTCGGTGAGTGTCCCCTCACCGAAATCGCGAGTCACCAGCAGAGTGTCTTCGTCGATCCAGCTGATGCCGCCCTGGCTCTTTTGCGGAAGTTCAAATCCGCCCTCGACGAAGGTTTTCGTCGACATATCAAACTCGCGCATAATCGTGGCGTCTTCGCCGCCATCCGAAAGCGCGATCATGCATTTGTTCAGGGCGGGCGGCAGGCAAGTCGATCCCTTGTACACCCATTCCTTGCCGTCAGCCTTGGCCAAAGTGTCAACGTCGAGGACGATGTCCCATTCGGGTTTGTCGGAGCGATAGCTCTCCAGCGTGGTGCGACGAACCAACCCCTTTGGATTGTCCTTGTCCTGCCAGAAATTATACAATCCATCGGGGCGAAAGCTGACGAAAGGTATGCGGTCCAGGCTGTCATAGATTGCGAGCGCTTCGGTGGTCAGTCCATCAAATCGCGGATCGGCCGCCATATGCGCCAGCGTGCGCTTGTTCTCCGCCTCAACCCAGGCAAGTGCCTCGGGGCTGCGCGCCTCTTCCAGCCAGATGAACGGATCCTGCTCGGGGCCGGGAACGCCATTGTCTGGCATTGACTGGTCCGTGCCATCGGCGGGATGATTGTCGGCGGAGGCAGGGTGCGATGTCATGGCAAAAACTCCTGCCAAAGCAGTGGAAAGAACGAGGTGCGACGCGAGCTTCAATCTTGGTATCCTGTGACGTATTTTTGGACATAACGCAGCAGGACACAGCTCGGTTTCCCCAGCGCATCCTCGACGTGTCTTTTTGCAGTGCTAGCGCTTTAGCCACACGCTGATGGCGCGGCCATGAACGACTTCTTGATGGAGAGGCTCGTAGCCTGAATCGAGCGCCGTCCTGACCACGTCTGTAACCGCCTGACCACGCGGGCTGACCGGCGTGTCAGCCGTCACGATTACCGCGGGCGTGCTGCGCAGAACCGATGCAGTTTCGGCGAGGGGATCGACCGGCAGAGCCTTAGCCTCAAGCGCATTATTCAGATGATCGGGATAGATGATAGGTGTCGGCAGGCAGGAGCTTGTTTTTGCATACAGGGCGGTGGGACCATCATGGACCCAAAGGCAGGGGCCATCCTTACTCACATGGGGTGCGATAATTTCTGCCATGCGGTTAATCGCGTCGGCCCGGTCGCGGGCTTCGGCATAGCGGATGTCGGGACGCAGGAAGATAACTGCCAACAACACCAGCACAACACCTGCAGCCCATTTCCCCGGCCCTCTGGCATCAAGCAGCGGGATTGCCGACAAAGCCGCAGCAGGGACCAGAGCCGCGTAATAATAGAAATATGTGGTCCCCGGCAGCAGTACCGTTGCAAGGCAGGAAGCCGCCCAGATCAGCACCAGACGATAGGTTTCTGTGTCGTCGGGCCCGATGATGCGGACCGCTGCATAATAGCCGCCCAGGATAAGCATGATGCAGGCCAAGCCATAGGACATGGCTGTTACCGAGAAACGCCCGACCTCGCCAGCATCGCGCAGGAAAAAGCTTTGGACATTGGCAAACAGCCACTCATCCCCATGTCCCATCAGCAGATACATCAGGAAGACAGCAGCAGTGGGCACAATACCCAGTACGGCGAAGTGTATGGCTCGGGACACCACCACGCGTATGCCCAAGCCCTTGCGCCACAGCTGGACCAGAGCATAGAGGCCCAGAACAATGCACTGCGGCAGCACGGTGTATTTGACCTGCAAGGCAAATCCGCCGAGCAGCATCGCCATATAAGCGCGTTCTTCAAACGAGCTATCGCGAGGGTCGCGCAACATCCAAACCATGCCCAGCATCAGGGGGATGAAAAACACCTCTGACTGGCCCGACCGGCCGCCGTAAATGCTCAGCATGACCAGCATCAGACAAGTGGTGATGAAGGCAGTCCAGACCCCGGTCAGTCGCTTGGCAATCAGATAGGTCAGCACAGCCGCGATGAAGGCGGCGAGGCCTGCGAGCACTTGATAGGCCTCTGGTCCGGGGCCGCCGATCGCATGCGCCAATGCGTAAACCAGAAACAGACCGACCGGCTTGCGGTCCCACAAGTCGGCATAGGGCCATTGCCCTTCCAGCATGTGCAAGCCTACCAGCGAATAAAGCTGCTCGTCAAAATCGCTTGCTGGATCGCCCCACCAGATTGCGCGCACTGCTATGGTGACAATAGCAAGAGCGAGCAAGGCGATTGTATCGCTGTGGTGAGACAGAAAACCCCTCATGCAGGCCAATCTATCACCCCCAACAAAAAGGGCGACCCTGCATTTTCTGCCGGGCCGCCCATCTTTGTTTGTTCATTTGGCCGTTCAGGCTTCTTCGACATGCTCCGCCAGAACGGTCAGGCCGTTCTCGCCCACTTCGGCAAAGCCGCCGCGCACTTCGATGATCTCAGGCGCTGCGCCTTCCTTGGCATAGACCTGAACCGCGCCATCGCGGATCGTGCTCATGAAAGGCGCATGGCCTTCCAGCACACCGAATTCGCCTTCTGCGCCGGGCACAACGACCATGTGGACGTCTTCGCTGCGGACCTGCTTGGCCGGTGTTACGAGTTCAAAGTGGAGTGGCATCTATTTGTTTCCTTAGGCGCCTTTAGGCGTCTTCTGCCATCTTCTTGGCTTTTTCGACCGCCTGATCGATGCCGCCAACCATGTAGAAAGCGCTTTCGGGAAGGTGATCATACTCGCCTTCGACAACCGCCTTGAACGATGCGATGGTGTCTTCCAGCTGGACGAAAACGCCCGGGATGTTGGTGAAGACTTCGGCCACGTGGAACGGCTGGGACAGGAAGCGCTGGATCTTGCGCGCACGCGCAACGGTCAGCTTATCTTCTTCCGACAGTTCATCCATGCCGAGAATGGCGATGATGTCCTGCAGCGATTTGTACTTCTGCAGCGTTTCCTGAACCTTACGAGCGGTTTCGTAGTGCTCCTGGCCCACAACACGCGGTTCGAGAACGCGGCTTGTGGAATCGAGCGGGTCAACTGCAGGGTAGATGCCCAGCTCAGAGATGGCGCGCGACAGCGTGGTGGTCGCGTCCAAGTGAGCAAAGGATGTTGCAGGGGCAGGGTCGGTAAGGTCATCGGCCGGCACGTAGATGGCCTGAACCGACGTGATCGAACCCTTGTTGGTCGAGGTGATGCGTTCCTGAAGGTTACCCATGTCGGTCGACAGGGTGGGCTGATAACCCACAGCCGAAGGAATACGGCCGAGAAGCGCGGACACTTCCGAGCCAGCCTGGGTAAAGCGGAAGATGTTGTCGACGAAGAACAGAACGTCCTGACCTTCTTCATCACGGAAATATTCCGCCATGGTCAGACCGGACAGAGCAACGCGGGCACGCGCACCGGGAGGTTCGTTCATCTGGCCGAACACCAGCGCAACCTTGGAGCCTTCGCTGGTTGCGTTGCCGTCGGCATCCTTGGCAATAACGCCAGCGTCGAGGAATTCGTGATAAAGGTCATTACCTTCGCGGGTGCGCTCGCCCACGCCGGCGAACACGGACACGCCGCCGTGACCCTTCGCGATGTTGTTGATCAGTTCCTGAATAAGAACCGTCTTGCCCACGCCAGCGCCGCCGAACAGGCCGATCTTGCCGCCCTTTGCGTAAGGGGCGAGCAGGTCGATGACCTTGATCCCGGTGACCAGAATGGCTGCCTCGGTCGATTGATCGATAAACAGCGGGGCTTCTGCGTGGATCGGGTTGTGCTTGTCAGCGCCGATCGGGCCGCGCTCGTCAATGGCTTCGCCAACAACGTTCATGATCCGGCCGAGCGTCTTGGGGCCAACCGGAACAGAAATCTGCGCGCCAGTGGCGACAACGTCCTGACCGCGGGTCAAACCCTCGGTCGCGTCCATCGCGATGGTGCGGACGGTGTTTTCACCCAGGTGCTGGGCAACTTCGAGAACCAGCGTATTGTCGCCATTCTTCGTCTCCAGAGCGGAGAGAATGGAGGGCAGTTCACCTTCGAACTGCACGTCGACGACAGCGCCGATGACCTGGCTGATGGTGCCATTGGTGGTCTGGTTGAGTACGGGTGCGGTGGCCATGATAATTGGTATCCTAAAGGCTCAGGGGTCTACGTGGTGGGCACCGTGTTCGGTGCAGATGTCTTTGGCATCAACAAGGACCCAGTCGGTGCTGTCCTCGTTCACTGCCAGTGTGGCGTCGTGGCGTAAGGCGGTGTCTTCACCGAGGCCGAATTCGCAGCTGACTTCGTCAGCGCCCATCGCGCGGCGGCAAACTGATGTGCTGACCGGCTCTGCGCCTTCGCAATTGCTAGCGAAAATGGCGCTGAAACGTTCTTGATCAGGCGCGGGCAAGGACGAGACGGGCTCTGGTGTTGCAGTTTCGGTTGGCTCGGGCGCAGGTGCAGGTTCGCTGCCACATGCCGCCAGAGCGAGCGCCGGAATGATAATTGCAAGATGTTTCATAGTGCTTCTGCGCCAGCAATAATTTCAATAAGTTCGGTGGTGATCGCGGCCTGGCGACTGCGGTTGTACTGGATCGTCAGCTTGTTGATCAGATCGCCAGCGTTGCGCGTCGCATTGTCCATTGCGGTCATCGACGCGCCCTGTTCTGATGCCTCACGTTCCAGCAAAGCGCCGAACAGCTGCGTCTTCACATAGCGTGGCAGCAATTCTTCCAGAATTTCTTCCTCGCCCGGCTCATATTCCACCACTGCATCGCTCGACACGTCGGTTTCGGGTGAGGGGACGGGGATGAGCTGGGTCGTGGTCGGGTTCTGAACCAGAGCCGACTGGAATTGCGGACGGATCAGATGCGCGACATCAAACTGGTCGGCATCGAACATTTCGATCAGCTCGGCGGCGATGGCATCGGCCTCTTCAAAGCCCGGCGTGCGAACTTCGGAAGTATCGTAATGCTTGGCTATGCCATTGGGATATTCACGCTTGATCGGGGCGCGACCCTTCTTGCCGACGAGGTAGAAGGATACGTCCTTGCCCTCGGCAGCCAGCTTGGTCGCCTGCAACTTCGCCTCTTTGACGAGGTTAGCGTTCAGACCGCCACACAGACCCTTGTCGGTATTGACCAGAACCAGCATGTGGCGCTGATCCTTGCCGTTACCTGCCAGCAGACGCGGTGCGCTGTCGCCTGAAACCTTGCTCGCGAGCGAGGCCATGACCGACGAAAGCCGCTCGGCATAGGGGCGTGCAGCCTCGGCAGCAGCCTGCGCGCGGCGCAATTTCGCCGCGGCGACCATCTGCTTGGCCTTGGTGATCTTCTGGGTCGATTTAACCGACCCGATCCGATCCTTGAGTTCCTTCAATGAGGGCACTGAGGCGCTCCCTTAAGCGAACTGTTTGGCGAAAGCTTCGAGTGCGGAAACGGTGCGGTCTTTCACATCGCCTTCGAACTTCTGGCTTTCACGGATGTCGGTCAGGATGTCGGCATGTTCGCTGCGGAAGAATGCCAGCATCTGCTCTTCGTAATCATTGACCCGATCCACCGGAACGGCGTCGAGATAGCCGTTTGTACCGGCATAAATCGACACGGTTTGCTCTTCAAATGGCATGGGCGAGAACTGAGGCTGCTTGAGCAGCTCGGTCAGGCGCGCACCGCGGCTGAGCAATTTCTGGGTTGAGGCATCAAGGTCCGAACCGAATTGCGCGAAGGCAGCCATTTCGCGATATTGCGCCAGGTCCAACTTCATCGAGCCGGAAACCTTCTTCATCGCTTTTGTCTGCGCGGCGCCGCCAACACGGCTAACCGAAAGACCCACGTTAATCGCAGGGCGGATGCCCTGGAAGAACAGGTCGGTTTCGAGGAAGATCTGACCGTCAGTGATCGAAATCACGTTGGTCGGAATATAGGCCGACACGTCGCCAGCCTGCGTTTCAATGATTGGCAGTGCGGTCAACGATCCGCCGCCATTGTCGCCATTCATCTTCGCGGCGCGCTCCAACAAACGTGAGTGGAGATAGAACACGTCACCAGGATAGGCTTCGCGGCCCGGAGGACGACGCAGCAGCAGTGACATTTGACGATAGGCAACAGCTTGTTTGGACAAATCGTCATAAACGATCACAGCGTGCATGCCGTTGTCGCGGAAATACTCGCCCATCGCGCAGCCTGTGTACGGTGCGAGATATTGCAGCGGAGCAGGCTCAGAAGCGGTCGCGGCAACAACGATGGAATATTCCATCGCGCCGTTTTCTTCCAATTGCTTCACGATCTGGGCAACGGTCGAACGCTTTTGGCCAACCGCGACATAAACGCAGTACAGCTTCTTCTTCTCGTCGTTGCTCTGGTTAGGACCCTTCTGATTGATGAAGGTGTCGATCGCTACAGCGGTTTTACCAGTCTGACGGTCACCAATGATCAATTCGCGCTGGCCGCGGCCAACAGGAACAAGAGCATCAATCGCCTTGAGGCCGGATTGCACAGGCTCGCTGACCGATTCGCGCGGGATAATGCCGGGCGCTTTAACTTCGACGCGTTGGCGCGAGGTGGCTTCGATCGGGCCTTTGCCGTCGATCGGATTACCCAAAGCGTCAACCACGCGGCCCAGCAGGCCTTTGCCAACCGGAACGTCAACAATCGTGCCGGTACGCTTAACGCTGTCACCTTCTTTAATCTCGGCGTCAGAGCCGAAGATAACGACACCGACATTGTCGGCTTCCAGGTTCAGGGCCATGCCTTGGACGCCATTGGCGAATTCGACCATCTCACCAGCCTGGACCTTGTCGAGGCCGTGGATACGGGCGATGCCGTCACCCACAGAGAGAACGGAACCGACTTCGCTGACTTCAGCTTCGGTGCCGAAATTGGCGATCTGGTCCTTAATGACCTTGGAGATTTCTGCGGCGCGGATTTCCATCAGTTAGCCTTTTCTGAGCGGCGTCAGCCGTCAGCCTTCTTTCATCTTGTTCGCGAGGGAATTCAAACGGGTACGGATTGAACCGTCGATACGCTTCGATCCGATAGTTACAACGAGGCCGCCCAGAAGTTCCGGGTCGACACTTGATTTGAGCATTACGGTGCGGCCTTCGCGCGCGGTCAGCTTGTCCTTCAAAGCGGCAAGCTGATCATCGCTGAGCGCGTGGGCGCTGGTGACGTCGGCGGTAACTTCGCCGCGCTGTGCAGCGGCAATGGTCTGAAATGCGGCGATCACTTCGCCCAAATGACCAAGGCGGCGGTTCTGCGCCAGCACACCAAGAAAATTCTGTGTCAGTTCCGACAGGCCCAAAACAGGCGCGATGCCAGCCAATGCTTTTTCGGCATCGCTGCGCGACACTTTGGGGTTGGTCGTCAGCTCGCGCATGACGTCCGATTCGGTCAAAGCCTGTTGCAATGTGTCGAGGTCTGATTCGACAGCTGAGACCGTTCCTGCTTCCGAGGAAAGATCAAACAGAGCAGAGGCGTAACGCCCTGCCAGGCTAGCCTGAATACCGGCGGAAATATCCACGCGCTTACCGTCCTTTAAGGTCCGAAAAATAACGATGCGTTGCTTTGTCGGTTCCGGGGTGTTTCCGATGGATCGCAACCACCTCGGCAAAGCTGGCGCGCGCCTAGCATCCGGTATGCTGCGATGCAACCCGCAAGTCTTGGGATTTGGGCAGGATGAGCGCTCGGACTTCTATACTTGCGTCGAATGAGGATTCACGGCAACAAATGTTGCAAGAGCAAAAAGCTCGCAGGAGAGGACGAAATGCAACTGACCCCAATGGCTCCAAAATGTGGAGTGGAAGTTTCCGGCGTGACGCTGGCGGGATGCAGCGATGCTGAATTGGCCGAGATCAAAACGGCGATCTACGAACATGGCGTGGCGGTGTTTCGCGATCAGGAATTCTCGCCCGAGGAACATATAAAGTTCGGGCGCCGTTGGGGCGGGATTGATGTGAACAACTATTTCCCATTGCAGGACGATTTCAATGAAATCGCTGTGGTCAAAAAAGAAGCCGATCAATCCACCAATATTGGCGGGGCTTGGCATACCGATCATTCTTATGACCAGATCCCTGCCATGGGTTCGGTTCTGGTGGCGCGCGATCTTCCGCCCAAGGGTGGCGATACGGAATGGGCGCATATGGGTGCTGCCTATGATGCATTGCCGGATGATCTAAAGGCTGAAATCGAAGGCTTGGAAGCGTTTCACACCGCAGATCACGTATATAAGGCCGATGGTCTGTATGCGCAGACCGATATGGGGAAGAGCCTGCGCGGTCAGGATTTGAAAACGGGTGCGGTGCATCCGGTGGTGATCCGTCACCCGCAAACCAGCCGCAAGCTGCTCTATGTAAACACCGCTTTCACGATCAATTTTGTCGGGCAAACGCGCGAGGAAAGCCTGCCTTTGCTAAACCAGCTGTGTGATGCCGCTTTGACGGATGACAATCAGTGCCGACTGCAATGGAAGCCGGGCACGGTGGCGATCTGGGACAACCGCACAAGCTGGCATAATGCGATAAACGATTATGCCGGCCACCGCCGCGAAATGCACCGCATCACGCTGAGCGGGGAAGCGCTGGCGGCGTAATTTGTTGCGCTACCGCTTCGCTACTTGAGCGCGTTGCTTACTCGTCGACAAGATTTGGGGCGGCAGGACGCGACGCGCAGCTATACACCAGCCGTTCGTTGGGGCGGTTCGGCAAAAACGACATAATCCCTGCCTGCTGCTCGCCCAATTGCTTGGCAGCGTCAGTCAAACCACATTGCGGCGGGTCATATTCTCCGCGAGCCGCGCGTGCCTGGCGCATCGCGTTGCGGCCCAACAGATAGCGGTCCGTGCGGAAGGTCCGGGTCTGCGGGTCGTACATATTGACCGAAACCGTTTCTTCTTCGTCCGTGACGAGAACGCGGCTCCATTGTCCTCCAACAAAGCCATATTGAGTGCGCCCATTGACGCAGCCGTCGGCGGCCCAGTCAAATTCAACATCATCGGTGCGGGCGCCAGTCACGCGGCTTCGCTCGGGAAGCAAGGTGCACAGCAAGGTGCCATCGCCAGAAACGGAATTTGGATCGCCATCGCTCGTCTGATGATCTCCCATGGCAAGCTCCACTCGCTCATCGATCTCTTCCAGACCAGGGCGGGTCATCCACAAGGCAATCGCGCCTAACAGTGCAGCAAAAGCAATTGTGCCCGCGACAATCATCAGTTTGTGTTGGCCACCCTTGGCGCGCGTCTTTTGAGCAACATAGCCTGCACCAAGTGCTACCATCAGCAACAGCATGGCGGCGGCCATTGCGTTCTCACGCGCGGCCATCACCGCTATCTGTGCTTCCAATTGAGCCCGGTTGCGCTTGCTTTGCAGGTCAGCTTCGCGTGCTGCCAACCGTTCGCGCGCGTCGCTGCGCAGCGCATCCAGCCGCGCTCGCTCGGCATTATCCAGATCATCAAGGCTGCGGCAGGGCAGCGCATTGATCCGCGCTTCTATTTCATTGGCGCGCAGGAATGGCAGCAGCTCGCGCATCGATACGGCGAAGTAAAACTCGGCATCGGATCCATCCGAATCTGCGCCAAAACTGTTGACGCCAACCACGCGGCCACAACTATCCAGCAGTGGCCCGCCCGAATTTCCGCGAGCGATGGGGGCGGTGTGCAAAATTGTGTCAAACTGGCGCGAAGGGCGCTGACCTGACAGGAAGCCGCGGCTTTTGACCGGAGGTTGCGAGCGGAAGATGTCGCCAATTTCCAGCCCCTGCGCGCGGTCTACATTCATCGGGTATCCGACAGCAGAAACCTCGCCCATATCGCCGGTGATGCCGCCCGACAGGGTCAGTTGCGGCAATTGCAGGCTACCCTCGGTAATCTCGATCAGGGCCAGATCATTGCGCGGGCTCATCGCTATGGGTTTGCCATAGGCGGCCTCGTCGCCCTCTGACGGGACAATCCCGATCCTCAAAGTGTCGTCCTGCAAGGCCTCGCGCACAACATGGGCATTGGTGATGATCTTGGTGGGGGTGATGGCAAAGCCGCTGCCATGGCTGACCGGATATACTTCTTTCCCATCGGTGCCGATCAATACCACTCGGACTACGCCGCGCGCTGCGGCCTCGATATCGGCTGGGTCCGCTTGGGCCGGAGTGGCGGTAGCGATCGCCAATGCCAAAAAGCCCATAGCGCCCAAGAAGAAGGTCATGATCCGTTGCATAGGCAGCTGTTTGCAGGGCAATTGCTTTGACCGCAAGCTTCAGGATGCGTCTGTGCTCAGACTTGGTTAGAAGGTGGTCATGAACCAGATTGCAGATCTGACAGAAGATAAGGCGTGGGAGGCAGTGATGCGCCGTGACCGCGCCTTTGATGGGCGCTTTGTCACCGGCGTGCTGACAACCGGCATATATTGCCGTCCCAGTTGCGCTGCGCGGCATCCGGCTCGAAAGAATGTGCGCTTTTTTGCCGATGGTCTTGCAGCGCAAAGTGCGGGGCTGCGCGCTTGCAAGCGGTGCATGCCGGACGATGTCGGGCGCGATGAAGCTGCGGTACTGAAAGCAATTCAGGCTATCAAACAACGTGAGGGACGCGCCACGCTTGAGCATTTGGCGCAGCTTACCGGCTATTCCGCGGCGCATTTCCAGCGCGTGTTCAAACGCGCCACGGGCATGTCACCGGCGGTGTATACGCGTGCTTTGCGAGAGGAGCGGGCTCGCGAGGCATTGACCGCATCCAACACTGTCAGCGATGCAATGTATGACGCAGGGTATGAAGCGCCCAGCCGCTTTTACGATGCGATGGAGGGAAAATTGGGCATGGCAGCAAGCGATTGGAGCAAGGGCGGGGCTGGGATCACCATCCACTGGGCCACAGTCGAAACATCGCTGGGCACCATGTTGGTGGCGGCAACGGCCAAGGGCGTGTGCTGCTTGTCCTTCAACGAAGGCGAGGAACATTTGCGCGCGCGTTTTCCCAAGGCCGAATTGCGTGTCGGCGACGAGGCCTTTGAAAAACTGCTCAGCCAGATTGTTGATGCAGTCGAGCAACCGGCATCGAACAACGCGCATATCCCTCTGGATGTGAAAGGCACCGCATTCCAGCAGCGGGTGTGGCAGGCCTTGCGAGATATACCGGCCGGCGAGACGCGGTCCTATGGTGAATTGGCAGCCGCTCTGGGCAATCCCAAGGCCAGCCGCGCTGTGGGCGGAGCCAATGGAGCCAACAATATTGCCGTGCTGATCCCTTGCCACCGGGTGGTCCAACGCGATGGCAGCCTGGGCGGTTATGCCTATGGGCCGGACATCAAGCGCGAATTGTTGCGGCGCGAAGGTCGCACGTAAGGGTGGGTCAATTCACGCGCTCGCAAGAAATATGAAATCAGGGCGTCCGCTAACTACCCATTTGCGGACAGCCGTTATTAGTCGCTGGCGCCAGGACAAACCTCAATCGCTGTCCGCGTGGCCAAAATAATTCTCAATAGATTCATATCTCAGTGGACGACCGAGGAAGCGTTCGATCATTTCATCAGGCGAGCGAGTGGCACCGTTTTTTAGCACGATTTCTCGGTACGCAATTGCTGTCTCCTTGTCGTTCAATCCCGTTGCCAGAAAGCGGCTGAGCAGGTCTTGCGCTATTACTTGGGACCAGCTGTAAGCGTAGTAGTTCGATGAGTAGTTTGTCAGAGACCCCCAAGATGCCCAAGGGGCTCCTGTGTCGAGAGGAATGTCGGAATATCGTCCGAATTCCTGATTGAACGTCACGGAAAAGTCCGCATCAGGCGTAGCATCGTAGTAAGCGATGCTGACCGCCGACAGCCCCAGAGAGCGGCTCATGGCCAGCGCCCGGCCAGAAGTTCGGGCCAGATTCATCCGATCAACCAATTTACGCGGGATGACCGCGCCATCGGGATTCCTAGCGAAAGAGGCCAGAGTTTCGTAATCCCACGCCCATTCTTCGAGAAATTGCGAAGGAGCCTCCCACATATCGCTGGGTGTCGTATCCCGTGATGCTAATGCTAGCGCCTGGTGATCTGCATACAGCCCTTCGATCAAATGGCCGAACTCGTGTAAGAAGGTCTCTACGTCGCTATGCGACATCGGCCCT